>CAIQWJ010000095.1 GCA_903875575.1 uncultured Acidobacteriia bacterium | reverse complement strand
CCCGGTCTTCACTCCCGCCGCGCAGGATTTCGTCCAGTTCGATGGCAACGCACAGATGGTTCGCCTCGCCGCGCGTTTGCAGGTGCTGAGCGATCCCCACGGCCTCAATCTCACCTACGGTACGCTTTCCGCGGCCTGTAAGTACGTGGTCGCGGGCCGTGACACCAGCGTGTCAAACCACGAACGCTCCAAGCCTGGCTTCTTCGAGACTGAACGCGACCTCATCACGAGCGTTCAGGACGAGACCGGCACCGGTGTCTCGCGCAATCCGATCACTTATCTGGTGGAAGCCGCCGACGACATCGTGAACGTCTGCATTGACCTTGAAGACGGCGTCCGCAAACGCATCTTCCGCTGGCAGGAGATGATCGAGGAACTGGAGCGCTTCGGTGCCGACGGTCAGGCGAACCAACTGGCGCAGGACGCTCAGGCGCTGGTGGGACTGCGTGGTCTGGCGGGCTACGGCGCGGGCGACGTCTTCGCGCAGGCCTTTCGGACCGTCCTGATGTCGCGCCTGATTCCCGCCGCGCTTGACGAATTCCAGTCTTCCTACGACAGGATCATGGCTGGCGAGTATGGCTACGAACTCGTGAACCAGTCCCGTCTCGGTCGCGTCTACCTGGCGTGCAAGGCGGTCGTGAAACGCCACATTTTCAGTTCGCAGGAAGTGCTGCGTCTGGAAATCATGGGCCGCAAAGTTATTCACGATCTGCTGGATCTGTACTGGGAAGGTGTAGCCCCTGACGTCCGCGATGACAAGGGCTTCAGCAACAAAATTTACTCCATCATTTCCGACAACTATCGGAACGCGTACGAACGCGACCTGCACCGGGTCTTCCCCACCATCGATCCCGCCACGCAGCGGCTTTATCTGAAGCTGCGTCTGGTCTGCGATCAGGTGGCGGGGATGACCGATGCTTACGCGGTCAGCCAGCACAGGCTGCTCGCGAATTCCTGAGGGTCGCCGCCTACGCGTCCACGCGCGCCTTGTACATCTCCATCAGGCCGGTCCAGCCCATCTCCCCGCCTACGTGCCCGCGCATGGTTGCTCCATCGTTGCCCGGCATGCGCTCGAACTTGCCATGCACCAATTCCACGACGGTGCTGTCTTCGCCCGCGGGGGTAAAGGTGACCTCCACCTCGCGGGCAATCGACATATCTGGCTCAAACTGCCACGTCGCATTGATCAGCCACGCGAAGGCAAAACGCTGTGGCGGTTCCCAGACCGTGATACTGCCCCACGGGCAGTCCGTGCCATCCACCTGCTCGCTGTAAAGACGACCGCCCAGGCGGCCTTCAATGATCGCGCGCTTCATGGGCGATTTGCCGATGTGATGCTCGCGCGGCCACCACGTATCGAAGCCCTCCGTGAACACGCGAAACGCCTGCTCCTGCGTGGCCTTCACCGTAACTGACTTGCGGACCGGTTCTATCATGCTGATTTTCCTCTCACTTTCCTTCCACTTTCTTCTTGAATGAGTGGAGTGAGTTGCCCCAGAAGCGGTCCAGATACGCTCTGACGGATTCGAAGCCTTCCGGATTCAGTTGATAAACCCGGCGGGTGCCTGCCGCCGTATCGGACACCAGCCTCGCGTCTTTTAAAATTCGCAGATGCTGTGAAATCGCCGGCCTGCTGATCGGGAAAGCGCCGGAGAGCGTCCCGACGCTGACCGGACCCTTCAACAGACGGTCGAGAATCGCGCGACGAGTGGCGTCGCCCAGAGCATCGAACTGTCTTTCTTGGTAATCTGTAACTTACGGTAAGAATACACTTACCATTGAAAAGTGTCAAGCGCAACTTCGGCAACCGCGCTAAGCTTGGGCAGGAGTTCTCCATGCGCCTTCGTCACACCGCCGGTATCGCTTCCCTTCTGTTGCTCCCGGCGCTTCTGAGCGCCGATACCACCCTGCTCTACCGGATGGAGGGGAAGGCGAATCCGACGTTGCCCCCGGCCTTCAGTCAGGGGTTCGGCGCGGCTTTCTCCGCAATGGGACTGGCCGACAGAGCGATTTTGATCCGGGGCGGAAAGACGCGGATGAAATTCGGCCAGCTGACCATGATCGCGGATACGCCCAATGGACGGGTGATCCTGCTCGACACAGCAACCAGCCATTTCGCCAACATAGCGGTCAGCCAGTTTCTGGACGAGACCACGCGCATCCTGACGCAGGCCCCGGCCGCCGCGAGCGCGGTGCTCGCGTCGATGAAGGTCGATTCCAGCGCTCGCTTAACCGGGCGAACGGAACAGATTCACGGAATCCAGGCTGAGGAGCATGAGATCACCATGTCGCTCAGCGCGGCTTTGGGACCGACAACGCCGGTGACGACGTTCATGAAAATGATCACACAGATCTGGATGGCGACGCCGGAAGAGACCGCGCGTAATCCAGCGATCCGGGAGTTCATCGACGCGAACGCGCAGACCCTGCCCGGTATGGATTCCGGCGACGCCATACTGAAAGCTTTCAGCCAGCTCCCCTCGCTGGGCGAAAGCTTGTCCTCAATGACGAAGGAAATGAACAATCGAAGGTCCGTGAGGCTCCGGTCAAACGTCCAGATTTTTGTACCCATACTCGCTACGCTGGCGGCGCAGATGCCCGCCCCAGGTGGCACTCCAGTTAATTTCGATGCCAATAGTCCAGTAGCGGAGATGACTGACGAACTGGTGGAAATCTCCAGTGCGGCAATCGCGGATTCCATGTTCCAGGTGCCGTCCGGTTACACCGCCGCTCCGGTGGAAGATCTCATGGCAGCGATGCGACCGCGCGTGACGGCGGCGGTTGCGGCGAATTCGCCCACAACTCAGCCGCCAACCCCTATCGCAGGCCCGATTTTCCAGGCGGGCAACGGCGTAACGCAACCGACGCTGGCCAGCAAGGTAGACCCCGATTACACCGAGGAAGCGCGAGCAGCCAAAATCCAGGGCACGGTGGTACTTGCCGTCGTCATTGGCACAGATGGCAGGCCACGCGATTTTAAGGTAACCCGGTCGCTCGATCCGGGCCTGGACCAGAAAGCTGTCGAGGCCGCGCAGCGATGGGTTTTCAGGCCGGGACTCAAGGATGGTATGCCGGTAAATACCCGCGCCATGATCGAGATCAACTTCAGATTGTTGGATAAACCGCCATCGCAACAATAAATAACAAACTCAATACCCCCCCAGCGCCACCAATCCCGCGCCTTCCGTACACTTGTACCCGCCGGGCTTCACATCCTTAAACTCCTGCGTCGCCCCGCTCGGCCACTCCATCACTACCCGGTTCGCCTTCTCCTGCCGTCCGATTCCAAACGTCACCGCCAATTCCGACTGCGACAAATAGCTCGACCCCGTCTTCACCATGCGCGACTGCGTGCCTTCCGACGTTGTAACCCGCACTATCGCACCTATCGCGTCCCGGTTCGATTTCGTCCCGCGCAGATGAAACCGAATCGACCGGTTCCCGCCCGTCACCTCATTGCGATAAAGATATGCCGACCCCTGATTCGTCGTCATCAGCACATCCGGCGCACCATCGCGATTGAAGTCTCCATACGCCAGACCGCGGCCAACCTTCGGTGTGGCGAAGCCGCCACCGGCAGTCGCGGCCACATCGCGAAACACACCCTTGCCATCGTTCAGAAACAGATGCGGCGGTTGCGCGTACCCACCTTTAGCGCCTGGCATGCGCCCAGGATTATTGCGGACGCTTTCATCAATATGTCCATTCACCGCGAGTAGATCCAGGTGACCATCAAGATCGATATCTGCAAATGAGCAGCCGAAGCCCAGCCGCGACCGCGAAGGCTGCCCAATTCCTGCACCCACCGCCGCGTCCGCATACACCCCGCCGCGCCCCTGCCGGTACAGCGCAATCATTTCATCGGCGAAGTTTGTGATCGCAATTCCGACCACACCGGAGTTATCAAAATCGGCGGCATCGATTCCCATGCCCGCGCGCGCCCGCCCATCCTCGCTGAACGCCACGCCCGCGTGCACACCCACGTCTTCAAACGTCCCGTTGCGAAGGTTGCGATAAAGCTTGTTGGGCTGCGTATCGTTCGCCACTACAAGATCCGGCCAGCCGTCGCGATCGTCGTCCAGCATCGCCACACCCAGTGCCGTCGAACTGGCGTCGAAGATCCCGCTCTTCGCCGTCACATCCTCAAAAGTTCCATTGCCCTTATTCCGAAACAGCCAGCAGGTGGAGCCATGATAAGCCTCCGGTGTGCAGTATGACTTGCTCTTCCCGTCAATGCTGCAGAACACATCATGTTCCGGCGACCAGCGTACGTAGTTGCAGACAAACAGATCCAGCAGGCCGTCGCGATCGAAATCGAACCACAGTGCCGACGTGCTGAAAGAACTACGGCCACCCAGCCCCGCGTGGTCCGTTACATCGATGAACGTGCCGCGGCCCGTGTTGTGGAACAATCGATTCTGCCCCACCGCTGTGACGTAGATATCCGGGAAGCCGTCGTTGTCGTAGTCGGCCACTGCCACGCCAAGGCCATACATCTCCACGGCCAGCCCGGCGGCCTTCGTGACGTCCGTGAAAGTGCCGTTGCGATTGTTTCGATACAGCCGCATCGTGCTGGGACCGCCCCGTACATGACCGGGCCAGTCGGCTCCGTTGATCAACAGAATATCCAGCCAGCCGTCGTTATCGTAATCGAGAAACGCGCACCCGGAACCCATCGTCTCCGGCAGATACTTCGCACCGTAGGCACCGCTATTGTGGCGAAAATCAATGCCCGCTGCTGCGGTTACATCGGTGAGACGAAATTTGAGCGGAGACGGGGGCGCGCCCAGTAGCAGCGACGCCGCACCAGCCCCCATAAACGAACGCCGCGTCAACCCGTCACTCATGCAATACTCACCAGTCCCGTGCGGATCGCATAAACCACCAGCGACGCGGTGTTGTGAATCTGCAGTGTCTCCATGATGTTGGCCCTGTGCACAGCCACAGTGTTCGCGCTGAGCCCCAGCACGATCGCGATTTCCTTGTTCGACTTGCCATGTACGATCAGTTGGAGAACCTCCAGTTCGCGAGTGCTCAGCGTCGGCGCGGGCTCATGAGAGCCACCCAGACGGCCCATTCGCGGATCCAGCACCTGCTCACCCGCCGCGATTTTCCGAACGGCGTCCACCAGTTCCAGATCCATTGCGTTCTTCAGCAGGTAACCGCGCGCTCCAGCGTCCAGACACGTTCGCACGTAATCCGGCTCCGCGTGCATGCTGAGCATCAGCACCTTCGCCTCCGGAAACTTCGCCAGAATCCGCCGCGTCGCCACTGCGCCGTTCATGCTGGGCAGCGCGAAATCCATCACAATCACGTCCGGACGCAATGCGAGCGCGGCTTTCACCGCCTCGAACCCGTCGCTTGCTTCGCCCACTACCGTAATGCCCGCTTCATCTTCCAGCATGCGGCGAAAGCCATGCCGAACCAGGCTGTGATCGTCCACCAGTAGTACCGTGATGTCGTTATCAGGCATTTGTCTCCGTAAAACTATATGGCGCGGTCGCCCGCACCAGCGCCCCGCCGTTTGCTCCCGTCAGGAACTCAATTCTGCCGTGCACCATCTCGGTCCGCTCGCGCATGGAGACCAGACCAAGGCCGCGGGTCGCCACCTTCGCGTAGCCCACTCCTTCATCTTCCACTTCAATCACCAGCGCGTCGGCACCGAACCGCAACCGAACCGCCGCGCGCGTCGATTTCGAATGCCGCACCACATTATTCAGCGCCTCCTGCACCACGCGATACAGATGTATGGCCACTTCCTTATCTAAATCATGACGCTCACCCGTCTTGCTGTACTCCACGTGTACCCCGGTCCGCTGCTCAAAGCCGGCCAGATAAACAGTGAGCGCGCTCTCCAGTCCGGCTTCGTCGAGTACCGAGGGATGCAGCGCCTGCGAGAGTGAACGGATCTTCTCAAGCGTCGTCTGGACAATCCCGCGTACCTCGCGCAGATCTTCCAGGGGCGATATGCCGTCGCGCGCTGCCCGCCGATCAGCACGTTGCAGCATCGCACCGATAGCGGTCAGGATCTGTCCAAATTCGTCATGCAACTCTCGGGAGATCGAGCGGAGCGTGCTCTCCTGCGACGTGATCAGTTGCTGCGCCAGTTCCCGACGCTCCTGCGAAAGCCGGGCCACCTCACCGAACAATCGGCGCACATACTGGGCGAGATACAACCCGGTGAGAATGACCACCACCAGCACCGCGGCCAGAAAGACATAGACGTTTCGTTCGGCCGATGTATAAAGTTCCTGCGTACGCGAAGCCGCCGCTTCTTCGCTCTGGTTGTTGGCCACAAGCAATCGCGCCACATCCGCGCTCAACGCGGTCTGGCGGGCCTGCAGCGAATCGCGAATCTGCGTGCGCGCTTCGTCGGTGGCACCCCTGGCTGCAATGGCAAACACGCGGTCAGTGGCATCCCAAAACTGCCGAAATGAATCGGCAAGGTAGCGTCTCTGGGCCGGATCCTGCTCTGTCAGCGTCACGTGTTCTTCTCGCGTCAGCGCATCGTCCAGATCGGCCCGCATGCGCCGAAACTGCGCCTGCCAGGCGGTGAGCGGATACGCGCGAGCGTCTTCGGCTTCCGTATCCAGCATGTCGCGCATGGCGAGAGCAAGGGAATTCAGGCCATTCTGAATGCGCAACAGGAGCAGAGAGTCCAGGCGATTCCGGTCGATGGTTCCCGATTGCAGGCTACGCAGGCTCCGCAACTGGACGATCGTGTAGCCCGAATACACGCCCACGGCCAGCAGGGTTACCAGCAGTCCGGCCAGCAATCGATATGTGGGAGAGCGGTTCATCGCATCGTCGCAAAAGGCGACCTGTCACATCATCGCAGGAGAAGCGGCACATCGCAATAAACAGGCCGCGGGTCGAGCCTCCTAGTATTTTTCCACTATTGGCAGCCCCGCGCACATCCGCTATCCTAGTTGCTATTCTGGTCCTCCTTGCCCTCATTGCGATACTGAACGCCGCGTATGTTGCGGCCCTGCCGTCGCCGACGCTTTTCTACGTCGGCAACGTGCTGCTGCACCTTGTGCTCGGCACTGCCGCCTGCGGTTGGCTCATCTGGAAATGGCGCACCAGCGGACGCGTCGCGCCACTGCTGCTCGCGTCGCTCTTCGGCGTCTACCTGGCCCTACGCGGGGCCACTCACGACCACTACACCGCGCTCTACCTGCACATCGGGTTGGCAGTCATCGGCCTGATGATCCTGCTGCCGCGCGCGCGCGCCGCCATCCTCGCCCTGGCCTTTCTGGCCGCAGGCCTCCGTTTCTACCAGTCGCCGGACCGCATTCGCAACCCGAAGGTCGTCCCCGTTTCCATGACGGAGGAAGGCGATGGCCCGAAGTCTCCCTTCTGGCCCTCCTCCGCGAAGACCAATACCGGCGGTCTCATCCCCTCCGATTTCTTCATGGATTCGAAGCTGTGCGGCGAGTGCCATAAAGACGCCTACGAGCAGTGGAAGAGCTCCATGCACCACTTCGCATCGTTCAATAACCCTGTCTACAAAGCCTCCATCCTGCACATGCAGGAACTGAGCGGTACGCAGGGCAGCAAGTGGTGCGCCGGCTGTCACGACCACGCGGTGTTCTTCAACGGCCGCTTCGATAAGCCCATCAAAGATCAGCTCGAAACGCCCGAAGCCCAGAACGGTCTCGGCTGTGTCTCCTGCCACTCCATCGTTCACGTGGAAGGCACCATGGGTCAGGCCGGCATCACCATGATGTACCCGCCGCTTCATCGCCTGGCGTCCAGCACAAACCCCGTCCTTCGCAAAGTGGGCGACTACCTGACCTACCTGAACCCCGAGCCGCATCGCCAGACCTTCATCAAGCCCTTCATGCGCCTCGATTCCCCCGAGTACTGCGCCGGCTGCCACAAAGTCCACCTGGATAAGCCCGTGAACAACTACCGCTGGCTGCGTGGCTTCAACGAATACGATAGCTGGCAGGCGAGCGGCGTATCCGGTCAGGGTGCGCGCTCTTTCTACTATCCGCCGAAGTCCCAGAACTGCCGCGATTGCCATATGCCGATGATCAAGTCGGACGATCCCGGCAATCGCGATGGCATGATCCATTCCCATCGTTTCGCTGCCGCCAACACCGCGATTCCGTACGTCAATAACGACGCGAAGCAGTTGAACGAGACCGAGAAATTCCTGCAATCCGGCTTCATCACGCTGGATCTTTTTGCAGCAACTCCGATTGAAACCGATACCGCCACCACACGCCGCAAGGCAACAGACAACAACCCCACGCTCTCCTCAACCTTTGGCGTTGGCGAAGAGTCCGACCAGGGCGGCGCGGTCACCATCCGCAACGTCGATAAAGTCGCCGCGCCTCTGAACGCCCCCGGTGTGGCGCTGCAACCGGGTTCCACGGTGCGTATCGATGCCGTCGTGCGCACCCGCAAGGTGGGCCATCTCTTCCCCGCCGGCACCGTTGACGCCTACGATGTCTGGCTGGAATTCCAGGCGCGCGACGCCAATGGCAAGATCTTCGCCTGGAGCGGCACTGTCGATGATAACGGCCGCGGCCCTGTGGATAAGGGCGCGCACTTCTACAAGTCCTACCAGCTCGATGGCGCGGGTAATCCCATCAACAAGCGCAACGCGTGGCAGACCCGCAGCGTGCTCTACGTGCGCCTCATCGGACCCGGTGCCGATGACACCGTCCACTACCGCATGACCATCCCGAAGGATGCCGTCGGCCCCATCACCCTCGAAGCGAAGCTCAACTACCGAAAGTTTTCCAACTACCTGACCAAATTCGCGTTCGCGGGCGTCGCCAAACCGGGAGATACCGGCCTCGATCACGACAATCGCGAGTACTCCTTCGATTCCAAACCAGTGCCGGATATGCCGATCGTCACCATCGCGAAGACCAGCGCGAAGGTTGCTTTGGGCGCTACTAACTGGACGCCGAAGGTCACGAAGGCCGATCGCGAACGCTGGAATGACTGGGGCATTGGCCTGCTCCTCCAGGGCGATATCCGCGGCGCCGAATACGCCTTCCACCGCGTCACCGAGGCAGACCCCAAATACGCCGATGGCTGGCTGAACATCGGTCGCGCTCTTGTGCAGGAGGGCGAGACCGATGCCGCGAAGCCCTACGTTGCGAAGGCACTTCAGCTCTCGCCCGGCCTCGCGCGCGGCAACTACTTCCTGGCCCTCGCGCAAAAGGCCGATGGCGATTACGATGGCGCGATCCGCAGCCTGCGCTCCACGCTCGACCAATACCCGCGCGACCGCGTGGTGCAGAATCAACTCGGCCGTATCCTGTTCCTGCAGCGTCGCTACGCGGAAGCCGTCAACGCGCTCAAGACCGTTCTCGAGATCGACTCCGAAGATCTGCAGGCGCACTACACGCTGATGCTCTGTTACCGTGGTTTGGGGCAGGCCGATCTGGCCGCGCACGAGGAACAATTATTCCTTCGCTACAAGGCCGACGAATCCGCGCAGGCGCTGACGGAAAAGCCGCGCCTGACAAGTCCCGAGGACAACAATGAGAGACAACAGATTCACGACCACGTTGCTGATTACGCCCCTCGCCCTGCTGCCGTTGCTGTGGCTGGCGGGCACGCCACGCGAGTCGCGGGCCGCTGACGCTCCGTCAGCACCGGTTCGCTTCACCGACATCACCACCGCCGCCGGGATTCACTTCACTCACAACGCCGGCCGCACCGGCAAGAAATGGCTGCCCGAAACCATGGGCTCCGGCGTCGCCTTCTTCGATGCCGACGGCGACGGAAAGCCCGACATTCTGCTGATCAACGGCAGCGACTGGATCGCGAAAGGCCGCCACACCACCGCCGCGCTGTATCACAATAACGGCAACGGCACGTTCACTGATGCCACTCATGGCAGCGGTCTCGATATCGAAGTGCACGGCATGGGCGTGACCATCGGCGATTACGATAACGATGGCCGTGACGACGTCTATATCACCGCAGTGGGCGGCGATCACCTCTTTCACAACGAGGGTGGCGGCAAGTTCCGCGACGTCACCAAAGAGAGCGGCATCGCCAACGCCCAGTTTGCCTCCAGCGCTGCCTGGTTCGATTACGACAAGGACGGCAAGCTCGATCTCTTCGTTGGCAACTATGTCCAATGGACGCCCCAAACCGATCTCTGGTGCTCTCTTGACGGTTCCGCGAAGTCGTACTGCACTCCGGAATCCTACAAAGGTACCCCCGCGAAGCTCTATCACAATCTGGGCAACGGCAAATTCGAAGACGTCACCACAAAGGCCGGCCTGGGCGAGCAGACCAGCAAATCGCTTGGCGTCACCGTGTTCGATTACAACGGCGATGGCTGGCCTGACTTGTTTGTCGCCAACGATACGCAGCCCAACAAGCTCTATCGCAACCTCGGCAACGGCACCTTCAAAGAAGAGGCTCTCTCCGCCGGTGTTGCCTTCGGTGAAGACGGCGTAGCCCGCGGTGCGATGGGTACCGACGCCGTGGATTATGATCGCTCCGGCAGGCAGCACCTCATCGTCGGCAACTTCTCGAACCAAATGCTGGGCCTCTATCACAACGAAGGCACAGGCCTGTTCGTGGACGAAGCTCCCCGCTCGCCGGTGGGCCGCGCCAGCCTCCTGAATCTGACCTTCGGGCTCTTCTTCTTCGATTACGATCTCGATGGGCAACCCGATATCTTCGCCGCCAACGGCCACCTCGAAGAAGAGATCGCCCGCGTGCAGCCGAAAATCCACTACGCCCAGTTGCCGCTGCTGTTCCGCAACGTGGGCGCTGGCAAGTTCGAGCCCGTCAACGGTGCCTTCAGCGAGCCCCTGGTCGCCCGTGGCGCCGCCTATGGTGACTTCGATGGCGACGGCGATCTCGACATCGTCGTCTCCAACAACAACGGCCCTGCGCGGCTCTATCGCAATGACGGCGGCAATCGCAATCACTGGCTGCAACTGAAGCTCACCGGCACGAAGAGCAACCGCGACGGCATCGGTGCCGCCGTGCGCGTGACCAGTGCGCAGGGCAAACAGACGCAGACCGTACACAGCGGCTCCAGCTACTGCTCCGCCAGCGATCTCGCTCTAACGTTCGGGCTTGGCAAAGATGCCACAGTCACCAGTGTGGAAATCGACTGGCCCAGCGGCAAGCACCAAAAGCTGGACAACGTGAAATCCAACCAGCGCCTCGCAGTTACCGAAAACTAAATCTCACTCATGCTCGACATACTTTCTCTCTCCGGCACGCGGCAGGCCGGGCTCATCCGCGAAGGCTCCATCTCCGCGGTGGAACTGATCACTGCCCATCTGGACCGCGTGGAGGCCGTCAACCCGGCGCTGAACGCCGCGGTCGAAATCCTCCGCGACTCCGCTCTCGAAGCGGCGCGTCTCGTGGACAAAACGAAGCCAGCCGGCCCACTCGCCGGAGTTCCCTTCTCGATCAAAGACTCGATCGAGGTCCAGGGCACCGTCTGTTCGGCCGGCACCCTCGGCTATCGCAATAACCCGCCCTCAAAGCGCGATGCCACGCTCGTCGGGCGGCTCCGCGCCGCCGGCGGCATCCCCGTCGCACGCACCAATCTGCCCGATGTCCTCTTCGCCTTTGAGAGCGACAACCTGATCTTCGGTCGCACGAACAACCCCTACAACCCGACGCGGACTTCGGGCGGCTCCAGTGGCGGCGAAGCTGCGCTGATCGCGGCCTGCGGTTCACCCTTCGGCCTCGGCAGCGATGCGGCTGGCAGCGTGCGCCTTCCCGCCCACTACTGCGGGATCGCCACCATCAAGCCGACCTCCGGCCGCCTCGCCCGAACCGGCCACGTGCCGCCCTCGGGTGGCTGGATCGAGACCCTCTGGCAGATCGGCCCCATGGCCCGCCATGTGGACGATCTTTGGACCATGATGCCGATCCTGCTCGGCTCCGATGGCGAAGATCGGACCGTAGTCCCCATGCCCTTCGTGGCGCGAAGCGAAGACACGCTGCGCGGCTTGCGCGTTGCGTACTTCACCGACAACGGCATCCTGGCTGCCGATGCGGATACAGCAGCCACGGTGCGGAAGGCAGCCTCTTCACTCCAAGCCGCGGTCAAGTCCGTCTCAGAGTGCCGTCCCTCGCAAATCGAGCGCTCCTACGACCTCGAAATGGAGATGCTCGGCATCGATGGCGGCGATGGCCTCCGCGCCTTTCTGACAAGCATCGGCAGCCACCAGACGCATCCTCTTCTCGAGGGCTGGCTCAGCAAATTGGATCGCCACCGCACGGATATCGCCGGCTTCGCAAACTACTGGGCCCGGCTCGACGAATTCCGTGCCGCGATGTACGGCTTCCTGAATGACTTCGACGTCCTGCTCTCGCCAGTCTCCTTCAGCCCGGCGGTGCCGCACGGAACTTCCACCAACGACAAGATCTTCCCCGGCTTCAGCTACACGATGACGCACAACCTGACAGGCTGGCCCGCCGCAGTGGTGCGCTGCGGCACGTCGCACGATGGCTTGCCGATCGGCGTGCAAATCGCCGCCGCGCCGTGGCGCGAAGACATCGCCCTGACAGTCGCCGAATATCTGGAATCGACCTGCGGCGGCTGGCTCGCGCCGCCGCTTTAATCCTGAGCGGTTCAGCGCAGGCGGCGATTCAGCAGATCGAGCGCGGCCTGTACAGCAAACGCCCGGGCGCGGTCGCGATCGCCTACTGGCCAGACGCGGTGGGTGACTTCGGTCTTATCGGGGCCTGCGACGCCCAAATAGAACTCGCCCACGCGGGCTTGATCGCCATCTGTAGACGGGCCAGCGTTGCCGGTGATGGAGATTGCCCAGTCGGCACCGGTCACCCGACGTGCACCTTCGGCCATCGCCTTGGCGGTCGGCTCACTGACCGCGCCGAACTCGGCAAGCAGAGACTCCGGCACTCCCAGAAGTTCTGTCTTCATGCGCTTCGCGTAGGTCACGAAGCCTCCCGCGAAGTATGCAGAACTCCCCGGCACGGTCGTGATGCGCGCGGCGAGACCGCCGCCTGTCGCACTTTCCGCCACCACCAAAGTCTGCCCGGCGGCTGCCAGGTGGCGGCCCACTACAGTTTCCAGAGAGGCTCCATCGCGCGAGTAGACGTTGTCGCCGAGCGCCACCGCCGCCAACTCCGCGACTTCCTGGCTCAGGGCAGCTGCATCCGCCTGTGTCTTGCACTGCGCACGAAACCGGACCTGAAGATCGCCATCGTGCGCGAGCACGGTCGTCTCCAGATTCGCGCGGCCCACATAGATCGGTGCCACCGTCTGGTCCAGTTGCGATTCGGAAATGCCGGTGACACGCAGTACTTCGGTGTGAATCGCAGTCGGCGGCGCGATCTTCGCCAGCCTACCCAGACACTCGCGGGTAAACATCGACTTCAGTTCCGAAGGCGGCCCCGGCAGCATCACCACGACCTTGTTGCCAGTCACTCGCCACTGTCCCGGCGCGGTGCCGCGGTCGTTCGAGAGGATCTCGGCTCCATCGAGCACCATCGCCTGGCGCTTGTTGATCTCCGGCATTTGCCGCTTCATCGTTCGGAAGCGGGTCTCGATGGCTTCCAGAATTCCGGCATTGGCGGACATCCCGCAGCCCAGCGCCTGCGCCACGGCATCGCGCGTCAAATCGTCTTCTGTCGGTCCCAAGCCACCGGACAGGACCACGATATCGGCGTCTTCCAGTGATCGCCGAATCGTCGTTACCAGCCGCGCGCGATCATCCCCCACCACGTGTTTCGCAGTGACCTCAATGCCCAGACCATTCAGATGATCGGTAATGAAGAGAGAATTCGTATCCAGCCGACCAGCGGTCAGCATCTCGGAGCCGACGGCAATGATCTCGGCGTTCATCGTGCTCTAGACCTGATAGCCGCGAATGCCCACATCGACGCGATGGATCGCGTTGGTGGTGGCCACCAGCATGGATCGCGATGGCGAAAACGCCAGGCCCACAATGCCAGGACCTGACAGGAAATGCTCCACCTGACCAGCCTGCGTTATGCGCACGACACCTTTGCGGCCCATGTAAGAAGCCGCCGAGTACAGGTTGCCATCCACGTCGAAGGCCATGCCCTGCGGCCGGCCCAGGCCGCGATAGAACGTCTCCACATCGCCGTTATCCGCAATCCGATAGATGCTGTCGAAGCTCGAAGTGGTCGGTCCGCTCACATAAAGATGCTGATCCGGTCCCCACGCCAGATGGTAGGAAGAGATGGAAGGCTCAATCGTCGCGTACACGAAAATCTGCCGCGTCGAGCTGACCTTGAAGACAGTACCGCTGCGGTCGCCCACGTAAAGATTGCCCGCTGGGTCAAAGCAGATACCAGTCGCGACGCCCATGCCTTCCACGAAGACCGACATGTTCCCAGTCGGGCTGACCTGATAGACCACGCCATCGAAGCGGCTCGAAATATACAGCATGCCATCCGGACCCGCCGCGATGCCGGTCGGATTCATCAGGTCATTGATGAACGGACGCAGGTTGAAATTGAGATCAATACGATAAACCGAAACCGGCACTTTCTGCCCGCGCGAGCCGCTGAAGGTCGTATAAATGTTGCCGAAGGCGTCCAGAGCCGGACTGGTCACGGGGTGCAGGCTTTCCGCCACGCAGATGCCGATGTCGCAACTCCAGGCGTCGCTGACTTTGCCGCCGTGTTCGACATCGCCCACCACCAGGTCACCGGCGGAAGCGCCTTCCGGCACCTTCACGATCACCAGCGAGTCGGAGCCGATCACAATGGGCGCGGATACCTCACCAATGGTCACCCGCGCGCGGTCACCGGCGGCCAAACCCCTGCCCCGGATGGAGAGTTCGCCACCGGCAATCGCCGCCGCCGGCTGTACGCCGGAGATGGTTGGTTTATCGTCTTCGGATTTCACAGATGCTGCTTTGCGTGTCGCCATTTTAGTAAAAGTTCAATCGTCCCAGCAAGTATAGGATAGCCGCGCCGTAGACACCGGCCAGAGCATCGTCTAAAACAATGCCCGTGCCACCCTTCAGTTGTTCGATGCGCCGAATCGGCGGTGGTTTCCAGATATCGAACGTACGGAAGAGAATCAGCGCGAAAATAAAGGCCTGCGGATTCAGGCGGGTGGCCCCGGCGAGCGTAATCCACTGCCCCACCACCTCATCCACT
The DNA here is from genome assembly GCA_903875575.1 of uncultured Acidobacteriia bacterium. Lineage (GTDB taxonomy): Bacteria > Acidobacteriota > Terriglobia > Bryobacterales > Bryobacteraceae > BOG-234. The sequence continues at coordinate 21,658 of CAIQWJ010000095.1, read as the reverse complement.
ACTACGATCTGCGGATCCTTGAGGTTCATGCCGACCGAGACGGCAGTTGCCGACGCAATCGCGGGCCAGAGAATCACCAGCGCCAGGATCCCGAACCAGTACGGCGGCCAATCGTGCTTGAAAGCCAGCGGCAGGGCGACGATCAGGGCTCCGACCGCGCCGGCGGTGCCTGGCGCTTTCGGCACCAGGCCGCAACCGAACCATGTGGCGAACCAGAATGCGGGGCCGCGCTTCAAATCAGTCTTCGTCCTCGTCGGCGCGGGCGGCAAGACCCGGGGCTGGCGTGGAAATCACGTACTTTTCCATGGCCCAGTTCCCCAGATCCACTTCGCGGCAGCGTGCGCTGCAAAAGGGCGACTCTTTATCTTCCAGCCGGACCGGCCTGTTGCAAATCGGGCATTTCATCGTGCAGGTAATTGACTCGGGGCGATGCTGATCAACGCGGGCATGGGAGCGCGCGGCATGACATCGCGTTCAGTGGACGGCAACAGAGTGCCGATCAAATCGTAATCGTGGGTTTCGGTGATGCGAAGCAGGCGCATCTGGCCGGGTTGCGGGTCGGCGCCTTCCACGTCGTTAATCAGGACGTGGCCGTCGATCTCCGGGGCCTGCGTGGACATGCGCGCCTGCCAGAGCAGATCGGTATCGGGCGAAAGACCCTCTACGAGCACCGGCACTTCGCGACCGTTCATGAGGCGATTCTTCGCCCGCGAAATCTTGCGCTGGATCGACATGAGCTTCCGCTTGCGGTTGTTGATGTCGCGGGCGGAGACTTTGCCTTCGATCTCGAAACTCTTGCTGGTATCTTCATCCGAGTACGAGAAGACGCCCATGCGATCAAACTGCGCGGCCTCCACAAACTGGCAGAGTTCCTGAAATTCGGCATCGGTCTCGCCGGGGAAGCCGGCGATAAAGCTGGTCCGGATCACGACGCCCGGGATGGTGCGGCGCACTTTTTCCAGCAGCTTCAGAAAGATATCGCCCGACGCGCCGCGCTTCATGCGCTTCAGCGTCGCCGCGCTCGCGTGCTGGAGCGGCATATCGATGTACTTCACAAGCGACGCGTGTTCGGCGATGGTATCCAGCAGTTTCTGGGTAACGCGATTGGGATACGCATAGAGGAAGCGCACCCACTTTTCCTGCGGGGTCTCGATCTGCGCCAGGCGCGCGAGCAGGACCGCGAGGCCATCTTTGAGACCGAAGTCCTCGCCGTAGCAGGTGGTGTCCTGCCCGATCAGGTTGATTTCGCGAACGCCCTGCGAGAAGAGGCGCGTGGCTTCCGAAACCACCGATTCAAAGCGGCGGCTGCGGAATTTGCCGCGATACTGCGGGATGACGCAGAAGGTACAGGGATGGTCGCAACCTTCGGCGATTTTGATGTAGGCGAAGTGGCGCGGCGTGGCGAGCACGCGCGGCGTGAGGTCGTGATAGAGGTAGAGGCCGTTGTCCGCGGGCGAGGGGTCGTCAATGCCTTCGCAGACCTGGACGATCTGGTCGATCTGGTTGGTGCCGATGATGGCATCGACTTCCGGCATGTCCTTTTTGAGATCGCCTCGGTAGCGTTCGACGAGGCAACCGGCGACGACGAGGCGTTTGGCCCGGCCGACGCGTTTGTATTCGGCCATTTCGAGAATGGTGTCGATGGATTCCTGCTTGGCTGGATCGATGAAGCTGCAGGTGTTGACGACGAGGACATCGGCCTGGTCAGGACGGGGAGTCAGCTCATGGCCGCGCGCGGCGAGCTGGCCCATCATGACTTCGCTGTCAACAAGGTTTTTGGGGCAACCGAGACTTACAAAACCGACTTTCAAAAAAGGGGACCTGTAGTTAGGATAGCAGGGGCGGCGGGAGGGGGATTTTTGGGGGGTGCCCGGGCGACGGTATTTGGTGATACATTGTAAGTACGGTACTGGACATGGTCAAGAAGCTCACCAAGCACGGAAACAGCCTCGCATTAGTGATTGACCGCCCTATTCTTGAGCTTCTCCGGATCGATTCTGATACACCGCTCGACGTCAGCACCGACGGTGAACGGCTGATCATAGGACTTGCGAAGCCCTCGACTCGGCGCGATAAGTTCGAGGCCGCGCAGGCGGTCGCGCACAAGCGGTACGGGAACGCTTTTCAGAAGCTGGCTCAGTGATGGCAGATGGCCGCAATTGAGCCGGAGTTCCTGACGGTAGACGAAGTTCTGGAGATTCACGAGCAACAGGTGGAACGATATGGCGGTTCCTACGGCTTGCGGGACGCCGCAGGGCTTGAATCGGCCGTGGCCACGCCCCAGGCGACTTTCGGCGGCGAGTTTCTTCACCCCTCTGTTCCGGCGATGGCGGCAGCGTATTTGTTTCATCTCTGCCAGAATCACGCATTCGTTGACGGAAACAAGCGGTTTGGGGCGAACGCCGCGCTTACCTTTTTGCTGATCAACGACTGGGAGCCTCTTTTTGATGAAGAGGAACTTGTGCAGTTGGTGCTTTCGGTCGCTTCCGGCGTGCTGGATAAAACCCGCCTGACGGTTGTATTCGAATCCCTGTGTCGCCACCGGGGAATCGTGTGATGCCGCGGGGGGATTTGTGTTTTTATTCAGTTGGCAAAGATCGGGGGAGCGGCTTTCCACTTCCGATTGAAAAGTACCATGGCGACTTGGGAATCCGGCCTTTCCGGGCGGGTACGCGGCGGACGGGAATTCGGTTAAGTCTCCCGTTGTCAGGCGATTGACGAAGGCTGGATTTTTCTTTGGTCGGTTGTGACTGGTCGAGGGCGAAGGGTGAATGCGCCGAACAAGAGGCCGGTTACGAGTCCCACTGCGGCGATGGCCAGACGCTTGTGCCATGCCGGGGGCGGGAGAGTTGGCAGTGACAGAACTTCCAGATTCTCTCCCGCCTTGCGCTGGATAATCCGGCGGGCGATTTCGCTCAGGCCCGGGCGGTTTTCTTGTCGCGCCTGATTCAGATCCTGTATCCGCGCCATCAGGAATGTGACTGTTTGCATGGCCTTATACCGATCAGAGTAGGTGAAGGAAATGCTGAGGGCAGACTGCGGAGAGGTGGGCGTAGTGATCGGGGCAAATTGGAAGTTCCCTCGCATGTTCTGAACGACTTCATCCACGGACTTTGTGGCCAGCTCCCGGCGGTACAGGTTAAGCTTCGGGTCCCGGAGGAGCCTGGACAGGTCCTCAAAACTGAGGAGTTGCGGCTCAATCTGCCGGAGGAGCTCGGTGGCCGAGGTTGGGGCGGGTAATGAGGCCTGTAGCTCCGGCAGTAGGGGAGTGAGCGCCACCACGGCGGTGGAGGTGTAATGGACGGGGACCAGGTACGACAGGGCCAGAGTCAGGGCAAATCCGGCCCCGCCGAATACCGCAAGCCGCAACGCGGCGTGCCGCCAGCGCAACGCCAGCACCGCAAGGAGACCCACGATCAGCCCAATCCCAAGGCCCGTCGCGACGGATAGGGCGGGGCTCATTCCGACAGTCTCCGTTGGCGGAGTAGCCGAGTTGAGAACTGCCCTGGCCGTACCGGCGGGCGGAGCAAGAGGCAGGTTCGTGTTCGTAACTGCTGAAATGTCGTGCGAGAGGCCGCGGTAGGCAGCCTCAGTCATCCTGTTCCGGTTCGCATTCTCGTCGGTGAACTTACGGGTTAATTCATTTACTACGGCCTGTGCCTTGGTCTGGTCCGGATAGGAGAAGGTAATGCTGAAGGCGATGGGGGCCAAGCCGCCTTCCGTCGACGGACGCACTTGAATCCGGATGTTGCTGCGCATCTTATCGATAACGTCGTCGAGCGGCGTCAACTTCAGTTCCTCCCTGTAAAGCCCGAGCCGAGGGTCCTGAATGAGCAGACTGAGACTTGTGCGACTCAGAATATTCGCTTCCATGGTGGTGACACGTTCGGCGGCCCGCTGGCGCAGTGCCTCCGTGGAGGTGTTCTGCGCGGGATCGGGTTGCGGCGTGACGCTCATCACCGCGGAAGAAGCGTAATTCGGCGGCACGGTGAAACTCGCACCGACCCCGATAAGTGCGCCCAGACATGCCATAGCGATCACGACCTTCTGCCAGTTCGTTCCTTCCGTCATCTGCATAGTAATGGCTCCTCCGAAAACATTGGCGAAGACTCGCCAACTGGGCTTGACGTCGTCCAGCAGGGCGTCGAATTCTTCGCCAAATTCCTCGCGCCAGCTTCGCGGGTATAGGGCGGCTATGAGTTGTATCCAGCGCTTCATGCGGGTTGCAGGGTCAGGGTGCTGGGTCGGCGAGGGCGGAGGGTGATTGCGCCGATGAGGAGGCCGGCCACGGACCCCATCTCCGCGATCACGAGGCGATTGGGCCATACCGGGGATACCGGGAGGGTGGGCACGTCGAGAGCTTCGAGATTCTCGCCTGCCTTGCGTTGAATGATCGTATGGTGGACGAAACTCATCTGGGCAGCGTCGGCCTTCTCCTTCGCTTGCACTTCGTCCTGCAGTTCTTGCATCAGCGCCCCAACCATCTGCATCGCCTTGTACCTATCGGAATAGGCGAAGGAAATGCTGATGACCGAGGGCGATCCGTGCGTCGCTTGTGCCGGATCGGCGGGGGCTATGCGGAGATCGTTTTTCAGCATGTTTTGTACCACATCGGCCATGGGCTTTGTGGCTCGTTCCTCCGGGTACAGATTGAGTCTGGGGCCCTGAATGAGTTTCGATAGGGTCTGAAGACTTAGAAGCTGTGGTTTGACTTGGTTGAGGAACTCAGCGGCCGGAGTCACCGGAGGGAAAGGGGCCAGCGGGTCTTCGGTAAGCTGCGCCGGAGTGATCTGCATGGAAGCGTTGGACGTGAACCGGTTGGGGATCAGGTAGGACGGGGCAAGGGCGAGGACAAAACCCGCCAGCGCGAAGCCTGCGAGCTTCAGGACATTCCGTGTCCATCGAAAGGTCACCGCTGTAAGAAGGCCCAGCATCAGACCGGTGCCAAGACCCCGCGCTATAGAGATGATTCGACTGGAGCCCGGAGACTCCACGGCAGCGCTCGGATTGCCAAGTACTGCGGCACTTACTCCCGCGGGTGGCGGAGGTGTGGACTTCGAGAGCCCAACTGCGACCATTTCTCTCCAAAAATCTTGATATGCAAGGGTGCTGTTCTGGTTCGTGTTCGTGGATATTGCGGTGAATTTGCGGGTCAGCTCAAGGATCGTGGCCTGCGCTTTCGCCTGATCGGGATAGGAGAAGGAAATGCTGAATACCATAGGGGCCAGGTCACCCTGCGCAGAAGGACGCGCCTGAATCCGGATGTTGCGACGCATTTCCTCGATGACATCATCGAGCGGCGTCTGCTTCAGTTCCTCCTTGTAAAGCTCGAGCCTGGGGTCTTGAATGATCAAGGCAATGCTTGTGCGGCTCAGAAGTTCCTCCTCCATGAACGCGACTTGCGCAGCGGTCCGCTGCCGCAGCGCCTCCGTGGACGTGTTTCGCACCGGATCGGGCTGCGGGGTGACGCTCATCACCGCCGAAGAAACGTAATTCGGCTTGACTGTGAAGCTTACGCCGGCTCCGATGATTGCGCCTATCGCCGCCGTGGCGAGGGCCAGTTTCAGCCAGTTATCTCCGCTCGTTATCTGCATCTCGATGGCTCCTCCCAGAACATTTCCCAATACGCGCCAGTTCGGCTTGACGTCGCTAAGCAGGGCGTCGAACTCTGCGCCGAATTCCTCGCGCCAGCTTCGCGGGTAGCACATCGCCACCAGGGCTATCCAGCGTTTCATGCCTGATTCAGCCTTCCCAGAGCGGTTTTCACCACGCGGTTGAGTTCCGTCATCTGCTCCTGTAGATACACGCGGCCGGACGGGGTGATGCGATAGGGGCGGCGGCGGTCTTCGGATTCGAGGGGGCGAATCCAGCCGCATTTCACGAGGCGGGTAATGACCCCGTAGAGCGTCCCGGGGCCGAGTTCGATGCCGGTGAACTGCTGGATATCAAGCATCATGGCGTAGCCGTGTTTGTCGCCTTCGGCGAGGCTGGCGAGGATGAGAAGTGCGGGGTCGGTTGCCATAGTACGTTCTACGATGTATCGTACAGAATGATAGTTGGGAATGCAAGGGAAATCTTTCTTGGAGGGCTTGCGGCCGCACGAAGGTTCGGCAGAAGTGAAGAGAAAAGCACAGGCCAAAGGCCTATTCCACACCGACCACAAACTGCTGTGTCTCCGATTGAACCGTACCACGTGGACGGGGGAGTCGGGCGCTGTTTGACAGCCGGTGCCGGCGATGGCAGGGCGGTTAAACAGCCTGGTTTCAGTCGATTAGCGCGGGGCCAAAATAACTTCTGAAGTCTGTGACTACAGTTTCTTTTTTGGGGCGTTGGGGTTTGTGGTGGTGGGCCTTGGTTCCGGTACCACGGCTGGTGCGTCCTGGAACAGGAGAGCGGCGAACTGGGAAAGATACTCGCGCCATTCGCCCCAGACGTGGCCGCCTTCGCCTTCTACCCAGATGTGTTTCGTGCCTGCCTTCGTCAAATTTTCGTGGATGGCGAGGAGACCGTCGTGCAGGCTGTCCTGCTTGCCGACGCCCATCCAGAGGAGGCGGAGTTGTTTGTTGAGCTGTGGGTCGGCTAGTTTGCCATCGTAATCGACGGCGAGATTCAGATTGGCGACGGCGGCGCTGAAGGCACCCAGCCAGGCGAATTGATCCAGATGCGACAGGCCGAGGCGGAAGGCCTGCGAACCACCCATCGAAAGGCCGGCGAAGGCTCGGTGGTCGCGGTCAGCGACAGTGCGGAAGTTCTTGTCGACGTAGGGGATCAGTTCGTTGAAGAGGATCTGACTGAATTCTTCGAACTTGTTGTCCGTCATGGCGCGGTTGTTTCCGCCTCGTCCTCTGCCGCCACCGCTGGCTCCACGTCCGCCACCAGAAGCGCCGAATGCGCCGCCGAGTGCCGCCTGGGGTGCGGCTGCCGCGGTGGCGCGGGCGGGCACGATGCCGTTGTCGTTCACGATGATCATCGGCTTGGTGCTGGTGCGGACGCTGTAGAGATTGTCCATGATGAACGTCTCGCGTCCCTGATTGGTCCAACTGGTCTCATTCTCACCGGCACCGTGCTGGAGGTAGAGAACCGGGAAACGCGCGGTGAGGTTCTTCTCGTAGGTGGGCGGCGTGTAGACCTTGGCGCGCCGCCAGGCCTGGGTGGATTGCGAGTAATACCAGACGTCGCGGAGGGTGCCGTGCGGAACGTCGACCGCGTCCGAGAGCATGGAATCGGGACCGGGGATTTCGATGCCGCTGCATTCGCGACCGTAGCCGAAGTAAGTCTTGCTGGCAGGGTCGAGCGTGGTGAAGCCGTCGACGATCACCGAGTAATACCAGAAGCCGGGCGGGAGCGGTTCGGTGGTGCCGAGCCAGTTGCCGTTGTCGCCTTTTTTGAGATCGAGAGTGATTGGTTTGGGGAGTTGGACCTGGACCTGAACTTTGGTGGCGTCGGCGGCGCGGAGGCGGAAGGTGACCGCGCGGTCGGGGGTCATTTGCGGGTATTGCGCACCCTGGACGTTGCTGCTTAGAGGCGTGGCGGACGGAGCGACGGGCTGCGCGAAGCAGACGACCGATGCGAACACGGCAAGGGCGGTTGCCCCGCAATACAGTTTCATTTTCCTAACTCCCCGGCGATGGCTGCGGCGATCTGGACTCCGTGGAAGCGGCCGTTTTCAATGAAAATCTCATTCGTGTGCATGCCGGCCACAATCACGCCTGCCAGATAGATACCTTTTCGCTCGCTCTCCAGTGTATCCGGATTTGTGGTCGGTTTTTGGCTGGCGGGATCGAGCGTGATGCCAGTGGCATTCAGGAAGGTCATGTCCGGGCTGTAGCCGACCATGGCGAACACGAAATCATTGCGGACTTCCACGCGACCATCCGGGGTGTCGAGCAGGACCGACTTTGGACGGATTGCCGCTACGCGGGTATTGAAGTAGGCCTTGATCTCTCCGTTCTTGATGCGGTTTTCGATGTTCGGCTTGATCCAGTATTTGACGTGCTTGTGAATCTCCGGCCCGCGATGCACGAGCGTGACGCCGGCGCCGGTCCAGAAGAGTTCCAGCGCGGCGATGGCGGCAGAGTTCTTCGCGCCCACCACCATGACTTCGTGATCGTAGTAGGGGTGCGGCTCCTTGTAGTAATGGATGACCTTGGGGAGCTCTTCGCCGGGGACGTTGAGCATGTTGGGCACGTCGTAGTAGCCGGTGGAGATGATGACCTTGCTCGCGGTGTACGTGGTGACGGGAGTAGTCACCAGGAAGGCGTTGTCTTCGCCGGTGATGGATTCCACCTGCTCGTATTGATGGATATCGAGCTTGTAGTGCTCGGCGACGCGGCGGTAATACTTGAGGGCTTCCGTGCGAGTCGGCTTTTCGTTGAGACTCGTCATCGGGATGTCACCAATCTCCAGAAGTTCCGGAGTGGTGAAGAAGGTCATGTGGGTGGGGTAATTGTAGAGCGAGTTGACGACGCAGCCTTTATCGAGAATCATGGCGCGGACGTTGCGCTTCTTCAGCTCGATGGCACACGCGAGGCCGGTTGGGCCGGCCCCTATGATGATGACGTCGTAAGTGGGAGCGATCACAGCTTGCTCTCGACTTCGGTGGCGATGTTGAGAAGCGCCTGCGGGAGGAGCGAGGGATCTTTGCCGCCGCCTTCCGCCATATCGGGTCGGCCTCCGCCTTTGCCGCCCATGGCTTGTGCGAGACTGCCGACCAGTTTGCCGGCCTGGAGTTTGCTGGTGAGATCTTTCGTGACGGCGGCCACGATGGAGACGGCACCATCGTCAACGCCGGTGAGGATGATGACAGCGCTCTTCCACTTGTTGCGGAGCGCGTCGGCCAGTTCGCGCATTTGCTGGCGGTCCAGGCCTTCGGTGCGAGCGGTGAGGTAGCGGACGCCGTTCTTTTCCTTCGCCTGCGATTCGAGGTCGCGTGCGGCGGACTGGGCGATCTTGGTTTTGAGGTGGCCGATCTGGCGCTCGTGTTCGCGCTTTTCGTCGAGTAAGCGGGTGACCTGATCGACAAGCTCTGGCTCGGAGACGCGCAGCATGTTTGAGATGCGGTGGAGCGCGTCGCTCGATTGCTGGTACTGGCGGACCGCGTTTTCGCCGGTGATCGCTTCAATGCGGCGAACGCCGGCGGCGATGCTGCTTTCCGAGACGATCTTGCAGAGGCCGATATCGCCGGTGCGGTTGACGTGAGTGCCGCCGCAGAGTTCCTTACTGAAATCGGGCACGACGACGACGCGGACTTCGGCTCCGTACTTTTCGCCGAAGAGGGCCATGGCGCCGGTGGAGATCGCCTGGTCGATACCCATGACGTCCGTGGTCACTTCGGTGTTGCGGAGGATCTGCTCGTTGACCAGTCGTTCGATCTCGACGATTTCGGCGGGATCGACCGAGGCGTAATGGCTGAAATCGAAGCGCAGGCGCGGGGGTTCCACGACACTGCCGGCCTGCTTGACGTGCGGGCCGAGAACCTGGCGGAGCGCGGCGTGGAGCAGGTGGGTGGCGGTGTGATTGCGCTCGGTGGCGAAGCGCTCGCTCACAGAGACTTCGGCGCGGAGTTCGGTGCCGAGTGCCAGCGGTGCGAGCGTGTGAATCTTGTGAACGGTGAGGCCGGGGACGGCGGGATAAGTGTCGGTCACGATGGCGACCTTCTCGCCGGTGCGGACGTCAATGAGTGCGCCATGATCGCCAACCTGACCGCCGGTTTCGGCGTAGAACGGCGTTTGATCGAGAACGATTTCGGCGTCGATATCTTCTGGCAGAGTTTCGACGATCTGCTGGGCGATGAGGAGGCCGACTGCCTTTGAAGTAGCGTCGAGCTGGTTGTAACCGAGGAACTTCGTGCGGCCAGCGGCGAGGAGTTCCTGATAGGCAGGAGCGATGGCACCCTTGTCGCCGCCTTTCCAACTGGCGCGGGCGCGATCGCGCTGCTGCTTCATTTCGGTTTCGAAGGCGTCGCGATCGATTTCAAAACCGCGCTCGCGGGCCATCTCTTCCTGTTCGTCAAGAGCGAGACCGTAGGTGTCGTAGAGCTTGAAGGAGGTGGAGCCGGGGACGTACTTGTCGGTGAGGCCGGCGAGCTCGTCGTGGAAGACTTTTTCGGCGACCAGGAAGGTGGTGGCGTAGCGATGCTCTTCGTCTTTGACGATGCGGGCGACGCGCTGCACGGATTCCATCATCTCCGGATAGGCCTGGCGCATGTGTTCGGCGACGAAGCCCGTGAGTTGGTGGAGGTAGGGTTCCTGCTTGCCGATTAAGCGCGCGTTACGCATGGCGCGGCGCATGATTTTGCGGAGCACGTAGCCGCGGCCTTCGTTGGAGGGCAGGACGCCATCGTTGACCAGGAACGCGGTGGCGCGGGCATGATCGGCGTTGATGCGGAGGGCTGTATCGGTGCGCGGGTCGGAGCCGTATTCGGTGCCGAAGAGTTCGCCGGCGCGATGGATGATCGGCAGGATGAGATCGGTCTCGTAATTGGTGAGCTTGCCCTGCATGATGGCGGCGACGCGTTCGAGGCCCATGCCGGTATCGATGGACGGACGCGGGAGGGGAATGCGGTTGCCCACCGAGAGCTGGTTGTACTGCATGAAGACGAGGTTCCAGATTTCGACGAAGCGGCCGCCGCCATCGAGAGGGAACTCTTCGTGCTCGCGGCCGGGTTCAGCGGCTTCCGGGCCGAGGTCGTAATGGATTTCGGAGCAGGGGCCGCAGGGGCCGGTATCGCCCATCTGCCAGAAGTTATCTTTTTCGTCAAGGCGGAAGATGCGGCTTTTGGGGACGCCGGCGACGGATTGCCAGAGCTCTTCGGCTTCATCGTCTTCGCGGAAGACGGTGATGTAGAGCTTGTCTTTGGGGAGGCCGTATTCCTTCGTGATCAGGTTCCAGGCGAAGTCGATCGCTTCGGCCTTGAAGTAGTCGCCGAAGGAGAAGTTGCCGAGCATTTCAAAGAAGGTGTGGTGGCGGCGGGTGTAGCCGACATTTTCAAGGTCGTTATGCTTGCCGCCGGCGCGGACGCACTTTTGGGAGGTGGTGGCGCGGGTGTAGTCGCGGGTTTCGAGACCCTGGAAGACCTCTTTGAACTGGTTCATGCCTGCGTTGGTGAAGAGCAGGGTGGGGTCATTGCCGGGGACGAGCGAACTGCTGCGCACGATGCGGTGGCCGTGGGTGTGGAAGAAGCTGAGAAAACGCTGGCGAATGTGGTTGCCGGTCACGGGAGTCCTTAGAGATTAGATAGTTTGATTATAGGCGTGGGGGACCGGCGGGCGAGGGCGCAAGTATTGCGTGGAAACGGGTCATCGGTTGCGGTTCGAGGCGTTTTCAGGCTGCTTTTTTCGGTTTATCGGGAGTGATGCCGGGGAAGTTGTGTTTCTTGTACTGGATTCGGTCCTGGTCTGTCTGGTTTTTGCGGTGGTGACGGTAGGTGTAAACCTCAATTTGTTCAAGCGAAAAAACGAATCCGTCGTCGGCTGGTTTCCAGGGTAAGTCTCTTGTTTTACTGAACTCATAGAGGATGCGGGCTTCTTCAAGTTCGGCCAGGCGTTGGGCTTCACGCTCGGCTTGCAGTTGTTTGAGCTGAGCTATGTACTTTTCGAAGGACCGCTGGATGCGTTGTTCGTAGAGCGACATGCGTTCGAGGGTTGCGGCGCGGTCGGCCGTGGTGGCAGCCTCGATGACGGCGGCCTGGATTTCCGGGTGGTCGGCCTGGAAGCGGTTTTGCGTGCCATCGAAGTGGCCGAGGATGATGATGTTGTTGCAGAGAGTGGGGATGGACTGGAGACGCCAGGCCTGGTTGACTGCTGCGTTGGCGAGGAAGAGTTCGTCTTCGCCTACGGGGGCGAGTTTGGCCAGGAAATTGGTGGAGAAGAGAGCGTAGCGTTTGCTGTCTTCTTCGGCAATGATGAGAGTCTTGCCGGTCAGGCCATGACGATAGGCGTTGAGCCGGGTCTTTTCTTTGGCCTCCGGGGTCTTTGGACCTGGGAGTCTTTCTATTGATTGAACGTTGTTCATGCCCTACGAGTAGCATGACCGCGGGTCGGGATTTGCGTATTTATTCTTCATGTTGCTGATTTCAGGGGAGATAAAGTTGAGAAATCGACAGCAACACCGAAAAAGGCAGCCCCCGCTCACCAGTCCGGGCGATAGGCAGGAACGTCTTTACCCCGAATACTCGACGCCAGCTTCCAGCGCAGGCTTTTCAGTATCGCCGAAAACTTGCTCTCGTCCCGGGCATCCTGCACCACGTCCACCACCAGCAATCCGGCGATGTACTGACCATCCAGTTTCTGGTTGCAGTGGCGAACTTCGCCGAACACCATCGTCGAACCGGCCTCGACGCAGACCCGAGAACCCGGATCGATCGAAAACCCCAGCAGTAGCCCCATTCCAAAAGCCGACGTATCCAGGACTCGGCACGCCCGCAGCACAACGCCATCGTGTCCAATGATCCCGATGATGCCGTCCTGTCCATTCGGAATCCGGTCGTCCAGACGCCGCTTTGAAGATGCCAGGGCAATCGAAATCAGCCACTCCTGCATTGCGGGCTGGCACCCTGCGACCACGCCGGAAAGCTGCACGTGGTCAAACGAAACCACAATGGCCGAAGCCTCCGGGATCTGCCGGTCTGATCGCACATAAAGGAACCCCGCATCCACGCCCACCAACTGACAAGTGCAGTCCGGCACGTCCGTTCCGCTGATCTGAAGCGGTACCGGCGTGGGCGTATGCCGACGAACCGGTTCGGATACTGCTGTGGGCATCATGGTCCGGGCCACAGTCTGCGCGCCGCCCAATGCCCGCAGGTCCGCGCGTACATCCGATCCACTCCCGATCGACATCCCGTCCGGATTTGCCACAGATGTCGCCGAACTCCCTGCCGCCACCCTTTCGCTTTTCACGGTTTTCGCCTCCAATACCCCATATCGGACGAACCCGCCGCAACGTTTAGAGATTTATCGGCGGTACTATGCCTTTTTCTACTGCGCCGGCATGGTCACCACATCGCTCAGCCTCTCCGGCGGCGATACCTGCAACTTCTCCAGCGTTCCGTGATGGAAGATCCCCGCCACCAACGTGCCCTTGGCGGCCAACAGCCTGAACTCCACATCCCACTCCTTCGGCCACGCCGGAAACAACAGGATTTTATCCCCGCGCTGCTGCATCAGCATCGATTGCAGAATCATCTGGGCCGCGCCGCCGTTGTCCAGATCCGGCTCATAATCGTGCCCGGGCTTCCAGAACCACTGGAATCGCTCCCCGCCATACGCCGTGAAGTTCGCCACGGCCTCCGCCTTCGCCTTGCCCGCCCAGCCGAGACACGCCGCATGAATTCCGTCCTGCCCCCAACAGGTGCTTGCTTTGTAAGCTTTTGCGTCGTAAGTCGCCCTCGCGAGTTTTAGTTCCGGCAGACCCACGCCGAACAACCGGAACGGAAACACCGAATACAATTCCGGGTTCTCCACATTTTCAAACTTGCCGAACTTCTCCGCTGGCCACAAAATCTCCGCCCCTGTAGCCGACCCCGCCTCATGCGTCACCGGACTCTTCCCCTGTGCATCCGCTCTTCCACGCGGCAGCGGCGGCAAATCCGCCAGTGTCCGCTCCCACATGGTGCGCTGCGCCAGCGTCGTCAGTTCGCGCGGCAACCCCAGCAACCGGGGCAAGACGTCCGTCAGTCCCGCAATATCTGGTGCCGGATTGGTCGCCACCTGTCTGGTCTCCAGTGCCGCGGAAGGCTCAAACAGCAGCTTCCCCGCCACCCGCGGCCAATGCTGATCGAAATATGCAGTCAACTCCGCAGCCAGCGGCAGCAGCGTCTTCCGTGCGAACTGCATGTCCCCGGTTACGTCGAACGTATCCAGCATCATTGCTGTGAGTTCCAGGCCGTTGTTGACGTGCCACCGGATCCACCGGCTCGCCATCTCGGTTTGCGCTTTGCCCCACCCGAAATCGTTGTTATTCGGCAGCCCCCAGAAATACATCGTCTCGGGAAACACCGCCCCCTCATGTTTGTAGATCAGCTCCGTCCGCGCCTTCGCCAGCGGCAGCGCATCCAGATACATTTTGTAGAATGGCTCTAACGTATCGAAATCCCCCGCCGCAATCATGGGCCAGTAAATCAGCCGCTGATTCTGGAACCAGTAATTACTCCCCCATGCCCGATAGTCCGCGTCCTTCCGGCCTTTGTCGGGGTCGTACGGAGTCCCGGCCGCAGGCTCCTCCCCCACCGTGAAGATGCCGCCATTGAACTTCATCGCCGAGCCGCCCCGGCCCTCAATCGCCGTCAGCCAGCGCTGCATTGCATAGCCCTGCGTCACCGCCGCGGCATCCTTGTCGCCAGAGACGCGAATCCAGCTTCGTCCCCAAAACTCCCGCCACCAGATTTTATGTCCGGTGCGTGCAAAATCGAGCGGCGTCGAATCCACCCGCGCCACCAGATTCTCTGTCACCGCCTGCCACTCTTCCGGCGTATTCGCCTGCGTTGTCACCGCGTACAGATCCAGCCGGAAACTCAACTGCGCCTTCGCCGCTTCCAGCGTCCGGTCACTGGTGGTCTCAAGCCCCGGCCCTTTCATCAGCACTCCGAACGCGCGATGCAGCAAGGGGTCGCCATACTTGCCTGCCAGCGCCTCCAGATGCTGATTCGTCAACAGCGACGGATAAATACTCCGCGCATTTTCATGCACCCACATCAGGCGATTATTCTTCGCTGGCAGCACCGTATCCGGGTCAATCAAGACGCCGCCTTCGGGATTTCCCGCCAGTTCCTTCAGGCCGCGTTCCATTTCCTCATTGCCCTTTGCGGTCGCTGTCCTGCGGGCCTCCGTCCGCCAGATCTCCGCCGTGGCCTGCATCTTCAGCGCTTTGCCGCTGTGCATCTCCAGGTGCACCACCGGCGCATTCACGTCCACCCACACCCGCAGCACTGCGGCCGACGTGCCCCGCAGCTCAATCGCGCCTTCCTTCGGCAGCAGAATCTGCCGGAACATCGGGCTCATTCGGAATGGACTCGCATCGAACTTCACCCGCACGCGGCCCAGCTTCAGCAACTGCCCGTTTTCCGACCACGCATCCGTCTTGTCTATCAAGAAGACGACGTCGCCATTCTCCTCCGTCCACAGGTTCAGCCCCAGGTCGCCATTGCCGATCGGCATGGAATCTTTGTAACTCTTACCCGGAGATGTCCAAGTCACGCGATAGTCGCTCACCGGCACCGCCGCCGTCTGCCCATACAGCCCGCAGGCGAAAACCAAAGCGCCCGCCATCCGCACTGCCACCGACGTGATCCGCGAAGTATCCATACGGCTGACCATTCTATCGGCTTTGCGTGCTACAATCCTGAGGTAGTTTTTGGTTCCCCGCACGAATCGTTTCCGCTCCCGGCCCCGCCGCTTGGCAACCGCGCAATTCGCGCGAATTCTTTCTGAGGAGTGCTTCCATGAACCGCCGCGATTTCTTCGACCTCACCGCCCGCACGGCCGCCTTCGCCGCCGTCGTCCAGGCCACTCTCCCCCGCACCGCGTCCGCCGCCACAGAAGCCGCCAAAGACGAAGACTTCTGGATCGCCGTTCGCAACGAATTCACCACGGACCATACCGTGGTCAACCTCAACAACGGTCACGTCAGCCCTGCCCCCCGCACCGTGCAGGAGGCCATGAAGCGCTATCTCGACTACAGCAACATGGGGCCGTATCACACCATGATCCAGCAACTGGAGCCGAAAGTGGAAACCGCGCGCCGCATGATCGCCGAAGCCGCCGGTTGCGACCCCGAAGAAATCGCCATCACGCGCAACTCCAGCGAGTCGCTCGAAATCGCTCAGTTCGGCATTGAACTCAAGGCTGGCGATGAAGTCCTGACCACTAATCAGGACTACCCGCGCATGATCACGACCTTCGAGACCCGTGCCCGCCGCGAAGGCATCAAGCTCACGCAGATCTCTTTCCCCGTGCCCGTAATCAGCATGGACGATCTGTATCAGCGTTTCGAAAAGGCCGTCACCCCTGCCACAAAGGTAATCCTCGTCTGCCACATTACCAATCGCTCGGGGCAAATCTTCCCAGTGCGTCGCATCTGCGACATGGCCCATGCCCGTGGCATCAAAGTCATTGTCGACGGAGCCCACGCCTTCCAGCAGTTCCCGTTCAAAATTCCGGATCTCAACTGCGATTACTACGGTGTCAGCCTGCACAAGTGGACCTTTGCGCCCGTCGGCACCGGCTTCCTTTACGTGAATAAATCGCGCATCAAAGAAACCTGGCCGATGATGGCTGCCGACGCGCAAAGCGACACCAACATCCGCAAATTCGAAGAAATCGGCACCCACCCGGCAGCCAATCACGATGCCATTTGCGAAGCTCTCGTCTTTAACCAGAACATCGGCCTCGAGCGTAAGGCCGCGCGTCTGCGTTATCTGAAGGACCGCTGGGCAACGCGTCTCGCCACCAATACGAAGGTGCGAATCCTGCACAGTTCCGATCCCGAAATGTCCTGCGGCATCGGCATGTTCGGCCTGGCCGATCCTGCCGCTACCAACAAACTGGCCGCCACGCTGCGCTCGAAGTACAGCATCTACTGCGCGACAGCCGGACACCCGGAATACACCGGCATCCGCGTCACCCCCAGCGTCTATACGACCATTCAGGAGATCGACTACTTCGCCGCGTCAGTAGAAAAGGAACTGGCCGGCTAGAGTCTGCTCAGATTCAACGGTGTTACGCCGCGTATCGAAGGGATGCCTTCGTCATTGGTCAGAAACCACGAGGCTCCCGAACGAAGCGCGGTGGCCAGATGAATTGCGTCGGGGGGGCCTGATGTTGTGATCTGCTCTTAACTGAGCCGCGCTTTCCGCGATTCCTTCGTCCAATGGAATGGTTTTGAGAGCGGCAGAACTCAACAGAAGTCTTCGATAATCGGTTGCCAGGTCCATTCGGCCCGCTCGTATTGGTTGCACCAGAACTTCAAGAAGGGTGACGTACGAAGTCACGATTGAGAATTCTCCTCGCTCGGCAGCTTCAAAGAAAGGCTTTACTTTGGGCAGGAACACGGGGTGTTCCTCAATGTAGTAAAGGTGTCGAGTCCGACAACAGTGCCGCGCAGGGAGTCTATCCACCCCACGTCGCGCGTTCCTGACGAAGATACTCATCGACGTCCACGTTCCGCCATACTTCCTTCCCAGGCCCATGAAGCTCCCGAAGACTTCGTGGAGACTGCGGTGTGATCTCGCCGCTCTGTGCGCCCGCGAATTCGGCGATCAGGCGCAATCGGTCGGCAGGCGCGAGCGCCTCTACCGACTTCCGTGCCTGATCATAAAGGCTGCCAGCCTCGTTCGAATCCATAAACGCAAGATAGCGCTTTTCTCCGCCGAGGGCCGGCGGGCCGTTGTTCCCTCCGGGCGTCCGACGTCGGCTGAATTAGCCTTGG
Organism: uncultured Acidobacteriia bacterium; assembly: GCA_903875575.1. GTDB lineage: Bacteria > Acidobacteriota > Terriglobia > Bryobacterales > Bryobacteraceae > BOG-234. Next base: position 4,234 of record CAIQWJ010000095.1, on the reverse strand, counting down.
TCTTCTGTGCGTGCATCCTCCCCACCTTAACCTTAGTGAATCTTGACGCTCTCCCGCCGGGAAACTCACACTGGTTGTATGCCTAAACCCGGCCGCGCCGGCTTCCTCGCCCTCTGCCTCGCCGGACTCCTCGCTAACGCCGTCACCCTCGGCCCCTCGCTCAAATTCACCGCCATCGGCGTCACGGATTACATGGACCTCTACGCGGGCGGCAAACTCGCTTTCTCCACCGACCTCTACGTCCCCGCCCGCGTCCTCGAAACCGAGGCCCGCACCGAAGGCTGGTCCAGCCCCACGCGCTTGTTCATGCGCCTCCCCTGTTTCGCGCTCTTGTTCTGGCCGCTGGCTCAACTCCCTTACCAAACTTCCTCAGTGATCTGGGAAGTACTCTGCCTCGCCGGCATCGCCGCCTTCATCGCCATCTGGCCCCGAACGCAGCGCCGATACGCAGCCCTCGCCGGTTGCTGGTCGCTGCCTCTCTGGATGACCGTTGCCGAAGGTCAGGACATCGGTTTCCTCTTGCTCTGGATCGCTCTCGCCATCCATCTCAATCGCCGCCGCCATCCCGTGCTCGCGGGTCTCGTCGCTTCTCTCTGTCTCGCGAAATTTCAGCTCTTTCTGTTAATCCCGGTCTGGATCTGCGCCCGTCGGCAGTGGGCTTTCGCCAAAGGCCTGCTTGCAGGATGCGCCACACTCACCGCGATCTCATTCGCGACGAACGGCTGGACATGGCCCACCCGCTATCTCGCGCTGCTCCGCGAGCCGGCCAACAATCCGTATCACGAAGTGATGCCCAACGCGCAGTCGATGCTCGAAGCCCTGCCGCACGCCGGCGCTCTGGCGCTCATCACGGCCATCGCTCTCGCAATCATAGTCTGGCTCACCGGCAGTGCCGGAATCCGCTGCTCGCGCTTGTCGCTCGCCAACCTCAGTCTCGCCGCCGCTCTCACGGCCAGCCTCCTGATCGCCCCGCATGACTACATGGCGGATTGCGCCCTGCTGATCCCGGCAGCCCTTCTCCTGCTTCCCCGCAGGGGCCGCGCCATCACCGCCCAACACGCGCTTCCGCTCTATCTCCTGACCCCGATCCCGTGGGTCCTCCTGATGCTCGGCAATGGCGCCACAACCCGCTTCGCGCTCTGTGCCTTCTCCGTAAGTCTGCTCTGGCAGTCGCGTCGCAACGTCCATCCCGGCCTCTCTGCCTGCCGCGCCCAGCCTCTGGCGGCCTGACGCATCCTCGCCATCGCACCCCTCGCGCGACACTGGAAGAATGAGTTTCCTCGACAATCTCGAAAACAATCTCAAAGCCCTGGAATCTCTCGAATCGGGTGGCATCGACGACCGCAAGAGACGTGAAGCCGAACGTGAGCGCGCCATCGCCTCCGCGCCGTGGGCCGACAAGCTCAAGCACTCGGCCTGGGTACCCAAGGTCATGCGGGATCTCACCCGCGCCGGTTTCCCGCGTCGCATGAAAGTGAACTTCGTCTGGATCGGCAGAGCTCTGCGTCTGGAAGCTCTCGATCAGCGCCTGGAAATCCAGCCGACCCCCAATGGCGTCGAAGCCGTTTTCTCCGATCACTCCGTTCCTGTTAACCTGGAAGGCGAGCCCGATGCGCTCATTCAGGAGTGGCTCACTATACTTGATCGCAGAAGGGAAGAGCTGTCAGCTCTCGCCGCACAACATGCGGCTGCCGAGGCCGAAGCTGCGGCAAGAGAAGAAGCGGAAGATGCAGCCCGCGAGGCTGCGGAAGAAGCCAGGTACGCGGCCGAAACCACCAGAGAAGCAAGTGAGGAAGAGTCCGGAGCCCTGCGTTACTAACCAACGTCAGGAATCCAAACTCGTTACAGAGCCGCGACCGCGAGGGAGCCATTGCAGATTTCGGCTCTACCCGCTCAACCCCGGCCTAACCCCGGGTTCTCTAGTGTTCGACGACTTCGTCTTTTTCCACTCTGCCGTCGCGAATACTGACTACGCGATGCGCGTGCATCGCAATATCATGTTCGTGAGTCACCAGAATGATGGTGTTGCCTTCGCGGTACAACCGCTCGAACAGCGCCATGATTTCATTGCCCGTCGCCGTATCCAGATTTCCCGTCGGTTCATCCGCCAGAATAATCGACGGGCTGTTCACCAGCGCCCGCGCAATCGCCACACGCTGCCGCTGACCGCCCGATAGCTCGTTCGGCTTGTGCAGCATGCGCTTTTCCAGATCCACCTGCTGGAGAGCCTTCTTGGCCTTCTCAATCCGCTCCGCCGGTGGCGTGCCGTTATAGATCAGCGGCAGTTCCACGTTGTGCAGCGCCGTCGCACGCGGCAGCAGATTAAACGTCTGGAACACGAACCCGATTTCCTTATTCCGAATCTCCGCCAGTTCGTCGTCCGCCATCTCGCTGACCAGCCGGCCGTTGATGAAGTATTCACCCTTCGTGGGCGAATCCAGGCAGCCAATCAGATTCATCAGCGTCGATTTACCCGAACCTGAAGGCCCCATCAGCGCCACATACTCGCCCCGGTGAATCTCCAGGTCTACGCCGGCAACCGCGTTAATGGTCTGGTCGCCCATGACATACGTCTTCCACAGATCGAACGTCCGGATGACAATACCTTCCCGCTTCAGCCGGTCGCCTTTTACGGTGGCGCTTTCCATCGTCGCGGTTGCCATTTAGCTCGCCTTCTTTTCTGCCGGTGTCTTGTTGTCGATCTTGATCACAGCGCCGTTCTTGATTGTGCGGATCGTCTGGTAGCTGCCCGTCACAATCTCGTCACCAGCGTTGAGTCCGCTGGTAACTTCAATCTCGGTCGAGCCTGTGATCCCGGTTTGTACCTTGCGGAACTCAACCCTGGTGCCGGCCACCACGAACACACCCTGATACTCTTCCTTGTTCGCTTTCACCGTAGCGGGGTCCGGATTGATCGGCTTATCCTTCTCCGGAATCAGATCGCCCTTTGTTCGCGAAGTCAGCGCCTGGATCGGAATTGCCGGCACGTTGGCCTTCGTTGCCGTAGTGATCTTCGTGGAGCACGAAAGGCCCGGCCGGATCTCATCCGGCGGGCTATCCATCGCCACCACGACTTTAAAATCTTTTGCTTCCTGGCTCGACGTGTTGCTGGTCGATGCCGCCAGTCCTGTTGACCGCAGAATCGCCGTGTTGCCGATCTCAATCACGTGGCCCGCAAATGTCTTATTCGGAATCGCGTCCACGGTAATCTGCGCCGGCTGTCCCAGCTTGATGTTGACGATATCCGTCTCGTCAATCTTCACTTCCGCCGTGACAATCGACATGTCCGCGATCGTCAGGATGGTACTCGCCGCCGAATTCTGAACGCCAGGCACCACCGTTTCACCCACTCTCACAGGTAAATACGTAACAAGCCCGCTGATCGGCGCAATGACTTCATGCTTTTTCAGGATGTCCGCAATGCGGTTGAGCCCGGCCTGCGCCTGTGCGATCTTTCTCTGCGATCCGATCGACTGTGCCTTGAGCTGAGCCAACTGCGCCCTCGCCTGCGTAATCCTCGATTGCGCTTCGTTCATCGCGGCCTTCTGGCCTTCAATCGCCGCCACGCGCTGGTCGTAGTCGGATTTCGGAATCAAACCGCTCTTAAAGAGCTGTTCGCCGCGCTTAAAATCCTGATCGTAGCGGTCCAGGTCGGCCTTGTTTCTGGCCAGCGTCGCTTCCAGCGTTCGAATATTTTCTTCGCCGGCCTTGTAAGCCTCTTCGGAAGCCGCCGCATCCGCTTCGGCTGAACTCAACGCTGCCTGCTGTGCCACCACGTCCGCCGCCGATTGCGTGCTGTCGATCTTCGCCAGCGTCTGGCCCTTCTTCACCTGGTCGCCTTCTTTGACCAGAATTTCCGTCAGCTGTCCCTGGTATTCCGCGCCAATGCTGATGTAAGTGCGTGGATTGATCTGGCCCGAAGCCGTCACCACGCTCGCCAGATCTTCCTGGATGACCTTGCCTGTCTGAATGGTGACAATGTCGCGCTGTGAGTACTTAATGCTGGCGTAAACCCCGCCCCCGATCGACGCGAGCACTCCGACTCCGATCATTACTTTCCATTTAGTCTGCACGTTGAGGGGTACTCCGATGTCTATGTAGGCTCAAAAGGATAAAACGAAGCGATGCGCCAGCTTGTTCACAAAATCCTTTTTCAGGATATCACGCGGGGCCGGAAATTATCGCAAAGTATTGAAACAAATACTTTTACTGTTTCCATTTGACACTGACCGGT
>CAIQWJ010000094.1 GCA_903875575.1 uncultured Acidobacteriia bacterium | reverse complement strand
CCTGTCGCACCGGTCGCACCCGTCGCTCCGTTGTTTCCTGTGGCTCCCGTCGCTCCCACCGTGCCAACGCCCGTGGCACCAGTCACGCCAGTTGCACCCGTCGCTCCGTTGCTTCCTGTGGCTCCCGTCGCTCCCGCCGTGCCAACGCCCGTGGTGCCTGTCGCACCGGTCGCACCCGTCGCTCCGTTGTTTCCTGTGGCTCCCGTCGCTCCCACCGTGCCAACGCCCGTGGCACCAGTCACGCCAGTTGCACCCGTCGCTCCGTTGTTTCCTGTGGCTCCCGTCGCTCCCGCCGTGCCAACGCCCGTGGTGCCTGTCGCACCGGTCGCACCGGTCGCACCCGTCGCTCCGTTGTTTCCTGTGGCTCCCGTCGCTCCCGCCGTGCCAACTCCTGTGGCACCAGTAGCACCGGTCGCACCCGTCGCCCCGGTTGAACCGGCGGACCCCGTTGCGCCAGTGGCGCCTGTGGATGTCAACGTGATGGTCAGTGTAGCCGGATGGCTGGTTGTGGTGCTTTCTTTGCTGTCAATCGAGACATTGACCGTGCCATCATTCGGCGTGACGATAAATCCGTTATTGTTCGTCGCCGTCAGCCAACTCTTCACCGCGTTGGTTGCATCGACGAACAGGTAAGAACTCGCTGCCGTAACGGAGACGCCGCTGGCAACTGCGGCTGCGGCAACTGGCGAGCCCACACCGGTAACGCCAAATTCCGTCCAGGAACCATTCGCAACGGAGATGTTCACCGTTCCCGGGGTGGCAACCTTGTTCACGAACAGGGTCAAGGTTGCTTTCGCAATGTTAGTAGCCGTCGTGCCCGCCGGCAACGCGGACAGATCAAACTGTACCAGGGCCTGACTGGCACCGCCACCACCCACATTGATGGACGCGGTGGTTCCAAAATTGGTGCCGTTGCCGGGAATTACGTAAGAATCCTGCACCAAAGGCAGGCTCTGGGCAATAGCGGCCAAAGGCAGGAGAGCCAGGCCACTCATTAATTTTCCAACCGTTTTATGCTTCAAGGGCAAAACTAGGGTGCAAAACCAATGCGGCGTGCCGATCGACTCGCAGTATCACCAGATTGATCCCGTAGGACAGTATCTGACACTTTTCATAGATACTGCAACCAATAAACAGATTCTGGACCGATATATATTTCGGGCAGCGACCAGGAGAGACGCTTAATATCGGCCCCAACATGATGGTTGAATGACTGGCTGCGAGGTGCCGTGCCCCTTCCCAGCAAGGTCAGATTTGCCAATCACAGGCAATTTCCCCGACCAAATCCGCTGGACCCACACTTCCCGATCACCCACGAACTGGATGGCACGCACTATCTGGCGGTAATCGGCCGCGACGCCATGTAACTGCTTCGCCATGCGAGCCAAATAGCCTCTTCTTGGCGCTTTACGTCCCTTTGCGACTCTTGCGTGGAAATAGATACGGCATATGCGAACCACGGCGAACTTCCCGATGATTTTCCGGCGCAGGCGAAGATCAGCGTGGCTGTCAGCGGGATTTCCCTTCGGCAGTTCTTCATCGATACCGTCCGTTCCATGCTGGCACCGGAGAACCGCAAGGTACGAAAGGCACCACCCACTATCGGAGACGCGGGCGCGCCCCACATGAAACCCTTGAACCGAAAGCAAATCGATGAAGCAATGTTTGGCTGACATCAGCGTTCTGTTGCCTCTGCTGGTGCGGCATCATGAACACCATGAACTGGCGTTGCGCTGGTTCGACGGTCTGGCGGCATTCTCCATCACAGGAAGCTGCGGCTGAGCACCTTGGACCAGGGTTTCGGGCACTTCAGCGACGTCGATCTCCAAACGCTCGCCCCTTGAAGTACTGTCGATTTTTATTAATAAAATCAATAACATACACTCTTTCCGGCATCCAGCCATGTTAAAACTCTTCATATGGCAACCGCCGCGACAAAACCCGAAATCCCCCTGACTCGCGACGGATCTGTATTCATCCGTGTTCATCCGTGGCCATTATGTTCTCGTCCCGCCCGAAAAAACGGGGGCGCGGTTCGAACCTGGCAACATACCGAAAACAAGCCACTTAGCAAAATCGTCGAACCTGAGAAACCCCCTTTCGAACCTGAGAAACAACCCGGGAAGACCCGAGCATCGGGTTCCACGCACTCTGCCATATCAGTTATCATTTAGGAACGCATGAGCTCAGAACCCGTCGTCTCCAAAGAGGGTATGTCCCTCTCCTCCGAAGCCTGGGAATCCCTCCAGGGCGCCTATGACCTCCAGGTCCACGTCGCCCCGGACGTCATTGCCCGCCGCATAGACGATCTCGACCTCGCCAAAGAATTCCTCGCCAAAGGCCTGAAGGGTTTCGTCCTCAAGTCCCACTACTTCCCCACCGCCGAACGCGCCGCCGTCGTCACCAAAGCCGTCCCCGGCATCCACGCGTGCGGTGCCATCACCCTCAATCACAGCGTCGGCGGCCTCAACCCCGTTGCCCTCGAACTCGCCGGCCGCTCCGGCTGCAAAATCGTCTGGATGCCCACCGTCGATGCCGCCAACGAAACCGCCGGCCGCCCCGGTGGCACCAATAAGAAACTCCCCTTCTGGGCGCAGATCCAGCTCGAACTCGCCGCCACCGGCCTCAACCCGCCCCCCATGACCGTTATCGATTCCGAGGGCAACCTGACCCCCGTCGCCACCTCCTGCCTCGAAATCATAAAGAAGCACGACATGATCCTCGCCACCGGCCACCTCGGCCGCCGCGAAATCTTCGCCCTCGTGCGCTCCGCCAAAGCAATGGGTCTGCGCAAAGTCGTCGTCACCCACGCCGAATTCCCGTCCCAAAATCTCACCGCGCAGGAACAGAAAGATCTGGCCGACCTCGGCGCGCTCATCGAACACTGCTTCACCACCATGCATACCGGCAAAGCCCCGTGGGAAGAAGTGCTCAACAGCATCCGCGTCGTCGGCCCCGAACGCTGCATCCTTGCCACCGACCTTGGCCAGACCATCAACCCCGGCGTCTCCGAAGGCTTCGCCATGTTCGCCCAGATGCTGCTCAATGACGGCTTCACAGTGCAGCAGATCCGCCACATGACGGTCTCGAACCCGACCACGCTGGTTCAATAGAAAGCGATTACCCTATGGCAGATCAGAAAAACATCCTCGTCGTCAGCGCCCACGCGGCCGATTTCGTCTGGAGAGCCGGCGGTGCCATCGCTCTCTATGCTTCTCGCGGTTACCGCGTCCGTATCCTTTGCCTCTCGTTCGGCGAGCGTGGCGAAAGTCAGGGTGCCTGGAAACAGCCGGGCATGACCATCGAACGTGTGAAGGAAATCCGCCGCGCTGAATCCACTCGCGCCGCCGAAATCCTCGGTGCCGAGATTCGTTTTTTCGATTCCGGCGATTACCCCATCCTGCCCACCCAGGAAACCATTGAGGCCATGGTCGCCGAGTACCGCGAACTCCAGCCCGAGTTCGTCCTGACCCATCCTTATCTCGATCCCTACAACCCGGATCACCCCACCGCCAACCGCATCACACTCGAAACCCGCGTCTACGCCCAGGCCCTTGGCTACCCTGCCCCCGGCAAGCCGCTCGAAGCCCCGCCGGTCTTTATGTTCGAACCGCACCAGCCCGAACAATGTGACTTCAAGCCACAGGTTCTGCTTGATGTCACACCTGTCTGGGAGACGAAACACAAGTCGATGGAATCCATGGAAGCCCAGGGCCATCTCTGGACGTATTACACCGATCTCGGTAAGCGCCGCGGCACGCAAGCCGTGCGCAACGGCGGCAGCAAAGGCATCAAATACGCGGAAGCCTTCCAGCGCGTCTATCCTCAGGTCACGAGTGAACTGTCATGAGCGGTCTTTGGAAACCCCGCGTCATCCGCAACGTCCGTCGACCCGATGCCGCCTTCATCGCCGCGCTCGGCGAACAGGGCGTTGCCACCGTCCATGAAGCGCAGGGCCGCACCGGTCTCATGCTCCCGTATATGCGCCCCATTTATCAGGGTGCCAAAACAGCGGGCGTCGCCATCACCGTATCCTGCCAGCCCGGCGATAACCTCATGATTCACGCCGCCATGGAAACCGTGCGCCCCGGCGATATCCTGGTAGTCACCACCACTTCGCCCTCCACCGATGGCATGTTTGGCGATCTCCTCGGTGCCTCCTGTCAGACGCACGGCGTCGTCGGCCTCATCATTGACGCGGGCATTCGCGACACCACAGATCTCACCGCCATGGGCTTCCCCGTCTGGGCAAAAGCCATCTCCGCGCAGGGCACCGTCAAAGCAACCGCGGGCTCCGTGAACGTGCCCGTGGTCTGCGCCGGCACAACGGTCAATCCGGGCGACGTCATCGTTGCCGATAACGATGGCGTTGTCGTCGTCCCTCGCGATCGCGCGGAAGAAGTTGCGAAACTTGGCGCGGACCGCATTGCCAGGGAAGAAAAGTCCCGCGCACGCCTGAAGGCCGGCGAACTCGGTCTCGATTTCTACGGTCTGCGGGCCAAGCTGAAAGAACTGGGCGTCGAATACGTGGACGAAGAGGTATAAGGACACACCATGGGACAAATCGTAGCGGCAATGGCCACCGTTCATGCGCCGCAGTTATTCACGCGCCCGCCATCAGAAGACCCCGCGCAGCTCGATGCCGATATCGCGGCCATGCGCGAACTGGGCAAGTCCCTCGATGAGACGAAGCCCGACGTCATCATTGTGATCGGCAGCGATCACCTCGAAACGTTCTTCCTCTCGGCCGTTCCCACCTTCGCCATCGTCGCGGGCAAAACCGCGCAGGCCTCGTTCGCGGGCCGCGATTACGAACTCCAGACGCATCCCCTCGCCGAAGAATTACTCGACAAGCTGGTCGATGCTGGCTTCGACATGACTTACTCGCAGGATGCCGTCATGGGTCACTCCTTCGCTGCCGTCTACGAATGGGTAATCGAAGGACGCAACATCCCGGTAGTTCCGCTGTTCGTCAATGCCTATCTGCCACCACTCCCCAAAGCTCGCCGCTGCGAAGCGCTGGGCAAGGCCATTCGCGAAGTCGTGGAACGCGGCAATGAACGCGTCGCCATCGTCGCCAGCGGCGGCATGTCCCACTATCCGGGGACATGGAAATATCCGCAACCCGCCTTCGATTTCGATTGGTGGGCCATCGCCCACATGGAACGCGGCAACCCCGGCGTCCTGCTCGACCTCACCAACGAACAACTCGACGAAGTCGGCAATACCGAAATGCTGCCGTGGATGGTGCTGTTCGGTGCCATCGGCAATCAGCCCGGCGAACTGCTGACCTACCAGCCGACATGGCACCACGGCCACGCCGTCATGCGCTTCATCCCGAACCACGGCAACGGCCCCACCACCCCGGAACCAGCGCCGAAGTGGAAGTTCGAAGACGCCGGCGGCTACCAGTTCTACAAGCACCCGGACCCGGCAGTCTACCGTTTGAACAAGGTGATCTTCGACCTGCGCCACTCGCAGGATCTGCGCCGCAGGCTCTTTGAAGATACGGCGGCCGTGGGCGCGCAGTACAACCTGACCGAACCGGAAACCGCCGCGCTGGGTTTATTGAAAGACGAAAGCATTGACGTGCTCCGCTCGCTGAAATCGCATCCGTTAGTAGATGCCGGTGCGCACCCGCTTGGCATGTTGATGGCGCTCGTGATCGTGCAGGCGGAACAACGCAGAATCGCAAGGGAGGCAAAGCAGTGAGTGAAGGACGTTTGAAGAATCGTGTAGCCGTAGTGACAGGCGCGGCGGCAGGGCTGGGCAAGGCGGCTGCTCTGCGCTTAGCCAGTGAAGGTGCCGTCATTGAAATCCTGGACCTGAACGACGGCTCCGCGGCTGTCGCCGAGATCAAAGCGGCTGGTGGCGAAGCGAATTCCATCATCTGCGATTGCTCCAATGAAGACCAGATCGCCGCGGCGGTGAAAGAAATCGAATCTCGTCACGGACGCATCGACATCCTGGTGAACAACGCCGGCATTCTTTCAGGCCGTAAGCCCTGGCACGAACTCTCCAAGGCCGAAGTCGAGCGCTTCATCGACGTGAACTATCTCGGCTACTTCCTGATGACGAAGGCCTGCTATCCACTCATCCTGAAGAGCCAGACGCCCCGCGTCATCATGGTGGCGTCCCGGACTTACTTCCTCGCCAACCCCGGCCAAATGGCCTACGTGGCCAGCAAGGGAGCAGTGATGGGCATGACGCGAGTCCTCGCGAAAGAAATGGGCGAACAGGGTATCCCCGTCAATGCTGTCATGCCAGGCATGGTGGCAACCCCGGGCACGACGGAACACTCCCAGGAAGAAGCCTTCAACCGCGTGATGGGCAACCAGTCGATCAAAAAGCGCGTACAACCCGAGCACCTGGCCGGTCTGATCGCGTTCCTCGCCAGCGACGACGCCGAACTCATTACCGGCCAGATGATACTCTGCGATGGCGGCGGTTACCTGCACTAGCAGGGTACTGAAAAACTCATAAAACCGCTTGCTGGCGCGCGGGGCTCAGCAGCGGCTGATGATTCGACAGCGCTTACGTGCCGCAACCGCAAGGGAGCGGTCACAAACCCGCTTTTCAGCACCTGCCAGACCGCCCGTTATGAGCCGCAACCGCGAGGGCGCGACTATTGCGGATGTCAGGCAGCGTTCGTGGGCTTGAGGACGGAGCGATCAAGGACCACGGCGACGCTGCGCTGGAGGAGGTCAATGGAAACCACCATCATCCATTCGTCTTTGCGGGAGAGGATGACTCCTTCGACGCCGCGCAGCGGGCCGTGGTCAACGCGAACGCGCTGACCTTTTTTGAGGAAGGGCCATTCCTGAAGGGGGAAGCCCGAGGCGACAAGGCCGCGAATGTTTTCGATCTCTTCTTCGGGGATCGGGGTAGCGGCACCCTGGGAGCCGACGATGGATTTGACGCCGCCGAGGCGGAGGATGGGAACTCGGATGGTTTCGACGTTGAATTTGGCGAAGACGTAGCCCGTGAAGAGGGGGACATCGAGGACTTTGACGCGGTCAGACCAGCGGCGCTTGTCTTTGTAGGTGGGTACGAAACCCTCGGCTTCACCGAGGGAGTTGAGGCCGTTGAGGACGGAGAATTCGTGGCGCGGCTTGACGGTTAAGGCGTACCAGTTGTCCACTTTTTGATTTCCCCCCAAACATCGCTCGCACTGTAATCAGTGTCTGGACATATTGTAGCGAATGGGTAGTGGAGAACCCAAAGTGGTCGCGATGGGAAAACGGATGCGGGCGTTGATGGTGCAAACGCTCCCTTTGGGTCGCGGTTCCTTAGGCGGCCACGGACTTTTTGGCGGCAACCGGACGGGGCTTGGCTACGCGCGCTTTGATCGGGAAATGCTGGCGCAGCCAGTTGTGGAGACTTTCCTTCTGGGTAGCGTTTACAACGCGATACCAGCGGATGTCGCCGGTCTGCTCGTCGTATTCGGCCATGACGTAGGCGCCGGTGGTCATGACACTGACAATGCTGTCATCTCTTAACCGCCCGCAGTAGAAGGAATCGTTAATTGTGTGACGGTCAATCATTTAACCCTATTATAGCAGACTTTTGTCTTGACTAGCGGGCGAAATCGAGGTAGCCACGCTGGGGATCGGCTGAGACGAGCTTCACTTGTAGTTTGTCGCCAACGTCGACGCCTTCGGGGTGGATGAGGATGCCTTCGGCGATGGGGTTGGTGATGCGGACGAAGGTGCCTTTGGGGGTGACGCCGGTGACGACGGCGGGGAAGGTTTGTCCGATGCGGGGCTGGAGGGCGACGGCGGCGATGCGTTTGTTCATGATGCGTTCGACTTTGCGGGCGGCGTCCTCTTTGAGGGTGCAGTTTTTGGAGATGGCGTCGAGTTGGGGGTCGGAATAGGGGGGAGGGGTTTTGGCGATGGCGGCTTTGATGAGGCGTTGGGTGACGGTGTCGGCGAAGCGGCGGTTGGGGGCGGTGGAGTGAGTGTAGTCGAGGGTGGCGAGCGCGAAGTGGCCGAGGGTGGGATCAGAGGGTCGGGCCAGGACGTATTCGCCGGGGCCCATGAGTTTGACGATGGCGAGGGAGATATCGGCGTAGTGGTCGGGGTCGGCAGCTTTGCGGGCGAGGAGGAACTGGTTGAGGGCGCCGGAATCCGGGGTCGCGGGCAATGTGGTGCCGTACTGTGCCGCCAGGGTGACGATGCGGGGCCAGCGTTCGGGGGTACGGACGACGCGGGCGATGGAGGAGACGCCAGCGGCTTTGAGGGTGCGCGCCATGACGCCGTTGGCGGCGACCATGAAGTTCTCGATGAGTTCGGTGGCGCGGTTCTTCTGCCGGGTGTTGATGCCGGTGACGTGGCCATCGGAGAGGACGGCTTCGGCTTCGGCCCGGTCGAGGGAGAGGGCACCCATACGGTGGCGTTCATCGAGGAGGAGGCGGGCTGCTTCGTCCTGGAGTTTGAGCTGAGCCTGGAGCGCGGGGGATGCGACGACTTTGGCGGGGGCGGGCGCAGTGCCTTCGAGCCACGGACCGACGCCGTTGTAGGTGAGTTGGGCCTGATTGCGGACGAGAGCGCGGTAAACGGTGCCAGATGAGATGGTGCCGTCTGGAGCGACGGTGAAATCGGTGACGATGGCGAGGCGGTCGGAAGCTTCGTTGAGGGAGGTGAGGCCCGTCGAGAGGGCTTCGGGGAGCATGGGGAAGGTGCGGACGCCGGTGTACACAGAGGTGGTTTCGATGGCAGCGTGGAGATCGATGGGGGAGTTGGCGGGGACGTCGGAATCGACATCGGCAATCGCGATGAGGACGCGGATGCCGCCCTTGGTCACCCCCACGGACGGGAGGCGTTCGGCGACTTCGATCTGGTCAAGATCGCGGGAGGAATCGTTATCGATGGAGGACCAGAGGAGGTGGCGGAGGTCCTGGAGGTTGGGGGCGGCGGGGAGGGTAGACTGGGCGCGGAGTGCGGCCATTTGCTGGTCGACAGCGGGGTGGAAATCGGGCTGGAAGCCCTGGTCGAGCATGGTCTGGCGGGCGGCTGCGGCGAGGTCAAAGGGGGGGTGTGGCATGCGTGGTATTAGTGTGCGGGCTGGAACACATTGATCAGGTTGTTGTCCGCGCCGTAGGGCAGTTCGTGCGCTTCCTGAATGATAGACAGGAGCGGGTTGGCCTCAATTTCGGCGCGCATGTTCTCAGAGAGCGCGATGGGTGAGACGGCCAGCGTGTTGGCGATCCAGCCGATGCGGACCTGCGTGAAATCGAGCTTTCCGATGGTGGGGACAACGCGCTCGATGCATTCGCGGTCCGTGGGGAAATGGATCGGGAGTTTGCCGCAGCGCGGAGTGGTAGCGGTGAGGACGTTGAGCCAGGTGGCGTTGTTATCGATGGCGTTGGCCAGACGGTCAGTGACGATTTCTGCGAGGCCGATGCCGGAGGCGTTGCCGTAAGAGTGGTCGCTCAGGCCGCGTACGAAGATGCGCTCGACGTGGGGGAGGCCGGGCCAGGGATTGATCTGACCTTCGACGCCGCGATTGATGATCTTGGTATCCATGCCCGCGCCGGAGAAGTTCTTGCCCATTTCATCGATGATTAGAAGGTCAAGATCGAGCGGGAGCGTAGCCGCCCAGGTCTTGGAGAGGGCGAGGAGCTCTTCTTCGCGGGCTTCCATGCTGGCGGCGGGGACGGCTGCGAGTTTGGCTGTGTTGTGGAAAGCGTCTTCGAGTATGGCGAGGCCGCCGAGGATTTTGCCGGAGCCGAGGACCTGACGGCCAACAGAGCGGATGACGCCTTCGAGACCGAGCCGATGGGCGTGCATGTGATAGTTCTTTGCGCCGGCCCATTTGCCGAGGCCGATGGCCATCATTTTATAGAGGCCGGATTCGATTTTGCCGGCGAAATCGGTATGCTGCTTGATGCGTCCGACGAGGAAGACGCCGGCGGCCTGAGAGGCGTGTTTGTCGAGAAAGACTTCGATGCCTTCGGGGGAGGTTCCGAGGCTGATGACATCGAGCGAACTGCGGAGTTCGCAACCCATGGTTTCGGGGGTGATGCCGTAATGGGCGAGAACGTCGGTCTGGCCTTCGGCGGTAGCGGCACCGTGACTGCCCATGGCGGGGAAGATGAAGGGGACGCACTGACGGGACTTCCAGTAATCGACCACGGCGCGAACGATGGTGTCGATGTTGGAGATACCGCGACTGCCGACGCCGATGGCGACGGAGGAACCGGGGGCGAGGCCCGCGCCGAAGCCGGAGGCGGTGAGTTCCTTGAAGATTTCGCCTGGGATATCCGAGAGGCGGCGATCGGGGAAGGCCTGGGCAACCAGGAGCATGCGGGAAAGGTTCACAGTGATGAATTATATCAATGGCTGCGTGTAAGAAACAGGCCGCGGCCGGTGTCTATAACAAACAGAAGCGACAGACGGGAGTTTGGTGGATCGGGACAGACAGGACGCGCTGTATGTGGAGGCGAGCGGGGCGAATGCCGCGGCGATGCGTCGGGTGGCGCGCGGCTATGAGGCGAATGCGGACCGGCAGCGGGATCTATTGCAGGAGATGCATCTGGAGTTGTGGCTGAGCTTCCGGTCGTTCGACGGGCGGTGCAGTTTGCGGACATGGGTTTATCGGATTGCGCACAATGTAGGGGCCTCGCATATTGTGCGGGCGCGCCGGATGAGTTCAAGGCTGGTGGATCTGGAGACTCTGGACGCTGGACTGCCTGCGGTGGACGGCGCGACGCAGGTGGAGCAGCGGGTATCGGCCGCGATGGTGCTGGAGCTGATTCATCGGTTGAAACCGTTGGATCGGCAGGTGATTTTGCTGTACATGGAAGGCGAGTCTGCCGGGGCGATCGCGGAAGTGACGGGGGTTTCGCCGGTGAACGTGGCGACGAAGATTCACCGGATTAAGAGGATGTTGCGGGAGAAGTATCAGGAAGGAGGCGAGAATGCCTGAACTGTTTGAGGATGATGGGCCCTCGATAAGGCTGACAGCGGACGAACTCTGCGCGTTGGCGGAGGCGCGGGAAAAACTGAACAAGCCTGTGAGCCGTGGCGTAGTAGTGGTCATGCTGGCGCTTGCGGCGTGGCTGCTGTACAACGCGGTGAGACTGGATCAGCTGTGGATCAGGATTGGGCAGGCATGGACGCTGGGCGTGATCGTATACCTGTTCGGGCCTGCCCTTCGGCCTCGGCGGCGTGATGGCATCAGTGAACCCTGCGCTCAGTTTTTGGTGGGGCAGCATGAGGAAAGACAGCGGGGCTACAGGGAGTTCAGGCACCGGCTCTTGCTGTTTATTCCCGGTATTGCGGCATCGTGTTGGGGTGGGGGGCCGGAGGCTGCGGCGAAGGCGAGGGGGCTTGACCCAGCGTCATGGCTCTATCATTTTCTGGCTGGACCCGGGCCGTTTGTGGTCGCGGTGGCGACGCTGGGTTTGGTGTGGTTTGCGTTTGGCAAGGCGGCGGAGAAGGCGGGACGGGACCGCGATGAAGTCACCGGTTTGATGGCGCATTCGCGCTAGAATGGGCGGCAGCACAGCCCCGAAGTTCCGGGTTCAGGTTTTCCAAAGAAAGAGAGAATTCGTGAAGAAGCTGAAACCGTTGTTGGCCATGTTGGTGGCGTTGTCCGGAAGCGTTTTGTTTGGCCAGGATATTTCAGGCACGTGGCAGGGGACGCTCCAGGCAGGCGGCCGGGATTTACGTATTGTGCTGAAGATCTCGAAAGCCGATACCGGGTTGAAGGGACAGTTTTACAGCATCGATCAGGGTGGGCAGTCGATCCCCGTGAGCGCGATTACGCTGACAGGGACGGCAGTGAAGATGACGATTCCGGCGATTGGGGGATCGTATGAAGGCAAGTTGAGCAATACGGATGCGACCTCGATCACGGGCACGTTTACGCAGGGGCCGTCGCCGTTGCCGCTGAATTTCACGCTGGCGAACGAGAAGACGGCGTGGGCGATACCGGAACCACCACCGCCCGTGGTGCCGATGGCGGCCGACGCTTCTCCGTCGTTCGACGTGGCGACCATCAAGCCGAGCGTGCCGGATGCGCCGGGCAAGGGCATCCGCGTGAATGGGCGTAATTTTTCTACGCTGAACACGACTCTGAACGATCTGATCACGTTTGCTTACGGGTTGCATGCGAGGCAGATTTCGGGCGGGCTGAGCTGGATGGACACTGAGAAATACGATCTGGCGGCGGTACCGGACAGGCCTGGTGTGCCAAGCGACGCTCAACTGAAGGGGATGATCAAGAAGCTGCTGGCAGATCGCTTTCAACTGAAATTTCATCTGGAAAAGAAGGAACTGACGGTTTTCACCATTAACGTGGCGAAGACGGGGGCGAAGATCGATAAGAGTGCGTCGGATCCGAAGCAACTGCCGGGACTGGGTTTCCGCGGACTGGGCGATCTTATCGTCAGGAACGCGACGATGAAGGATTTTGCGGGGCTGCTGCAGTCGGCGGTGCTGGATAGGCCCGTAGTGGATCAGACGGGGCTGGAGGGGAAGTTCGATTTCACGCTGTTGTGGACGCCCGATGAGACGCAGTTTGTGGGGATGGGGATGAAGGTGCCGCCACCACCGGAGAATCCGGCGCATCCGGATCTGTTTACGTCGATGACGCAGCAGTTGGGACTCAAGATGGAGTCAGGCAAGGCTGCGGTGGATGTGCTGGCGATCGACAAAGTGGAGAAGCCTTCGGATAACTGAGCTCGGCGGTGGCTGGTTGTCCGGCACCGGATGCGATAGACTACCTGTGATTTCAGTTTCCAAGGAGAAACAAGATGCGTCGCAGAGATTTTTTACCGGCCGTTGCGGCGGCCCCCGTATTACTTGCGCAGGCTCAGGCACCGCCTGCCGGTCCTTTTGGGGCCAGCGGTCCCGGCGGAGGTTCAGGACGTGGAGGTGGACGTGGCGGTCCTCCCCGCCCGCTGCCGCCTTCTGACGTACAGCCTGCGGCGCGCAAGGGGCGTATTAAGCAGGGAGTGACGTCCGGCGTCTTCGGCGGTCTTGGGACGCTGGAAGAGCAGTGCCGGGAAGCAGCGCGACTCGGGATCAAGGGCTATGACCTGATCAACACTCCGGAGCAGTGGGCCATTCTGAAGAAGTACGGCATCACGCCGACCATGTATCAGAATCCGGGTGGCAATATCAACAGCGCGCTGAATCGCAAAGAAAATCATGACCGGATCGAGAAAACGATGCATGAAGGCATCGACCTCGCGGCGGCGAACGGCGTGCCCAGCATCATTACGTTTTCGGGGGCGCGCGCGGGCATGGCCTATGAGGAAGGTGCGGATAACTGCGTTCTGTTCCTGAACAAGGTCAAAGCACATGCGGAAGACAAGGGCATCAACATCTGCATGGAGTATCTGAACAGCAAGGTGAATCACAAAGACTACATGTTTGACCACATCGCCTGGGGTGTGGACGTCATGAAACGCGTCAATTCACCGCGGGTCAAGATTCTGTACGACATTTATCACGCGCAGATTCAGGATGGCGATTTGGTGCGGAATATCCGAGACAATTTCCAGTGGATCGGTCACTTCCATACAGGTGGGAACCCCGGGCGTCACGATATCGACGAGACGCAGGAGATCAACTACCGGTTCGTGGCGCAGGCGATCGCGGACCTGGGCTATACCGGTTATATCTGCCACGAGTATTCGCCGGCCGCGGGTCATGAGCCGATCGCGACGCTGGAAAAAGCGATCGAGATCTGCGACGCGTAGTAACTGTTTGATTGTGGCGGCGCGGCTGCAGGGGCAGCGCGCCGCCCCTGATTTTCAGGAAGGCGACTACTTCCCTGCCTCGGTATCCTGCACGAACTTGACCAGGTCGTCATGGAACTGCTTCAGCACACCCTCATTCACGTAGACCATGTGGCCGGACTCGAAGTATTTATAGGTGATATTCTGCTGAAGCGCCTGCGGAATCGGCAAATGGTGCATCTCGTAGATCCCCTGAAAAAACGGCGTCGCCAGATCGAAATACCCTCCCGCCAGCATCACGCGCATCTTCGGGTTCGACTTCATCGTATAGGCCAGATCCGGCATCGTATTCGGCGCACCCTCACCCTGCCCGACCGGCGGCCCACCGGGTGCCTGATGACGCAGATCCCATGAAGCTCCCGTATCGCCATAGATATTGGGCTTGTAACTCAGATCCCTGCCATACTTCAGTTCCGTCCGCAAATACTGGTTGACCGCAGTCGTGTATGCGGCGGCGATGGCGCTCGACATCGGGTCATATTCCGCCTCTTCCGAAAGCCGATTCAGATCCGGACCACGGTAGCGGGTGTCCAGGCGTCCTGTGGTGGTTCCAGTCTCGTCCTGAAGAGTCTTCGAAAACGCTCCGCCCGAGACACGGAGGTTCGCCTTCAACAGATAGTCCACCGACAGCCCCGTGTAGTTGTGCAGCTTCTCTGCGATTGCACGCTGCCGCTGTTCTGTAAGCAGCGATCCCGCCAGCAGCGCCGACTCATATTCCCCCAGCGCGAAATCCTCCACCTCGCGCAGGAAAGGCTCCAGCGCGGCAGGTTGTTTGGGGAGCTTGTGGTGATAGAACGCCGTGGCCGCGTAAGTCGGCAGCGCGAGCGCGTAAGGCTGGTCCACACCGGGATTCCATCGCGGGCCGTCCGGGGAATTATCGAAGCTGAGAATCGCAGAGAGCAGCACGATGCCGTTGAGATCTACGTTCTGGAGCAGCGCGCTCAGCACGGCGGAACGCGGCGTCCCGTAGGATTCGCCAAACAGATATTTGGGGGAGTTCCAGCGGTCGTATTTCGTCAGAAAGCGGCGGATGAAACGGTCGAACGCGTGGGCGTCCTGATCGACACCGTAGAACGACTTCTCCTTGTCCTTACCCTGAATCCGGCTGAAGCCGGCACCGGGGGCGTCGATGAAAACGAGATCGGCAGCATCGAGCAGGCTGTATTGGTTCTCCACGATGGAGTAAGGTGCGCCGGTCTTGTGTTCGGTATCGGGAGTCACAACGCGCCGAGGACCGAAAGAGCCCATATGCAGCCACATGGTGGACGAACCGGGGCCGCCGTTGTAGAAGAAGACGACGGGGCGCGTGCCCGGCGTGGCGTCTTTGCGGAAGTAGGCGGTGTAGAACATGCGCGCGGTGGCGGGCGCGTCGTCAGGCTTGTTGGGATCGGGCGGATTCATGCCGGCATCGGGCAGCAACTGGCCATCGAGCGCGAGCATGGCATCGTAGGTGTCGGTGGCACCGACGGTGAGGGTGCCGGCCACGGCGGTGTAGTTTATCTTTTGGCCACCGACGGTGACTGAGTTCTCTGTGGTGGAATCCGGAGGTGAACGGCGGTCGACGGGCTTCGCGTCCGCGGAGGCGGATTTGGCGACTTCGGCCACCGGCGGGGTGGGCGGGGCTTGTGCGTTGACGATCCCTGCCAGAATGATCAGAAAACCTGTAAGTCGGTGGATTTTCATCAAATGGTTAACCCCTCAGCTATGAGGTTCAGTATAGCGGAGTCCGGGGTAGTGGCTGAACCTACCGCGTGAGACCCGTGCGAATGAGACACCTCTCGTATCGGCCCGTATACCCAGTACAGAATGGGAAAATTTCAAAGACAGAAGAGACGGAGAGAGACGGGACAACATTGGTGGAACGAGCGCTCCACCATCTCTTCGCGGAGCATTATCACCGGTCGTCTTTGGATCCTGGTTGTGGTCATCTTCCTCGCCTTGGCCAGGTGTGCGTCCACTCACGGGTAGGTGACCGAAACACCAGTGGACATGGCCAAACGCGGTCACGGCATAGAAGCCGACCAGCAGAAACCGCGTTATGGGCATCGAGCGATTTCAAGAACTCTTTGAAATCGCGTGGTATCCGGGTCGTAGCCGTTCAGAACTTGACGAGTCAATTCCAGCGCCGCAAGACGCTCTTCCACAGTCCGCGTCTTCCAGTATTCCTTGGCATCCGAAGGCGTTTCCGTGGTGACGACAGAGATTGCAGTGCGATCCATGCGGATTTCGTTGATCAACGCCATGGCCTGATGTTAACAGAAGTCCGGAAGCGCTCGTCCGCTTTGGGCAGAGCCAACAAGAGCACCTCGCGCGCAAGGGGCGGACCACGCACGTATAGTTTGTGATGCCGTCATCCAGGGGTGTCAGGACCACTGCGTTCCCTGAATCGGGCAAGAACGCGCGTAATGTGGGAGATACAGGAGAAGTCCGGGAATCTCTGGCGTCAACAGCTCGTTGTCGTTCGTCGACACAGCTTCTGTTTTTGCCGGAACGAAAAATATTTCAGGTTCGGGCTTCCGATTTTTGGGATGCGCTCGCACTTTAGAACTTAAGGACAGATTGACGATGCTAAGTGGCCCACCCCTCAGATACCAGAACATACTCGAAAGCATCCGCGCTTCCCTTCTATTCAGACCGCTGAGCCTCGGCCTCGCTCTGTGCCTCCTGCCCGCGCCTCCCGGTCTTACGAGTCTCAGTTTCGTGCGTGCAGCACAGGCCGCCGGGCCTGTGAACTGCGTCACAAACGGCTCCAACTACTTCGTGACTGACTGTACAGCTCCCCCGGCTCTCGATGGAAATGTGGTACAGGCATTCCTGAGCTATCACGGCCTCCCCTCTTCCGATGCGGCGCTGATTAAACAGTACGCGCGATCCGACGTCTACACGGAACTGCGCGTCATGATGCTGGCATACGTAACCAACATCATCAAGAAACCCTCGGATACCCGAACCGCAGACGAAGCGAGCATCTACAACTGGCTCCAGTACAAGGCCTGGTCTCACGAGAAACAGCAATGGTCCACAGCCATCGCCAATCGCAACAACTGGGAAAGCAATCCCTGCGCCTGGAGGCCCGACGCAAACGTGGCTTCGCAGTATGGACTGACATACGATTCCAGCTTTTATTGCGGCCATAGCGGCGTCGTTTCCCTGTTTGAAGTCAACGCTCCTGTTCCGACGCGCGATTACTTTCTGACGGCGGCGATTCCGTCGAGTTACGGCGCAGCGACGGCCAGCGATGCCAACGGCAACACGACCCTCTATCATTCGGTGCAGGATACATCGCAGGCCCTGCGATACGGAAGTATCGCAGGCGGGGCCACGGTAGCCTTTTTTGCCGCGGCAACGGCCGCTTACGTCGCGGCAGGAGCGCTCACTACTGCCGGTGGTGCAGCCGCATTTGGCATCTCGGGGTTGGCCGTGGCCTCAACGGGTCCGGTCGGCGTCGTCATTTTGTGCGTCATCGCCGTAATCGCCAGCACAATTGAGGTTGCGCAGGAACAACAGGTCAAGGCCAGACTGGACGGCATGGATGCGGAAAACGCACAGGCGCAGGCCAACCCACCCAGCCTCGAAGGCCTGGTTAACGATTCGACCGGTTTCCTGAAGATTCGCTTCTGTCTCAACGAAGTAACGCTTCCCGAGACCGACAGCACGACGGTTCCGCCTGCGCACCGCGTCACCGATTATCCCGTTGTCGTGATTGCTCCGAGCGGCCCGGGATTCTCAGAGACCGCCGCCAACAACTTCACATACACAGACTGGTTCGGAACAAAATGGACCGCGTCCACCTATGGAGGATGGTTCACGCAGCGGGGCATGGACGCCAAAGGGAATACGGTCTACAGCCTGTCGCCGACGCTTCACGTGGTGGACGGAACGGGGACGAACTATATCGCATCCCTGGTGGGGAATCTTTTTGCGGTAGCGAAGGAAGTGATTTCTTCGACCACGCCAAACGTGTGTCCAGCCGGCCCCAACGGCTACACGACGGGCAACACGAGCGGCTGCGACTCCTTCGTTACTCCGGCCATAGCGTTTAAGGACGCCAACGGCAACGCCACTGAGATCAGCCTCAGTATTCAGCCCCATTTCACGAGCAATAACACTTTCGGCGCGGCGGCGGGCAGCTCCAACAGTTTCACTATTGCCGCGTCGGGTACACCCTCGCCGACGATCTTGCTGACCAGTACACTCCCGGCGGGCTTTACCTTTACGTCGAACCCCGGCACCGGCACGGCAACCCTGACGAACGGTGTGGTTTCGGAGGGAAATTACAGCTTCAGCCTGTCGGCAAGCAACGGCACGCCCTTTCACGACACACAGACGGTTACCGTTGGCCTGACCAATCCGGTGGCAATTGTGCCCTTTGCGCCGCCAGTCGTCGTCTCGGGGATCCCCTATTCGTGGACGATAGCGGCTTCCGGCACGAAACCGATTTCCTGGTCGTATCCGGGAGGCCTGTTCCCGGGCTTGACGTTTACCGATAACGGCAACGGGACCGCAACGATTTCCGGAACAGCGGCGCTGGCACCGGTCGCGAGCGGACTCTATTCTTATCAGGGTACCCTTTTCAATCTCACTGCTGCATCAAGTTCCTCGCACACGCAGGCGCAGACACAAGTGGTGCTGTCCGCGCAGCAACCGTGGCCGGCGGTTCTGAACAACAACCCGGCAACATTCATCCAGGGGACGGCAAACAGTATCCGTTTGACGACTTCAGGCACAGGCGGCAACGCGGTCAGTTTCTCGCTGGCAGGCTGCAGTGCGCCGTCGTGGATGACCCTTGCCGATCAGGGCGATGGAACGGCCATTCTCGGCGGGACGCCGCCGCTTTCGTCAATCAATATTAGCGGCTCTCTCTCGCTTACAGTAGCCACTGCCGGAGTACAGGGACAGAGCAACTGCAACGCGCCGCTGCTCTACGCAACCGAAGAGCTTCCTTTGCTGCCAGCCCCCCTTTATGCGATCGGAAATGCCGGCTCGTCATTCAACAATCCTCCGAGGACGAGTATCCCCGGTGCCACCGTGTCTATCTCCGGCTCCCTACCTCCCGCGGTGACGTTTCTTTCCACCGGCAATGGTGGCTGGGCATTCGAAGGGCTGCCACCAGCGGGGAGCGGAGGGGAATACGACACGCTGCTCACGCTCGCCACTACGCAGGGCGCGCAGAGCCAGACGATGCATGTGCTGGTCAATGAACCGCCCGCGTTCACCGGACCCAATACCGTGGCGGTTTATTCGGGGTTGGTCACCAACTACACCATTCAAGCAACCGGATTTCCGAGGGTACCGCTGGGGCAGTCGTACGGAAGCGAACCGGTCAGCGGTATGAGTTATCAAATCGTGTCCGGTTCTCTGCCTCCCGGCCTCACTCTCAAGACCACGGGCCCGAGCGGACAATCCACCGGCACGGCCGTGATCTCCGGCATCATCCTGCCGCAGACGGCAGGACCGTACCCGGTCACAGTAACAGCCGCCAATGGTATCGGTGGGGCGCAACAGACGCTCACTTTGAATGTCTATGCGGCCGGAGACGCGAATCAGGATGGAGCGGTCAGTTGTGCGGATGTGACCCTGGTGAAAGCTTCCATAGGCGCTTACCGCGGCACGCCAAAGTACAACCAGGCGACGGATTTCAACAATGACGGCGTCGTGAACGCTCTCGACCTCGCGGTGGTGACCGGGCACCTACCCTCCGGCACGAAATGCCAATAAACACAGAGCAGGAAAACCGAGGAAACCAATGAAGTTCTTTTTGAAAGCGTTCGTGCTCACCCTTTGCGCTGCCGGCGTCGCGTCGGCCGCCAGCGTATTCACTGTGGCAGCGCCGTCAAGCGTTACGGCGGGCTCGACAATCAATGTCGACGTGGCCCTTACTCTTGGTTCGGGGGACGTCGTTCAGGGCTATCAGATCGATCTCGACTTCCCGTCGTTCCTTTCGGCGCAGTCGCTCACCGAAAGCGGCTATTTCGCGACCAACAGCGTGATTGGCGGCATCAGCTTTGACACCATCGACCCGACGGCAATTTCCATCACCACCATCTACGACCAGTTGGACGCAGCCGATCAGTTGCCAGGCGATACAGTTCTTTTTACGATTGACTTCCTGGTCACGGGAACGGGAACCGGCACGATTTCCGTGAACCCGGTCACCGCACTTCTGTATGGGCCCCTCGACATGAATCCAGCGGCTTCCGGCTTTGGACTGCCGACGCCTGTCGATTTCTCCGTTTCCGATGCGATGCTGACGGCGTCCTCGTCAACTCCTGAACCCGCGAGCTGGCTATTGTTCGCCGGCGCGCTGACGCTCTTCGCTGGCCATTGTCAGCGCCCATTTGGGGCGGGCATGTTGAAGCCCTCGAGGTCGAAGCGGTAAAGATCGCCCGTCACGAGGTCGAGTTGTGTATAGAGGAGAGTTCGTCCGTCTGGTGAGACCGTGATGTTACGCGGACCGTTAAAGATGGTCTTTGGCCCCGTGCCCGCCGACCTGATCGCGAAGGTCCGCAAATCGAGGTCGGCAAACCCTCCGGGGAGGCCCTGTTGCTGGAAAAAAAGGTGATCGTGGCGAAGCGCCCACGAGCGATAGACGAGGTTTTCAGTTCCCGGCACTCGTTCGGCGTCGCCGCCGGCAGCGGGCCGGCGCCAGATGCCACTCTGTTTTTCTCGCTGCCTTGAGTAGTAAAGCCACTTTCCGTCGTCACTTTCCGCCAGGTCGAAGGCCTCCGAGGCAGTCGTCAGGATTGGTGCCGTCCCGTCTACGGAAACCTTCCATGTTTCGCGCCGGCTTCCGAAATCTTTCGTAAAGTAGACCCAGCGGCCGTCCCGGGACCACCCAGGCACGATGCTGTCGACAGCGTCGTCGGTTAGCCTCCGTGGTTTGCCGCCCGCAGCATTCACGATATAGACGTTGGTGTTGCCGGGATACCGCTGGGGGCCGCCGTCTTCGAACGTGCCGTCAAAGGCAATCCATTTGCCATCGGGTGACCACCGCGCACTCCCGAGGTCCTGCGCACGGAGTTTCGTAACCGGGCGTAAATGGCCGCCATCCTTATCGCAGACATAGAGCTGCTGATAGCCGGAACGATCAGAGCGGAAGACAATCTGGTCACCCGTTGGCGAATATTCCGGTTCGCTGTCTTCACGGTTCGAGGCGATGAATCTCGACTTCGCGCCGGAGTTGACGTCAAGCCGCCAGATGTTCGTATCCTGCGTCGTTTGAGCGAACAACACGCGCCCGGTCCGAGGGTCTGCCACCACATCGATGACGTCGCCGGCAATGAGGGGTTTGAGCGTCTCCTTACCGTCGAACACCTTGATACCGGTGTGGCCGCTCACAAGCAAACTGCGCGAGTCGCCCAGCCAAGCGATCGATGAAATGGAGGAATCGAGTTCGCGGCAGACAGGTAAGCCCCGGGGAAGTGCCATGGTGCAGATCGAGAATCGGCCAGATTCAACCCGCGTGAAGGCGAGGGTGCGGCCATTCGGCGACACAACGGGTCGTGAGTCCTGGTTTTCCTTCGAAAGCGTCAATGGTGTCCTGGAACCATCCGGGAACAGGCGTACCAGTGGCCGAGCGTCCTGATAGGCATCGCGAACGATAAGAGACCCGGAGTCGGGCCACCAGGCAAGGCCGCGATAGCCCTGATGATCGACGACGCGCCCCACTACGCGCTCCGGCCCTCCGGCCGCCGGACTCTCCCGAATCTCTTCGTCTCCTCCGTCCGGACTCCGGCGAAGCCAGGCGATCCATTTCCCATCGGGAGACCAGGCGGGACTCCAGTCTTCGCGCGGACTGTCGGTCAGGCGGCGCAAGTCCTCGCCAGCGATCGTTCTGACATAGATATTGCGGCGGTCGTCCAGCCCGGACCAAGTGAACGCGACCTGTTTTCCGTCGGGCGAGAGCGTAGGTTCGGCCGCCACTCCCGCGTAGTTCGTAACCGGGGTGATTACAGGGGAATGAGGAGGGAGCTGTCGCAATACCCCGACAGCGACGCCAAGTAACGCGATTGCCATAATGGCCGCCAGCCACGGCGCGATTCGACCGCGATTCGCTTCCAAACGGGCAAGTGTGTCTGCGACCTCCCTGGAGCCCGGTCTCCGATTCGGATCAGCCTCCAGCATGGCCTTCAGCAGCGTTGCCAGGCGACTATTCGGAACCTGCCGCCCCCCTGGCAAACCCTGGAATGAGCACTGGCCCAGTGTCAGTTCCCGCAGAACAAGGCCAAGCGAAAAAACGTCCGTAGCAGCGGTAACGGGCAGGCCTTCCATTTGCTCGGGCGACATATAGCCTGGCGAACCAAGCGCCAGTGCGGGATTTCGTTCCCCTGAACCCACTCGACGGGCCAGTCCAAAATCCAGCAACTTGATCTGGCCGTCTTCCCGAAGCATTATATTTTCCGGCTTAACGTCGCCGTGAATGATATTCCGGGCATGGGCTGCACCCAGTCCACGTGCCGCCTGCGCGCCCCAGGAGGCGATTCGGGAGAGCGGCTGAGGCGTGGCGCAAAAGGCACGCAACGGCTGCCCCTCCACCAGTTCAGAAACGATGGCAACCGCAGTGTCCGTTCGAAGAACATCGTAGACCGTAATAATATTTGGATGATTCAACGCTGAGGTAGCCCGCGCCTCCCGGGCAAGCAGTTCCACGGACTCCTGAATCAGAATGCCACTCCGAAGGAATTTCAAAGCAACCGGGCGGCCCAACTCGCTGTCCAGCGCGGAAAAGACCACGCCCATCCCTCCGCGCCCCAGTTGAGCCGTAAGTGTATATCGCCCGTAAACTCGCCCAGGTTTGGGCTGCTCCGGTTCTGGTTCTTCATCGAGCAACCCGAAGACCTCTTCGATAACATGCGGGGGTGCGCCGGAAGATTCCACCCAGGCGCGCTGCTCGCCGGGAAGAAGTTCTCCCGCCGCTTCAAACAGCGCAAGGGTAAGCGACCAATCCGATTGCGTCACCGTTCGCGTTCCGCGAGCTGCGTAGCCAGCCACTTTCGCGCGAAGGCCCAAAGGGTGCCTACCGTGCGTTCGGAGCACCCAATTTCGGCTGCGATTTCGATGGCAGACCTGCCATGAAAGACGCGTAATTCCACCACGGTTCTCAGTCGCGCGTCGATTCCCCCGATGTTCGCCAACATCGTCTCCACGAAGACAATGCTTTCGGGATCGAACGCTTCGGCCGGAAGGTCGAGTAACGAGCCTTCACCGGCGCGAACGGCGCGCCTGCTCAATGGCCTTGTGTGCGCAATCAGAAGACGCTTCATGCAGAAACCTGAGATCCCGAGGAAAATCCGGCGGCGGTCATCTTCGCCGTCGTCGCCGTCCAGCGCCCGGTTCTTCAACAACTCGAGATAGAGCTCGCTGACCAGCATGGTCGGGCTCCACGAGTGACCAGGTTTTTCAGCCCGCATGTGCGCAGCGGCGATACGCCGGAGTTCGGGATACAGGAGTCCAAAGAGGCGATCTACGCTCGCCTTCCGGCCACCCTAAACTTCATCGATGACGCGCCCGAGTTCGCCAGACTGTGGCATGAGTTCTGTATCAGATTACCAGTTGAACAATACTCAGTCAGGTTTTGACCGGAGTTCCCCTTGATGGTCGCCACGCGCCAGGGAATTGAGCGTCATCCTAACGAATGCGTATAGGATCTGCAGAGCGGGAAAGCCGGCGAAGCAGAAGCGAGCAGAGAGACGGGACAAAATTGGGAAATTAGCGGTCCGTACAGAACTCGCAGGACTTCGTCACAGGCCGAGAGTGGAGCTGGCTGTGGACATCTTTCCCACTCCAGCCAGACGCACGAGTTCGATGGGCGTAACGGAGCGCTTAGCGTTCGATGCCGAGGCTGACAACCGTCTTCTCAATCGTGCTCACCAGCCGCTCCACGTGAGCTTCGGTATGCGCCGCCGTGCAGGAAATGCGCAGCAGATTCTGCGAGGCAGCCGGACGAAGAATCGGATTGATGTAGATCCCCTCTTCGAGCAGCGTCTTGCTGAGGCGGCAGAGGTCCGCGTCGCTGTTAAACACTACCGGCACGATGGCCGTTTCGCCATCCAGCAGCGTATAACCACGTGACATCAGTTCCGAGCGCAGCAGGTTCGCAATGCGCAGCAGATGCGTGCGGCGTTCCGGCTCCGACTTGATGATCTCGAGGGCCTTCGCAGCCGCGGCCACCGAGGCAGGCGGCAGACTCGCCGAAAACACGAACGGACGCGCCGTGTGCTTCAGATAATCGATCACCGTCTTCTCGCCCGCAATAAAGCCGCCAACAGAAGCCAGCGACTTACTGAAAGTGCCCATGATGAGATCGACATCGTCCAGCACGCCGAGGTGTTCGGCCGCACCGGCGCCTGTTGCACCCAGCACGCCAATACCGTGCGCCTCGTCGACAAAGATACGCGCACCAGACTGCTTGGCAATCGGTACGATACCGCGCAGATCCGCTACGTCGCCTTCCATGCTGAAGACGCCTTCGGAAACCACGAGAACGCGTTCGTCCCACTTGCAGTTTTCAAGGCAGCGTTCGAAGTGATCGAGATCGTTATGCCGGAACCGGACCATGCGCGCGTTGGAACGCAGCGCGCCTTCCACCAGACTGGCGTGGAGGTTATGGTCGCAAACCAGGGTATCGCCCTTATCGGTCAGAGCGGAAAGCGTGGCGTAGTTCGCCTGAAAGCCAGTGCCGAAAATGATGGCAGCGTCTTTCCGCACGAACGCGGCAAGTTCAGCTTCCAGTTTGACGTGAATATCGAGAGTCCCGTTGAGCAGGCGTGAACCACTGCAACCGCTGCCGTAACGGAGCGCGGCCTGGGCGGCGGCTTCCATCACTTCCGGGTGCGTGATGAGGTCGAGATAATCGTTCGAGCCGAACATCAGGATCTTTCGATCCCCGCGGCGGACTTCACCGGGAGCGCAGCCTTCGCGATCGCCGAAAGTCTCGAAATACATGTAAAGCCCGGCGGCCTGGAGTTCGGACGGCCGGGTGAAATTGCGGCACTTCTCGAAAACGTCTTTGCTGCCCGATGTGCTGCCCGAATGATTTGGGACGACGCTGGGGCCGCCGTTGGTTTTCGGAATCGTGGTGACGCGTGCTGTTAAGGCGCTCATTCTATTAGTTCCCGCTCCGCTCCGATGACTGGTACAGACGGTACGTCTTGGTACGTCTTGCCCCCATGAGTTCGAGGGACCTTGTCATCAGAACGTTATCTTCCAGTATCCACGACATCTCGCATTCCTGGTCATACCCGAGCTTCCGGGCATTTCTCACGAGCGCCGCATAAAACCCGGCTGCAACGCCGGTCGCGCGAAATTCCTCCACCACACCCAGCGCAATCACCCGCACGGCGCGGATCTTCCGCTGGTAATACAGTATCTTCAGCAGCCCCGTGGGAAGCAGACGCCCGTTGGCCGGTTTCAGCGCTACGTTAACATCCGGTAACGCCAGAGCAAAACCTATCATACGACCCTTGCACTCGCCGATCAGAACCATCTCCTGTTTGAGGATCTGTTTCATCTCTTTTCCCATGAGGAAGAACTCCTCTTTGGTCATCGGAATGAAACCCCAGTTCTTTTCCCAAGCGGCGTTGTAGACGTCCCAGATGCGCTCCACTTCGCCCGCAAAGTCCTTCAAATTGATGGGGCGGATGGTGACTTCGTTCCGCTGGAGGGCGCGGTCCGCCACGCGACCGATCTTCTTGAGGTCCACGCCATCGGCTGAATTCACGAACGAGTGGAGATCCTTAATCTTCTGAAAACCGGCCTGCTCCAGCAAACGCGGGTAGTACCGCGGGTTGTAGGTCATCATGACCATGGGACTCGCATCGTAGCCTTCCACGAGCAGACCACATTCGTAGTTGGTGGAGGGATTGACGGGACCGCGAATGAATTCGGCACCCCGCTCGAAGACCCACTTCCGGGCTGTATTTAGGAGCGCGTTGGCGACTTCCGCGTCGTCAATCGACTCGAAGAAGCCAAAGAAGCCCGCTTTTTCGTCGTGGAACTTATTGTGGTTCCGGTCGATGATGGCTGCAATGCGGCCAACCAGTTTGCCATCGCGCTTGGCGACGAAGAACTCGGCTTCCGCGTTGGCGTAAAACGGATGCTTCTCTTTGTCGAGTAACTCTTTCACCGCGATGTGCAGTGGCGGGACCCAATGCGGATCGCCGGCATAGATGGAATGCGGGAATTCCACGAATTGTTTCAATCCGCTTTTGCCGCTGATCGCAACGACTTCAATCGCCAATCAAATCTCCCTTTTCAGACAGTCCGCGGTACAAAACTGGTGCCGCAAGAATGAGTACAAGCGCAACCAGAACACCAGCCAGGAGATCGACCGTGTAATGGTACCGTAGATAAACTGTAGCAAAAACAATGCTCAGAGTGTATAAAAAGTACATTCGGAAGAGGCGTTTTGAGACGGATCGGCCGAGCCAAAAGGCCAGTACTGTCAGTTCGGTGTGGCCGCTGGGGAAGCAATCGTAGTGTTCCCGCTCCAGACGGTTGAGAGTGGTCTGCATCCAGTCAAAGAGCCAGAGGCCCTGCAAAGGCGCATGCTGGAACTGCGCGAGCGAGTATCTGGGACCGCGCGCAGGCACCAGCGGGTAACCCAGATAGGACGCCAGGAAGCCCAGTGCCAGCAGGAAAGCCATGTAGCGGAATTCCGTGTATTTCTTACGGTGCCAGACCAGCCAGGGCACGAACAGGACCACCGGTATAAATAATGTATAAATGATCTGTAAGTATTCCGAAAGCGCGGGCGAGTAGATGCGCTCCAGCCAGACGGACGGATTCGCGTGCCAGAAAGCGAAATCGAGGTCTGCGAGGGCCTGGTCATAACGTGCATGACGCAGGGCGACGATCAGGATGGCCATCTCCCGGTAGCAGCAGGCGACGAAAGGGATGGGGTACCAGTGGCGGAAGACCCAGACTGCCCGGCCGTTGTATCTGGTTGCGGCCACAATCAGGATGGCACCGATGCCATGCAGGGCAATGAGCCAGGCTGCTTCCGGGATTTGCGAAAAACAGCAGATCTCAACGGCGCACATGGCTGCAAAGTACGCCAGGATCACCTTGTCCACCGGCCAGAAACCGTGTGACCAGTCGACAGGCGGAAGGGAGTTCTCTAGTACTTCAGCCATCCGGCCTCACGATACCAGGAGAGTGTGTTTTCCAGCCCCTGCTCGATACCGGTGACGGCTTCGAAGCCAAGTTCTGCCTTCGCCCGGCGCGTGTCGCAGACCCAATACGGGCATTGCAGTTCGGCCACCTTGTCCCGTGAAATGATGCCGGGTCTTCTTGTCAGACGGGCCCACATTTCGGCGCAGAAGCCGACGGCAAGGGCAGCGGAGACGGGGACAGTGACCATGCGGGGGGACCGTCCCATAATACGCGCGGCGATGCCAATGAGTTCACTCCACGACGAAATATGGGGACTGGCCAGGAAATAGGCGCGTCCCACAGCGCGTGGTTCGCGGGCTGCGGCGATGATGCCATCCACCAGATCCATGACGTAAATGACGCTGAAATGCTTCTCGCCGGAACCCGCCTGGATCACGAGCCCCTGATTTACCGATTTCAGGATCTCGAAGACATCGGTATCGCGGGGGCCGTAAACGGCAGGCGGGCGAACAATCACGGCATCCGGCAGAATGGTGCGCAGTTTGCGCTCGCCTTCCAGCTTGGATCTTCCGTAATGTGCGATTGGGTGAGGTTCGGCGTCTTCCAGAATCGGAGTCCCGTCGGGACTCGGGCCGATGGCCGCGAGCGAACTGACATGAACGGTGCGCAGCGGACGCGGACTGGTCGCGTTAACCGTCGCGATGGCGCGGGACAGATTTTCCGTAGCGCGAACGTTGCCGTCGTAATAGTCGGCGGTGGTGAGAGCCTTGGTAACGCCTGCCAGATGGATCACGGTATCGACGCCGGCCAAAGCGCGGGGCAGACCATCGCCCGTCAGCAGGTCGCCGCGGACCAATTCCACCGGGGATTTCTCAAAGGGGCCGGACTTTCGCACCAGGACGCGAACACGTTCACGCCGCGCGAGCAGGCGCTCCACCAGATGGCCTCCGATGAAGCCGGTGGCTCCGGTGACCAGGATCATGACTGGGTGTTGCGAAATTCCACTTCGCCGAAGTAGCTTTCGGCGCTGCTACCGGTGTGTTGAGAATTGATTTGAAGGCGCAGGCCCTTCACGTGGGGAGCCGGCTTGCCGTAGGCCTTCTGGTAATCGGCCGCAACGTTACGAATTTCCTGAAGCCAGCGGTTCACGTCGTTCAGGCCGGAACGGCAGACAATGGCGAAGATGTGGACCAGCGGAATGGAACTGGCACTTTCCATCAGACCCTGCGGCGCAGTGCTGTCCCAGATGTAGGCGAGGATGCGATTGTCAGCGAAGGCGACCATCACCTGTGCGGCCTGGTCGTCGGTGGAACTGTGGCGGAAATCGCCACCTTTCGGCAATTGCGTGACTTTCCATTTCCAGTTGAGATAAGGCGTCTGGTTGGGATCCACGTCGAGCGCGCGTTCCAGGGCGAAAGACGAGCGAGCACTGCGGAAGCGAAGAGCAGCCTCGTCGTTCGGATCGGAGAGTCCGGCAATGTCCGCCTGACCGGCCTTGACTTTGAGTTCCCAACCGGCGGGAACCAGTGTGCCCGTGGCCTTCGTAGCGGTCGCGGAGATTGCCCGCGAGGTATCCAGCACGATCAGCGCCGGCTGCGAGGCATGGCTCTCAACTACAAACAGGCCGCCACCGGCGACCGCGACAAAAACACCGACACCTGCCCACCTGAAGAGCTTTTCCATCTATTTCTCCATTTTAACTCAATCGTTTGCGTCAAGAGATCTGTGCTATTGCGCCATATGGCGCAGGCAACCTTGCCCGCAGACTGCGCTAAACTGATTGAGGACAAACGAAATCCCTGTTTGGCCTTTTAGATGCAATTTAGAATGCTTAAGGTGCAGCGTTGCGACGAATCCTGGTGCGAAACCTGACGTGTCTTCTGATGGCGATCACGCTCGTCTGGGGCGGGGGTCTGGCGTGTGCCCAGGACCTGATGCCGCTGGCGAAGGTGGCGCATGATTGCTGCAAACACGGCAGTTGCAAATCGAAGCCCGGGACGGCGCCCACCTCCCGCGAATGCAATCTGCATCCCTCCAACGTGCCCGCCGCGACTGTTGCGGTCGTGCCTGTCGCGCCTTCTGACGCGCTTGCGCTGCTCCCAGGCCTGGGCTACCAGGTCCCGTCGGCGATTCGACACGGTCGCCATTCGGCGATGGCAACGCTGCATATTCCGCCACCGCCCGATCTGAATCTCCTCCACTCCCTGCTCCGCGTCTGATTCCAACCTCAATTACACCTGTCTGAAAGCAGTCGTGCGCCTGCGCGCATGATCGACGCCGCCTGTCCTGGCGGCAGCCCCACGGTAATCGAGGAAACGATGTCCAGTTGCTGCGCAGTCCCTTTATTGGCCGCGCTCTGTTTTGCAGTTCCCGCGGCGCAAGGCGAAGAGCCGGCCCGCCTGTCGGAGTTGATCGCGACCGCGCTCGCCAGGAATCCGGAATTACTCGCGGCGCAAAAGCGATTTGAAGCGGCACGGCAGAAGCCGTCTCAGATGCGTGCCTTGCCGGATCCGGTACTTTCGGCCGGTTACACGAGCAACGGCGGCCCGCTGCCGGGACAGGGCCTGGGTCGCGATGCCACCAGCAATATCGGAGTCATGGTTTCCCAGGAATTGCCGTACCCCGGCAAGCTGAATCTGCGTGGTGCCATTGCGGTGAAAGAGGCCGATGCGGAACTACAGCAGTATCGCGCCGTGGAATGGAGCCTGCGTTCGCGGGTTTCCGAGGCTTTCCATCGTTTGCACCATGCGTGGGCGTCGCTGGCTTTACTGGCGCAGGCGCAGGAACTGACCACGAGGATGCTGCGGATCTCCGAGGTTCGCTATTCGCAGGGTAAAACGCCGCAGCAGGACATCTTTCGGACGCAGACTGAGCTTGCCATGCTGGAAACCCGGATTGTGGAGATGGAGACGGACAAGAACACGTCCGAGGCGGAGATCAACTACCTGCTCAACCGGAATCCCGCAACGCCGATTGGCGAACCCGTGATGAGCGAGGCCGCTCCACTTCGGCTGAGCGTGGAGGATCTGTTGCGGCAGGCCGACGACCTGTCGCCCGAACTTCGGAAAGCGCAGAAGGCGATTGAGCGCGGCGAACTGGCTGTCAATCTGGCGCGCAAAGACCTGCACCCGGATTACACCGTTGCGGCAGGCTTCTTCAATCAGGGTGGCATGGCACCGATGTATCAGGTGCGGGTGGATATTCCGCTGAGGATCCATCAGGAACAACGGGAGCGCCCGGCTCTGAGCGCCGAAGTGAGCCGCCTCTCTGAGGTGAAGCGCGACTACGAGGCCACCACACAGAGCGTTCAGTTTCGCGTGCGTGAAGCTTACCTCGCAGCGCAATCGGCGTGGAAGATCGCGCAACTGTATCGCGACACGATCTTGCCGCAAAATGATCTCACCGTGGAATCGGCGATGAACAGCTATAAGGCCGGTGCCGGGGACTTCGCTCCGGTGATGGCCAACCTGACAGCGAAGATCGACGCGGAGGAGCGCCTGCACGAAGAAGAACTGAAGTACGTGCTGGCACTGACAAAGCTGGAAGAACTGACCGGAGCACCGGTGTTTGGAGACGCAAAATGATGAGGCTGCTGAAGTTTCTGCTATTCGTTGTTTTTGTGGCCGCGCTGGTAGCCGGCGGCTTCGGCTACGGGCGCTGGTACAGCACGCGCACCGCAGTCGCCAAAGATAATCGCAAGCCCACTTATTACGTGGACCCGATGCACACCTGGTACAAGTCCGACAAGCCGGGCATCGCACCGGATTGCGGTATGAAGCTGGTGCCGGTATACCCGGATGGCTCGCAGGGCGCTAGCGATGCTGCGCCGGCCGACAACAGCGTTCGCACCGCCGCTGAGCAGCAGCAACTGATTGGCGTTCGCTATGAAACTGCCGCGTGGAGCAATCCAACCGATAGCCTGCACGCCGTGGGCCGCGTGATGGCGGATGAAACGCGAATGACCCGCGTGCAGGCAAGGACCGACGGCTGGATCGATACCGTAGTCGCCGATTTCACCGGTAAGTTCATCGCGAAAGGCGAGCCACTCCTCACTTATTACAGCCCCGAACTGCACGCCAGCGAACAGGAGTTCCTGCTGGCCATCAAGGCAGTGGCCGCCATGCAGGCGAGTTCCATGCACGATTCCGCAGCCAACAGCCACGCGCTTGTGGAGGCGTCGCGAAAGCGTTTGGAACTGCTACGCATGACGCCCGCGCAGATCGACGAAGTGGAGCGCACCGAGAAGCCGTTGGCGTCTATCACCCTGTTTGCGCCCGCCAGCGGTTTCATCACCGCCCGCAACGCTTTCCCCGGGCAGAAGTTCACACCCGAAACGGAACTCTACACTCTGGCTGACCTGAGTCAGGTGTGGGTGATTGCCGATGTGTTCGAAGCCGACGCAGCGCGGGTCCATGTGGGGCAAACCGCGCGCATCTCGTTCCCCGGTGGCGGCGGCACTTTGACCGCGAAGGTCGCTTACATTCAGCCGCAGGTGGATCCCGCAACACGCACGCTCAAAGTTCGTTTCGTAATGCCGAATCCGGGCGCGCTGAAACCCGACATGTACGCCGACGTGGAACTGGAGTCCGGCGGAACCCGACGGCTCATGGTTCCGGCGGAAGCGGTGCTGGACGCGGGAACTTCGAAGACCATGTTCTTCGACTCAGGCAACGGCCACTTCGAACCGCGCACCGTGGAGACGGGCGAGCGTCTGGGTGAGCGTGTGGAGAT
This sequence comes from uncultured Acidobacteriia bacterium, assembly GCA_903875575.1. Lineage (GTDB taxonomy): Bacteria > Acidobacteriota > Terriglobia > Bryobacterales > Bryobacteraceae > BOG-234. The sequence continues at coordinate 22,046 of CAIQWJ010000094.1, read as the reverse complement.
CCTCAGCGGTCTGAAAGCGGGAGAGCGTTACGCGGCCTCCGGCGTGTTTCTGCTCAATTCCGACAGCCAGATGAAGGCGGGGACGAAATGATCGATCGCATCATCGAATTCTCGGGCCGCAACAAATTCATGGTGATCGTGCTGGTATTGGGCGCGGTGGCCGCGGGCTGGTGGTCGATGATCCACATCCCGCTGGACGCGATTCCCGATCTCAGCGACACGCAGGTCATCGTCTACTCGCGCTGGGACCGCAGCCCGGACATCATGGAAGATCAGGTCACCTATCCGATCACGACGGCCATGCTTTCCGTACCCGGCGTGCGTACGGTGCGCGGGTTTTCCGACTTTGGCTACTCCTACGTCTACATCATCTTCAACGAAGGCACTGACATCTACTGGGCACGTTCGCGCGCGCTCGAATATCTCCAGGCCGTGCTGCCGCGTTTGCCGCAGGGAGTGCGAACGGAACTCGGCCCGGACGCGACCGGCGTGGGCTGGGTCTTCCAGTATGTACTGACTGACACCTCCGGGAAACACGACCTCGCGGAGTTGCGCTCCGTACAGGACTGGTTTCTGCGTTACCAGTTGCAGTCCGTGCCCGGCGTGGCGGAAGTGGCACCGCTCGGCGGCTTCGTACGCCAGTACCAGGTCAACGTCGATCCCGCGAAGCTGCGGGCCTTCAACATCCCGATCAGCAAAGTGGTGGACGGCATTCGCACTGGCAACAACGACGTGGGCGGGCGTCTGGTGGAAATGAGCGGAGCCGAATATATGGTGCGCGGGAGAGGTTACGCGCAATCCACAGCAGATTTGGGCAACATTCCACTCATGAATTCACCCGACGGCGTGGCCGTGAGGGTGCGGGACGTGGGCGAGGTCGTGCTCGGCTCCGACGTTCGGCGCGGCATTTCGGACTGGAACGGAAAGGGTGAGGCAGTTTCCGGCATCATCGTCATGCGACAGGGCGAAAACGCACTGGCTGTGATCGATCGGGTGAAGACGAAGCTCAAGGATATCCAGCCAGGCCTGCCCGCGGGCGTGAAAGTCATCCCTGTCTATGACCGTTCTGACCTGATTCTTCGTTCGGTGGATAACCTGAAACACACCCTCACGGAAGAGCTGATCATTGTCGCGCTGGTGATTATGATCTTCCTTTGGCACTTCCCCAGCGCCGTGATTCCGGTCATTACGATCCCCGTCGCTATTCTGATTTCCTTCATCCCCATGAAGCTGCTGGGCGTGACCGCGAACATCATGTCTCTGGGAGGCATCGCCATTGCCGTGGGAGCCATGGTGGACGCCTCCATCGTAGTAGTGGAACAAACGCACAAGAAGCTGGAAGAATGGGAACGGAACGGCCGACACGAGGACTATCACCGGGTAGTAATCAACGCGGTGAAAGAAGTAGGTGGGCCGAGTTTCTTCGCACTGCTGGTGATCGCGGTTTCCTTTCTGCCGGTACTGACACTGGAAGCGCAGGAAGGCCGGTTGTTCACGCCGCTCGCTTACACGAAGAACTTTTCCATGATTGTCGCCGCAGTGCTGGCGATCACGCTGGACCCCGCCCTCCGCCTGCTCTTCACGCACGCGAAGAATTTCGAATTTCGCCCGCGCTGGATGGCCCGACTGGTGAGCGCGGTCCTTATCGGCAAGATCCGTTCGGAAGAAAATCATCCCATCAGCCGTGTGTTGATCCGCGTTTACCACCCTGTGGCGGCGTGGACGCTGCGCTGGAAGTGGCTGGTGCTGGGGGCTGCGGTCGCGCTGGTGTATTTGACGTGGCCGGTGTATCAGAAGCTGGGTTCGGAGTTTATGCCGCCGCTCGATGAAGGCGCGCTGCTTTACATGCCCACTACGGTGCCGGGCATCTCAGCTACCGAAGCGCAGAAACTGCTTCAGACGCAGGACCGGATTCTGGCGCGTTTCCCGGAAGTGGACCAGGTGCTGGGGAAAGCGGGCCGGGCCGAAACCTCCACCGACCCCGCGCCGCTCTCCATGGCGGAGACCGTGGTCACCCTGAAGCCCGTGACCGAGTGGCGTCACGCCGACACATGGTACAGCGCCTGGGCTCCGCCTTCCCTGCTCCCGTATTTCCGCCACATCACGCCGGACCACATTTCGCAGGAAGACCTGATCGATCAAATGAACGAAGCGCTGCGCATGCCCGGCGTGTCGAATGCGTGGACGATGCCGATCCGCAACCGCATCGACATGCTGACCACTGGCATCCGAACTCCAGTGGGCGTCAAGATCTTCGGCTCGGATACCGCGCAGATCGAGAAGATCGGCAGGCAGATCGAAGGCCTGCTGGCACCTGTTCGCGGCACACGCAGTGCATTCGCGGAAAGGACCAGTGGCGGTTACTTTCTGGATATCGAGTGGCATCGCGACCAGTTGGCGCGTTACGGACTTTCCATGGACGACGTGCAGATGATCGTCACCGGCGCCATCGGCGGCGAAAACGTGACCACCACTGTGGAAGGCCGGGAACGTTATCCCGTCAACATCCGTTATCAGCAGGGGTATCGCGACAACCCGGCGGCCATCGGACGCATTCCAGTGGCGGCGGCGAATGGGCAGCAGGTTCCGCTCTCGCAGCTCGGCGACGTCAAGCTGACCGCAGGGCCTTCCATGCTGCGCAATGAGAACGGCCTGCTGAGCGGTTACGTGTACGTGGATGTCACCGGGCGTGACGTCGGCGGCTACGTCACCGAGGCGCGCGAAGCGGTGAACCGCGGGCTCACGTTGCCGGCCGGTTATTCCATCGCGTGGAGCGGCCAGTACGAAGCGATCGCCCGCGTGAAACAGCGGCTGACCGTGGTGCTGCCGCTGACACTGTTCCTGGTGCTGATGCTGCTGTATCTGAATACACGCTCGGCCTTCAAGACGATTCTGATCATGCTCGCAGTTCCCTTCTCCGCGGTGGGTGCGATCTGGCTGCTGTATCTGCTCGGTTACAACATGAGCATCGGGGTCTGGGTTGGGCTGATCGCGCTGATGGGCGTGGATGCGGAGACTGCCGTTTTCATGCTGCTCTATCTCGATATCGCCTATGAGAAGGCATCAAACGAGGGGCGTCTCGACGGGTTGCCCGCGCTGCGCGAGGCGATTATGGAAGGCGCGGTCAAGCGCATTCGCCCAAAGTTCATGACGGTGGCGGCGATGTTTCTGGGGCTGACACCCATCATGTGGTCGGTGGGGACGGGTGCGGACGTGATGAAGCGCATCGCGGCACCTATGATCGGCGGCATCTTTACTTCTTTCATCCTGGAACTGATGGTTTATCCGGCAATTTATGAGGTGTGGAAATGGCATTTCGAACTGAAACCAAAACTGGCTCGCGCGCAATTCTAATCGCGCTGCTCTGTGTGCCTTCGCTCGCTTTCGCGCAGCAGGGTGCGTGGCAGGTGAGGCACGTCCATCTGCGCAAGGGCGTTGTTGGCACGCTGAAGGTCACACCGGAGTCCCTCGCGTTTGAGGAACGGGACAAGAAGAACCGTGTGACGATTCATTCCCGGCAGTGGAAATACGAGGACATCCAGAAGCTCACGCTGGGGACGAAGACTCTGCACATCCTGACCTATGAAGACCAGCGCTGGGAACTGGGCCGGGATCGCGAATTCGTGTTCGACCAACTGCCGCCCGCCATGGTGACGGAGCTTTATGCCGCCTGGCGTGATCGCCTGGACGCCCGCTTTGTCGCCGCGCTGGCGGACGAGCGCGTGCAGACCGACTGGCAGTTGCCCGTGAAACTGATCCATGGACGAAGCGGTTCCCAAGGCGTCCTGAGCTTCGGGACTGATCGCATCGTCTACAAGTCTGCCGAGGGCGAGGAATCCCGAACCTGGCGAATCCATGACCTCGACAACGTTTCCACCTCAGGGCCGTTTGATCTGACCCTCGCGGCCCACGAAGGCGATTTCCGCTTCCAATTAAAGGAAGTATTGGCGGAGGACCATTTCAACCGGTTGTGGAGGCAAATCAACCGGTCGCAGGGCCTTCAAACACTCACCACCACCAATTCAAGGTAAAATAAAGGGAGAATTACCATGAAAACCACCATCGCACTCATGCTCGCCGCTGCCTTGTTTCTGAGCGCCGCGGACCAGACCTTCACGGGTACCATCACGGATTCCATGTGCGGCAAAGACCACTCCTCCATGAAGATGGGAGCCGACGGCAAATGCACCATCGCGTGCGTCAAAGCCGGCGCGAAATACGCCATATTTGATGGTAAGAAGTCTTACACACTCAGCGACCAGAAAGCGCCGGAACAGTTCGCCGGCCAGAAGGTCGTAGTCACGGGTACCGTCTCGGCCAAGGGTGATTCGATTCAGGTGACGAAGATCGAAGCTGCGAAATAGTACAAATACAGGCGGGCCGCCCGCATCGTTTGGCGGCCCGCGTGCACCTATAAGAGCAGCATGGCCGAATTATTGTCAGACAGCGGACGCTTTCAGGCGATTCCGTACTTCGATGAAGCGATCAACAACGCCATCTTTCAGTCCGAGATCGATGGCGGTGTTTCGCTGAATGATCTGGCGATTGGCACAGTGCTCGAAGTGACCACGCGACACCACACCTACACGCTGGTCAACCAGGGCGAGGGGCGGGTGCTGATGTCGGGGCATCCGAAGTACTGCCCGGAGCCTGTCACTGTCCGGTTTCACGGTTCCACGTGGGGCACCCCGATGATCCGCAACCGCTACATCGGCCGCGAAATGAGGATGGAGTTCTGGCATCCGGAGTTCGGGATGGTGCTGACCTCGTTCGTGCTGGAAATCCGCGAGTTGCCGCGAAACCTGGACAGCAAACCCGCCACAATTCTCTGCTGAGCCGGATTCGATATACTTCGATGCACCGGAGTAAATCGATTCATGCCCAGACGCACCGTCTCTATCGCCTTTTCCATCCTCGTTTTCAGCACCTTCGCGTTTGCTCAGGCCCCTGGTGGCAGCCGCGGTGGCGGCATTCCGAATGTAACGCCGGAACAGACAGCGGCCATCGCGCAGATGAATGCGGACGCGGCGCCGCTCAATCAGGCGCTGACCGCCGCCCGAAGTGCCGTAGTGGCGGCATCCCTGGCTGATCCTCGCAACAACTCCGACATTCAGGCGAAGGTTGCAGCCGTGAACGCGGCAGAACTGGCCCTGGCCAAAGGCCGCGCTGATGCATTCGCAAAGATCCAGGCCTCCCCAGCTAAACTGGCCGCCGATCAGGTCTCTGCGCTCGCGGCCGGTGCTGGTGCCGGCGGCGGTGGTCGCGGCGGCGGTGGAGCAGCCGGTGGTCGCGGAGCTTCGGGTGCCGCAGCGCCCGGTGCCGCCGCAGGACGAGGCGGCGGCCTTGGTCGCGGGGCAATTACGTTCCCGCATGCCACAGCGACCCAGGCCAAAGTACTGCTCGCCATGACAGATGATCTGACGAAACTCACCCAGGCGCTGACCGAAGCGCGCACTGCCATGACGGCAGCCGCTTACACTGAACCGCGCAACGATGCAGCCATTCAGACGAAAGCAACGGCAGTGGCGACGGCGGAGTTGGCGCTTGCCAGCGCGCGCGCGACCGCCTTCGCGAAGATTCAGGCAGGCCCCAACAAACTTGACGCGGAACAGCTCACGCGGCTGATCGCCGACAACGGCAACTACCCCACCACCAATGGTCTGGAAGGCGAACCCTACAATTTCAATGACCATCGCGGCTACGTCACCCTTTTTGATGGCGTCAGCCTCAAGGGTTGGGACGGCAATCCGAAATTCTGGCGCGCGGAAGGCGGAGCTATCGTCGGCGAATCCACACCAACCAACCCCAGCGGCAACACCTATATCGCCTACCGCGACGTAGTAGCAAAGGACTTCACGCTGAAGTTCGAAATGAAGGTGGAAGGCACCGGCGGCAGCGGTCTGCAATATCGCAGCAAGACTGGCATCCCCTGGCTTTCGGGCATCTCACCAGCCGTCACGGCGAACGTCGGCCCTGTCAACCTCGCATGGATGATGACGGGTCCTCAGGCCGATTTCTGGCCCAGTCAGGTTTACACCGGCCAGTTCTATTCCGAAAACACGCCCATGCGCATCATGGCGTGGCGCGGAGAGGTAGTGGAGGGCGATGGTCTGGGTGGCAGACGCATCATGGGCACCATCGGTGACCGCGCCGAACTCGGCAAGCTGGTGAAGATGAACGACTGGAACGAGTACATTATCATCGCCCGGGGTGGCACTTTCATCCATGTCGTGAACGGTCAGTTGATGGCGGTGATGGTGGACGACGACCCGGATTCCTCCAACAACCAGCCCGGCCTTTTCGGCATTGAGATCGAGGCCACCACCAAGGTCTCTGTGCGTAACATCTGGCTGAAAAAGCTGAACTAGGGACGACACTTGCAGACTCAAACCAGTAGTAGCGCGGTTCCAGTTGATGTCGGCCTGCTTCTCGATACCGGACGTTGGGGCACTTACCAAAAGGCTCTGACGCTGCTGGCGGCCCTCGCCGTCATCTTCGACGGCTTCGACATCCAGATTCTCGGCTTTGCCATTCCTTCGATCATGCGCGAGTGGCACGTCACGCGCGGGGCGTTCGCTCCCATTGCAGCGCTGGGACTCGCCGGCATGGCCTGCGGGAGTCCGTTCGCGGGGTATTGTGGCGATCGCTTCGGGCGCCGCGTGTCGCTGATCGGCTGCGTGCTGATCTTTGGCGTGGGTACCATCGCCACGGCGTTTTGTCATTCGCTGTGGCAGCTTGGGGTTTTGCGAACAATTGCGGGAATAGGCGTGGGAGGTGCGCTGCCCAATGCCAGCGCATTGGTGGCTGAATTCGCGCCGTTGCGCCGACGGGCGATGGCGGTCACCCTGACCATCGTGTGCGTGCCTTTGGGCGGCATGATCGCGGGGCTGGTTGCTGCGCGCGTGCTTCCCGCATTGGGCTGGCATGCCCTCTATATGATTGGCGGCGCAGCTCCCCTTTTATTCGCGCTACTGTTACTGGTGGCGTTGCCCGAATCCCCCCGTTATCTGGCGCGGTTCGCGGAGAAGAAGGAAGAACTCGCCCGCATTCTGGTGCGGATGGGACATGCCGTAAGCGACGGGAACACTTTCACTGCCGGCGCGGTCAAGACCGGCAATCAGACATCAGGCTTCATAAGCCAATTGTTCAGCCCGGAACTGCGGCGCGATACCACAGGACTCTGGCTCGCGTGCTTCGCCTGCATGACCGGTGTTTATCTGGTGTTCGGCTGGCTGCCCGCCATGCTGACGGCGCAGGGACTTGATATCGGAACCGCGAGTTCCGGTCTGGCTGCCTACAACTTCGGCGGCGTGCTCGGCGTCCTGATCTGCACGGTGATCGTGACAGCGGTGGGTTCGCGCCGTCCGATGCTCGTGGGGGCAGCGGCAGCCACGGTGAGCGCTCTCGCTCTGGCGCTCGTACACATCGGACCCGGAAGCGACCACACCCTGCTGATCGCGGGAATCGGCCTGAACGGGCTGTTCGTCAACGCCGTACAGACTACCTTATATGCACTGGCGTCGCACGTCTACCCGACGCGGGTGCGCGCTTCCGGAGTTGCGTGTACCGCGGCGGTGGGACGCATCGGCGGCATCATGAGTTCTCTCGGTGGCGCGGCGGTGATTCAGGCGGGGAGCTTCGGATACCTCATGGTGCTGGCCGTCGCGACGGCGGTCACCTTTATAGGGCTGGCAATTGTTCGGAACCACTACCCGGGACGAAACCAGTAAGGCTCCTTTGGCCTACACTGGATAGAGAGCGGAATTCACCATGCCAGTTACACCCGCAGAACCACTGGATCTCGCAAGCCTCTATCGCCGGGCGTTTGAAGAATTCGGAGTGACAGCGTTGTGGAGCGGTCGCCCGGTACCCGACCCGACACCCGCCGATGCCCTGGCAATCACGAAATCCCTGCGGACACACGGCGGGATGGACGGTCGGCGATTAGCGGAGCAGATCGAAGGCATTTGCCGTGCCGCTCACTAAGCTGCAATCCGAAGTCCTGCGTGCCCTGGCCGCGCAACGCAGTCCCGACAGTTATATTGCCGGTGGCATCGCATTGAACCATGACGGACCACGCTTTTCGCGCGACATCGACATTTTTCAGGACTCACAGCAACGGCTGGAAGCGGCATCTGAGGCAGATGCGCTTGCTTTGATCGCGGCCGGATTCACATTCCGATGGAAAAAGATCACAGCTGGCAAACGTGACGCCGAGTTGTAGCGATTCGGACAGAAAATGCCCCTCGAATGGGTAGCTGACAGCGCCTTCCGCTTCTTCCCAGCCCGGAAGGACGATATTTTCGGTTACGTTCTCCACCCTGTAGACCTTGCAACGAACAAAGCGTCAGCAGCAGCGGACCGGCGGGAACCCCGCGACGTCGTCGATCTCCTGACCATTCATGAGACGATTCTTCCTCCTGGAGCCGTGATCTGCGCGGCCGTAGGGCGCTTCCCCGGTCAGTCTCCCGAAGAAATGCTGGCCGATATCACCCGGCACAGCCGTTTTGACGCGGAAGAATTCCGCTTCCTTGCCATGGAACACCCTCTGGACATCACCACACTGCATCGGCGCACCCGAAGCATGATAGAAGATGCGGAACGGTTCATCGGTCAACTTCCCAGCAACGCCGTGGGATTTGTCTTCCTGGAAAACGACATGCCCGTCCAGCCAGATCCTCAAAATCTCGGCGCATACCAGCGGCATGCCGGCTCTGTAGGCGGCGTTTGGCCATCCTCACGCGAGATTTCGAGCGCCATGCTGGCGCGCTATCCCTTTCGAGCGCCATGCTGGCGCGCTATCCCATGAAGGAGACCGGAGAATAAACATCGGTCGGTTGCCTTCGTCACCCAATATCGTTCACCTTTCCCCACGCGCGTACCACCCCTGCTATACTAAAAAAGCTTTAAGAATCCATCGGAGTCGTGTGTTCATGAGTACCGTGTTCCCCACAAAACAGGGGATTGATAGAAACTGGCATGTAGTTGATGCCAATGATGTTGTCCTGGGCAAGCTCGCCAGCCATGCCGCCAGGTTATTGATGGGCAAGCACAAAACAACGTGGACGCCTTTCATTGACGCGGGCGATCACGTGGTTGTCATCAACGCCGAAAAGGTGAAGCTGACAGGCAAAAAAGACACCCAGAAGTTATACCGGCACTTCACCGGTTATCCAGGCGGACTGGTTGAAACCGACGCGGCGAAAGTTCGCGCCACCCGTCCCGCCCGTATGATCGAGGAAGCTATTTCCGGCATGCTCCCCAAGACGAAACTTGGGAAGCAGATGTACCGGAAGCTGAAAGTTTACGCGGGCGACAAACACCCGCACGCCGCCCAGAAACCGGTGGCTCTCAAGATCAAGTCCGGTCTGCCCGCGGAAGCGGCGGCTGGTAAATAGTTCAGGAAGGTATCAGATTTTGGCAATCAAGAAAATCGAACAGTATCTCGCCACCGGCCGCCGCAAGCGCAGCGTGGCCCGCGTATTCCTGCGTCCCGGCGGTACCGGTAAGATCACGGTCAACGGTCGCGCATTCGAAGAATATTTCCCCACCGAGGCGGGCCGTATCCCGGCGAAGTTTCCGCTCACGGTCGTCGAAATGGCGGATCGCTTTGACGTGGTTGTGCTAGCCGATGGCGGCGGAATCGCCGGCCAGTCCGGTGCCATCCGTCTCGGCATCGCCCGCGCACTGGTGGAATTCAACGCTGAACTGCGTGGACCGCTCAAGAAAGCCGGCTTGCTGACTCGCGATCCCCGCGAACACGAGCGCAAGAAGTACGGCCAGAAGGGCGCTCGCGCACGCTTCCAGTTCTCGAAGCGCTAGGTTTTATCGGAGCGAACTGCCAACCCGGTTCGCTCCTGTATTTGTGGCCGGGGTGCGGTCGACATTCGTTTGTCGGCCGCGCCCCGATTGTCCGTTAGCTTTGTCCTCCGTCACGCCTCACGCAAATCTCGCTTAGGGCCGCGTGTGACTGCCGGCCGGACGCAATCGCTGCATTAAACCCGCTCAAAACAGCAGTTTAAACAGCAAACAAGGAGTCAGTTTGCCCGCTATTTCCATGAAAGAATTGCTCGAAGCAGGCGTTCACTTCGGGCACCAGACCAAGCGCTGGAATCCAAAGATGAAAGAATACATCTTTGGCGAACGTAACGGTATCTACATCATCGATCTGCAGAAGACGCTCAAGCTCTTCAAAGACGCAGCCCGCTATGTAGTGGAAATGTCCGCACAGGGCAAGAACGTGCTCTTCGTCGGCACCAAGCGCCAGGCGCAGGAAGCCATCACCGAAGAAGCCACCCGCTGCCAGATGTACTACGTCAACCAGCGCTGGCTCGGTGGACTCCTCACCAACATGACCACGGTGCAGAAGTCGATCAAGCGCCTCAAGGAACTGGAACAGATGGCCGCCGAGGGTTCTTACGGCGGACGTCCCAAGAAAGAAATCGTGCGTCTGGAACGCGAGCGCAAACAGCTCGATTCCAACCTCGCCGGTATCAAGGACATGCCGGGCCTGCCCGACGTTGTCTTTGTCATCGATTCCAACAAGGAAGCGATTGCCGTGAAGGAAGCCCGCCGTCTGGGTATCCCGGTTGTCGCCATCGTCGACACGAATTGCGATCCGGACGAAGTCGACTGGGTCATCCCCGGCAATGACGACGCATTGCGCGCCATTCGCCTCTTCACGAGCAAGATTGCCGAAGCCGTCATCGAAGGCCGCGCTCTGGCCACCGAGCACGACTTCACCGCCGGCAAGGTTGCTGCCGATGACGACGCCGGTGCCTCCGAAGAGTTGCCCGCCGAGTATTCGCAGTATGTGGACCCGCAATACGCCGCGCAGATCATGCAGGAAAGTCTGATGGTGGGCGATACGAATACGGGACGCAAGGCAGCGGCTGCCGAAGCCGCCGTTGAAGAACCGGCCGCCGAAGGCACACAGGCGTAAGAGAATCGACATGGCAGAAATTACAGCAGCTTTGGTAAAGGAGCTCCGGGATCGCACCGGAGCCGGAATGATGGAGTGCAAGAAGGCGCTCGCGGAAGCCAACGGCGATATCGCCGAGGGCGAAGTGGTACTGCGTAAGCGCGGTATCGCCTCCGCCGGCAAGAAGGCCACCCGCTCCACCAAGCAGGGTACGGTGGGGACCTATATCCACGCCGGCGCTCAGCTCGGCGTGATGGTGGAAGTCAACTGCGAGTCCGATTTCGTGGCCCGCACCGACGATTTCCAGGAACTGGTTCGCGACGTGGCGATGCACATCGCCGCCACCGATCCTCAGTTCATCCGCCGCGAAGAAGTAACCCCGGCAGCGATCGAGAAGGAAAAAGAAATCCAGCTCGCCCGCGCCATTCACGAAGGCAAGCCCGAGCAGATCGCGGCCAAGATCGTGGAAGGCCGTATGTCGAAGTTCTACGAAGAAGTTTGCCTGTATGAGCAGCCCTTCGTGAAGGACAACACGACCACCATCGAACAGCTGATCAAGACGAAGATTGCCAAACTGGGCGAGAATATCTCGGTTTCCCGCTTTGCACGCTTCAAGGTCGGCGATGGCGTCCCGGACCAGCCGGAAGCCGCAGCGTAGTTTTTCAATCGGGGGGCAGAGTTTCTGCCCCCCTTTTTTGCATCCTGTCCATTCTTAAAACCTCACCAGTTACCATAGACTCTTAGCGTGCCGAAATACGAACGCATTCTCCTCAAACTCAGCGGCGAAGCCATGGCGGGGCCGCAATCCTTTGGCCTGGACGCCGAACGTGTCCGTGAGCTGGCCATTGAAATCGCGGCGGTCGCGCGCGAAGGCGTGCAGATCGGCGTGGTTGTCGGCGGCGGCAATATCTTCCGCGGCATCGCCCTCGCCGCCAAAGATATGGACCGCGTCACGGGCGACCACATGGGCATGCTGGCCACGGTGATCAATGCCCTGGCGCTCCAGGATGCCCTCGAAAAGATCGGCCACCATACACGCGTCATGAGCGCCATCCAGATGCATCAGGTCGCCGAGCCGTACATCCGGCGGCGCGCCATCCGGCATTTGGAAAAAGGCCGTATCGTGATCTTCGCGGCCGGAACTTCCAACCCGTTTTTCTCCACCGACACCGCAGCTACCCTCCGCGCCCTCGAAATCAAAGCGCAGGTAATTGCCAAGGCCACTAAGGTCGATGGCGTCTACGACAAAGACCCGATGAAGCACACAGATGCCGTGATGTTCCGCAATATCGCCTACACGAAAGTGCTGACCGAGTCTCTGGGCGTGATGGATGCCACGTCAATCGCCATGTGCCGCGACAACAAACTTCCCATCATCGTGTTCAATCTCAACACGCATGGCAATATAATGCGAATGGCGACCGGTGAGCCGGTCGGAACAGTTATCAGCTAGCCCACACATCGGAAACGAAAGCCAATGAATACCGTATCGGAAATCGAAGCCAGCGCAAAACAGCGCATGGAGAAAGCCCTTACCGACTTACAGCATGCCATGGGGGCCATCCGCACTGGTCGCGCCTCCATCCACATTCTGGATACCATCCGGGTGGATTACTATGGCACGCCCACGCCGCTCAATCAGGTGGCGAACCTGCACGTACCCGAGCCCGGCATGATTACGGTGCAGCCCTGGGACGCGTCGCTTCTGGCCACCATTGAGAAGACGATCCGCACCTCCGATCTCGGCATCAACCCCGCTAACGACGGTAAGATCATCCGCCTGCCCATTCCGCCGCTGACCGAAGAGCGCCGCAAGGAACTGGTGAAGAAGCTGAACGGCGTGGTAGAAGACCACCGCGTGGCGCTGCGCAACATTCGCCGCGATTCCAACGAGCACATCAAGCGCCTGGCGAAGGACAAGAAGATCTCCGAAGACGACGACCGCAAGGGGCAGGACGAGATGCAGAAGCTGACCGACGTCTGGATCAAGAAACTGGACGAGGCGGCGAAAACCAAAGAGAAAGAGATTCTCGACATCCGCTGACCGCAGCCCACTTACGTACGCCGGACATCCGCCGACGGCACCCCACTTGCGTGCAACCGACATGCGCTGGCGGCAACCCCGTTCGTAGGCAGGACATTCGCCTACGGCGGCCCATTGCGTACACCAGACATCCGCTGGCCGCACCCCACTTGCGCACACTTGGCATCCGCCTACGGCCCCCCCTTGCGCCACGCCTGACATGCGCCGACGGCAGCCCCCCATGCGCACCCCTGGAGAGCCGCAACCGCAAGGGAGCGATCTGCGGGCAACCTGCTACTTCCGAACCAGTGGCTGCCCCTTTCAGCGTTTCAACTTTTCCGGATCCAGCAAATGTTCCGGCGTCCAGTCTTCCGGTCTCCAGAGCGTCGCGGGCGAAAATTCAATCTCCACACGGCAGCCGAAAGAGTGCATCTCCGACGACACCACACGGCCCTCGTAGAATTGGCGCTCTGCCAGCAGATACACCGAAGCCCCGCATCCCACTGCTTCCTCACACTCCACCACCGCGCCAGACTCCCGGATTTCTTCCAGGTTCACCCATTGTTCGGTGCCCTCCACCACCAGCCGCACCAGATGCGAACAAAGATAGCAGGGCTCGTCCATATGAGTTATCTTATCGGCTTCCGCCCGAGCCGCGCTGCGTATTTTCGCCCCATCGAAACGGGGATTAGATAATAGCTAATTGAGTCCTGCCACTACCCTTCGCGTTCCCGGCTCCAGTGCCAACCTCGGACCAGGCTTCGATGCTCTGGGCATCGCCCTTCAGGTCTATCTGACCTGCCGTTTTGCGCCGGCCAGTAAGCTGAACATCCAGTGCACCGGCCGCGACGCCGCGCTGGTTTCCTGCAAAGAAGACAACCTGATCTGGCAGACCGCTCTGACCGTGGCCAGCCGCGCCCACATGGCCCTGCCCGCTGCGGATCTCGAAATCCACAATGAGATCCCGCTCGGCAAAGGACTCGGCTCCAGCGCCGCCGCCATTACCGCGGGCGTCATCATTGGGGCCCGCCTCCTGGGCCTCGATTGGAAGCAGCAACGCATTCTCGACGAAGCAGCCCGGCTCGAAGGCCATCCCGATAACGTCGCAGCCAGCGTGCTCGGCTCGGTGGTCGCAAGTGCGGTGGAACCAGGCGGCAACACCCGCGCCGTGCGATTGGAAATGCCGCCGAATTTCCGGGTAGCCGTGGTCGTGCCGAATTTCGCGCTCCCCACAAAGCAAGCCCGCGCGGTGCTCCCTGACGTCTATTCCAGGGCAGATGCCACGTTCAATATCCAGCGCGCGGCACTGCTGATGGCGGCGATCGCAACCGGCAATACATCCGCGTTCCCAGCCGCTCTCGATGACCGGCTGCACCAGCCGTTCCGCTCCCAACTCGTGCCGGGTCTGACTGAGATTTTGCGCCTGCGCGCTCCTGGCCTGCTGGGCTGCACGCTGAGCGGTGCCGGTCCCGCGGTACTGGTGTTCTACGAACAGGGCTATGACGAAGTCTGCGAACTTGTCCGACAGACATTCGCCATGAACGGCTGCACCACAGAAGTGATAACCTCCGGCGTAGCAGTCAGCGGCTACGAATTCCTCTAGCCACGCTCCCGATTCAGTAACCCCTGCAACCTCACCTTTGCCTCCGGCCAGTCCTCCGCAATCATCGAATACCGCGCTGAATTGCGAATGCCGAAATCAACGGACATCCGGTGCCCCCGAAGGATCCCTTCGAACTTACACCCCAGTCGCTCCATCGCCGCCCGCGATCGATCGTTCCGCACATCCGTGTGCAGACAAACCCGAACCACTCCCCAGGTTTCGAACGCGTACGTCAGCATCAGCAGCTTCGCCTCCGTGTTCGCCTCAGTCCGGATGGCGGATCGCGTCAGCCATGTGTGCCCAATCTCGCAAACGTCCGGTGCCGTCCGGCCATGCCTCGCGTGACCTTCCGGCCACGCCCACCACTCCAGATTCCAGAAACGGGTCGACCCGATAATTACCCCATCGCTCAATCACACCGTCGCAAATGGCACCGCAGTGCCCCCATCCTGAGCGTGCGCCAACACCACATAGCGAACCGTCGCCGTCCTGCCCTGTGGCACAGGTGACCAGCGATATAACGATGGCTCTGCGGCAGCAGCTTCCACCAGGCCATCCACATGTCGGATGTCCAGCGGCTCCAGCCGCACAAATCTCCCCACCAGTGGTTTCATCGGCCCAGTATCCCGCAGACGTGTCATAAGCATTAACTAAAGAATTCATACTGTCACAATATTTCAGCCACCATCCGCCAAAACCGGTTTAAAATCGGAATCGGAGGTGATTGATGCGTTGGTCCGGCATACTAGCAGTGGCCCCAATAGCCCTGTTCCCCGTTGCCCTGTGCGCCCAGCAGATGGTCTCCATGCAGACCACCGGCGATACCGCCGTCATCACGGTTCGTATCAAAGAACTCACGTTCACCACCGTCTCCGGCGCGCCCTATTCCACGAAACGCATTACCAACGGCGTGCAGACGCGGCCCGATGGCACGCGAATCATGCAAAACCAAACCGCGCTTTTCTATCGCGATTCCGCCGGCCGCAATCACACCGAACAGCAGGTCGCCTTTCGGGACAGCCCCTACATGGTGACGATCATGGATCCCATTCTCGGCTGCGAGTACGTTCTTGACCCCGGCAACAAGATCGCGCACAAACTGGCGGGCGTTGTCATCAGAACTGTGCCCGTTCCCGCCGGCAAGAGCCAGGCAATGCGGATCGAAGCCGGTACGGTCACCTCTGCGGATAAGGTCGTGACTCGCACCGAAGATCTCGGAACCCGCACGATTCTGGGCATGACGGCTTACGGGCGCAAGACGACCACCACATACCCGCCCGGCACCCATCAGGGCAATGACCGCGAAGTAACCGCGGAGTTTGAATCCTGGATTGCGCCTGCCATGGGCAACCTGGTCGTCTCGTCCCGAACCATTGAGCCAGGAACCCTCGAAAGCAACTTCTCACTGGCAGACGTCGTGATCGGCGAACCCCTGGCCAGCCTCTTTGCGCCGCCTCCCGACTACCGCGTGATCGAAGAAACCAGCGACTTCAGAATCTCCGTACCACGCAATCCCGCCGCAACGGTAACCAAACTCTCCAGCCAGGGCGTGACCCCCGCCACCATTCCGAATGCCCCGTTTTCCGGCTCCATGCGAGCCACCGGCTTCCAGATTCAGCCGGACGGGTCGCATCTTGCCCGGCCAGAGCAGACGACGCACTCCGCGTGGCGAGATTCTCAGGGTCGCGTTCGCACCGAGTGGCCTGGGCGCGGTATTGCGCCGGGCGGAGTCGAAATCAAAGATCCAACTTCCGGCTACATCTATAACCTGGATTTTGTGAATCACGTTGCCTACCGGAGCGCCCTCTCATCGCAACCAGCCCCGGCGACGAACGCCGCGAACGCGGATTTTATCTCCACCAGTGACTCGCTGGGCACCCAGCAAATCTCTGGCGTCACGGCGAACGGCGTCCGCACCACTACCGCGCCGAAGGCGGCGACCGGTCAGCGCAAAGTCAGCGAAATCTGGACCGCTCGCAACGAAGGCGTGATACTGCTGGAGAAAACGACCACCGCAACTGACGAATCCACCCTCACCATGAAGAATTTCAGCACCCGCGAGCCCGATTCCTCGCAGTTTCAGGTGCCGGCCACTTACCGGATTATTGACGAGTTCGGCAACCAGATCCAGGCAAAGAAGTAACGAAGGAGTTCATACCTAATGCGCCATTATCAAATGATCGCCGCGGCCGCCACGCTGGCTTTGGCCGCCGTCGGTTCAGCCTTCCCGCAGAGCGGAGGTACCGTCGTTAGCGGAATAGGTGGCGGTGTGGGTACTGCCAGCGCGACTTTCGCCGGCCCAGGCGGCATGAGTTCCATGCGCAGCGACAACACGGGAACAACTTTCACCTACAAATTCAGCCCCGGATCCACCGTCTTCGCCTTCACCGGTGCGCCCTACTCCGGACGCACCAGTTCGCAAACGGTGCGGACTCTGGCCAACGGCACTCATCTGAATCAACCGGCCTTTGAACAGCCCATGACGTATCGCGACACCATGGGACGCACCCGCACCGATGTCACCATGACCCGGCCGCCGGCAATAGCCATGAACGGCGCAAATGTCGAACCCAGAATTCAACGATTGGCCGAGATCATCGACCCGGTAACGGGATACCACTACATACTGGACGACGTCCACAAGATAGCCCATCGGGTTCCCGTACAGGCCCGGACGAATCAGGCCCCGGGCCCCGCAGTCGCTGCGGCGCGCGTGATTCAGATGCCTCCGCGGACCATGCAGAACGGGACCACCATGACAAATGAGAATCTCGGCACCCAGACCATGTTCGGCATCAACGTTACGGGCCAGCGCAATACGATGACCTATCCTGTGGGCACCTACCAGGGCAATGACGCGCCGGTCACCACGGTAACCGAGACATGGACCGCGACTCAGTGGGGCCTGATGATCCAATCGAAAAACAGCGGACCGGAGAGCGACTCCACCACCATCATGAAAGACTTCACCATCGACGAGCCCGATCCCGCGCTCTTCCAGGTCCCCGCCGGTTACCAGATTGTGGACGAAACCGGAGAATTCACCATTTCGATTCCGAAGTAATAGCCACAATCCTGCACAGTCTCACGCCCCGCCGCGTCATGTAATCAAATGCGGTGGTTTTTTCTTCGCGCCCTGGCCATAACGCTTCTGCCCCTCTGCGCTCTCCCCGCGCTGCGCGCCGCAGTCGTGGAGGGTGTTGTCCTCGACGAAGAAACCGGCAATCCTCTCGCCCGCACCCAGGTATCCCTCGTACCCCTGCCCGGTACTCCGGCAAGCTCAACTCCCGTACGCACCGGCCCAAGAGGCTCCTTTGTAATTCTCAGCGTTATGCCTGGCTGGTACACACTTCGCGCCACCCGCCGCGGCTACGCACCCGCCGAATCCGGCCAGTTGCGCCCCGGCAGGCCCGGCCACGCCTTCGAAGTGGCGGACGATCACACCACCGGCTTCCTCGAAATCAAGATGAGCCACCTCCCCGCCATCACCGGTGCCGTCTTCGATGAAAACGGCGTCGGCATCGCCAAATGGCAGGTCCACGTCTACAGTTCGGGCAAACCCGTTCGACACATCGCGCAGGTGCTCACCGACGAGCGCGGTAACTATCGCGTCGGCGAACTCGACCCCGGTACCTATCTGGTACGCAGCGGCCCCGGGCAACTGGACGATCACACGCCCGTCCTGGCCACCTATGCGAAGGCGGCCATAGAACTGGCCGACGCCACCGCCGTGAGCCTGCGCGTCGGCGAGACGAAACCCAACGTCAACATCAAGCCCGTCAAAGGCCGCTTCTTCACTCTGAGCGGCACCCTGATCCCGATTCCCGACCGGACCGCCACTCTCACCCTCATCACCGACACTGGCCGGAAGGAAATCGCCAGCGCCTACAGTAAGCCATTGCCCTTCTCAACCGCCGGTGTTCAGCCAGGCCCCGTGGAACTCATCGTGAAAGGTTTCGACACCCTGGGCAACGAATGCGGCAGCTACACGAAGCTGCTGGTCGACAAAGACAAAGACAATCTGAAGCTCGCCTGTAGTCCTTACGGCCCCGCCAGTTTCACCTTTAGCGGTGCCACGCCGACAGGTCCCGTGGTCATCCGCCGCGTCGACCTCGATGGCGCGGCGGAAGAGCACGCTCTCAAGCGTAACGAACTCCTCGCCCCGGGTCACTGGGAGATTCAGATCCCACCCGGCGATTACTATATCTCGTCCGTGCGCAACTCCGGGACACTGGCAACCCGCGCAGGTGCGTGGTGGGGTTTCGATGCAGGAACTTATACCCGCGTGGCCATATTGTTATCCTCCAGTCCAGCCAGCATTGCCGGTGTGGTTACCACTGGTGGCAACCCGGTGGCGGGCGCACCCATATTTCTGACCAACCTCGGCACCGGCCAGGCGTGGACCGGCCGCGCAAATCCGCAGGGCCACTATTCGATGGGGGGCCTGGCGCCTGGCAATTACTCCATCATCAGCGGCTTTGATCTGGACCCGAACGATCTCGCCAACGCCCAAAAGCTGAGCACCGTTTCCACCTCGGAAGGCAACACCAGCACCCAACCGCTGGAGTTGGTGCTGCCATGAAGTCCGCCCTCAAGTGCCTGAGCCTCGCGGCGCTTCTGCTGCTTCGCCTCAACGCCGCCACCCTTCACGGCACCATTTTCGACGAAGAAACGCAGTTACAACTCGCACGCACCAGGGTTGCGCTTATCCCGCTGCCTGGCACGGCGGGGGGAGCAGTATCCGTCCAGACCGACGAGCGCGGAGCCTATCTATTCCCGGACGTTCCGCCCGGCTGGTATCTGATCCGCGCCACGCGCCTCGGCTACGCCGCCGCAGAGTATGGCCAGTCCCGCCCCGGGCGGCCCGGAACGCCTGTTCAAATCGCCGCCGGAGTCTCCGCTGTCACAGACCCCGCCGATGCCCGAAATGTCATCATGCGCCATCAGGCCGTGATTATGGGCTCCGTAGTCGATGACAACAACATCGGTATTCCGGGCTGGCCCGTCAGCCTATATACCTCCCGCCCCCCCATCCAGCGCGTTGCCGAAGCCACTACGGATGATCGCGGCAGCTTCCGCTTCGGTGAACTCGAACCCGGCACGTACATCGCGCGCTCCGGCGGCGGCGGCCTCGATGACACCGTCACGCTCGTACCCTCGTACTTCAAGTTCGGTACCGCGGTCTCCTCGGCGGAACGAGTGCGCGTGCGGACAGGCGACATCCAGACGCTCATCGTCATTCACACCGTTGAAGGTCCGCTTTACGAACTCGGCGGCGAGGTCACCGGCCCGGTCGACGCACAGGGCAAACCCCGCCCCCTTCGCCTGACCCTCATTACCGACACTGGCCGGCGCCTGGTCGCTACCTCCGCGGGTCGCTTCTCCGCCGCCAACATCCCGCCCGGCAACGTGGAACTCCTCGCCGAAGGCTTTGCCTGCGCGGGCTACCAGCGCGTTCCAGTCGATCGCAACATCTATGTCCATGTCGAGTGCCCGCCGCTCATGCCCGTTTCCATCGCCGGAACGGGCGATTACCCCCTCATCGCACGCCGTTGCGATCTCGATGGTGCCGGTCCCGAACAACCCCTGGCACCCGGTTCCATGCTGCCCCCCGGCCATTGGGAATTCACCGTCCAGACGAAGCCCCAAAACTATCTGGCTTCCATCCAGAACCAGACCAACCCTGCCCCGCCGCAGACCCCTGTCGATGGCTGGTTCGCCTTCGATATCGCAGGGGCGCCCAGCTTCGCGGTAACCCTGTCCACCAAACCTGCCACAATCGCCGGCACGGTCTCTTCCCCAGCGAAATCCTCCATCGGAGCCCCTGTCTATCTGGAGTTGCTCAATCCTGATGCCCTCGAAGTGCCCATCCGAAGCTGGGCTACCCGCGCGGATGAGCGCGGCAATTTCAGCTTCAAGGGTCTCCCCCCCGGCAGCTACCGCCTTGTGAGCAGCTTTGAAGTCGACTCGGATGACCCGCTCGCGAGGGACAAAGCCACCAACATCGCACTGCATGAAGGCGAGACGGCGAACGTACCGCTGGCTATGATAGTGCCATGATCGTGCCATGACGGTACCGTTTGACGCCCGGTTCTACGGTCGCCCCATCACACTTCAGTACGCCCGAAATCTCCTCGATACCGCAGGCAACCAAGCCCACGCGGCAACGTTTATCCGCGAACGTCGCATGGTGCTGGATCAGGATCTGCGCCGCAACCCGCAGGAACACAAGCGTATCCTGACCCACGAGCTTTTCCACTTCGTCTGGGTACGCCTGGGCAACCCAAAGCGCCTCACCTGGGAGGCGCTGCTGCAAACCGAACTGACCGCCCGTGTCCGCGGCGAAACTGGCTGGTCAGCGGAATTGCGGAAGCTCGCGCTCACTTCCGCAGACCCGCGCCATCGAACCCGAAAATGGCGCGAATACTGCTGCGAGGCCTTCTGCGACACCGCCGCCGCACTGGAAACCAACGTCCGCACGGAGGTCACCCTGGCCGGAAAGTACCTCGCCACCCGCCGCCGCTGGTTCGCCGAACAACTCGCCGATCAGTTCCCGATATAATCGGAGCAAGTGAACTTCAGCGCCCATTCCGTTAAGCCCGGCCGTTTTTTTATTCTGCTGGCCATCATCACCGGCATTGCCGTCGTCCTCGGTACCGTCGGCTGGCCCGATAAGCCCGCCGTCCACAAACCCCTTAAGCCGGAAGCTTCCCGCAAGAAGGCCCCGGATTTCGAACTGAAAGATGTCAACGGCAAGGTCGTCCATCTTTCCGACTACAAAGGGAAAGTCGTCCTGCTGGATTTCTGGGCCACCTGGTGCGGCCCCTGTGGCATCGAAATCCCCTGGTTCACCGAGTTTCAGCGTAAGTACAAGGACCGCGGCTTTACGGTGCTCGGCGTCTCCATGGACGATGGCGGCTGGAAAGACGTGAAGCCCTTCGTGGCGGAAAAGAAAATCAACTACCAGATCGTCCTTGGCGACGACAAGACCAGCGATCAGTACGGCGACGTGGAAGCCCTGCCAACCACCTTCATGGTGGATCGCGAAGGCCGTATTGCCTCCATCCACGTAGGTCTGGTGGATAAGAAAGAATTCGACGATGCGATACAAAACCTACTCTAATTTTCTTGCGCTCTTGGCGGCCTTCGCGATTCTGGCATCAGCCCAGATGGCTCCGGAAGTGAAGATCGAACCCCAGACCACGGTCAAGACGAAGCGGGGTACCGCGGCGACCGTCACCCTCAAGGTGGCGATCCCGGCCGGCTTCCATGCCAACAGCCATACACCGACCGAGCCGAACCTCATTCCGCTCACGGTGAAGTGGACCGGTGGACCACTCAAAGACGGCGTCATCACGTACCCGAAGCCCGCGCTCGAAAAGTATTCGTTTTCCGCCGGCAAGGATATTTCAGTGGTGACGGGAACTTTCGATGTCGTGACGAAGTTCCAGGTCCCTGCGACAGCGGAGACCGGGCCAGCCGCACAAACCGGAACTCTG
>CAIQWJ010000093.1 GCA_903875575.1 uncultured Acidobacteriia bacterium | reverse complement strand
CCGTCGCCTCGGCTTTGGGCTTCCGTTCGGGAGCGACCCCGTTCGGACACGATCACATTAACACGACTTTCCGGCAACCCTCGTCAAAACCGGACATTTCTATGTGGCAGAGAAGCGGACATTTCTATTTGGCGTTGACAGTGTTAAATTTACGGCTGATCCAGTTCTTCCAGCGACACGATGGCAAGTTTGAGGGCTTTCACGATCGCCTGCGCGCGATTCTCCACCTGCAGCTTGGCGAAGACGCTCGCGACGTGCGATTTCACGGTCTCCTCGCCAATTCCCAGCGCGGAGGCGATCTCCTTGTTCGAACGACCGAGGGCGAGTTGTCGGAGTGTGTCTTTCTCTCGCGGCGTGAGGTCGTCCTGGCTGCCGGGTGGCTGGAGCAGGATGTGCTTGCTGACCGAGGGATCGATGTACGTCTTCCCGGCGGCGACGGCACGCACGGCGGCCAGCAGGATTTCCGGTTCGGCGTCCTTGCGGAGATAGCCGACCGCGCCGGCGCGCAGCACGCCCATCATGCGGGCTTCGTCCATGGAGGCGGTCAGCGCGATTACTTTCGCGGAGGGCACCATTTGCAGGACGCGGCGTGTGGTTTCGATGCCATCGATGCCGCCGGGCATGAGCAGATCCTGAAGGATCACGTCGGGCTGCCATTCGGCGAGGTGGCGGAGGAGTTCTTCGCCGCTGATGGCGATGCCGACGACTTTGAGGTCGGGGAAGGATTCGAGCCAGGCTTTGAGGCTGCGCGTGACGACGCGGTGGTCGTCAACGAGGACGATGGAGACGGGGTTCATGTCGTTTTTGCCCTGGCTGCGCGTGTTTTGCGGTACTTAACTATCCCGAGGGGAATTGCCAGGACCCAAAACAGCGCGTGGAAATAGTTGCCTTTGGAAAATTCGTTGATGCAATCCTGGATTATCGTGATGACCATTATCGGCGCTAGAACCGCGAAAATCTTCCACCCTATCCACAGTTGAGACTTGACGGCATATGGAACGGAGAATGCAACGGTCGTGCCCGCACCGGGAGTGCTGGTCAGGTCGAGCCAGCCCTTCAACTCCGCAGCTCTCGCCCGCATGTTCCCGATGCCCATGCCGCCGGAGCCTCGGCGCACGTCGAAGCCCGCTCCGTCGTCCTCAATCCGGAGTTCCAGAAGGTCCACGCGTCTACTGAACGCGCCCAGAGAAACGGTCACAATGCCCGCCCGAGCGTGACGGCCAATGTTCGCCAGCGCCTCCTGCGCCACCCGGAAGATGGCCTGGTGCGCGCCCGGTGCCAGTGTGTCATTGGCGGGTAGCTCGCCGAGTTTGAATTCGACCTTTGCTCCTGTTCGGTGGCCGAGAGCCTCGCACTGTTTTTTCAGCGCTTCCACCAGACTCGTATTGCCTGCGACGCGCCGGTGCGGTCCTCGTTGAAGCGGGTCTGCGCGGTCGCCGCGGCGGTCTGGATGACGAAGATCTGTTGTTTGATGGAATCGTGGAGATCGCGGGCCAGGCGGTTCCGTTCCTCCTGCGCACCGGCCTCGCGCATCTGTTTCTCGTAGTCCGAACGTTTGGGTCCTTCGAAGGTCTTCCCGAGAAGCGACATGATCGTGCCCAACAGGGAGATGCCGATCCCCAGGTTTGCGATCCTCAGTAGTTCGTTTACGGTCTGCGACGTGGGCCCCCAGATATCCTTGCGATCCGCACTGACGACGTTCAGGACAAAATAGTGCGCAGCCAGGAACCACATCAGACCCTTGCGCCGCAGCGCCTGATCCTTTATGTGGGAGAGTGATGCGGACCAGCATCCCGCCACGATCAGCATGGTGCCGAAGATCGTTGCGAGGACTGGCGTTCCGAATACGGTGGAGTCCGCGAAGCCCATGCCCAGGACGGCTACTCCGGTCAGACCGATGGCCGCGCCGTATATGCGCAAGGCCATTTGGGCGTCGATGGCCTTGAGGTGTGGTGTCATGCCGGTACTCCTTCGTATACGTGCGAATTCCCGGTCTTCTCGCCGCTGATGGCGATGCCGACGACTTGGAGGCTGCGCGTGACAACGCGGTGGTCGTCCACGAGGACGACGGAGACGGGGTTCATGCTGTCTTCGCCTTGTTGAGGCGCATTATGATGAGTCTGGCCGTTCCGATTACAGCGAAGGCCACGAAGAACAACGGGAAGGCATAGTTCCCTCTGGCGTATTCTTTGTCAGCGATTTTATACAACATTAAGCCCATCAACACGGCGAAGATGCCGAACACAATCCTCGTGCCACTGCTCAATTTTGGTATGACGGTGTAAGGAATGGAGAATGCAACCGTTGTCCCCGTGCCCGGAATGCTGGTTACATCCACCCAGCCGCGGAATTCGACTGCCCGCGCCTTCATGTTCGCAATACCCATCCCACGCGGGCCATCGAAGGCGTCGAAGCCCGTCCCATCGTCCTGAATCCGAAGTTCCAGAAGGTTCAGGCGCTCACTGAAAGTACCGAGCGAAACGGTCACATGGGTCGCGCGCGCATGACGGCCAACGTTCGCCAGCGCCTCCTGCGCCACCCGGAAGATGGCCTGATGCGCACCCGGTGCCAGCGTGTCATTGGCGGGGAGATCACCCAGTTTGAACTCGACCTTCGCTCCCGTTCTATGGCCCAGCGCCTCACACTGTTTCTTCAGCGCTTCCACCAGACTCGTATTCTCCAGCGGAACCGAGCGCAGATTGTCCATCATTGCCTCCATCTCGGTCATGGCATCGCGGGCAGAATTTCGAATCTGTTCGAGCGCATCCGATGCGCCGGGGCGGTCATCATCGAAACGGGTCTGCGCGGTCGCGGCCGCAGTCTGGATGACGAAGATCTGTTGTTTGATCGAATCGTGGAGATCGCGGGCCAGCCGGTTGCGTTCCTCCTGGGCGCCGGCTTCGCGCATCTGTTTTTCGTAACTGGAGCCGTTCGGAGTCTTACTTGTTACGGCAAGCTTGCCGGTCCGGCCTATCAGGATGAATCCGATAGCGAGGATTGCGAATTGTATCGCTTGATCGACAATCTTCGGTAGGTGCCCCCAGATTTCCTCCCGAAAACCTCCGATAATGTTCAGAACAAGCATGTGAACTCCGAGGAACCAGGCGAGTCCCTTGCGCCGGAGGGCCTGATCATTGATCTGGGAGAGTGAGCCAGACCAGAACCCCGCTGACAGTAGCATGGTGCCGAAAACTACTGCGAGGACCGGCGTTCCGAACACGTTGGAGTCGGCGAGGCCCATTCCCATGACGACCACTCCGGCCAGAGCCATAGCCCAGCCATAGATGCGCAAGGCCATTTGGGGGTCGATGGCTTTGAGTTGCTGCATCACACTGTGGCTCCGGTGTATTTCTTCGCCTGTCGCCAATCGTCGATGCATCGTTTGAGCCCGATGGCGCATACGATGAAAGGCGGGACCCAAAGGATCGACCAGATTCCCGACCATGTCAGAGGAGCGGCAATCAGGATAATTACGAGCCCGGCGGCGTAGAGGTAAGTTGGCGCGCGATAGTGAGTGGGAATCTCGGCATGCGGAATCGACAGTAAGATCTGAGCGCCGTTGCCCGGTTTGCCGACGATATCTATTTTGCCGCCAAACTCTGCGGCGCGCTCCCGCATATTCCGCATACCCATTCCGCGCTGAACTTCAAACTGGTTGAATCCCGCGCCATCGTCCCGTATGCAAAGCATCACACGGTCGCTGAAGGAATCGAGCGAGACTGTGACGTGACTGGCGCGCGCATGGCGGCCAATGTTGGCAAGCGCCTCCTGAGCCACGCGAAGAATGGCCTCGTGAGCGCCCGGGGCCAACGTGCCTGCGGGAGGGAGTTCGACGAGCTGAAACTTCACCTTGGCTCCCGTTCTGAGTTCGAGCGCTTCGCATTGCTTCCGAATGGCGTCCACCAGACCATCGTTGTTGAGCGGAACGGCGCGCAACTGATCGAGCATCGCTTCCATTTCCGTCATGGCGTCGCGGGCGGAATCGCGAATCTGATCCAGTGCGGTTTCAGCACCGGGGCGGTCGCTGTTAAACCGCGTTTGCGCCGTTGCCGCGGCCGTCTGGATGACGAAGATCTGCTGTTTGATGGAATCGTGCAGGTCACGGGCGAGGCGGTTTCTTTCCTGCTGGGCGGCGGACTGGCGGATTTCCTGCTCGTGGCGTCCGATGCCTGCGGGCAGTTTTCCCAGGATTGATCGCTCCGCCCGCCTGCCTCTTTCCAGGCTCCACAAGAGGATTGTCAGATTCCAGGTCACACTCAGGGCGACCGGCATGGGTCGCCTTGCAAGGGCGAAGGTCTGAAACGTCAGGGCAAGGAGGACCAGAAGATGTGCGGAGCCGAACCAGCCGAGCATCCTATTCCGCTGCGGCGAATTATCCAGCAAGGCGAGTCCGGCCGCCCAGCACCCGAGAGCTGCCAGGATGGGGCTGAGCGCGATCAGGGCCAACTGTATGGCCCTGACACGGGCACCATCGGCATTACCCGCACCATAAGCGAAACCACTGGCATAAGCATTGGCGATACCGTTACCGAGCCCACGACCGATGCCAATGGCTGGTGAATGCGGCGCCAACAGGGTGCCCGGCGATAAGGCCGCGGGAACGTGCAAACCGGACGATTTTGCCCAGAAGATCAGCGCCACCGAGCCGATGCCGCAGATGACGGCGTAGGCACGAAGCAGGTTCCGACCCAATGTGGGGTAAGACGGTTCGGTCGTCATGCATTCCAGTCTACGTTTGTTGACGCGAGTGGCGCATCCCCTGAGGGCGAAAAAAAGCCTCCCCTGATTGGGGGAGGCCTTTCGTGAAGCGATGAATCTCTCTTACGCGACGGTGAGTTCCACCCAACCTGGCAGTGCCGCAGGCTTGTTTTTCAGGAAAACCACGCGGCGCGTCTTGGGGAAGGGAAGGCCGGAGCGGATGGCCCGCTCGAAATAGGGCAGCATGCCGAGGACTTTGCGGTGTTCCGCGTCGTCCATGCCGATGGCGGCGGATTTGCTCAGGAAGCCCGCGCCCCAGCCGATGGCGAGCAGCGCAGAGCCGTTATTGCGGGCGGCTTCGAGTCGCTTCTGTAAATCGGCGACCGAGGCGCGCAGCGTTTCAAGGCCGGTCCACTCGGCATACTTCGCGTGGATCTCGAGTTGTTTCGCGGCGTACTGGTTCGCTGCATCGAGAAGCGTTGCCGCCGTAACGGGACGATTCCAGCGCAGGGACTTGCGGACTTCTTCGCCGTTGAGGAAAGCGTTCTCACGCCAGTCGCCTTCGAAGACCACGCCGGGCGAGGCCATTTCGGCGAAGGTCGGGGTGCCGTCTTCCGTGCGAGTGGACGTGCGTCCGGCCTGCTTCCAGCCGAGCGAGTATTGATCCGGGCCCTTGGCCACCAGAGTGGAGGAACGCAACATGAAGACGCGGAAGGCGTCGCGGCTGGTGTTGGCGGAATCCGTGATGGAGACGGCGCGCATGCGGTCGGAGCCGCCGGAGCCTACAGTCTGTTGTTCGAATTGTTCGGCGGGATGGCGCGGGGCGCGGTCGCCCGTCATCTGGTTGGCGATGTCGCGAATGGCCGAGGGCTTGGCGTGGGCGAAGACGGCGGCGGTGCGGAGCGCGCCCTTGAGGGCGGCACCGGGCAGAAACGGGCCCGCGTTGCCGGAGACGAAGCCGGGGATGTGCAGGCTTTCGACGGGTGCATTGTTCCAGTTTGGGGTGCAGGAGGCGTCCTCAAACGGGATGCGACGGCCGGCGAAGTTCTGCGCGAAACCGCCCCAGGATGCGAAGTCCAGCGTGGTGGCCTTGCGGAGCTGCGTGAGATATTCTTCGAGGCGCGGGCCTTTGGAGAGCAGGCGGAAGATGCGGTTCTGGTCGAGGACGTTGACCTGATCGCGCCAGACCATGTAGTCGATGGGCGATAGCTTGGTGCCGTCGCCGACGAGCGTGGGGGTGAGGACGGTGACGCGGTACTTCATGATCGTTCCTCCGGCTTAGGGTCGGATGGGGGGGCGGGCTCAGGTTCGGAGTCAGGCGTTGGCAGCGGGTGTTTGGCTGACTCGAATTCGGCCGGGACCGGGACTTCTTCGGTGTGGATTTTGGGCTCGCAGGGGTCGGATTCCGGCTTGTGGTGCACTACCGCTTCGAACTCCGCGGGCACTGCAACTTCATCGTGGGATGGCGGATCACACGGATCGGTCTTCGGGAGATGGTGCACTACCGCTTCGAACTCCGCGGGAACCGGGACTTCGGCGTGGATTGGTGGATCGCACGGGTCGGACTCCGGGAGATGGTGAACTGCGGCTTCGAACTCTGCCGGGACCGGGACTTCAGCGTGGATCGGAGGATCGCACGGATCTGTCTTCGGGAGATGATGCACCGAAGCTTCGAACTCAGCCGGCACCGGGACTTCGGCGTGGATCGGGGGATCGCACGGCTCGGAATGTCCGCCTTCACTCGCCATATCGGCTTCAGCTACGACGTCAGCCGCAGTTTCGGTGGTTTCGGCAACTGCAACCGGTGTTACCTGTGGCTGGCGAAGAACCGGCTCCGGCGGCGCGGGCACGGCTAACGCGAACCCGGCGCGATATACGGGATGCGCGAACCCATCGGGCGCGACATCGACAACACGACCACGCAGCGACGGCGCAACAACAACCGAACCTTCTTCCAAAACGCGAACCTGTTTTTTTGGCGCGATGCCAGACTGGCTATCCGTCCAGCCGCCGCGCTGTGTGGCGGCATACTCGCCGCGCGACCAATCGACCGCGTCATTGGCATCGGGAGAATAAACCGACAGCAGCCACCACGCGCTATCTTCGTTCGCCTTTGTCGGCAGCAACGAGGACGCGTCAGAGAACTCGGGCGCAGCCGCGCGGCCCCAGCCACGCGAACGCTCGCCGCCGAAGCCGGAATCGGCCAGGAGCCGGAACGCCGATTTCACACGTGCTTCCCAAAGCGGGTCTTCCACGGCAAACACGCCCCACCAGCCGGCATTGGGCGCAAATTCGAGACACGCGATGCGATGCGGATCCGCCACACCGGTCAGACGATCAATGGCCGCCGCAGTGCGCAGCACGATCTGCACAGGCGCGCCGGAGCCGGTGTTGTACATGCAGCCGGTTTCGCCATCCACCATGAAACGCGATTCGTCGACGATGCCGTTGCGAACCACGTCGAGCGGGATCAGCTTCGCGGCTTCGGTGTGCAGCCTGCCGGGATTGGCGGGCGGCCACCATGTCTTCGGGGGGGCTACCAGACGTGTCTTACCAATAAACGGAAACAGAGAACTAAATCGCACCGCGGGCGCGCCTTCATTTTGCGCCGTGGCGGCGAGCCACTCCTCCAGCCAGCCGAGCGACTTCATGGCATGCGTAATGGCGGAGAACAGCGAATCGCTGTGGTACACAACGTCCACGCGTTCGCGATCACCCGCGCCATGTCCCACGCGCCACGGGGTGGTGGGCCTCAGTCTGACTTCGAGCAGCCTCATCTCAGGCAGCGACCAGTTCGCCGCTGACCTCCGCAACCTTCGACTGCAGTGCGGCCAGGGCGGCACCGCTGACCACTTCGCGCTCGTCCGCGCCAGTGGCGTAGTAATCGCGTCCGCGCCAGGTAAGCTTCAGGTTGTCAAACGTGACGCGACCGTTGCCGCGGGAACCGCCGCCACCGAGGGCGTCGTCTTCAAGCAGACGCAGACCCTGCACCAGCAGTGCGGGCAGCACGGCATCTTCGGCGCAGAGAAGGTCAAGCACCATGCGGATACGGAAGCGGGCACCGGCGGGAACGCGTTCGAGCGTGCGCGGGTTGGCCTGCGAGGTGATGCGGTCAATGGCGTTCTCGCTCTTCACTTCGGTGAGCTCGTCGTCGAGATTCTCGCGCATCTGTGGCGTGATGCTGCCGGGGATGAGCGGGGCGTCGAAAACACTGAGGCGCGCGGGCGTGGCCTGTGCACCGCCCTCGTCGCCACCGGAGGCTTTCTCCATGCGGCCCGGGCTGCGGCCGAATAGGATGCAAATTTCGTCGTCCGGGCGGTCGCTCTGGTGGATGCGAACCTCCTGGCCTTTGCGCTTCGAAATGTAAACCAATTCGGAGGGCACGGCCATGCCGGTGGCCTGTTCGAGCAGCGAGCGAATGCGGCCGCGCAGCGAACTGCCGGGGACATAGGGGCGGCCCTGGGCGTCTTTCACGACAGGGTTATCGGCGCCGCCGATTTCGAGCGAGCCTTTGCCCGCGCCAACGTGCAGACCGGATTCGCAAAGCATCTCGCCTTCGAGGATCAGCTTGCCGATCAGCTTCAATTCTGTTTGTGCTGTGTGAGCGCTCATTATCGTCTCTCTTGTTCGCTATTCGTTGTAGGCCGCGAATTATTTACTATTCGTTGTAAGCAACGATGGCTTCGAAAAGATCGCGAAACCGTTCGTAACCGCGCGCTTCATTTTTCCGCGTGACCTGAAGCAGCAAGCGCTCGATCTGATCGAGGCTGCGGAGGCCGTGGCGGGCAATCGTATACGCCAGACGGGCGCGCAGCATGACAAATTCGTGCTGCCGTTCGTTCTCCGGCGCGCGTGTCGCGCGGCGCACGGAGTTGTACAGGCGGCGCAAAGTGCTGCGCGTGCCGGAATCCATATCGCGGATGCGGACCACGACGGCGTGCGCCTGGTTATCCAGATACAGACTGTCGTTGATCA
Source organism: uncultured Acidobacteriia bacterium (assembly GCA_903875575.1). Taxonomy (GTDB): domain Bacteria; phylum Acidobacteriota; class Terriglobia; order Bryobacterales; family Bryobacteraceae; genus BOG-234. The sequence continues at coordinate 78,382 of CAIQWJ010000093.1, read as the reverse complement.
GCTTGTCGAGGTCGATATCGAGCGGGAAATCGAAGCGTCCTCCGCCGGGGCGCCCACCACGATCACCACCACTGTGACCGCTGCGTTCTCCGCGATCACCGCCGCCAGGACGACCTTCAGGCCGGCCACCGCCGCCGTCGCGACGTTCGCCTTTGCCCTGACGAGGACTGCCCTCACGGCGATCCGGACCACGTTCGCCTTCCGGCTTGTTGCTACCCTGACCGGGAGGACGACCGCCTTCGCGCGGCGGGCGCGCTTCGCGGGGAGGCCGGTTTTCACGCGGCGGCCGGTCAGACCCGCCGGAAGACTGCTGCGGCGTCGAAGCCGGGCCCAGCGGTTTATTCGCGATGTGTGAAGCCAGTTGCGCCGCTAATTCCGATACGGGCGGTGTTGTGGACTGTTCGTCAGCCATAAAGTTTTCTCTCTCGTCAGTCATTGACCACCGCTTCCTTTCGGTTGCGGCGCCCTGCTAATCTTCCAGAAGCCGCGCCCACTCCAGGGCAACCAGACCTTCCGGTTTCAATCTTAATTTGCCACGCGACTTGCGGCCGGTCATTTCCTTCATCAGGTTAGCCCGCAATTTATGAAACTCGCGTTCGCGGCGATTCGCCACGCCGGAAAAGCGGCGCTGGAAACGCGCGGCGCGCACCATCAGACGTTCGTCACCAGTCCCATCGGGATCTGGCGATTCCACTTTACGATACAGGTTTCGAAGTTGTGCGAGGAAGTGGCGGCCACCGTGGAACTCTTCGTTGAGCTGCACGAGCGCGTCCTTCAGTTCGGCGGCGTCTTTCCATTGTTTCCATTCGAGGACATGGCCCAGAATGTGGAAGCAATCCTTATCGCTGGATTTTGCCACGGAAAGATCGCGCGCGCTGGCTTCCCAGACACGCGCCAGCGGTGTAGCAGGTTCGGCGAGGGTGAGCGCCATCGTCATGCTCTTGGCTTCGGCACCGGGGAGATCGCGGAGATTCTCCTGGGCGAAGCGGGCGAAGACGCGTTCCAGTTCGCGGGCGAAGCCTGCCAAGGCGTCCCAGGAGCCGAAGAGCGCGAAATCCGCGCTCCCAGCCTGAAGTACGGTGACGCGGCGGAAATAATCGGCATGCGAGCAGAGCAGTTCGATTTCACCGGCCAGGAACTGCTGGTAGGTCATCGAGAGTGTGACATGCTCTTCCACGCTGTGGGCGCGCCGGATGCGGTTGCCGTAATCGTCGATCTCGCCGCGCAGAACGCCCCAGAGTTTGGTGCCGGAGCCGCGCAGGGCGAGTTCTTTCGGAGTTGCCGGAATGTCGCCGTTCCGCGCGGCATGTCGCGCGATGGAAATGCTGGAGGGCGAAGCGTGGCCACCGAGTTCCCAGCGCATGATGGCGGGGTCTCCATCCGCTTCGGGCACTGCGATCAGGGCGGGGAAGTCAAAGCTGAAGGCGACGGCAGTGGCATCGCGCAGATTACGGGGAATACGATCGCCCAGGGGAGCGGGCGGCGCGGACGGTTCGAAAAAGCCCGCCGTGGTAACTTCCGGGCGAAGACTGGTGTGCAGGCCTTCGCTGAGGCGCTTGCGGACGATGGTCCAGTCGCCAAGATTTTCGGTGGAACTCCAGGCAATGCGGATGCGACCGCTGGTGACGTCATCCAGAACGGCGTTGGCACGTGTGAGGAAGGCGGCGGCCTGATCGGCGCGGTCCTGATCCGGCAGGATGGCGAGAAAACGCCCGCCGCCGGATGAACCCAGCAGAAGGGGAGGCAACTGCAGACTTGCCAGCAACGCGCGGGGCAGCACTTCACCGAGCAGGTTAAGCCAGGTGAGGCGCGCTTCAAACGCACGATTATCACGATCGGCAGGGGCGGCGAGCAAAAAATCCTCTGTGCCCGTGAGCCTGCCCTGCACCAGTATTTGCGCTGACATTGCGAGACCTTTTGTTTAGGCTATCATGCGACGACATAAGGCGATGGGCCGCCAGGCGGGGCGAGTCCGGCGCGGTGTCGCTGATATCTTCATATGTTATGCGTGAAAACTCCGTCAAGCGGGCGTTAAAAGAGGGCAAGTTCCAGGTTGGGTGCGGCTTCGGCAATTTCCGGTCCGCGGAGATTCCCAGATTGCTGGCGGCGGCAGGGTATAACTGGGCCTTTGTAGACACGGAGCACGGCAATTTCGATCTGGAGACGGTGAGCGACATCTGCCGGGTGGCGCACCTTTCGAATATCTGCCCCATCGTTCGTGTGGCGGATTTTCAGTATTCGCTGGTGGCGCGGGCGCTCGACAACGGCGCTGGCGGCATCATCTTTCCACGCACGGAAGATCCGAGGCAGTTGGAAACGGCCATTTCGTGGACCATTTATCCGCCGAAGGGAGTTCGCGGGTTCGGGTTGGCACCGTGCAATCTGGAATACCAAACGCTGACGTTCACCCAGATGATGGACCACTACAACGCCAATCTGATGCGCGTGGTGCAGATTGAGAGTGTGCGGGCGGTGGAAGCACTGGACGAGATTCTCAGCGTCCCGGGCTTCGACACGGTTATGATAGGGCCCGCCGACCTTTCTATCTCGCTGGGTGTACCGGGCAATATGGAGCATCCGAGCATGGTCGCGACCATCGAAAAGATCCGCGATGCCTGCCTGCGGCACGGCATTGTGCCCGGCATACATACGAGGGGTCCGGCCATGGCCCGTTTCTGGAAAGAGCGTGGCATGTTGTTTGTGGGCAGTTCGAACGATCTTGCGATGCTGCTGGATAAGGCATCAGAAAACGTTCGCGCCATTCTGGCGTAGGGTTTATGCAGCGATTCTGGCCGGGACTTCTGTGTACGGCCTCGCTTCTGCTTGCGGCTTCGGGGCTGGATCTGATTTCCGCGGATTCGCTGCGGAAGAACGTGACGTGGCTGGCCGCGGATGAACGGCAGGGCCGCATGACACCGTCGCCGGGCCTCTCGGCTTCGGCCGAGTACATTGCCACGCAGTTCCGCCTGGCGGGCCTGGTGCCGGCTGGGGAGCGGGGCACGTTCTTCCAGACTGCGACCTTGCAGCAGATCACGCCGGACAATGCGGGATTCCAGATGACCCTCTCGGCGGGTGGCAGGAAGATTGCGCTGCAACCGGAAAGCGTCGGCGTGAGTTCGATCCGGTCATTGCAGTTTCAGGATGTAGGCACGGTACGGGTGCGCGGGCCGGGTCCGCTGCCTTCGATGACGGGGCGAGTGGTGGTGGCGAGCGATGCCTGGGAGGCACCGGCAATGTTCCACTCGCTGGAACTTCGCAAGCCAGCGCTGATTTTGCTGGTCATGGGCGGAGAGAAATCCGCCGACGCGAACACTTTGCTGGATGCGCAGGCGGCGAAAGTGCCGGTGGTGCGGGTTTACGGTCGGGCTGCGTCCGATCTGCTCGCCGCATCCGGCGAGATGAGGCTGACGTTGCGCATGACGGCTCCCGCCAGCCGCTCCGTGCAGGTGCGAAATGTGGCGGGGTTGCTGGTGGGCGATGATATCGACGTACGGGACCAGTATGTGATCGTTTCGGCGCATTACGATCACCTGGGCGTTAAGCCGCCGGGTCCCGGGAATCGCATTTTCCACGGCGCGAATGACGACGCCAGCGGGGTGGCGTCGTTGATCGAAATCGCGAAGGCGTTGAAAGGCGAGACACCACGTCCCCGTCGGAGTGTGTTGTTCCTGGCGCTGTTTGGGGAGGAAGAGGGGATGCTGGGGTCGGATTACTATGTGCGGCACCCGCTGGTACCGCTCCGTGACACGATCGCGGATATCAATCTGGAGCAGTTGGGGCGGACGGATTCGAGCGATGGAGCTGAGGTGGGGCGGTTCGCTTTTACCGGCCCTTCATTTTCCAATCTGCCGCAGAAGATGGCGTCTTCGGCGAAGACTGCGGGGGTGGCGGTCTACCGCAAGGAATCGGCTGACGATTATTTCGACCGCAGCGATAATTATGCGTTTGCGGAGGCCGGGATTGTCGCGCATACGGTGGTGGTGGCGTTTGAATATCCGGGTTATCACGAAGTGAACGATACAGCGGATCAGCTCGATTACCGGAATCTGGCAAAGGTGGACCGGGCACTGGCGGCGGGGATTGAGGGTGTGGCTAACGCGGCGGAAAAACCGAAGTGGGCGGACACGGTGGCAACGGCGATTTATCGAAATGCGGCGCGGTAAGATCAGAGCGCATGGCAACTGCGGCGCGAATTTCCGTTCAGGAATATCTGGATTCGTTCTGGCGCCCGGACCGCGATTTCGTGGACGGTGCAACACTCGAACGGAACTATGGCGAATACAGCCACGGCAGACTTCACGCGAACGTTGCAGTGTGGATGCATTCCCGCGAGAAAGCCGGGCGTTTCCATATCGTTCCCGAAGTCAGGCTTCAGATCTCATCCAGCCGTTTCCGCATTCCGGACCTCATGCTCATTTCCAGAGATGCGCCGCGTGAGGAGATCGTCCGCACCGCGCCCCTGCTATGCATTGAAATCGTCTCTCGCGACGACACTTTTCGAGACATGATGGACCGACTGAATGACTACTTCTCAATTGGCGTCCCGGTCTGCTGGGTCATCGATCCCGTGCGCGGTTGCGGCTGGGTCGCTACTCCTGGCAATCTGGCAGAGGCCGTGGATGGGGTGCTCCGCGCGGGCGCGATCGAAATGCCGCTCGCGGAAGTCTTCGAAGCCGAAGCCTGACACCTTGGCATTTGTGCTACCTTAATTCCCATGATCAGTCGCCGGACTTTTGTGGGTAGTGCCGCAGCTCTGGCACTCTCTGAACGCCTCTTTGCCGCTGAAACCGCAGCCGCCAAACCTTCTCCCGAACTGGAAAAGCTGGGTGCCTTGGCGCTCAACGAAGCCAAACGCCTGAAAGCTACTTACTGCGACATCCGCATCACCCGCTATCGCAACCAGACCATGGCGGTGCGTCTGAATCCGGAACGTGGCACAGGTAAGACGCTGGTGGTTCCGACTGTGGCCGATTCCGGCAGTTTCGGTTTCGGCGTCCGCGTGATTGCCAACGGAGCGTGGGGTTTCGCCTCTTCGCCTTTTGTGACTATGGCGGAAATCACCCGCATCACGGGCGAAGCGGTGGCCGTGGCGAAGGCGAATTCTGTATTGCAGACCAAGCCAGTGGAATTGGCTCCGGTCGCCGCCTATCGCACGCGCTGGGTAACGCCGCATGAGAAAGATCCGTTCGCCGTTCCGCTCGCCGAAAAGCTCGACCTCATCCGAGCCGCAGCCAACGAGGTGAAGAAGAGCGACCGTGTCTTTTCTTCCGCGGCACAAATGGTATTTCGATCCGAAGATAAGTACTTTGCCTCGACCGAAGGCTCCTCAATCCAGCAACTTTGTCTGCAGAGCACGGGCGGCGTGAATGCCACCGCAGTTGATACAGCCCGCGGGTTATCGAAATCCCGTCGTTTTCAGGCACCGCCTTCGACTGCCGGCTATGAAATCGTCCCGGTGATGAATCTCCTGGAGAACGCGTCGCGCGTCAGAGAGGAAGTGCAGGAGCATCTCGCCGCGCCGCCGGTGACCGCCGGCAAGAAGGATCTGGTGCTGCTGCCAACTCACCTTTGGCTGACGATCCACGAAAGCCTGGGTCACTCCACGGAACTCGACCGCGCACTCGGCTACGAGGCCAATTATGCGGGGACCAGCTTCCTTACCACCGACAAACTGGGCAAACAGCGCGTCGGTTCTGACATTGTCAACGTTTGGGGCGACCGCACGAACGAGCGCGGGCTGGCCACTATCGGCTACGACGACGATGGCGTGAAAACCACAAAGTTCCCCATCCTGGAAAAAGGCATCTTCATGCATTATCAGACGATCCGCGATCAGGCGCATCTGCTGGGTGAAAAGGAAAGCCGCGGCTGTTGCTATGCCGATAGCTGGGGCAGTGTGCCGTTCCAGCGCATGCCGAACGTGTGGCTGGAGCCCGGCTCCCGCGACACCAGTCTCGAATCGCTGATCGCGGGTGTGGAAGATGGCATCCTGATCGATGGCGATGGCAGCTTCTCCATCGATCAGCAGCGCTACAACTTCCAGTTCGGCGGTGACGCCTTCTGGGAGATCAAAGGCGGCAAGAAGGGCCGTATGCTGCGCAGCGTGGCCTATCAGGCGAAGACGACGGATTTCTGGACTTCCTGCGACGGAATCGCCGGCCCCGCCTACTTCCAGCAATATGGCGCTCTCAATGATGGCAAGGGCGAACCCGCGCAATCGAACGCGGTCAGCCACGGCTGCTCACCGGCGCGTTTCCGCCAGATAAACGTAATCCAGACCGACTGATTGGGATAACGCCATGCTCACACGTGAAGAAGCAAAAAAGATCACAGACCGCGTGCTCGCGCTCACCACGTTTCCGGAATGCGCGGTTTCTCTCAGAAATTCTGAAACCGCGTCGATACGATACGCGGTGAACAGCGTGACTACATCCGGTTTTCAGGTGGAACAGCAGCTTTCCATCTCGGTGACGAAAGACAAGAAGACCGGCTCCACCTCAGTAACCGAGTTCGACGATAAGTCTCTGCGCGACGCCATGAAGCGAGCGGAGCAATTATCCGACGTCGCGCCGCCCAACCCCGAATTTATACCAGGTCTCGGGCCGCAGCAATACGCCAATTTTGACAACTTTGTGGATGCGACCGCCGCGGCACGCAGTGCCGCGATGATTCCGGCCATACGCGCGGTGATCGAAGGCGCCCGCGCGAAAAACCTGGTGGCGGCGGGCTTCTTCGAACGCGATGCCACGGTATCGGTGATCGCGAACAAGCATGGGCTGTTCGCCTTCGAGCGCTCCACCGATTCCCGACTTTCCACGACAGTTCGCACTCCCGAGGGCAGTAGTTCCGGCTGGGCGTCCAGCCAATCGCCCGACATTTCGAAAATCGATGTGGCGGCAGTCGCCGCTGCCGCCATCGGAAAGTGCGACCGCTGGCGCAATCCGAAGCGGCTGGAGCCGGGAAAATACATGGTTGTGCTGGAACCGACCGCCGTCAGCGATCTGCTTCCGTTGATTGGCTCGCAGTTTAGTGCCCGGAGCGCGGAGGAAGGCCGCAGCTTTTTGAGCAAGAAAGGCGGCGGCACACTGCTGAGCGAAAAGCTATTTCCGGACTTCGTCACTCTTCGCACGGATCCTTTCGACAAACGAAACCGCGGAATGTTATGGACGAACGGCGGAATCCCGGCCGCGCCGGTGACCTGGATTGAGAAGGGCGTCGTGAAGAACCTTGTGTACGACCGCTACTGGGCTCAGCAAGCCGGCCAGAAGCCCACTCCTGCGGCTAACCGGCTGATGCTGGATGGCGGCACAGACTCGCTCGACGCCCTGATTGCCGGCGTGGAGCGTGGCCTGCTGGTCACTCGCTTCTTCTATCTGCGGGTTGTGAACGCGCAGACCGTTCAGTATACCGGCCTCACCCGCGACGGCCTGTTCCTCATTGAGAACGGCAAGATCACCGCGCCGGCGGGGAATTTCCGCTTCAACGAAAGCCCGGTCCGGCTGTTGCAGAACATCGTGAAGATGGGCGTGCCGGAACGGGCGCAGGGCGGGGAAGGCGAGGGCATGATTGCGCCAGCGCTGGTGGTGAAAGATTTCCCGCTGACCAGCGTTTCCGACGCGATCTGAGGCCGGGTGGTTCCCGCAGAACGCCAGAATGTCTGGATTGACCGCTTACTTGCGTGCGCGACTCAGTACGGGTGCACTTTTTCCCAACGCGATCTGAGTCTCCGCGCAGCTACAGCAGGCCGTGCTTCCGCATTTTGTAGCGCAGCGCATCGCGACCGATGCGCAACGCGCGCGCTGCCTGCGACTGGTTGCCGTTGGCGCGGGAGAGTGCTTCCGCAATGAGGTGCTTCTCATGTTCCTCGAAGGTCTCGGAATCGGAGACTATCGGAGTAACGGGCGAAGCCAGCGGCTGCGGGTGGCGCGATGGAAACCGCAGATACTCCGGCAAATCCTGCACGTCCACGGTGCCGCCCTGGGCCATCATGCACGCGTGTCCCAGTACGTTTTCCAGTTCGCGCACATTGCCAGGCCACGGATGACGGGCCAGCACGATATGCGCCCGCTGCGTGAGGCCGCGAATCTCTTTACGGAACTGGCTGCTGAAGCGGTCCACGAAGAAACGAATCAGGAGCGGCAGATCCTCCGGCCTGTCCTTGAGGGCGGGGACATGTACCTCCACCATCGAAAGCCGGTAGTAGAGATCTTCGCGGAATAATTTATCCGAAATGGCCGCCCGCAGATCCCGATGGGTGGCGGCGATGACGTGAACGTCCACCCGGCGCGGTGTCAGAGAGCCAACACGCAAAACTTCCTGGTTCTGGAGGGTGCGCAGTAACTTGGCCTGGGTGCCGAGAGGCATGTCGCCGATTTCGTCCAGGAAGATGGTACCCCGGTCGGCATATTCGAAAAGCCCCATCTTGTCCTGCGTGGCGCCGGTGAAAGAGCCGCGCACATGACCGAACAACTCGCTTTCAAACAGGGTCTCAACGACGGCCGAGCAGTTGAGTACCACGAAGCGCCCGCCTGATACCGGGCTCAGGTTGTGCAGTGCCTTGGCGGCAAGTTCCTTACCCGTGCCGGTTTCGCCGGTCACCAGGACATTGCGGAAATGCGGCGAGATGCGGCGGATTCGGGAGAACATTTCCACCATAGCGGGGCTGCGGCCCACCATGTCCTCAAATCTGGCGTTGACCAGCATCTGGTTCTCAAGGTCGCTCGCGCGCTGGCGGCGCTGGGCTTCTTCCACCAGACGGTTGACACGCTCACGCAGCGCCGTGATGGAGACCGGCTTGTTGAGGTAGTCCGATGCCCCCTTGCGGATGGCCTCCACCGCGGATTCGCTCGTGTAGTGGGCCGTCATCAGGACCACATCGATAGCCGGATCGAAGTCCACCACGCGTTCCAGCACTTCGAGGCCGGAGATGCCGGGCATCACCAGATCCGTGAGAACGATTTGCGGGTGTTCGCGGAAGATGATTTCGAGCCCTTCTTCCGGATCGTTCGCGGTGAAAATTGTGAGGCCTTCGCGGTGGAGCGCCGAGGAAAGGAGTTCCAGACTTCCGGCATTATCGTCTATGATGACGAGAACCACATTGGGCGACGGGGCATCTTCAGAGTGGTCTGTGGCGAGGCTCATTGCTTTTTCTCCAGTAATCGGGCTACTTCACGCCTGAGCAGCGACATATTCACAGGTTTGCTGATGTATTCGGAAAAACCGGCCGCGATGACGCTGTCACGGTCTCCCGCCATGGCGCTGGCGGTGAGAGCAATCACGGGGAGGTCTGCATGTGCGGGAACGGTACGCAACTGACGGAGCACGCCGAAGCCATCCAGGCGTGGCATGTGGATGTCGAGGATGACAAGGTCGATCACATTTGCCGCGAACTGCTCCAGGGCGTCCACGCCATCGATTGCCGTTACAACGTTATAACCGGCCGAAGTCAGCACTATCGCCAGCAGTTCCCGGCTGGCGTCGCGATCTTCGGCAATCAGCACTGTCTTCATTTCCCCGAAGGTGCCTCGGTGGAGGACACCTGCACGATCTTGCCGAACCGTTCCGGACAATGTTCCCGCAGTACCCGAATCAGCGATTCTCTCTTGAGCGGTTTGCGCAAGTAAGCCACCGCTCCCTGTGCGAGCGCGGCCTGCTCTTCATCGAGCACGGAAATGACCACTACCGGTATGCCAGACGTATCGGGCGAATGGCGAAGATCGCGGAGGACGCTCCAACCGGTACCGCCAGGCAGCAACAAATCGAGCGTGATGGCGTCCGGACGCAGTTCACGTGCCCTCGCGACGCCCTCCCTGGCATTGCGCGCCATTTCGACGCGGATGCCGTACGGTGAAAGGTAACTCTGCATCAGTTCGCGGGCTGAAGGTTCGTCTTCAATGGTCAGCACGACCGGCTTGTCCGCCTTCACAGCACGGCTGACGGGGAGGGTAAAACTGAAACGACTCCCCTTCGCTCTTTCACTTTCGAGGCGAATACTGCCGCCGTGCATCTCCACCAGACGTTTGACGATCGCCAGACCAAGACCGGTGCCTTCACGGACGCCGCGGGTTGTGGAGCCGACCTGGCGAAAGGTGTCGAATACTGCCTCCTGATCTTCCGGTGCGATGCCAATGCCGGTGTCGCCGACCGTGAAACAAACCATGTCGTCCGGGGCTGGTTCACGCTCAATCCACACGCTGCCGTGTTCCGGCGTGAATTTCACCGCGTTACTCAGCAGGTTGTTGATGATTTCACGGAACCGGACGCGGTCCGCAAAGATGGGCAGCGGTCCCCGGATCCGGTTTGCTGTTGTGATATGTTTTGCTTCCGCCATCGGATGGATAGCGCCCAGAGCGTCGTTCAGCACTTCCAGGGAATCGAACGCGTCGAGCTGCAGTTCCAGGCGGCCGGCTTCGATCTTGCTCAGGTCCAGCACGTCGTTAATCAGTTCGAGCAAATGCAGCGCATCCTGATGGACGTGACGGACGAAACGCGCCTGCTTCTCGTTGAGCGGCCCTTCCGCTTCTTCCGCCAGCAGTTCGCTGAAGCCGATGATCGTGTGCAGCGGTGTCCGCAACTCATGGCTCATGCTGGCCAGAAACTCGCTCTTCAGGCGATTGGCGCGTTCCACTTCGCGGTTGCGCTGCTCGAGTTGCAGGTTGGCGGCGCGGATCTTTTCTTCTGCCACCCGCTGCATGGTGGCGTCGCGGATGATGGCGGTGACGCGAAAGCTCTTGCCCGTCTTCACGGGGCTCAGACTGATCTCAACAGGGAACTCCGAGCCATCTTTGCGGCGCGCAACAAGCGTCAGGCCATGTCCCATCGGACGAGTCTGCGGGTTTGCCCAGTAGCTCGCACGGTGAGCCGCGTGGCGGTCGCCGGCAGCGGTGGGGATCAGGGTATCGACGTTTCTGCCCAGCAATTCCTCCCGGGAATACCCAAAGAGCTTTTCCGTGACGGCGTTGAGCAGCACGATGTGTCCCTGACGATCCACTTCAATGATGGCGTCCGGCGCAGCCTCCAGGAGTTCGCGAAAGCGCCCTTCGGCGGACTCACGGGGGCGTGAGGCCGCCTTTGTTTCCATCGTCTCGCCTTCTCGATTCTGCTGCCCGGTTTCCACGTGTCTCTCAGTTGCGGTCAGGGTCCATCCGGAGGGGTGTCGCGCCGCGATGCGGAACTCCACGCAGATGGCCGTTCTTTCACCGGCGTCGTCGCCGCCAATCGACAAAACGGCGCAACCCGGCGGGGTTCCGTGTTGCAAGGCGCGTTCCACATCGAGATCGAAAGGCATTGGGCACCCAATCACGTCGTCTGCTATGTGCCCAAGCAGGTGTTCGGCCGCTAGATTCCATGTGTCAATTAGGCCATACTCGTCGATTCCGATCAGCGCGAACGGCAGGCTGAACAGCAGGGACTGAGGCAATACAACTGAGACTGCCGGGGTGGGTGCCAAACCACAGGGTACCGCTTTTTGAGCCCTGTGGCGCAGTCATCTGCGTGAAATCGCGCAGTTAACTCAGTCGCCGGTGAAGTATTCGCCCGGAACGATGGGCCGGGTGCGCGGTAATCGGCCCATCACGGCGCATAATCCCACAACGATGAGTGCAACGGCATAGGCGGAGAATTTGGCGATGTCGGCGGTCCGGCCGGGCGGAAGAGCTTTCCACAGGATGAGTTCGAGCGTTTGGGCGAAGGTGACCGCCCAGACCGAACCATAAAAGTAGCGGCGCTCTGTGCCTTCGCCCTTCGTGGAGCGTCGCACTCTGGGCAGGATGCCAAGCGCTCCCAGCAGCAGCACCGTACCGTAAAGAGGGAAGTAGCCGTAATCGTAGATCTGGCGCATTCGCCAAACGCCCGTGAAGGCCGCATAGGCCAGTCCCGTAAAATTCAGGGTGGCAAAACTGACCACGTCGGCCCAGGCGAACGTGTAGCAGACTTTGCGGTAAAGCGGGTTGGGCCTGTCTTCCGTGAAGCGCAGAATGTACGGAGCGGGTTCCACGCCTGGGAGTTTTCCGCGAACGCCGGCGATTCCCGTGCCGATCAGGACGCAGACCAGCCACGTGAAGTTGCCCCGGCTGAAACCGTGAGCAAACAGATCAAAAGTGAGTGGCCCCGGGGCAAGAAAAAAGACCCAGATCCAGATGGGCCAATGGGAAACGCGGTAGTGCGGCTTATTGAAGGTGCGGATCTTGATGCGCTGGCCTTCGTATTCAACCTGGACGGGGAGGGGCATCGGCTCTCTATATAAGTTAACCCGCGACCCAGGGTCCGGGCCCGCGGCCCTGACACCGTGACCCCGAACGACCGTGGATAAACTGGACTGGTGTCCACCGTCACAGATCTTCTAAACGCCATTCGGGGTTGCCGTGTAATCGACCTTGCCCAGCCTTACTACACCGGTATTCCACACCATCCGGCGCATGCGCCTTTTCTTTACGGCCTGAATAAGAAGCACGGCGATTATGTGAACCCGGGCGGCGGCAGTTCCGCTTCGGAGGCTGTGGCGCTGGGCACGCACGTGGGCACGCATATCGATGCACTCTGCCATTTCACCTGCAATGGAAAGCTGTTTGGCGGTGAGGAAGTGGCTCAGGTGCAAACCTACGCGGCAGGCCTGGAGCGCCATACGGTGGATACGATTGAGCCGATCTTCCGTCGCGGCGTTCTGCTCGACATCCCGAAAGTGACCGGTCTGGAAGTTCTGCCGAAGGATTTCGTGGTGACGCCGGAACACATGGACGCGGCCACTGCGGGTCTCGCGGTGGAACCGGGCGACGTGGTGCTGATTCGTACCGGCTGGGCCCGCTATTGGGACGACCCGAGACAGTTTATTTCGGAAGTTCACAGCCCGGGGCCGAAGCTGGAAGGCGCCAGGTGGCTCAGCGAGCGGAAGGTATTTGCGGTGGGCAGTGATACGGCGCCCTTCGAGTTCACCCCGAGTCCGGAGATGAATGTTCATGTGCACCTGCTGGTGGAGAGCGGCATTCACATTGTGGAATGTCTCAATCTGGAGGAACTGGCGGCTTCGGGTGCGAAAGATTTCCTGTTCGTGGCCGCGCCGCTGAAGATTCGCGGCGGCACGGGTTCGCCGATTCGGCCTACGGCGCTGGTGGGGTGACCGGCCTCCGGGTCACCTCAAAGATGTTGCCAGCGCAACTGCGGCGCAAACCGGGCAAAATCGGTATCCGCGCTGACCCATTCGCAGCCACTTTCAATTGCCAGGGCTGCATGAGCCGCATCGGCTACGATGGCTCCCTGTAGCCTTCCGTCTTCAGACATCCGGCGAAAGATATTCAGGTGATTCGGGCCGGGGCGGATCAGGCAACAGCCGGGGCGTTCTAATAAGGCGTCGAGGAATCGAAATGCCATGGCGGGCGTGGATGGCGGGTCAAAAATGCGGGGATTTGTCACCACGCGCACAAAGCCGTGCAGGACGAGTTCCGAGAGCGCAAACGGCGCAGGACCCTCCGCCAGACTGGTCAGCCACTCCGCATAGCGCCGATGCGTTGGAGTTTCCTGGCGGTGGGCATAAACCAGGATATTCACGTCGGGCATCAGCATCGCTCAGGTCTCATTTCGTCAGGAACTTCGATTCGTCGTCCGACACGATCAGCGCCGAGATCCGATCCAGATTGATGTCGGGACGCACCAGTCTGCCCCGTACCGTGTGCAGCTTGAAAGGAGGAGCGCTCTTCGTGTCTTCACGTGTCAATTGAATCCGCACCGCATCTTCCAGAAACGCGCTGAGCGTCAGGCCGCGGGCCGAAGCGGCGCGTTTTGCGTTGCGAAGCAGGGGATCGGGGAGATTGACAGTTGTTCGCATATGGAGATTATACCGCGTTGATGCGGAGCTCATCAATTAGTGATGCAGATCGCATCACCACGACCCTTATCCGCCGAATTCGCGACCGTGCTTCTCTTTGCCCATGGCGGTGACAATGGCCCCGCCAATAAACACCACCGCACCCGTCACAGCCATGGTGGACGAGTAAGACATGCTCTCCGCCAGAAACGCCTGCAGGTAAACGATCGAGCCCGAGATCAGCACGCCGCACTGATAGGCGAAGCCGGGCAGGAAGCCGCGTACCGAATCCGGTGCCAACTCCGATAAGTGCGCCGGAATCACGCCCCATGCACCCTGCACCATGAATTGCATCAGGAACGCGCCGGCCACAACCATCGCGGTCGTCGGCGAAAACGCCCAGAGCGGAATCGCCAGCACAGCCAGGCAAAGCGCGGTCACAATCGCCCGGCGTCTGCCGATGCGATCCGACATCCAGCCGAAGAATATTCCACCAGCGATGGCCCCAACCGACGCAATAGCGGAAATCATCGTGCGCTTCTGCCCGTCAAAGTGAAGGTATCGCTGGAGAAAGGTCGGATACATGTCCTGCGTGCCGTGCGAACTGAAATTCATGAACGTCATCAGCAGCGCAATGTAGAGGAAGATCTTCCAGTTGGAGAAGATAGCGGCCCACAACTGCCCCCAATCGGCCGATTTCGTTTTCTCCCAGGCTTCCGACTCTTTCACTTTCACGCGAACAAACAGCGCCAGCAGCGCGGGCAGGCCGCCCAGCAGGAACATGGGCCGCCAGCCCCACTTCTGGAACAGGAAGAAGTAACAAAGTGCGGCGAGAAGATTCCCCAGCGCGTAACCCTGCTGCAACAGGCCGGAGAGCAGCCCGCGCAGACGCGGCGGCACCTTTTCCATTGCGAGCGACGCGCCCACGCCCCACTCGCCGCCCATGCCAATACCGAACAACGCGCGCAGAATCAGGAAAGATGTGTAGGTTGGCGCAAAGGCCGTGGCCACTTCGATGATCGAGTAAAAAATCAGGTCGATCATGAGTGGCGTGCGCCGCCCATAGCGGTCCGCCAGCAGGCCAAACAGGAAGGCACCAATCGGCCGGAATGCCAACGTGATCGTAATCGACAACGCCATTTCCTTGTCCGAGCGGTGGAAATCCTTCGCGATTGCGGTCAGGCCGTAGACGACCAGGAAGTAATCGAAAGCGTCCAGCGTCCAGCCGAGGAAACTGGCGGTGACGGCCGCGTTCTGGTCGGACGGTGCCTGGGATGTCTGTTGGCTCACTGGAATCTCACTTCGGACGATTGTATCCGGTCGCGCCGTGTGCTTAACTAAGTGGAAATGGCGCGACTCTTTGCCGGTACCTCCGGCTTCTCTTACCCGGCCTGGAAACCGGACTTCTATCCGAAGGATGTTCCCGCGAAGAAGTTTCTGGAATACTATGCAACCCGGCTGAACAGTGTGGAGGTGAACTACACCTTCCGGCAGTTGCCCTCGGCGAAGACGCTGGGTGGCTGGCTGGAGGCAACCTCCGGCGAGTTCGCCTTCTCCTGTAAGGCGCACATGCGGCTGACCCACATCATGAAAATGAAGGATGCGGGTACGTTCACGGAACTGTTTCTGCAGACGCTGGAACCGCTGCGAGCTGCCCGACGGCTGGGCCCCGTGCTGTTTCAGTTTCCGCCGACCTTCAAATACGACTTACCCCGACTGGACGAGTATCTGCCACTGCTGCCGAACGACATCCGCTTCGCCTTCGAATTTCGGCACGCGTCATGGCTGAATGACACGGTTTATGAACGGCTGGCGAAGAGCAACATCGCGCTGTGTCTGGCTGAATCGGACAAGCTGGAAGTTCCGAAGGTGTTCACGGCAGATTTCGTTTACTCGCGGCTGCGCAAGGCCGATTACGATGACGCTGCGCGCGGAGAACTTGCGTCGCAGGTGCGGACGCTGCTGGACGCGGGCCGCGACGCTTACGTCTACTTCAAGCATGAAGACGATCCGCGTGGCGCGCTCTGGGCCGAAGAGTTGCTGCGCAGTGTCAGCTAAGCACTTCCAAACCTCTTTAAGCGACAATGGATTGCGAGCCAATGTTCGCAGAATCCAAAGGAACTGAATGTCGCGTTTTCTTCGCCCTGCGGGCGCATCCCCGCGAGTGCAGCCTCTGAATCGCGAGCGCAATACTCGTTCCGGCCAGATCCGTATCCTGCACGTCACGCCGCATGAGATCGTCGCGCTGAAGCCTGCCGGCCTGGCCAGCGAACTCCCGCGCGATGCGGCGGCCGACTCGTTCGTGCGACGCCTTGCGGCACAGGGCTTCACCGGTCTGCGGCTCGTGCACCGGCTGGACGCGCCGTCCTGTGGGCTAATGCTGGTGGCCCGCACGGCTGAGGCCGCGGCCCACTATTCGCAGGAGATTGCCGAGCGCCGCTGGCACAAGTGGTACGTCGCGCAGGTAGCGCTCCCGAGTTCGAAGGCCGGCCAACTCGTGGGGGCTCACAAAGCGTACCTCAAGGTGGACGGGGCTTCCGCGCGGGTTGTGCGGGCTGGCGGCAAGCCGTCGTTTCTGGACGTGACGCTGGTCACTCCGGTGCCAAATACCCCCGGCGAGAGCCATTGCCTGGTGCAGCTTCACACCGGACGCCTCCACCAGATTCGGGTGATGCTGGCGCACCTTGGAGCGCCTCTTTCGGGCGATATTCGCTATGGCGGCCCATCCGGGCACGAGATTTATCTGGAGCATGCAATCCTGGCGGCACGCACATTTCCGTCGCTCGAATGGCGCGTCTGGCTGGCGCCATGGCATCCCGACCGGGCGAAGTGGGCGCCTGCCTTGTCCGAGGCGGTAGAGGCTCAAGTTCACGCTATTTCCGCTGAGGTCGCACCGGAACAGCTTCAGATCCCGAACGTCAAGGCGTGAAGAGCACGGCGGCCACGCGGCCAGCCTCGCGGACGTCAACGGGCCAGGGCGGGAGCGGTTGCCAGGCGGGCGTTGCGCCGATCGCCTTCGTGATGAGCCGGGCGAGCGCGCCCGCGTTGGCCAGTTCCCGCGTGTTCGAGGCGGCAAACACCGAGCCTCTGGGCGCCAGCACGCGGACCGCCGCCTGCACCAGCGCCGGGTAATCCTCCAGCGCCTTCCACGCCTTCACTCCCCTGCGGCTATCGCCCGCCGCGAAAGTGGGTGGATCGAGAATGACGAGATCGAACCTCTCCTCAGGATGTTTGGCGGCGTAGGCCAGGTATTTGAACGCATCCATGCGGAAGAACCGGGCGGCAGACGGCTCCAAACCGTTGAGCGCCAGATTACGTCTCCCCCACTCCAGGTAGCGGGCTGAGACGTCCACGTTCGTCACGCACGCACCCGCCGCGGCCAGCGGCATGGCGAAGGCGCAGGTATAGGCGAAGAGATTGAGGACGCGCTGGAGCTTGCGCTGTGAAAGCGAGCGACGGTGCTCCCGGTGGTCGAGGAACAGACCGGTGGAGTGCCCGTCGTAAAGACGCACTTCGAAGTGCGCTCCGTACTCCTGCACCGTGAGGGATTCCGGTTGTGTGCGGCCGGCGCGAGGCGTGGCCGCTTTTGACTCATCCGGCGAATGTCCGCCGAGTCTGCTTCGGTCGCGTGCGAACGGTTTGACGTAGACTGCCTCAACGCCCGACGGTGCCAGCATTTCAAGGGTTAACTGCGCAGCAGTGGTGATCGACGTCGGCGACAGGCGCGCGTCTTCATAGACGTTCATCACCGCGGCAGGTCCATAGCGATCGAGATAGATGCCGGGCATGCCGTCGCCGGGGCCATCGAGCACTCGATACGCGGTCACTTCGGTGTTTTCGAAGAGTGGCGCACGACGCCGCCAAGCTGCACCGAGAGATTCGGCGAAGCGGGCGGGGGAGAAATCCACGCGTGGTGGGTGCTGGAGCCTTGGCACAGGGGCATCGTAGCAGGTGGCACCGGAGGAAGCTTACAGGGGGTGTGACGCGGGTGCGCAGATTCGGATTGTCTAGCCGTGCTGCTGCAAGCCGTCAATTCCCTGGCCCTGTCTTCAAGGCAGATGATCAAGCGGAATCAGGCCCTGTTCGCATCACACGGGGTACGCGATTCGGACGCAACTGCGTGACACTTCGACGCTAGCGGGTTTCCCGGCAAATTGATGGCAACTGCCAACTTCCGGACCGCGGTGATCCAGAACTATCGAGGGAAAAGCGTTCAGAATCAACCGATAACACAAGAATTAGTGTGCGCGACGCCGGTCCGCCCGAACAACTCTCGCTGGACTGGTCCGCGTAACGACCGGTCACCGACCTGCTCTGGCCAGCCACGCCACAATCGGATACACAACGACTTGGCGCGCGAGACATTCGAACTGTTAACATTTGCACATGAAAGGCTTTCCGGTGGCAATGTTTATCTGCGCCCCGCTGCTATGTGCCCAAGCCGATGACCATGCACTGGATTTGTTGAAGCAGGCGATAGCCGCTGCGCGAACAACGACAACGTTCCGGGCTGAGGGTACGACGGTTGGCGAAATGACTGGCGCCGGAATGAACATCAAGGACCAGCCAATTTATTTCCGCGCCGCGGCCGAGAGCCCTTTACGAACGCACCGGGAGAATAGTGGCGGTGACCAATCGCAGAATACGTGTGATGGTGCCGAGACACTGTACACAGGGGGTAGTGGGTTTTACAGGGGCCAGAGGCAGGGCGGCTGTACCATGAGCCTGGCTGACTTGATACACGTGGAGGATAATCCGACTGCGGCAACACTAATCGGTCGTGACCAGGTGCAGCTTGCCGATGGGATTCACAATTGCGAACTGATTCGCGGTGATTGGACCTTGGCGAGGGATCACGGCGTTACTTGGCACGCCGTGAACACATTGTGTATCGAGCCAGAGAGAAATCTGATCCTCCGATATGTATCCGAGACGACAGGTGGCGGGAACGATCTTCACACCGTCGACAAGCTTGTGTTCACCGTAATCGATCTGAATCCGCGGTATTCGGCAGCACTGTTCGCATTTTCGGTTCCGACCGGAACAATGGAGGACGAAGGGCCGCAACTCGGGAGAGAATCGCCTGTCTCAGTTGCAGGAGTTTACCGGATCGGTGCTGGAGTCTCGTACCCCAGGGTGGCTTCGAAGGTCGAGCCCGCTTACACAAAGGAAGCTGAAGATGACCGGGTGGAAGGCCTTGTTCTGGTGTCGGTCGTTGTAGCGCCGGATGGTACGCCGAACGACCTGAAAATCGTACGCGCGGTCGGGCATGGTCTGGACGAGAGAGCGATTCAGGCAGTCCGGCAATGGCACTTTGAGCCGGGGATGAGTGGCGGCATGCCAGTGCCTGTTGGTCCAATCGTGGTTGCGGTTAATTTCCGGCTTCCCTGAGAGGGTCGATTCGCGCATCGGCTCTCGACCGATACTGGGATTGGCTTGTTTTGAAGCGCCTATTTTGTCTCCGGACTAAACTCCCCGCGCGGACTTGCCCCTCCCGCCGCGCGCCGCGTTCCACGGAGGCGTGGATTCTGTCGGGATTGTCGGCAAACCGAAACCAATCCACATGAGCGAGAAGTCTCGTACAAGTGC
The DNA here is from genome assembly GCA_903875575.1 of uncultured Acidobacteriia bacterium. Lineage (GTDB taxonomy): Bacteria > Acidobacteriota > Terriglobia > Bryobacterales > Bryobacteraceae > BOG-234. The sequence continues at coordinate 58,995 of CAIQWJ010000093.1, read as the reverse complement.
GTGCTCCGGCCGGATCACGCGCGACTCGGGGATTTGGTGGCTGATCCGCGCTTCTTCGATCACTGTACGGGTTGCCGACGATCCGCTCGGAGGTGGTACCCGCCCGCTTCGGCGGTTTGTGCGTGACACGCCCAAGTGAACCCGCTGACGAACAGACAGATTCAGTTCCCCGATGGTTTCGCGGCGTGGTCGATTACAAGGATTTCCGTGGGCACCTTCGCGGGCTGTAGCTTCAGTCCCAGCGACGGTAGGATCTCTACAAAGACCGTGGGCAGGTCGAAGACCGTGTCCAATGTCAGATCCTGTTGGAAGTCGAAGAACCCCGCAAGCCCGGTCCCGTCGACCACTGGACAGTCCATCCGCTGTGATATGTACCTGGCCAAAGACGCCATCGAAGCCTTTTTGAGAATGACTCGGATGGATCGCCCTTCGTCCTTTACCAACGGCCGCAGGCCGATCTGGGTCTCGGCCTCCTTCGATGCCTGCAGTTTCGTCCCACCCTTATCGGCCGTCAACGAATATCCGCTGAGTGCTCTCGTCTCCCGGTGGAGAACCAGCCCGAACCGATCCGCCAAAACTGCCTGAAGCATTTCGAGAAGCTGCTCCCGACTGTTCGAGCCGGCCGTGACGGCCTGGACGTCGAATCGATCCGAATCGACCCAACCAGGGCCTCCGGCAGTCTGAAATCCCTGCACGCCGTAGGCTTCCAGAATGAGCGCCCTCAATGTTAGCCCGGTCATCACGAGCCGTCCGGGATCGATCTGTTCCCTAGTGCCCGGAGAGACGCTTGGTCTGACGGAAACCGCTTCGAAGGCCGGTTGTGCCGCCACGCTGGACACGGCGAAAATTGCAGCGACTGCGATTCGGATCACGCTATCCCTCTGACGCTTTCTGATGAAATGGTTTGGCTCGCACGTGACCTCCGTTTCGCTTTCCGTATGGGCTCATCGCACACAACCGCCCACTGCCTCGACACCGGCATCGTAGCAGAGTCGCGCTGGAGTGAGATCACAGGAGGGTGTGACACGGGCACGCAGAACCCGGCCAGCCAAAGCGGCGGCCGTCTCACCTGAGGCGAATCGTGCCCGGTTCCGTCGTATTACTCTGGACAGTAGTTCCTTCGAAACTGATTCGCCCATCGCGAACATTCACCAACTCATCCAGTTCGTAGACATCTCGGTATCCGTAACCATAGAGATTGATGTACGTTGGGATATTGAGTGCCATCATGATCGGTTTCGCCTGCGATTCCATTTGACTCCTCAGCGAATCATTTTTCGCAGGCGGAGCTATCTTGCTTGCGAAATCCGTCTGGTTGCCATCAAAATTGTTATTGCAATAAATGAGAATTCTTGTCTGAAAGCCGGGGATAGCTCCCGCGAGATTCGCCTGTGTAAAGTCCGTGAAACTCAGGTGCTTTGCCCCCTTCAAGTGAAGGCGGTCAAAGCGAAAATCAGAGCGGGTGTCCAGAATGATTGTTCCAGTCTCCTTGCTCATTGCCAGGAAAGCGTTCAGATCGACCAAACGCTTTGCCCGATGCTCCTCAACTTCAGCGACAAGGCCCTTAAAGTCGGTAAAACTGACCTTCGCCTTAGGATAGCTCCGGGGTTGGGTAGAAGCGACCCCAGCCATAATCAACACCGCGATCAAAGCTATTCGCCCCGTCTTCATTGATTCCTCCACCGGAATTAAGTTGATCTCGAAACGGACGGCGTGCCTTGAAGCCGGTGCTAAGCGATCGCTACCCGCGCGTAGTCCATGCAGCGCTGCAGTTCTTCGGCAGGCGTTCCGATGCCCAGATACTCGTACTCCACAAACACCGGGAACGCATACTTCTTATCCCGCACCAGGCGCAGCACTTCCTGAATCGGCGTATCGCCGTCGCCGAACTGTTCGTTCTTGCCCTTATTGCGACGCCGATCCTTAATAGTGATCTGCGCGATCGACGCCTGGTTCTCCTGGATGAAGGCCACGGGCGATCCGTTCGCAGCAGTGATCGCGCCGATGTCGGCATTCACTTTGAATCGCGGCGAGGGCAACGCCCCTGCGAATGCGAAATCCGGCAGTGACACGTTCATCTGGTGCTTCTCGGCAAACGGCACCAGCTTCTTCAGGGTTTCCGGCTTGCTTGCCGCCGTGAGTCCCAGCGCCGTTATGGAAGTCGCTCCCAAGGCCTTTGCCTGGCGGAATGTCACATCGATCTCGTCATCCGCAAACGTGTCGTCGTACTTCACCGAATACGCGGAAACCTTGATTCCGGCGGCTGCCAGCTTCGCGCGGATCGCTTCGTAGTGGCTCTCTGGCGTGGTCATGCGGTAATCGAGCAGCAGCTTACGCACAGCAATGTTCGCGGCGGAAATTTCTTCCGGCGTGAAGTGGTGAACCTGCACCGGATAGGCAGCGGGTGGCGGCGGCGCGCCGGGACCGAAGTTCGGTCCCGCAGGTTCCGTGTTGTAAGACCAAAGGTCGACTTCGGTCACGCCCGCATCTTTGAGCGGCTTAATCAGATCTTCTACGTTGTCTTTACCGGGCACCCGGGGCAGGTCACGCAGGCTCCACGTTGTCGCCCCCAGACGAACAGACAGAGAGGCCTCCACGGAGCCGAACACGGAAGATGCAGGCAAGCCAACCAGGGCCGCCGTCCTCAATGCCAAACCACTCAATGCGAACTTGCCAATATCGCGTCTTGTATGCATCCGCTGAACTCCCCTGACTGCCACGGCTATTATATCCGATTTCCCGGTATCTGCCTGAAGCCAGGCACCAATATTATATTCTGTTTCCATGGCGTCTCGAATATTGCTGGCCACGGCGTTAGTGGTTCTGCTCGCGGGTGTCGCGGAGACCGCACCCGGCAAGGTGTGCCCGCAGGACGTGGTGCAGGACGCGTCGTCTCCCGTTCCGCTCAGCGATGTCTGCATTCCCGAAGGCTACACGGACATTCCCATGGACTATTTTGACGACTTTTCCTGGCGGGAGTTTGTCGCCATGGTTTGGCCGGCAGCCCAGGGAAAGCGCGGCGTGGCGGACACGAAGAAGACGGCGGGCGGCCCCGGTCCCCGCGTCTTCGAAACCTACAAATCGCTCTACGAACTGTTTCATGACGATGGGTCCGCGCCGCGCACGTTCAACGAATACGATCCCCCCTCTCAAAACGCCTGCGCCGCCACGACGGGATTTGGCGACATGGTGCTGGGCTCGAAGTCGGGCATAGACGATATCGGTCAGGCCGGCGTCGGCGAACTCGTAGGGCCGTTGGTGGCGCAGAACGGCAAGTACGTCCGCCTTCAGACCCTCTACAACCAGACTGCCTATGACTATCTGGTAAGCCACAAGTACTATTTGCGGGCGAATCTGCCTCCGGTGCCTACGCCCCGTCCCGATCTGCCGGTGATGAATTTTCCCATGGGCTCCACCATCATTAAGGCCGCCTGGCTGGATCTTGAAGGTTTCACTCCGGAGCAAAAGGCGCGCTTCTATTCCCGCATGGCGATCGTGAAGGATGCCAACACCGGCAAATGTTCGAAGATTTCCATGGGCCTTGTGGGGCTGCATATTGTGGTGAAGACCCCCAGCCGTCCGCAGTGGATCTGGTCCTCCTTCGAACAGGTGGACGCCGTGCCGCCTGCGGCTTTCGGAAACCCAGGGAAGTACACTTTCAACGATGGCAATAAGAAGAATGCGATGCCTGCGGAGAATCCGCTGAAACTGATACCACTCCAGCCGGAACCTGCCACGCCGTATAACGTAACCCGCTCCGTGATGACGCCCATCCACCCGAAGACAGAACTGATGAGCCTGGTTTATCAGCGTCTACTACAAAAAACGCCGTGGGAGTTTTACCAAATCGCGACCACGCAGTGGCCTCGTCTGGAAGGCAATCAGGCGGCCCCCGTTCCGGCCACGCAGGGCGGGGAAATGACCACCACCTTTCCCGGTGCCGGTGCCACAACCGCGTTCGCCAATCTCACGATGGAAACTTTCGACCAGACCCGCCCCCAGCTCGGCTGCATGAGCTGCCACAATCAGGCTCGTATGACCGTGGACTTCATGTGGTCTGTGCTGGACCACGCGTTTCCGGCGAAGGTGGGCCCCGCGAAATCGGTTGTGGCGAAATAGCGGATCGGCGCGCCATACCGGCCATGGACAATAGAAGTTCCCATATGATCCACCGGAGACCCGTCTTTGTCGCCTTCTGAACCCGCCGCTCCGCACAATGATGCCGCCGCGCCCGTGGCGTCGAACAGTGAACCGGCCGCGCCTACGGCCTCAACGCCGCTGATGCGCCAGTACAACGCGCTGAAGCAGCAGGTCCCGAACGCGCTCCTCTTCTTTCGGCTAGGCGATTTCTATGAGCTCTTCATGGAAGACGCCGTCATCGCCGCGAAGGAACTGGAAATCACGCTCACCGCGCGCAACAAAGAAAAGGGCCAGGCGATTCCGATGTGCGGCGTGCCGTATCACGCTTCGGAAGGCTACATCGCGCGTTTGCTCGCCAAGGGCTACCGGGTGGCCATCTGTAATCAGATGGAAGCCGCGGGCCCGGGTACCAAACTGGTTCGACGCGAAATTACCCGCATTGTAACGCCGGGTACGGCAACGGACGCGCACCTGCTGCGCTCACACGAAAATAACTATCTGGCGGCAGTGGCGCGGATCGGGCCGCGAGTCGGGCTGGCCTACGTGGATGTCTCCACCGGTGAATTCCGCGCCACGGAAATCGCCGCCGAGGAGCTGCCCGGCATGCTGGAAGGAATCGGCGTGCGCGAGGTCCTCGTCGCGCCGGAGCAGTCACTCTTCCCGCAGGCGGACCAGAAGCGCTGGGTGGCCACGGAACTGGACGACTGGGTCTTCAGCCCGGATTACGCCGACCGCATTCTGCGCGAACACTTCCGGCTTCACTCGCTGGATGGCTGCGGCCTGGCAGGTCGTCCGGCGGCTGTGGGCGCTGCCGGAGCCGTACTTCACTACCTGCGCGACACGCAACGGGCGTCGCTGGATCATCTGGATCCGCCCCGTCATTTTGACCGTGCCGAGAACATGGTGCTCGATTCCGTCACCGTTCGGAATCTGGAACTGCTGGAGCCAATCTTCTCTTCCGGCGGCAGCGACAGCAAGTCCACCCTGATTTCGATTCTGGACCAGACCGCAACCGGTATGGGCGGGCGTCTCATGCGCCAGCGGCTGCTGCGGCCCTCGCTCGACCAGACGGAAATTGAAGCCCGGCTCGATGCTGTGGGCGACCTCGTCGGCGAGACCATCCTGCGCGCGGAACTGCGCAAGCAACTCGCACCCGTTCTGGATATTGAGCGCCTGCTGGCCAAGGTGATGATCGCCAGCGCCGGGCCGCGCGATCTGCATGCGCTGGGGCGTTCGCTGGAGCAGATGCCGAAGCTGGCACAGGCCGTGCGGTTGGCGTCGAAGTCGCTTTCCACGCGGCTGATCAATACCTTTGGACGGCTGGATTCGGTGCCTGAGGTCAGCGGCCCCATCGTCTCGGCGCTCTCCGACGCCCCGCCCATCAACATAAGTGATGGTGCCACCGTACGCGCAGGCTTCGATCCGGAACTGGACGAGCTTCGCGATCTCAGCCAGAACGGTCGCCAGTTCATCGCTCAGATTGAAGCGCGCGAACGGCAGCGCACGGGCATCGCGTCGCTCAAGGTTCGCTTCAACAACGTCTTCGGCTATTACATCGAGATTTCGAAGGCCAATCAGCATCTGGCTCCGTCCGATTACGAACGCAAACAGACTCTGGTGAATGCCGAACGCTTCACCACGCCGGAGCTGAAGGAATACGAGCACAAGATTCTCTCCGCCGAAGAGAAGATTCTCGAGATCGAGAAGCGCATCTTTAATCAATTGCGTCAGCAGACGGCGGATCAGTCGCAGAGAATCCGTGCCACGGCCACTGCGGTTGCGGAGCTGGATGTCTCGGCTGCTCTGGCGCAGGTGGCCGCCGAAAACCGCTACGCCCGCCCCGCGTTTTCCGTTGATGGCGAAATGCGGATTGACGCCGGGCGCCATCCGGTAATCGAGAAACTGGCCAATGAAGAAGCCGGTCGTTTCATCCCTAACGACCTCTATTTGAATAACGGGGCCGATCGCATCGCTCTGATCACCGGCCCGAATATGGGCGGTAAGAGTACCTACCTTCGCCAGGCGGCGCTGATCGTGATCCTGGCCCAGATGGGCTCCTGGGTGCCGGCCACCGCGGCATCGTTGCCTCTGATTGACCGCGTCTTCACGCGTATTGGTGCTTCAGACAACCTCGCGCGCGGGCGCTCCACGTTCATGGTGGAGATGACAGAGACGGCGGTGATTCTGAATACCGCCACGCCGCGCAGTTTTATCATTCTGGATGAAATCGGGCGCGGTACCGCGACCTACGATGGTCTCTCGCTGGCGTGGGCCGTGGTGGAACATATCTCGGCCGTCACCGGCGCGAAGACGTTGTTTGCTACGCACTATCACGAACTGACGGAACTGGCCGGACAACTGGATGGCCTTCGCAATCTGAGCGTGAGCGTGAAGGAAGCGGGCGACCGTATTATCTTCCTGCACAAGGTGGAGCCAGGTAAGGCCGACCGCAGCTACGGCATCGAAGTCGCGCGCCTGGCAGGACTTCCGGTCGCAGTCATCGAACGGGCCCGTGAAGTCCTGCGACAGCACGAACTCATCCCCCAGCGCGAGATCGCGGCTCCGATGCAGATTCGCCTCTTCGAGCCGAATACCGACGAACTGAAAGAGAAGATTCGCAGCCTGAAGATTGACGAGATGCGTCCGGTGGAGGCGCTGCGTGTGCTCGAAGCTCTCCAGCGGGAACTGACGTAACTACCTCTTTCGCAGCAGGGCTTCCAGTTTCCCCAGCGCCAGTTCCAGCTTCTGCGGCTTCTTCAGCACGCCCTCAAACAAATCCCCCACGCGTGCGAACCGATCCATCGCATTCGCAATCGTGAATTGGCCCGGTTCCAGCCCCGGCTTCACTTCATCCCATGCCAGTGGCGTTGCCACCGGTGCTCCCGGATGCGCGCGAACCACGTAGGGGGCGGAGATCGTCCGGGTTTCGCCCAACTGCATGTAATCGAAATATACGCGGTTCTTCACACGCTTCTCCACAGACCGCGGCGTGGTGAAAAGATCGGGACGTTCCGCCGCCACCAGCCGCGCGATGACTTCCGCGAACCCGCGCGCTTGCTCGAAGCTGTAATGCGGCTCCAGTGGTACGTAAATATGCAGACCGTCGCCGCCGGTTGTCTTGGGGTAACCGGTCAGGCCCATGGCATCCAGCTTGCTCTTCACCAAAAGCGCGGCCTCCACGATCTTGTCGTAACCGCATTCGTAAGGGTCAAGATCGATGAGAATGAAATCGGGGTTCTCCAGCGAACCCACGCGGCTCATTGCCGGATTCTGGTCAATGCAGCCGAGGTTCGTCAGATAGAGAAGGCTGGCGCGGTCGTCCGCAACCAGATAGCGAATCTTGTCGATGGTTTCAATCCGCAGCCAGGAAGGATAATTCTCCGGAGTATTCTTCTGAAAAAAGAACTCGCCGTGGATGCCGTTGGGATACCGCTTGAGAGAGAGAGGCCGGTCTTTCAGATGCGGCAGCAACAACGGTGCCACTGCGTCGTAATAATTCAGCAGATCGCGCTTGGTGTAGCCGTGCTCCGGGAAATAGACTTTGTCCAGGTTCGTGAACTTCAGCGAATGCCCGTTGATCGTCGTTACGACCTCTTTCTTATCGGAAGGCAGCAGGCCCTCAACCGCAGTCTCCCGCCCGATATCCGCAGCCGGTACATCGGCACGCAGCCCGAGATAAACCGGCGCACGCAGCTTGCGGTCGCTCGTCCACTCTGCGAATTTCACCTGCGCCACTAAGTCCGGACGCACCCAGACCGTGCCTTTTGGAATCATCTTGTCCGGCGCGAACGGCATCTTGTCTTGTATGCGCGTTTGCATCTGCGTGAGTAGTTCCCGCAAGATCTTCTCCGTAAAGCCGGTCCCCACATTCCCAGCGTAGATCAGCTTGCCGCCTTCGTGAAAGCCAACGGCAAGGGACCCGAAAGTATCGCGCTCGCCCGGCGTGTAACCGCCAATCACCAACTCCTGCTCCGCAGTGACCTTAAGCTTGAGCCACGTCTTACTCCGACGCGACTCATAGATGCTCTTCGCCGATTTTGCAATCAGACCTTCGAGGCCGTTCTGTCTCGCGGCCTCCAGCAGATCGGCCCCGGAGCCGTTCAGATGGCCGGATACATGGAGCAAAGGAAACGGTTTGATGATCCTCTCCAGCAGGCACTTGCGCTCGGCGAGCGGTGCATTTCGCAGATCGTAGCCATCCAGATAGAGCAGATCGAAAGCGTAGTAATGAACAGGGCTCTTGCCTGCCATCTTCGCGATAGCCCCCGCATCCTGCGTGTGAATGCGCGGCTGGATCAATTCGAACTTCGATACGCCCTGAGCGTTCAGTGCGACAATCTCACCGTCGAGAATCGCCTGCTGCGCATCGACATAGTGCGGCAGTACCTGCAACTCGGGATACTGGCGTTCGCAGCGATTGTTGTTACGTGTATAAAACGCTATCGCGCCGTTTTCAACGAACGCCAACCCGCGAACGCCGTCCCATTTGACTTCGAACATCCACTCGTCACCGCGCGGCATGGAATCCGCAAGCGCAGCGGCCATCGGCGGGAAGAAACCCGGCATGTCGGCGCGTACTGCTCCGGGGATCTTCGCAGGATCCGCGTGGTTACTTTTTTTTTACGGGGTGCGGCCTTCTTCTTCGCCGGCAGATCCGCGGCGATCTCCGCCTGCGTGCGGCCCGTCTTCACGCTGACGGCATGTTGTTCGATATCCCAGCCCGCCTGTGACGCCTCATCCTTCTTCTTGATCAGCAACCACTCTTTGCCGGCCCGCTCGCCCTTGCCGCGGCCCTTCATGCGGACGATGGCCCACGTCCCCGCCAGCTTCTCGCCGTACAATCGGAACTTCAGATCCCCGCGCTCCAGTTGCACCTCAGCCGGATCTTCGCCAATCAGTTCGAAAGTGCCGCGATCCCACAGCATCACGCTGCCTCCGCCATAACTGCCCTTCGGGATGTTACCTTCGAAATCGCCGTACGCGAGGGGGTGGTCTTCCACCTCGGCCGCGAAGTGTTTCATCGTCGGGTCCAGCGAAGGTCCTTTCGGCACCGCCCACGACTTCAGCGCCCCGCTGATTTCCAGCCGAAAGTCGTAATGCAGGTGCGTCGCGTCGTGTCTCTGCACGCAGAATTTCCCGCCGCGGTCCGACAACGCAACGGCCACCGAAGACGCCGGTTCCGGCGTTTTCGTGAAGTCCCGTTTCCTGTTGTATTCCTGCAAAGACATAGGGAGGTGGAAATGTTCTCTCATTCATGTTATAGCTGTACGAGGGGATTATGAAGCGCGCTTAGTAGTTTCCGGCGTAATTCGAGTGGCAAATATATGGCTGCCAGCACCTGGAAAGGGCATCTCACATTCGGTCTTGTATCGCTTCCGGTACGCCTGTTTACGGCGGCGCGCGGCGAAACTATCAGTTTTAACCAGCTCCACAAAGAGGACCACTCGCGCGTCAAGCAGGTCCTTTTTTGTCAGGCCGAAGACAAGCCCATCACGCGCGATCAGATCGTCAAAGGTTTCGAGTACGAGAAGGGTAAGTACGTCGTTATCGACGAAGAGGACATCCGCAAAGTCGCGCCAAAAACCGCGAAGGTGATGGAAATCCTGGAGTTTGTCAAGGGTGACGCGGTCGATCCCGTCTATCTCGACAGTTCCTACTACATGGCCCCGGACGAAGGCGGAGAGAAGCCCTACGCGCTCTTGTTCGCAGCAATGAAGCAGACAGGTTACTACGGCGTGGCCAAAGTCTGCATGCATAGCCGCGAGCACATCGTGATTATGCGCCCCGGCGAACATGGCCTGCTGCTCCACACGATGTACTTTGCCGATGAAGTTCGCAAGATGGACGAATTTCGCACGGACACGGAGAACATCAGAGACAAGGAACTCGCCCTCGCGCTCAATCTGGTGGAGTCCCTCTCCGCCGATTTCGAGCCGCAGAAGTACACTGACACCTATCGCGACAATCTGCGCAAAATGATTCAGGCGAAGATTGAAGGTAACGCCATTGTGGAGACGCCGGAGACGCACATCGCCCCGGTGATCGACATCATGGAAGCGCTGAAGAAGAGTCTCGAAATGCGCAAGCCTCCGGCCATCGCCGAAGAGAGTCAGGAGCAGCCCAAACGGCGTCGCGTGGCCGTACGCAAAGCGGGCGGCGCCTAAAGTGGAAGTCCGCGACCGCTTGTTGCACGCGGTCGTCCTGTTCGGCCTTGCTCTGCTGGTTATCACCGAAGGGCTGAGTGCCTGCACTGCCCTGACGCGTGGACCACTACTCGTCGCGTGGTTGCTTTCAATGGCGGCGGCGTTGTCTGTGCCCGCGGCGAGACGCGCCTTCCGTGTGAAGCTCCCAGCCTTCACTTTTGATCCCGTAGTTGTTCTCTGCGCGCTCGGGATCATCGCCATCCTGACGCTGACGGGCGTTACCGCCGCGTTCAGCCCACCCAACAGTTCTGATGCCATGGCGTATCACATGCCACGCATCATCTACTGGGCCGAACAACACAGCGTCCGCTTCTTTCCCACTCCCTACCTGAACCAGATCATGCTCCAGCCCCTGGCGGAGTATCTGATGCTCCACACGTATCTCCTTTCCGGCGGCGATCGCTTCATCAACTTCGTGCAGTGGTTCTCGTCCATCGGCTGCCTCATGGGTGCGTCCGCAATTGCCGGTTGCCTTGGCGCGAGAAAGCGTGGCCAGTGGATCGCAGCGCTTTTCTGTGCCACGCTGCCTTCGGGTATTCTCGCCAGTTCCGGTGCGAAGAACGATTACTTCATGGCGATGTGGCTGGTAACGGCAGTCTACTTCGCGTTTCAGTTCGCGAAGTCGGTAAAGTGGCTTGACGCCGCCTTCTTGGGCGTTGCCTGCGGGCTTGCGTTTTACACGAAGGCGACGGCCTACCTGTTCGCGCCGTGCGTGATCGCGGCGATTCTACTGCCAGCCATCAAAAAGATGCGCTGGCGCATGATTGGTCCGGCCCTGGCCGCGGGATCTATAGCATTCGCGCTCAACGCCCCGCAGTATCTCCGCAACTACGAACTCAGCGGTTCCATCATGGGGTTCGATTCCGCGCAGGGCGACGGCGTCTACCGCTGGCGCAACGATTCACCAGGCTGGAAGCCAACAGTCTCCAATATCCTGCGCCATACCAGCGAACAAATGGGCGGCCGCAGCGAGCGCTGGAACCAACTTGTCTTCCGCGTTGTAACCCGCGCCCATGAAGCGCTGGGCATCGACGTGAATGATCCCGCAGCCACGTGGCCGATGACTCTCTATCGCGCGCCCCGCAATGCCAATCACGAAACAGACGCGCCAAATCGTACGGCGTTGCTGGCACTAACGTTGCTGGGAATCGCGATCTTATGGAAAGCGAGGGGCAGCGAGAAGTGCTGGTACGCGCTCTCCCTGGTGGCGGCCTTCGTGGCCTACAGCGCGTACCTGAAGTGGCAACTCTTCATGGGTCGATTGCTGCTGCCGCTGTTCGTGTTGGGCGCGCCGCTGGCGTCGATGCTGGAGGAAGTCCTGACTCCCACCCTGCTTCAACTTGCCGCGTGCCTTCTCCTGCTGGACGGCGCGCGATTACCCACCCTGGAAAACTGGGTACGGCCATTGCGGGGGCCGGGCAGCGTTCTGCAAGTGGCACGCGACCAGCAGTATGTCTCCGACATGAAACCGTGGGACAACGCGGCTTCCTATCGGGACACCGCGCAGCAATCCGCCCTTGCTAAATGCGACACGGTTGCCCTCGATATTACGCACTTCCAACTCGAATATCCGCTGATGGCGCTGCTCCGGAAGCGCAATCCAAACGTCGCGTTTATCCACGCGGCTGTCGAGAACGCGTCGAAACGCTACGCACAGCCGATCACCGCGACGCCCTGCGCCGTAGTGTGCCTCGAATGCGCAGGAGATGAAAAGCACTTGTCACGCTATTCGGATTTCCCGGTCCGGACCACGGCTGGCAAGTTCGTTACCCTCACCCGCTGAACGGTAACCTCGGCGCCCTCCCGCTCCGTAATCGAAGCCCCCCAAAAAAAATCCTCTTGCAGCGTTCTACTATTTCATAGTAGTATCAGTCATGAAATAGTAGGAGGCAGTGAGAAAGAGATGCGCCCGACCAAACTCAGCAAGCTGGAACTTCAAATCCTGGAGGCCCTGTGGGCCCACGGAAAAGCCTCTATCCGCGAAATTCAGGAGGCCTTCCCCGAACCTCGCCCCGCTTACACCACCATCCAGACGACCGTCTACCGGCTCGAAGGCAAGCAGACAGTCCGCCGCGTGCGCAAGATCGGCAATGCCGATATCTTCGAGCCGCTGGTCGCCCGCGACGTCACGCGACACAAACTGCTCGACGAAATCCTCAGCTTCTTCGGCGGCAAAGCGCAGCCGATGATGGCGCAACTGGCCGAAGCAGGGAAACTCACGCTCGCCGACGTGCGTGAACTCGAAAAGACTATCCAGAAGCTGGATAAGGGGAAGGCAAAATGAACAGGCGGGCAGCATCGGTCGTCGCGATATCGGCAATCCTCGCCTCTGCCGCCTTCGCTCAAACCGCCTTCGAAACAGCCTCGGTCAGGAAGGTGACCGGTCCCCAAAAGGCGCGCATGCAAATGACGGGCGGGCCGGGCACAAGCTCTCCAGGCCGGATCAGTTATGTCAGCGTGAACCTGACTACCCTTCTCATGCGTGCCTGGGACCTGCGGCAATTCCAACTCGTCACGCCCGCGTGGATGACCGACGAACTCTACGACATCGCGGCCACCCTGCCCCCCGGGACGGATGAGAGCCAGTTTCGGACGATGCTCGGCGGCCTTCTCAACGAGCGCTTCCACATGGTGTCGCATCGGGAAAACAAAGAGATTTCTGCGTTAGGTCTCGTAGTTTCTAAAAGCGGGCCGAAACTGAAACCCGCGGCATTGGCGGCCGCACCTGCCGGCAAGATCGCCGTGTTTCCCATTGGCGATACCCTGCGGGCTGTTGGCAGGTCGGCATCTCTGTCGGCTTTGACCGATTTCCTGACGCTCTACCTGAAGCGACCCGTGTTCGATGAAACAGACTTGCCGGGCAGCTATGACATTGACGTGACCTTCCAGTCGGCGGACAATATTTCCGGCAGTGATTCGCCCCCTGGCGACTCGTTATACAGCGTCCTGAAAACACAATGCGGCCTCGAATTGCAGAGCCGCAAGCGAGCGGTTGACGTCCTGGTTGTAGACCGCGCGGACAAGGTTCCGACTGAAAACTGAATCGAAGGATGACCCGAAATGATCAGCGAAATCACAACTCATCTATGGCAGTCCACATGGTTTGCCGTCGCAGCGGCGCTGTTGACGCTTCTGTTTCGCAGTAACCGCGCACAGGTTCGCCACTGGCTGTGGTTCAGCGCCTCCATGAAATTCCTCATCCCGCTAGCGGTGCTAATGAAAGTGGGAAGTTACTTCGCATGGACTCCCGTGGCACGGAAAATAGCCACCCCAGCTGTTGCCTTCGCCGTCGAATACGTCAGCGGGCCGTTCACCAGCCAACCGTCTGTTGGTACTCCGCCGCCCGTCCCAGTCGACTGGCGGCCGATCGCGATAGTTGCCCTGTGGCTCGCCGGGCTCATCGCAATCTCGTCCCTGCGCCTGCGCAACTGGCTGCGTATCCGGGCTGCCGTCCACGCCTCGGTGCCCCTGCAACTGGAAGGTGTCGAAACCAGGGTTGCGCCGGGCCTGTTGGAACCAGGTGTAGTCGGCTGGCTGCGTCCGGTGCTCTTGCTACCCGAGGGGATCGCGGACAGCCTGACACCGCAGCAACTGGAAACCGTGCTCGCGCATGAGATGTGCCATGTGCGTCGGCGTGACAACCTGCTGGCATCGATCCACATGATCGTCGAAGCTGTGTTCTGGTTCCATCCGTTGGTTTGGTGGGTCGGCGCACGCTTGCTAGCCGAACGGGAGCGTGCCTGCGATGAAGAAGTACTGCGGCTCGGCAACCAGCCGAGGGTTTATGCCGACGCGATCCTTGGCGTCTGCAAACTGTACATGGAATCGCCGCTGGTGTGCGTGGCGGGTGTCACAGGGTCGGATATCAGGAAGAGAATCGAGGCCATCATGCTGAATCGCGGAGTGCGGGGTTTGAGTATTGCGAAGAGGGCGCTTCTCGCATTTGCCGGATTGGTGGCGGTTGCGGGGCCGCTGGCGGTGGGCGTGGTGCTCGGCGTAGGTCATTCCCCCGCGATTCTGGCGCAGGCTCCCGCGGCACTCATCCAGCCACTGATGCAGTTAGCGTAGGCGTCGCGCACGCCGGTGACGACGGGACAGCGGCCCGCTGCGGCAACACCCGAGGCGCCTGTTGCGCCAACAGCGACAGCGCAGCAGCAGAACGGGCGCCTGGTGGCGTTCCTGTTCGATTTCGGCGGTATGAATGCGGACGAGCAGGCTCGAAGCCGACAAGCTGGCGTCAGTTACGTCCACGACAGGCTCCAGCCTGGAGATCGTGTGAGCGTGCTGTTAGCGGGGGCCGGACCCGTGGAGCTCCTCCAGGATTTTACCGACAATACGGCTACGCTGGAGAGCGTCATCCAAAAGATAAACGCGGCAGGAGTCACTATTCCCGTCCATTCTCCGGACGCCAAAGTAGCTGTCATCGTGACTGCGGCAAAAATGTTGGGTGCCTTCCCGCAGAAGAAAGCGCTGATGTATTTCGCTGCCGGCATGCCTTCAGGTGATGCAAACCAGGAAGCATTGAAGAGCGCGATCACCGCCGCGACCACGGCAAACGTCGCGATATATCCCATTGACGTGAGCGCGGTCACACCCACAACTACTCCCGCAGGCGGCGGTCGCGGTGGAGCGTCGCTCATGCCAGCGGGCATGGCACCCGAAGAGTACAACCGGCGGGTTGCGCAGGCCCAGGCGAGATTTGGTTCCGCCGCTGGCCCCATGCCCTGGACCTACATCGCCTATGGACCGCCGGACCAGATTGACGACCGCAGTTCCAACGCACAGAACCCCTCGCAGATCTGGCGCTATAACTACCTCGAAAACTTCCACAGCAGCGTGGAGTTGGAGTTTCCCGTTGGGAACGGTCCCATGCGTATCAACTATCCGACGGCGACAGCGACGTTTGAAGGGACGGCGGGCCTCGACCCTGAGCAGCAGACCGATCGGGAGATACTTAGACAGCTTCGTGTCGGTCGAGGTATTCTCGAGGCCCTCCCTACCATTGGGGCACTGCCGGGCAGGCACGCTTCAGTGCAGATCTATTTGGCCGGAAGCTTCTCCGTGTTTTCAGTGCCGCTCGATTTTCTTTCCGGTACTGTCGTAATTAACGAGCAAATTAGAACCCGTACGAATTCCGGTTCTTCGGGCCAGACTGTTGTGGGGGGGCAGGACCGGGTTCAGGCGGCTGTTGGCGTGCATCGCTCGAATTTTACCCTTTCTCCAGGCTTGTACGATGGCTACGTAAGCGTCTCAGAACAAGCGACAAACCGCGCGTTTGCGGAGACCATCCATTTCGAAGTGAAGTAACTCTCCTCATCGACGCCCTTGACACGTTTCTATATTTCTATTATCATTGAAATATGGAAACGCTCAAGAGCGCCGAACAGACCCTGCGCTTCGCCGACATGTTCGCCGCCATCGGCAGCGAACAACGCCTCCGCATCCTCCGCCTCCTGCTCTCCGCTCACCCGGAAGGTCTCGTAGTCGGCGAGATCCAGACCGAACTCGAACTCTCAGGCTCCAATCTTTCCCACCACCTCGACAAACTTCGCAACGAAGGCCTTATCGAAGTCTCCCGCGAAGGCACCTTCCTGCGCTATCGCGCGAACACCGCCGTCCTCCAGGAAATGCTCGAATTCCTCTACGCTGAGTGCTGCACCCGCAACAAGGCAATTCCAGTCAAAGTTCTCTTTCAGACTTGCAAGACGAGGTAACTCCATGAACGAGGGCACAGGTATCAGAGACGTTGTTCGCGAGAAGTACGGCGCAGCGGCCCTGCGCGTGAAGTCCGGCGGCAGTTCCTGCTGCGGCGCGGCCGCCGCGCTCGACAACTGCTGCGACCCCATTACCAGCAATCTCTACACCGACGGCCAGACCACACAGCTACCGGAAGAAGCAGTCCTCGCCTCTCTCGGCTGCGGCAATCCGACCGCCCTCGCGGAACTCCTTCCTGGCGAAACCGTGCTCGATCTCGGTTCCGGCGGCGGCATCGACGTGTTGCTCTCCGCCAGACGCGTCGGGCCGACCGGCAAAGCCTACGGCCTCGACATGACGGACGAAATGCTCGCCCTCGCCGAGCGGAACAAACAGTCGGCGGGTGCCACCAACGTCGAATTCCTCAAGGGCGAAATCGAACACATTCCGCTGCCAGACAACAGTTTCGATGTCATCATTTCCAACTGCGTCATCAATCTCTCAGCCGATAAAGACCGCGTCCTGCGCGAAGCCTTCCGCGTCCTCAAGCCGGGAGGCCGCCTGGCCGTGTCCGACGTCGTCACGACAGGCCCTATGCTGCCGGAGATCCGCGAGAGCGTTCTGATGTGGGTCGGCTGCGTGGCTGGTGCGCTCGAAGAAACGGAATACCGGAACAAGCTCGCCGTCGCGGGTTTCGAAAACATCGGCGTGGAGCCAACCCGCGTTTATCGCATCGAAGACGCCCGCACCTTTCTGTCAGGGCAGGGCATTGACGTCGACGCCATTGCCCCGCAGGTGGATGGCAAATTCATGAGCGCTTTCATCCGCGCTGTGAAGCCGCAGGTGAAAGCCCCATGCTGCGCGCCGGGTTGCTGCTCATAAATCAGGCTGGCTTGCCGATAAACGCCACCGCCACCGCCACGAATAGGAGCACGAAGGAAACGGCATAGTTCCAGCGCATTGATTCCCCCAGGTAAAGCCACGCGAAGACCGCGAACACCACCAGCGTGATGGCTTCCTGAATGATCTTCAGTTGATAGCCGGAAAACCGGCCATAACCGATCCGGTTCGCCGGAACCTGAAGGCAGTATTCGCCAAGCGCGATCAGCCAGCTGAAGAGAATCGCTTCCCAAAGCGGGGCGGAACGATGTTTCAAATGGCCGTACCAGGCAAACGTCATGAACGTATTCGAAGCAATCAGCAGCAAAACAGTGAGCATGCGCCATAGTAGACCGGCGATGTCGGCCGCGTTCAAAAAAGCGGGCGGGTATGCCGGATAGTCACGCAATTACAGCGGTACCGGCCGACGTCCCCGCCGGCCTTGGCACGTTCGAGCGTTACCTCTCGGTGTGGGTGGCGCTCTGCATGGCGGCCGGAATTGGCATGGGGAAATTGCTGCCCGGTGCGATGGCTGGTTTACGAGGCCTGGAGCTGGGCTCCGGAAGTCAGATCAACGCCCCGATTGCCGTGCTGATCTGGCTCATGATTATCCCGATGATGATGAAGGTGGATTTCTCATCGGTGAAAAACGTCGGGCGGCGTCCAACCGGCTTATTCGTGACGCTCTTCATCAATTGGGTAGTGAAACCATTCTCGATGGCCCTTCTGGCGTGGGCGTTCTTCCGCGTTGTTTTCGCGCCTTTCATCGCCCCCGCCGAGGCCGACCAATACATTGCGGGCTGTATCATCCTTGCCGCCGCACCGTGTACCGCGATGGTATTTGTCTGGAGTCATCTCACGAAGGGAGACGCGGCCTACACGCTCGTGCAGGTGTCGGTCAATGACCTCATCATGCTGGTCCTCTTTGTTCCGATTGTCCGGTTTCTCGTTCACGGGGCCTCCTCGCTGACCGTTCCTTTCAACGTACTGCTGACCTCGGTGATCGTGTTCATTGTGGTGCCGCTGGTGGCCGGGACGCTGCTCCGTCTGTTTCTGGTTCGCAGTCACGGTCGCGTCTGGTTCGAGGAGACGCTGCTGCCGAAATTCGCCCCACTCACGATCACCGCCCTGCTGGCGACCCTGGTCCTTATCTTCGCCTTTCAGTCGGACAACATTACCAGTCGCTGTTTCCACGTGATCCTGATCGCCGTTCCGATCACGCTGCAGGTCTACTTCAATGCGGGCCTTGCCTACGGCTTAATGAAGTGGCTCAAAGTAGAGCATTCCGTCGCGGCTCCCGGAGCCCTCATCGGGGCGTCAAACTTTTTCGAACTCGCGGTGGCGACGGCGATCGCGCTGTTCGGTCCGGAGTCCGGTGCGGCGCTCGCCACGGTCGTGGGCGTCCTCGTGGAAGTGCCGGTGATGCTCTCAGTTTGCGCCGCCTGCAATCGCACGCGGCATTGGTTCCCTGCCGATAACAGCCCTGCCAATAAATCCACATAGAAACCATATGAAACGAATCCTTATCCTTTGCACCGGCAATTCCGCCCGCAGCCAACTGGCCGAAGGCCTGATGCGCGCCGAAATGGGAGATCGCGCGGAAGTGTTCTCGGCGGGAATGAAGCCCTCCTTCGTGCGCCCGGAAGCCATCGAAGTCATGCACGAACTCGGCATCGACATCAGAAGCCACCGCTCGAAATCAGTGGATGAATTCGCTGGTCAGGAATTCGATTACGTGATAACCGTCTGCGACCGCGCGAACGAGGTCTGTCCGATATTTCCGGGCCAAACGCAGCGCCTTCACTGGTCATTTGTGGACCCTGCCGGAACCGGCGAACCCGAAGCCGTCCGCTATGCCTCGTTCCGTAAAGTACGCGATCAGATTCGGGCAAAGATACAGGATTGGGGGCTGGCCACGGTCTGACTGGTCTTAATCCAGCCACTCCCTATTGGCCCTACCATAGGTAACCCCGGGCACTCTCGCCCACGAATACAAGGACCCGCGCCTGGATTCGATCGCGCAATGTGCGGAACGCTGCCAGACGCGGTTCGCCAGCTTCAAGGAATGTTGCCGGGTCTTCGAAGGGCCAGTGGAGTCGCGTTACTTCTCCGGGAAAGATGGGGCACTCTTCGCGCGCCTTGTCGCAGACGGTAATGATGAAATCGAACTGTTGCCCCTGAAACTCCGTGATCGGCTTGGATCGCTGGGCGGAGATATCGACGTTGATCTCGCGCATGACTGCCACCGCCTCGGAGCGTACGGTAGCCGGGTGTGTTCCGGCTGAAAAGACCTCAAAGGAGTCGCAACCCTCGAACCGAAGCAACGCCTCCGCCATCTGGCTCCGCGCCGAGTTGCCCGTGCAAATGATCAGGACTCGCTTCTTAACCACGAGAGTCTCCCGAACAGTATTGGTGCGAAGGGCTATCTGAGTCACTCGCCGCCAGACCCGGAGGGTATCGCCGCAAGAGAAACAGCGTGTCCCCGCGGCAGCTTGAGCGATAGCAACGCGGCCGCCACAACGAGTGCTACAGACCCCCAGAGGCATCCCGCGAAGCCGGCCAATTGAAAGATCAGCCCTGAGAGCAGCGTCCCGAGGAGCCGGCCACCCGCATTCGCCATATAGTAAAAACCCACGTTCAAAGCCACCGAATCTTCGTCGGTGTACATCAGGACCAGGTAGGAATGTACCGCTGAGTTCACCGCGAAGACTACCGCGAAGACGGCGAGGCCCGTCATCAGCACCGTCCCCCGGTCTGCGCCGGACCGCAGCGCGGCGATCAACCCCAGAGGGACCAGCACCAGCACCGCAGCCCATCGGCGTGCGGCTGACCCGTCGATTGTATTGCCGCCACCCAGCAAACGAAGAAGCTCGGGAACAGCGGCCTGGATGAAGCCGTAACCAATCACCCACAAAGCCAGAAACGCTCCCACCGAATACGATGACCACCCAAGCTGACTGAGGAAAACCGGCAGCCCGACGACAAACCAGACATCGCGCGATGCGAAGAGGAACAATCGGGCGGCGGACAGCCAGTTGATTTCACGGCTCTTCGAAAGCAGCGCCGTGAATTTGACCTTCTTCTTGGAACGTCCCAGATCGCCGGACAAAGACGCGGCCGTGGCCAACAGCACGATGGCCAGAGCCACTGCCATGGCCACCAGTGCTCCTTTGAAGCCCAATGCAGCCAGAAGTGCGCCCCCCACGAAGAAGCCACACCCTTTCAGTGCGTTCTTCGATCCGGTCAGGCGAGCGACCCATTTGAACAGGGTGCCGTCCGCATTGTCCGGCACGATCGCCTTAATCGCACTCTTCGAACTCATCTTTGTCAGATCCTTGGCGATCCCCGAAAGTGCCTGCGCCGACATCACATAGACCACGGAAATCAGAGCGGACCATCGCGGATTTTGCGCCGCCAGCATCAGCAGAGACACAATCTGCAGCATCAACCCGCCAAACAGAGTAACCTTGACACCCGAGCGCGATGCGATCCATCCACCAAAGAGATTTGTCACGATACCGAAGAACTCGTAAAACAGAAAGAGGAATGCGATCGATACAGCGTCGTAACCGAGTCTGTAAAAATGCAGAAGCACCAGCATGCGCAGCGCTCCATCGGTGATCGTAAACCCCCAATAGGCACCGGTAACCAGCGCATAACTGCGGAGACTCGTCATCAGTTGAATCTCACGAACGTGCGGGCAACAGCGCCCCAACCTTGAGAGCCAGTTCCGCGAGCCTGTTGGCATAGCCCCATTCGTTGTCGTACCAGACGAGCAGCTTCACCTGAGTACCGTCAATCACCATTGTCGACAAGGCATCCACAATGCCCGACCGCGGATCGTTAACATAGTCGATTGAGACAAGCGGACGCTCTTCGTATCCCAGTATTCGCTTAAGAGCGCCCTCGGCAGCCGCTTTCAGCAGCCCGTTGACCTCCGCGACGTCGGTCTGTCTTTCGACCTCGAAGACGCAGTCCGTAAGTGACGCGTTGAGCAGCGGGACGCGGATCGCAACGCCGTTCAGTTTGCCCTTCAGTTCGGGATAGATCAGCGTAATTGCCGTCGCTGAGCCAGTCGTAGTAGGAATCAGAGACATCAGCGCGGAACGCGCTCTTCGAAGGTCTTTATGCGGAGCATCGACGATGATCTGCGTGTTGGTGACGTCGTGAATCGTGGTAATCACGCCATGGCGAATCCCGAGTCCCTCGTGGATTACTTTGACCACAGGAGCAAGACAGTTCGTGGTGCAGGAGGCGGCGGTAATAATGTTGTGTTCATCGGGCGAGTAAAGATGGTCATTCACGCCCATGACGATATTCAGCGCACCCTTGGTTTTGACGGGAGCGGCGACCGCCACTTTCCGAACCCCTCGTTCAAAGTACGGTTCCAGTGCTTCCGTCGTGATCAGCTTGCCGCTGCATTCGAGGACGATATCAACGGCGTTCGCTTCCCACGCAACGTCGCCAGGCCTGGAGCCATCGGTAAACGCCACCTTCCGCCCATCGATGGTGAAGTGGTCGGGTGCGACCGTCGTCGGCCGGCTCCAGCGGCCATGAACACTGTCGAATTCGAGAAGATGGGCTGCCGTCGTGGCCCCGCCTTTGATTTCGTTCACATGCACAATCGATACGTCAGGCCGATCCCATAACGCGCGGAAGGCAAGCCTTCCCATTCGTCCAAATCCGTTAATTGCGATTCTAGTCATAGTTGTTCCCAATGTCCCTTGCCGGATGAATAATATGAATACCTGCCGTCAGAAGCTATCCGTTCTGCTGCTCATCTCTGCGATGTGATCGCGGTTCCCCTGGGTGCCACTCACGAGCTGTTCACCGTTCCCTGTTCGAACATCGACGATGGACGATGCGATGGGTACACAGTTCGTCATTGACATGAGCTTCCTTCATATGATTGCTACCAGGGCCTTCAGTCGGCGCAGTCCGTCGAAGTTTATGCAGTAACCAACCCTCGGGCCGTCCTGTGTGCTCCGTACCAAACCTGCGTCCTTCAGAATGCGCAGATGCTCCGAAACGGTGGACTGAGCTAACGGAAGCTCGTCTACGATCTGACTGCAAACCCGTGCCTCTTTCCGTGAGAGCATCCGGAGGATGTGGACCCGGGCAGGGTGCCCAAGCGCCTTCGCCAATTTCGCTAAATTTTCGTCGGCTTCGGCCCCCTCGAGCGCCTGCATTGTCAACTCTGGCTGAGGCGGTTCCGGGGCGCAGCAAAAATCCTCACGCTTGGCTTGGCTGCTCATTTTCTATCGTCGATTAACGATTGCATATTCTGGTCGCGACTGTCAAATGCATCTGGAATACGTTCAACTCGGGCTGGTTACGCTGAACTACCGCTCCAGGACTCTGGGTGTCATCCATCGCCCGAACTGTACAATTCAGGAGATGGGAATGCAACCAGTCCGCGAAGACCTCCTGATCGGGATCAGCGATTACATTGACCGCCTGTTCGTGCCCCCGGATGACGCTTTAGAGCAGAATCTGAAAGACACGGATGCTGCGGGCATGCCGGCCATCGCGATTTCTCCCAGCCAGGGCCGCCTGATGTACATTTTGGTGAAGATGACAGGCGCAAAGCGCGTCCTCGAAATTGGCACGCTGGGCGGCTACAGCACTACTTTGCTGGCGCGCGCGCTGCCTGCCGATGGCAAAGTCGTCACGCTGGAACTGAAGCCGGAACACGAAGTGGTGGCCCGAAAAAATCTCGATCGTGCAGGTGTGGGTGGCATGGTTGAAATCCGCGTGGGCAAGGCAGGCGAAACCCTGGACGCCATGATCAAGGCCGGCGAAGAGCCCTTCGATTTCGTTTTCATCGACGCCGACAAGATCGGCTACGCTGGCTATCTGAACCAGGTCATGCAACTCTCGCACTCTGGCACCGTGATCGTGGGCGACAATCTGATCCGTCATGGCGACATCCTGAAAGCAACCCCGCCCGACGAGATGGCCGCAGGCGTCACAGCCTATAACAAGCTGATTGCCACGGATCCCCGCCTCGAATCCATCCTGCTCCCCATCCTGAAAGATAAGATCGATGGCATGTCGATCTCCCGCGTGAAATAGATGACCGCCGATACACAGACCGGTGTCCTGCCCTCCCAGTCACTGGAGCAGATGATTGCAAGCGGCGCCATCAGAGCGCGCGCCGGAATCCTGCCGGAACAGGTGCAGCCATCGTCGCTTGACCTGCGGCTGGGTGCCGAAGCCTATCGCGTACGCGCCAGTTTCCTGGTGACGGGTAACGCCACGGTAACCAGCAAGCTCGAACAATATCGCCTCCACACACTCGATCTCACCCGCCCCGCCGTGCTGGAAAAAGGCTGCGTCTACATCGTTCCGCTTCAGGAAGAATTGGCACTGCCGGGCAACATCTCTGGCAAGGCCAACCCGAAAAGCTCCACCGGACGACTGGATATCTTCACCCGCCTGATCACTGATGAAGGGCGGCAATTTGAAATCGTTCCGGCCGGCTACAAAGGCCGTCTCTTCGCTGAAGTCGTGCCGCGCACCTTCAGCGTCGTCGCCCGCCAGGGCGACCGACTCTCACAATTGCGCCTCTTTCAGGGTGACCACCAACCCTCCGATCAACTCCTGCGCGAAATCGACAGTACTGAAGCTCTTGTCTATTTGCCTGACGAATCGCGGGGCGAGGCCAACATCGAAAACGGCCTGCGGTTGTCCGTAGATCTTGCAGGCATCGAAGGCTCCCCCATCATTGGCTATCGCGCGAAAAAACACGCCCCGCTCATCGACCTCAGCAAAATCGGCCACTACGCGACAGAAGATTTCTGGGACCCCATTCGCCGCAACGAAGGCCGCACCCTGGTGCTCGACCCAGAAGACTTCTACATCCTCGCCTCCCGCGAACGCGTGCGAATTCCCCCGCAATACGCAGCCGAAATGGTGCCGTATGATCCTACCATCGGCGAATTTCGTATCCACTACGCAGGCTTCTTCGATCCCGGCTTCGGCTACGGTTCCACGGGTGAAATCAACGGCACCCGCGCAGTGCTGGAAGTTCGCTCGCATGAGGTCCCGTTTATCCTCGAAGACGGCCAGATCGTCGCGAGCCTGGTCTTCGAACGGCTGCTGGAACGCCCACGCACTCTCTACGGTGAAGGCATTGGTTCGAATTATCAGCGGCAGGGCCTGAAACTCAGCAAGCACTTCCGGACGCCGGTTCATGCCTGATCCGAACGCGAAGGAATTTGACGTTGTTGGTGTCGGACTGAACGCCACCGACACAGTGCTCGTGGTGCCGAAGTTTCCGGCATACGGAGGCAAGGTTCCCTTTCTCAGCGAAACGCTTTCTCCCGGCGGCCAGGTTGCCTCCGCCATGGTGGCTTGCGCGAAGCTCGGGTTGCGCACAAAGTACATCGGCACTATAGGCAGCGACGAGCGGGGCCGCATTCAGTTGGAAAGCCTGCGTGGCTCCGGCATCAATCTCGATGACGTGCAGCTTCGTGAAAACTGCCCCAACCAGTCGGCCTACATCATCGTGGACCAGTCCACCGGGGAACGCACCGTGCTGTGGCGCAGGCCGGATTGTCTGCGCATCGCCCCCGAAGAGATCACCTCCGGGCAAATCACCAGCGCCCGCCTGTTGCACATAGATGGTCATGACACTGCGGCCGTTGAACACGCCGCGCGCATCGCCCGTGAGCACGGCATTCCGGTCACCGTGGACGTGGACACCATCTACGCCGGCTTCGACCGCGTGCTCCCTCTGGTGGACTACCTCATTGCCAGTTCCGACTTCCCAGGACGCTGGACCGGCATCGACGATCCTTTCGAGGCGTTGGCCCACATCCAGGAAAAGCACGGGATGCCGGTTGCAGCCATGACGTTAGGTGCGGATGGCGCACTGGCCCGTGCGCAGGGCCGCTATTTTTACTCGCCCGGCTTCACGATGAATTGCCTCGACACCACCGGTGCGGGCGACGTGTTTCATGGAGCGTTCTGTTATTCTGTGCTACAGAAGATGCCTCTCGCCCAAGCTCTTGAGTTTTCCAATGCCATGGCCGCGCTGAACTGCACCGCCAATGGTGCGCGGGGACACATCGCGACGCTCGATGAGGTCCGGCAACTGATAGCACACGGTCATCGCCGCAGCCGTCCTGAAATCGCCGGACGGGCGCAGGGCGCTTAATGTTTCCCCTTCGGGACGATCGCCCCGTTACCACTCCGCCCATCGTAACGATTCTGCTGATCATCGTGTGCGCCATGGTGTTTTTCCATGAAATCACGCTGGATGATTTTTCCCGCAATGACTTCATGGCGCGCTACGCCATGGTGCCCGCTCATTTCCGGCTGTCCACTCTGGTCACGTCGATGTTCATGCATGCCGGTTGGATGCACATTATCGGCAACATGCTCTTCCTCTGGGCTTTCGGGAAGAGCCTGGAGGACGCCATGGGCCATCTGAAATTCCTCGGCTTCTATCTCTTGTGCGGCGTTGCCGCGGGCTTCGTGCATCTGGCGTTCAACTTCTATTCCCACACCCCAACTGTGGGAGCGAGCGGTGCCATTGCCGGGGTCATGGGCGCTTACCTGTTAAAGTTCCCCCGCGCCTGGATTCATACTCTGGTGTTTGTTCTTGTCTTCGTGACCACCACCGAGATTCCCGCCTGGTTTTTCGTGATTTTCTGGTTTGTGACGCAGTTGTTCAACGGCTATGGTTCGCTCGTACAGACGCAGGTCTCCGATGGCGGCACCGCCTGGTTCGCCCATATTGGCGGTTTCCTTGCTGGTATGTTGCTCGTGACGGTCATGGGATCGCGTCGTCGCTATCTGCGGCCTTCCGACGCGCGTTGGTAACCAAAATGAAAGAGGAAAGAAATGGTTGACGTACTTGCCATCGCGGCGCATCCGGACGATGTGGAACAGACCTGCGGCGGCACGCTGCTGCGCATGGCGGAAGCCGGTTATTCCACCGGCATTATCGATATGACGGCCGGCGACATGGGAACCCGCGGCTCGCCGGAGATCCGTGTGGAAGAGTCGGAAGCGGCGGCGAAGATTCTCGGCGTCTCGCACCGCGAGAATCTGCATTTTCCGGACGCGCGCCTTGAAAACTCCATGGCCGGACGCATGACCCTGGCTTATAAGATCCGGGTCTTGCGTCCGAAGACCGTGATCCTCCCGTATTGGACAGGGCGTCACCCCGATCACTATCGTGCGTCGGAAATCGGCTACGAATCGTGCTTCCTCGCAGGGCTGAAGAAGATCGATCAGTACACTGAACCGCATCGCCCGCACAAAATCATCTACTCTTCGATTTATGCGAATGTCACCCCGTCCTTTGTGGTGGACATTACCCGCTACTTTGAGAAGCGCATGGAATCGTTGTTCGCTTACCGTTCGCAATACGGCTCCATGATCGAAGGCGAGACTCTGTTTCCCGATGAAACGGAAATTCGTGAGCGCCTGGCCGCCATCGCCCGCTTCTACGGCAATCTGATCGGCGTGAAATACGGCGAGCCCTATGTCGTGAAGGAGACGATGAGGATTGACGACGTCGTCGCTTTCCCCGTCCGCAGCCTGTGAGCGAACTACGCTGGCACCCGCTGTTGCGGGAATGGGTTTCGGTGGCGGCTGTCCGTCAGAATCGTCCGCAGATGCCAAAGGATTGGTGTCCGTTCTGTCCCGGCTCCGGCAAAGTGCCGGACCAATACGAGACCCTCCTCTACCCGAATGATTTCGCTGCCTTCAGTCCTGAAAATGCGCCATTTGAAGATCAGCCGGCGATCTTCGGTACGACTGGCGGCAGAGGTGCCTGCGACGTCGTTCTGTATCATTCCGATCACAAGCTGTCCCCGGCCGCAATGCCCGCTGCCCACTGGGCGAAGGTCGTGGAGCTATGGCGCACCCGTACGGAAGAGCTCTTCGCGAATCCCGATATCGCGTACGTCTTCGTCTTCGAAAACGCGGGCGAAGCGATTGGCGTCACTATGCCGCATCCGCATGGGCAGATCTATTCGCTCCCGCTCCTGCCGCCCCTGCTGGAGCGAGAACTGGAGTCGGCCAGACTGCACCTGGAACGGGACTCGGAATGCCTCTACTGCCGGCTGCTGGCGGAAGAACTCCATGCCGGGACCCGCATTGTCCTGGAGTCGGAACTCTTCGTTGTCTTCGTACCGTTCCATGCCAAATATCCGGGCGAGATCCATATCTATCCGCGACGCCACGCTTCTTCTCTTTCTGACCTCACCCCGACGGAGCGCGAAGAACTGGGCGGCGTGATCAAAACCGTCCGTATGAAATATGACAACCTCTGGGGCTTTCCCATGCCTCTGATGATGATGGTGCGGCAGCGTCCCTCGCGCGGCCAGCATCCGTATTTTCACTTCTACGTTGAGTTCCGCCCCATCCAGCGCAGCCGGGACAAGATCAAATATATTGCCGGTGTAGAATCGGGAACCGGATTGTTCCTCAACGATACTGTTGCGGAGGAAAAGGCCGCGGAGTTACGGAGCGCCCCGCCGCACGCAATCTGATTCCCCAGGAAAGGCTGATGAAGAGGGTTTGCTGACACTGCACTACATCATGACCTTTCAGGCGGCCTGTTACCTGGCGCTGCTGCTGCGGCTGGTCCTCATCGGGTTGGCGGGCCGCTACAGATTTCTGTGTAGCTACCTGGTTCTGCAGATCCTGGGCACAGCGGGCCTGTCATGGATTCCCTTCACTACCCGGAATTATGCTCTCGCGTATTTTTGTATTACGCCGACTCTCTGGGTGCTCAGTTATCTGGTGGTGCTGGAGTTGTGCTGGCTGATTCTGGAAGACTATCCCGGAATTGCGGCGGCCGGGCGGCGAATCATCAACTGCAGCACGGTTGCCGCCATGGCGGTGGCTGCTGGATTCGCGCTGTACGGTTTCCTGACGAATGTGGGCAGATTCCCCTTCCTTCGGTCGTTCGCCATCGTGCATCTGTCCGTCAGAGTAGGCGTGCTGGCCTTTCTGTTTGCAATCTTGTTCTTCGTCTATCGTTTCCGTCTGGAACTCCCGCGCAACCGGAGGCTCTACTGCGTTGGGTATTCGGCCTGCTGGGGCCTGGCTCTCGCTTCGGATGCCCTCTCCATGCGGATGTCCAGCGCAAGTCATGAAGCAATCGTGAATTCCGTCGAAATGCTGATCTGTTCAGCGCTGCTGATCGCAGGTACTGCCATGCTGAATCCCGATGGCGAGCGCCAATCGCTGTCCATTCATCCGGACGCCAATGACAATCGGGCGGCCCTGCACAGAAGGTTGAAGGAAATGAATTCATTACTGGTCGATGTCGGCGGAAGGGTAAAGAAGTAATAATTGGTATTAATTTACAAATGCTGCCAAATTGGTCCATGCGATGTCCGCGGGAATGAACTATCATGAATCAATATCCGGTCGGACCGGTTTCGGCTCCTGACCAACGGAAGCAAAGTATAAACGAATGATCGGAGAAATTCTGGCCGCCCTGTTCGTGGCGGCCCTCGGGGCGATTGTGTTGTGGCGGAAGCCCTGGCGGCGGCAGGAGGAGAACCTCGCCGCGGTGGAGGCCTGGCTCGAAACATTCTCTCCGGAATCTTACACGCCGATGCTGAGACTTGCCGAACGGCTCGACGTCGGCTTTCTCACACAGCATCGGGGGCCCGAAGAGGCCACCCGTTACAAGAAGCTGCAACGCCAGATTCTTCGGGAGTATCTGAGGGTTCTTTCACGCGATTTCCACCGGCTTCATCGCCTGGCGACGGAGAGCGCGCTGCGGGCGCGAACCGACCCGGAAAGCTCGTCGCTGGCGCTGGTGGAAGAGAAGCTGGAATTTATCTTCGCCATGTGGAGCATCGAACTGCGTCTGCTGCTGAATGAGGTTGCGCCCTGCGCCGTGAATCTCCGGCCTATGCTGGAAAGCGTGAAAGAGCTGACCGAGCGTGCCCGCGAAAAATCCCGCCGCAGACTTGAGTACCGGATTTCCTGACCGCGCACCTATTGCGTGAAGCCTGGCGTTGCATACGCATACACCATTGCGATGGCGCCAATCACACAGGCAAGAAACACGCTATGGCGCAGTGTGAACCGGAACAGCCTGCTCTCGTCCTCGGTTGCGAGAGAGGTAGCTACCGCTGCCACGGCGATGTTCTGCAGACTGATCATCTTACCCATCACACCGCCGCTGGAGTTGGCGGCGGCCATCAATACAGGGCTCATGTGAAGCTTCTGTGCCGTCACCACCTGGAGACTTCCGAATAAAGCGTTGGCGGACGTATCGCTGCCCGTCAGGAAAACTCCCATCCAGCCCAGCAGCGCACCAAAAAACGGGAATAGCTTTCCCGTGGTTGCAAACGTCAGGCCAAGCGTTCCGGTCGCCCCGGAGTAGTTCATCAGAAATGCCAGACCCAGGACCGTAGCGATCGTCGTTTCCGCAATCACCAGTTGCCGGATCGTGCGGCCCAGAACACTGAAAAACGCCGCCGGTTTCATGCGAGCCACCAGCGCCGAGAGCAGAGCAGCCACCAGACAGGCCGTGCCGGATGCGGAAAGCCAGTTGAAGGTGTAAATGGCGTCGTAGGGTGTCGCCTTCACTGCCACCGGAGGCATTCGCGTGATCAGGCGGTGCAGACCGGGCCACGGGAACTTGATTGCCAGGTGACCCAGTTCTGTTTGTACGGGTTTATAACCCCAGATCAGGACGCAGGCCACCAGCAACGCGAAGGGCGTCCAGGCCGATATCATGCTGCCTGTCGGGATCTCGACCCGGGCCGGTACTGGCCCATCGTCTTCCAGTCGGAAATCGTCCCCCGGCTTCCAGAAACGCAGCAGAATCACCAGCGAGCCCACGGCGCTGAGCGACGCCAGGATATCGGTCAATTCCGCCCCGATGTAGTTCGAAACCAGAAACTGCACGCCGCCAAACGAAAGACCGCAAAGCAGTGCGGCCGGCAGGACTCCCCGCAGCGCTCTCCACCCGCCCATCACCAGAATCAGGTACGCGGGAATGAACAGCGAGACAGGCGCGCAGATTCTTCCTACGCCCGCGCTCAGTTGCAGAAGCGGCAAGCCGGTAACCGTGGCAAGCATGATCAGCGGCGTACCGATCGACCCGAAAGCCACCGGAGCTGTATTCGCCAGCAGGCAGATTGTGGCGGCACGAAACGGCCGGAAACCAAGTCCAGTCAGCATGGCTGCGGCTACCGCGACCGGCGTTCCGAAGCCGGCGGCGCCTTCAATAAAGGCTCCGAAGGCAAACGCGATCAGCAGCGCCTGCAGGCGCCGGTCTGACGTCAGATTGGCAACGGAGTTTCGTACGACCTCGAATTTACCCGTTGCGACCGTGATGTTGTAGAGCAGGATTGCCGCGAATACCACCCAGCCGATTGGAAACAGGCCCTGCGCGGCTCCATACGTCACGGCGCTGGCGGCCAGCGACACCGGCATGCCGTAGATCGCGACCGCGACCACCGCCGCCGTCGCGAGACCTGCCAGCGAGGCAATCCAGGAGGCCTTACGAAAACCGGCAAGGACGATGAGGAGCGCTGCTACCGGGAGTGCCGCCGCCAGCGCTGAGAGGGCCAGGCTTCCCCCGGCCGGGGTGTACTGATGTTGCCACATAAGCGTGAACGGAATCATAACACCAGCCTTTCGGCGCTTCGACAACCTGACCGTGCGGTCAGCCTGAAAGTCGTCGCCCCAAACCGTGAGATACTGTTTGCCTATGGCAGCAAGCACGCGCCCGGGGGCGACGACGTCTGCGCAACGATCGGGCGATCCGGCGAGTGTCCGCCTGTTGCCGGGGCGTACCCGATTCCTGGTAGCGATCGTCTGGCTGCTGGTGGCTATCGAGGCCGGCTTCAGTTGCTTTCTTCCGTTGAGCGTCGGCTATTTCATTGAAACCGTGGCGAAGAGCCGGAACCGCGCTGCCCTGGAAGCATTTTTTCTCGTCGTCGGCTGTGCTCTCGCCGCGTCGCTTGGTGCCGGTTTCTTTCGCGATTTTACATTCGCCCGCCTGCGCAGTCGTTCGCTGGCCGGGTTGCGTCAGGGCATGTTCCGCAGGCTGCAAAGCCTTTCGACGCAGTTCCATTCCGAGTTAGACAGGCGCAGTATGCTGGAAAGCTTCTCCAGCGATCTGTCAGCCGTGGAGAATGCTTTTTCCCTGGCCATCTCATGGGGCGTCCTGCCGTTGACCGCAGGCTTGCTTGCCACGGTGGCCATGCTCCGTCTGGAGTGGCATGTCGGGATGATCGGGGTGGTGCTCTGGCCCTGGGCTCTGCTTGCCCCGCGCGTCATGACGCCGAAGACATCGAACGCCGATCACGAATCCCGGGAACGGGAAACGCACGTGTTGAGCGTCGTGCAGGAAAGCCTGGCCGCTCAGGCGGTAATCCGCGCCTTTGCGATTGAACACCTTGGCGCAGCCGCCTTCCGCTCCCGCAATGACGCTTTGGCCCGTAGCACGATGACGGCAGGCCTGTGGAGCGCATTCATGGAACGCTTCACAGGTGCAGGAATCCTCCTTGAGCAGGTCTTCGTTCTTGCCCTCAGTCTGTGGCTCGTGTTCGCCCGCCAGATGTCCATCGGCAACATGGTCAGTCTGCAGATGCTGGCCGCAGTGCTGGGTACGTCGCTCCTTTACCTGGTGGAATACCTTCCCGTCCTGTTGATCGCCCAGAACGCCTATGGCGCGATTCAGGAGAGTCTGCGGGAACCAGCGGCGGTGGTGGATGCTCCGGATGCCCGGGTACTGCCGGCTTTCCGCTCTGAAATCGTCTTCTCCGACGTCTGCTTCAGTCAGGCGAAGGGAGAGGTGGAGACCGAGTCGCAGGCGGATGGCGAACGGCACTATGCGCACAGCAGTCTCAGCAACATCAGTTTGCGGATTCCAGGAGGCAGTTATACGGCTCTGGTCGGTCCCAGTGGCGCGGGCAAGAGCGCGATGCTGAATCTGCTCATGCGTTTTCACGACCCTTCCAGCGGGCGCGTGACCATCGATGGCCATGACCTTCGTCAGGTCACTCAGGCCTCGTTGCGGGCGCAAATGGGCGTGGTCCTTCAGGACGGTTTCGTCTTCAATTCGTCCATCCGCGAGAATATCCGCATGGGCCTGCCGTCCTCCACTGAGGAAGCGATCACGGAGGCCGCCCGCGCAGCAGGCCTTCTCGACTTTGTTCATGCACAGCCCGCGGGCTTCGATACTCACGTCGGTGCCAACGGCCTTGCGCTGTCCGGCGAGATGACGCAGCGAATGGCTCTCGCCCGCGCCATTTTGCGGCAGCCAGCCATACTGTTGCTGGATGAGATCTCTTCGGCGCTCGATCCGGCCGAGGAGATTGCCATCAATGAGACCCTGAAGCAACTGGCTCAGACCACCACGCTGATATCCGTGACTCACCGCCTGGCCACCACCGCCCACGCGAACCGAATCATTGTCTTCGATCAGGGAAGGATCGTGGAGCAGGGGAGTCACTTCGAACTGATGGCTATGGACGGGACCTATGCGAATCTCTGGCGCAAACAGGCTGGGTTTCGCTTCTCGCCTGACGGCCGCCATGTGGATGTGGATGCGCAGCGCCTTCGTTCCATGCCGATTCTGGAAAAACTGGATGAGCCAATTCTGGCGGAACTGGCACCGTTCTTTGCCACGGAGACTTTTGAGGCCGGCCGCGACATCGTTTGCCAGAACGACCCGGGCGATAAGTTCTACATCATCGCCCGCGGCGAAGTGGAAGTCTGGCGGACGGAGGAACACTCCGGCCGCACTCTCTGCGTCAACGTTCTGACCGATGGCGACTTCTTCGGCGAGATCACGCTCATCACAGGCTTCCCCAGAACTGCCACCATCCGCACCATTGCAGTAACCACCTGTATCTCGCTCGGACGCGGACAGTTCACGAAGCTCATTGACCGCTTCCCGGATCTGAAACGCGAACTGTCGGAAATCGCCGTACAGCGCCTGCGGGATTCGAGTAAGCTCGCAGCGGGCGCGAGGCAGGCGACTGTATGATCTCCTGCCGCCAGCTGACCCGGCGCTTCGGAACATTCACCGCAGTCGATTCCATTTCGCTCGAAGTCGCTTCAGGCTCTATCTGTGCCGTGCTTGGCCCGAACGGGGCGGGGAAGTCCACCACGGTCGGCATGCTGACCGGACTGCTGGCTCCCACGTCCGGTGAGGCCATTGTTTGCGGCGTCAATGTGGCGGCGGACCCCGTGGCCGCGAAGAGTAAGATCGGCGTCCTGCCGGAGAACCTGGGGCTGTTCGACGATCTGACGATTGACGAGCACCTCCAGTTCACCGGCGATATCTATGGCCTGAACAAAGACACGGCGAGAGAGCGAACGGAAAGTCTTCTGGCGGTGCTCGGCCTGACCGCAGGCAGGCGCACCTCTGCGCGCAGTTGTTCCCACGGCATGCGGAAGAAGACTGCCTTCGCTATGGCGCTGCTGCCGAATCCCGAAGCGCTGTTTCTCGATGAGCCGTTTGAGGCGGTGGATCCCGTCACTTCGAGCGCCATGGCCGGCTTGCTGCGTGCCGCAGCTTCGCGCGGCATCACCGTCTTCCTCACCTCGCACATCCTTCCCATGGCGAGCAGGCTTGCCGACCAGTTCGTGATCATTCGCGGCGGTAAGATCGTCTGGAACTCAACCGCCGCCGCATTGACTCGTCCTCTCGAAGAGATCTATTTCGAAGTTGCTGAAGCGCCGGTGACGGAAGACCTTTCGTGGCTGGGCCACGGAAAACGATGAACCTCGCGCGGCCGCGGGTCATTCTGAAATGGCTGGCGCGCGCGGCGGAACGGAACCGGCACTCGTTCCGGTTCTCCGGCAATAACCTCAACTACACGGCGGTGGCGCTGTTGTTCATGTTGGACGCGCCTGCCGCTGGCGTCCTCCTCCTGATCATGGGAGTGATCGTCCTGCTGCCCATGAGTTCCGACCCGCTTCGTGCCATTCCCCCGGTGCGGTTGCGGCTCTGGCCGCTTGAGGACATCGAGCGGCGCATTCTTCGGATTGTGAGTCCGTGGCTGAATCCCATCACCTGGCTTGTGGTGGCGCTGGCGTTGTGGAAGCGGGCTTCCCATGGACTCGTGTTGTTGGCCGCCGGAGTGGTGGCCACCGGGTTTCTCACGTCAGGGCGTGCTGCCCGAGGCAGTGGTTTAGCCAGGCTGCCGTTGCCACGGTTCCCCGGACCGCTCGGGCAGTTGATCCGGAAGAATCTGCGGGAGATGCTGGCGTCGCTTGATTTTTGCTGCGGCGCGCTGATCGCGTTGGCGAGTCTCGGTTGGCGACTTGCGGGTCTGCTGCCGCCCGCAGCCTTCTACCCGCTCACCATGGTCGCGATGCTGTCCATCTCGACGTGTGCGCTGACTCTGTTCGGGCTGGAGGGCGCGGCGGGGATCACGCGGTATCGGCTGATGCCTATGGCCGGCTGGAAGCTGCTGTTGGCGAAGGACGTTGCCTATCTGACGATGGCGCTGCTGGTGGCCGCGCCGCTATCGCTGCCGGGTGCCATGGGAGCGGCGCTGGTGGCGCTCGCCGTCGGTCACAAGACCAGCATCCATACGCTGCGGTTTCAGAACCGGTGGCGGTTCCGGGCAGGTCCGTCGTTTGGCGACGCGATCGCGCAGATTCTGCCAATGACCATGGCTGGAGCCGCCGTGGTCTACAGCAGTCCTCTGGTGTTGTTGCTCTGCGTCGCGGCGTGGGCGGGCTCAGTGTGGTGGTTCGGCCGGGAGATCGACCGGACCTGGCGGTGAGACTCTACAGGACCAGCTGGTTCAAAAAGTAATCCACTATGGTCAGCAGGATCGCACCGATGGTCGCCGCCATAATCCCGTTCACTCGGAAGCCGGGCACAAGGGCCGAGGCCAGTTTCAGCATCAGTCCGTTGATCAGGAAGTACACGAGGCCGAGCGTCACGATGATGAACGGCAGCAGCATGATCTTCAGCACCAGCCCGACCGTGGCACTGACCAGACCGATCACGATGGCCGCTATGAAGGCCGAGCCCAGGCCATCCACCTGAATGCCGGGGACGACGTTCGCGACGATTAACAGCGCCACCGCGCTGAGCAGCCAATGAATGAGCCAGTGTCTCATTGCCCAATCATAACCGAAATCCGGGCTGTCCGCGGGCGGCGGTTCGCGGGGTGTTGGGCGGGGGACTTGGGCCGTCGTTGGCGGCTCGCGCGGCTTTGGGCAGGGGCTGAGGCAATGGGAGTCCTGTGGTGGCTCGAGCGGCTTTGGGCGGGGGGCCTGGGCCCCGGGGTTGTCGGTCTAGACCGGCGGGGCCAGACCGAATCTCACGCTCGCTCCGGCGGGCAGACCGGGCAGGTAGACGATGCCGCCCACGTCGGACGCGGTTTCCAGCATGCCTTCGCCATCCACTTCCACGTGATAGCGGCGCTTTGCGTTGAGCCCGATGATGAAGACGTCATCCTGAGGCAGATCGTCGGGGGGCTGGTCGGGATCGGCGTCGGCCGGATTGCGGGGCTGTTCCACCGGCTTACGATCGGGCACACGGAACTTTGTGGTGCCCCGGGCAAAGAACACGGTGGCCTCCGTCACGTCGATCGGTACGTGTTCCACGCCGGGGTCCACCTTCACCATTTCTCCGTTGGCGAACAACTGGAGCTGACCGCCGGTGAAGGCGAGCAGTTGGGCATCGTCTTCCCATGACGAGCGAACGTACAACTCGCCTCCCACTTCGTCATGCGCCACCAGCGGCACATGATAGTAACTCAGGCCCGGCTGGTAGGGGTTGGCCCACAGCATTTCATACGTAATACCCAGCGCCCCGCGCATCAGGAAGCGGTCGTTCATCAGGAAGCCCTGGAGCAGCTGGGTCTCCGGCGCATTGGAATCGAGCGCCACCATGGCCAGTTCGGCGGCGCGTGAGAGCGTGGCCTTCGTGACATCCGGACCGCGCTTATCCATTTCCGGGTCCACTGGAATCCGGTACTCGTTCTCGGCGGCGGGGAACGGTTCAGGGTAGTGGGCCAGGATGTGGGTGAGCGGGTAGTCGCGGAACCACTTGCCGAAGGTCTGCCGGAGATCGAAATTCAGGTTGTCCCGGAAGGCGTGCATCAATTCCAACATGGCATTGGCGTCGGAGCTGGAGACGTGCAATTTCGCCGCGCGCAGGCCGGGGAGGAACGTGCCCAGCCAGAAACCCTCATATACTTCGCGGAGGGCTTTCACCGCTGAGTCCGGCTTCGCCTCCGAGAGCGCGATGGCGGCCAGGGTCTTCGTCCGCGCGGCGGCGAGGTTGCCCGCCGGTCCTGCCATCGCCCGTTCCAGCTTCGGATAGATCTGCGCCTTGTCGTCGGCTGACAGCAGGGGCGCGCACCAATCGGCCACGATTGCGATCTGCCGGAGGACGCCGTCCGACACCGGAGCTTTCCCATCGGGGGCCGCGTTGGCGGCCCAGGTGACGGCCTGACGACCGACGGCACCTTCCTCGGCGATCTGGTACCGGAGCGCCGCCGTCCAGCCGAATTCCGGGTACTGGGTGCCTGCCTGCCAGAGCGTCTCGAACTGTTCCCAGCGGATGGATCGGCGTTCGCGTTCCCGCCTGAGCAGGCGCAGGCGCGAGGTGGACAGAAAGAGCCGCGGGGCTTCCGTGTAGACCCGGAAGCTTTCCGGAGTGGGTTGCTCCACCGGGTCGCGATCCGCCGGGGGCTCAGCTACCACGCGCCCGACAGGCGCTTGTCCTGCCGCCTGCCAGGCAGGCAGCAGCGCCGCCAATTCGAGCAGGCCACGCCGCGTGAAGGCAGATCGCATAATCCCGATTCTGCCATACCCGTTCCGGGATTGCCGCTGGTGCGCTGGTATCATTGCCTTTAGCGCATCCGGCAGAGTCGGGCTGCGGCTCAGAGTGAGCGAAACAGAAGTTCGCAACGGAATTCCGTGCGTGAACGTCTCACCTTTGAAGCCGCGGGACCGGTGCATCCGACCGCAAAAACTGAACGATGGTGTCCAACCCTAAATGAAGAGTCTCCAGACTGTTTGCCTGTTGTTTGCCACGGCTGGCCTGGTTGCCGCCCAGCAGTATACGATTTCCACGGTTGCCGGCAGGCCACAGGCCTCAGGTCTATATCCTGCTAATGGCGATTTCACGGCAACCCCTGCCACCAGCGCGAACCTATACTCGCCGTCCACTGTGGTCACGGATTCCAAGGGCAACATCTACATTGGCGATTACTACACCCGAACCGTTCGCATGGTAACGCTGAGTACCGGCAACATCAGCATGGTGGCAGGCAACTCCCCTCTTGGAACCAAGGGTGGGGACGCGATTCTGAACGCCAATCTAACAGATATCCATGGGATCGCGGTGGATTCCAGCGGCAACGTCTATCTTTCCGATACCTCCACATGCCGGATTCTCAAGGTGGATACTTCCGCCGGTATCACGACCTTTGCCGGTAACTCCGCCGTGCCTTACTGTGGTGCGGCTTCCGGTGCTCCGTTTATTTCACCCGGTGCGCTGGTCCTTGATTCCAGGGGCAATCTGTACGTGGCCGATTACGCGGCATCGGTGGTCCGTATGGTGACCAGCGCGGGCGTCATTTCCAACTTCGCAGGCACCAGCGCTTATGGCAACTCCGGCGATGGCGGCGCGGCATCGAAGGCGACGCTGGCGTTCCCCAGTTCTTTGGCAATCGACGCCGCCGGCAACCTCTACATCGGCGACACCGGCAACAACAATATCCGCAAAGTGGATGCGAGCGGCAACATCACGACGGTCGTTTCCAACGTGACGCCCAAAGGGCTCGGCATCGATTCAGCGGGTAATTTTTACTTTGTGGACGGGGCGAGTTCGACGGTTCGGAAGGCCCTACCCGGCGGCGGAGTGGTTACGATTGCCGGCAACGGCGCACCGGGTTATGGTGGCGATGGCGGACCTGGTTCGCTTGCCTCTCTGAATCAGGCCAGCGGACTGACTGTGGCTCCGGATGGCAGCATCCTGGTGGCCGATACACAGAACCACATCATTCGGCGTCTGGTGCCGGTCGCTTCTTCGGTCGGCGTGCAGGACGCGGCCAGCCAGTTGCCCGGTTCGGCGCTGCAGCCGGGTACCATCGCGCCAGGCGAGATTGTGACTCTATACGGTTCCGGCCTGGGACCGGCCACGCTCACGCAGTTCACTCTCACCAACGGGCTCTTTCCGACCACATTGGCGGGAACGTCGGTTACGTTTAACGGGACGTCCGCGCCGATCGTTTATACATCGAACGGTCTGGTAGCGGTGGTGGCTCCTTATGGGATCTCCGGG
This sequence comes from uncultured Acidobacteriia bacterium, assembly GCA_903875575.1. Lineage (GTDB taxonomy): Bacteria > Acidobacteriota > Terriglobia > Bryobacterales > Bryobacteraceae > BOG-234. The sequence continues at coordinate 20,823 of CAIQWJ010000093.1, read as the reverse complement.
TCAGCGAGCGCGTCGATTGCGGTGACCTATTCGGGTAAGACTTTTACGGCTTCCGTGCCGGTCTCAGCCCGTGTGCCGAATGTTTTCACGCGCGATGCTTCCGGCGTCGGCCAGGCTGCCGCGGTCAACGTGGCGGATGGAACCATCAACAGCGCTGCGAATCCGGCGCGCCTGGGTAGTTTCATGACGCTCTATGCGACAGGCGAAGGCTATACGAGCGCAGCGGTGGACGGCAAGCCCGCGTCGCTGACCTGCGTGACGACGGCATCCTGCCCACTGCCGAATCTCGCGGTGCAGGTGAAGATCGGCAGCCAGTTCGTGACGCCGACCTACGCGGGTGGATCGCCCTCGCTGGTGGCCGGGGTGATGCAGGTGAACTTCCAGATTCCGACAAACCTGATTCCGGGCACGGAACTGGTGCAGGTGATAGTGGGCGGCTACCCGTCACAGCCTGGTGTGACCGTAAACGTTACGCAGTAGTTATTCGGTTTTCAACTCTACGGCCCGAGGTGCGGGGCACTCCTGGAGATGAAAATGTTCGGAAACGCGATCGAATCAGCCGGGGGCAAGTTCGCCTGGCAAATTTCCCAAAGCCGGTCCGACGAAAGCTGCCGCGGCGGCGGGAGTTCGGGCTCGCCAATCCGCACAGGGATATTCAGTTGAGAAAGAACCATTGGCCGGAGCTCCTCGTCAGAGACGGCCATCAAGAACAAAAGGCAATAACCCAAGCCCTGAATATTAACCAACGCTCGAAGGAACATTTTCGAGGCAAGATCTAACAGCAGGTTTGTGACCGCTCCCTCGCAGTCGCGGCGCAGTAAGTTCTGTCGAAACATCAGCCGCCTTCTGAGGCCGCGCGCGCCGGCAAGCGGTTTTGTGAGTTTTTCAGCACCCTGCTAAGTCCGTCCTCCGTTTTCCGCTCTCAGACGGGAATGGCGCGTATCCGGCCTGTTCGAATAAAACGAAGTTACAAAACGAAGCCAATTCAGGCAGCGTGGAGGATGGCGGGGGCGTTCCGACCACAGCAGCGCTTGTATTTCTGACCTGAACCGCAGTTGCAGACGGCGTTTCGCGGCGTCGCTAACAGATCGGTGCCTGTGGGCACCGGTGGCTGCGGATTTTCATTTTTACAAAACGAAGCCGATTTGGATATTGGGGCAGGGGCTGTGCCTGTCCTGGCTGCCTGCGGAACTTCCACGGGGGCGGCCTCGCGGCTGCGGCGTTCGGCCTGAAGTTTGCGCAGTTCGGCCTGGCATCTGAGGAGCAGGCGATTGTAGAGGGTGCGGGCGCGGTCGACGGAGAGCTGCGTTTTTTCCTCGAAATCTTCGAGGATTGGGTTCCTGAGCCCCCGGCAAATCCATTCGTCCATGAGGCTGCAACGGCGGAGACGCCATGTGGCGCGGCGGATCTCCGCGACGAGGGTGTTTTCGAGGATGCCAACGGGGGCGAGTTCGCTTTCGAGCGATTCGACGAGGTGGTCGTAAAAGGGTTGTTCGCCTGGGAGGATGAAGTCTGCGGTGGAGAAGAGGCCGTGTTTGAGGGCGTTCTTCGAGGAGGTGGCGCGGCCTGCTTCGGAGGTGGGGCCGGTGGAGGATTGAGAGTTAATTGCGTTAGCCGTTTGCTGAGCCTGAGTTGACATGGTTGTGGGTCCTTTCCCGATTGAATAAGTAACATGCGTGGGGAAGGGGTCAGGGAGCGGTTTTTCGTTAAGTCATTGAGGAATAAGCTGAATATATTTTTGTGAAATTTGTGAATGAAAAAGATCGCTTCAGCTTTGCGGCCCACACGCTCGCGGTTGTGCACGGATAGCGTAGCCGCAAGGTGAAGAGATCGTGCGGTGAACTAAACGACCACATTGATGAGAAGCCGAACGAGAACTGAGCCGGGCTTTGCACGCAAAGGCACCAAGGTTCGCAACGAGCGCCAAGAAGGCAGGGAAAGGCGGCGATTCGCCTAGCCGACTACCAGTTCGCCGGACTCAACCAGCGAAACGCTGTTTGGGGCGGTTCCGACGCATGCACAGACGGAATACTGAAACTTTCCTTTGAGTGTGATCGCTGGCGCCGGGCACGGGAAGCACGGTGAGAAGCTGACGTTCCAACCTATATTGATCATGCCACCGCCGCCAAAGGGACAAGAGGTTGCATCGACTGTCGCGGCGTTGATGCCGTTATTCGGCTTGACGCACCACTGCACGTAATCGTCCAGGGCCACCTGCAAAGTCGGAGGATTCAGTTTCAGCTTTCCTTTGTCGACCGAAATTTCAATGCTCTTCAGGCTCATATGCTTTGCTCCATTCATTTCGCGCAGATCGCGGGCATTCATGATCGTAGCTGGCGGAGATCGCGGAGTAAAGCGTTCCGCCAAAATCCTCAGCCGGGAGAAAATGTCAGGCAGGGACTGCTCACTACGGACAGTCCTTTTATCTCGCACCTGACGTGCGCTTCACCAGCGTTTTGGTGATTTTGGCGTCGGGCAGCACGTTGATGGTCTCCACTGTGTCGGCGTACTCGTCCGTATCCCTGCCCCGCGTGGCTTGTGTCAGGATATCGTTGTCACCGGCGAGCAACCGATATTTCCCCGGTGGAATCGCCGCGAATTTGTAGGTGCCATCGGCGGCGGACGTCGCGCCCATCGGGGGGCGCCCGAAGGTGCCTTCCCCGAAGATCACCACGTTCACGCCGGCAGCCGGCCCGCTCGAATCGGTCACCACTCCCGAGACTTCGCCGGTCAACGCCCCCAGCGTTACGGTGACATCGCCGACCGGGCCGTTGCGCAGATCGAGGATGTCGCCTTCCGTTTCCATGCCGCCAATGCTCACCGATTTCACGTACACGCCCCACGACGGTGCCACGCGGTAGCGGCCGGGCTGGAGCTTTTCGGCTGTGAATGATTCGTCATCGCCAACATCGGCCTGCTGCATGTTCATACCGACGAAGGTCTGCCCCTGCGGCAGCAGTGCGATGCGTCGCGGCTGCGGTTGGGGCGGGGCGTTTTGTGCTGGAGCCATCTGCTGCGGACCCTGGCGTACCTGCATGGTGGGACGTTCGCGCGCTTTGGCATCGTCGAAGCCCAGGCGGGCGGATACGTCGAAGGGCTGCACCATGCGCAGTTCGACATTGCCGATGTCCTGGCCCTGCACTTCAATATCGACAGGGGCGGATTGCAGGCCGCGCACGGAACCCTGATTCTGTGTGGTGGCGACCACGGTGTATTTTCCCGGATCGAGCTGCCAGATCTGGAACGAGCCATCCGCTTTGACGATGTTCGCCGTTTTCACGGTGCCGCCGGTGGCCACACTGGAGACCGCGCGAACCGACGCTTTGCTCCCTGCGGGTATATCCACGACTCTGCCGCTCAGCGTGACGACAGGGGTGCGGACGAGCCGGATATCGATGCCTGAGACCTCGGTGCCGGCTGCTACTTCCACGCGCAGTCCGGCACTCACGGTGAGCGCGTCGGGATAGTAGGTGCGGGCGTCATGGGTTTCGTGCGTGCCGTCGGTACGGATCTCCGGGGGGAAGGGCATTGCGTTCGGATTGGCGGACAGGCGATACTTGCCCGGGGGGATGCCGCTGATGCGGAACTGGCCCTTTTCGTCTGTAGTAGCGGGGTCGGTTCCGACTGTGGCTCCATCGAGCGAGACGATCGCGCCCTGGACACCGGCACCTTCGGCATTGAGCACGCGGCCGGAGATTCCGCCGGTGGGGGCGAGGGTCAGTTTGAGCCCCTCTCTCTTTTCGTCGGGACGCAGATCGGCATTCGCAAGGAGCTGCGACGACGCCACGAAGCCCGCGCGGTCCACGGTGAAGGCGAGCCGCCCGGGTGGCAGTTTTTCGACGGTGAAGCCGCCCTGGGCATTGGTATCGGCGTTGAAGGAGCGCATGCCCCTATTGCCCATGACCATCACGATCACATGCGCGTGGAGCACAGGCGCACCCGTCACCGAGTTGGTGACTGTGCCGGAGACGGACCCGTTGCCGGTGGGGGGCGCTTGCGGCTGAAATTGCTGTGGCGGTTGGGCTTGTATTGGGGGCAGTGCGGCGGCGGCAAGCAGGCTCAGCAGCAGCATGCGGGGGAGCGGTTTACTGTTTGGGCTGGACATGGATATCCTCCTTCGCGACTACTTTGAGATTCTTCACCATGCGGACGCCTTCCTTGATCTCGATCTCCTCAGCTGCGGTCAGCAGGGCTTTGGCGAACTGATCCGGATCGTTGGCCCCGGCGAGATTGGTGAAGTCGAAGGCATCCACTGCGAGCACGCGATACTTGCCGGGCCGCAGCTCTTTGAGAGCGTATTGGCTATTGGCGACCGGGTTGTGTTCGGGCTGGATCTGGTTAGCATTCTTCCAGACGAAGACTGCGGCCAGCGGGCTGGTCAGCGGTGCGCCATCATGGCCGAGTACGTTACCGGAGAGTTGACCGGCATTGCGGCTGATGGCGATTTTGAGGCGGGCGGCTCCGGGGGAAAACTCGAAGGCGGCGTCGTCGACCGGTGCGCCGTCCAGCGTGACGGAACGGATGAAGGCTCCGTCAGGAAGCGGCTCCACGCGGAGGCGATAGCGGCCGGGGAAGACGGCGGGGATGCGGAAGGTGCCGTCCTTCGCGACTTCGGCGGGAGTTGTTTCGGGAGTGCCGAGGCCGCTTGGCTCGATGGATTCCAGCTTCACCGAAAGCTTGCGGGCGGGTGCGGCACCCGGCGTTTCGCCGGCGACTTCCAGAGAGCCGGTGAGATCCTCGGCCGGGGCGAGGCGGAGCTGGAGATTGCCGGCGTCGGCGGCGGTGAGCTGGACGTCCAGCGGCTGGCTTTGCAGTCGCATCTTGCCCTGCCCGAATTGCGCGTATACGCGGTAAGTTCCTGGCGGCATGCCAGGGAGGTTGAACTTGCCCTCGGGGTTCACAGCGGCCCCGCGATAGGGCTGCATCTGAACGGAGTTCGTCCGGCTGAGCAGCATGACGGTGGGGCGCGCCCCATCGGGGATGCCTGTCACGAGACCACTGACGGACAGAGGTTGCGCGGTGCCTGCGCCGGGTGTGGGCGGACGGAAATGCGTCAGGCGGATTTCGATGGAAGTGACGTCGCGACCGGGCGTCACCTGAACGGGTGACGCTTCGCTGAGATTGGCGCTGCTCGGATAGTACGTCGCAACGTACGGACCGGCTGAACTGGGCTGATAGTTGCGCGGCGTGGCCTGCACGTAGTAGTTGCCGGGAGAGACGACGACGTGGAATTCGCCGTGATCGTCGGTGTAGTTGGGGAGGGGAACGGCGAAGGGATTGACGAAGTCGGTATCGGGCGGGGCGGCGCGGAGTTGGAGGGAGGCGCGGGGGACGGGGTCGCCGGAGTCGTCGACCACGTGGCCGGAGACGAAACTGATGGGGGTCATTTCCACCTGCTGGTCGGTAATGTGCTGGCCGGGCTTGAGCGCGAGAACCGGCGCCGGGATGGGCCCGGGGGTGCGGACGAAAACGTAGCCGGTGCGTTCCGGGACGATGAGGTAGAGACCCGGCCTGATGCCGGAGATGGAGAAATGGCCGGCGCGGTCGCTGATGGCGCCGTAGACGCGCTCCACGCTGACGGTGGCGACGTCGCCGGTGAGGACGCGGATGTGGACGTCGCTCAGCGGCTGGCGGGTCGTCTGGTTGACGACGACGCATTCCACGATGGCTGTCTGTGCCGCGAGCGAGGCGGTGAGCGACAACAGGGCGACCAAAGATTTCACGTAATCCTCCAGGATAACGACGTAATTCCTGCCGGATCGGTAGATTCGAGTCTAACCCAAAAACCGGGTCAGAAGAAAACAGGTTCGGATGTCGCGGGGGAGGCAGGAGAGGAGCCCGCTCCCTGGCTAAACCCTATTTGGCCATTCTCACTATGGGCAGCACTTCTCCGGCGTCGAGAGCCACTTCTATCCGCTCTACTTCGCGATAGCCCCGGGCTTTATACAACGCGACGCCGGTCAGAGTCGCCCCCATTTCGAATCGTGAGAAGCCCTGAGAGCGCGCCGCCTGTTCGCAGACCTCCAGCAGGCGAGCACCGATTCCTCGCCTCACCCAATCGGGATGCACAAAAAACGCTCGAATTTTCGCCGAATCGCGCGTTGGATCGAGCAGGGAATCTTCCCGGCCGGCGCAATGATCGGCCCCGAACAAAGTCCGCCGCTTACTCCAGCCTCCGCAGGCGACGATGGTGCCGCCGACCTCGGCCACGAAATACGTTTCGTCCCGTATCAATTGTGTATCCACTCCGTAGACAGACTGCAGGGCACCTTCCAGTTGCGAAGGGGTATAGTCTCCGGCCTGCAGCTGGCGGACAGAGAGTGCAATTAAAACGGTGAGAGCGGGAATATCTGTGTCCACCGCCGACCGAAGTATCAGGTTCATGGAGTGCTGACGCGAGTTTAGCGAATGCGGAGTCACGACTCGGGCAGGCATTTTGAGCCATCGTCCCTGGAGAGGAGGTAAACGATATATGATGTCAACCATGCGCAAGCTCATCCTCCCGCTGGCAACCGCCGCCCTGCTGGCGGCGGCCAGTCGCCCCGCCGACATCACCTTTCGCGTCAAAATGATCGATCCCGGTGCCACGGAAACCACCGCCGTGGTGGACATCAATAAGGACGGCCTCCTGGACATCGTCTCCGGCGATTCCTGGTATGAAGCGCCGTCCTGGAAGAAGCACCACCTTCGCGATATCAACTTCACTTCCAACTACGTGGACAACTTCAGCGACCTGATTGTGGACGTGGATGGCGATGGCTACCCCGATATCGTGCAGTTTGGCTATTTTTCGGGGAATATTGTCTGGCTGCGGAATCCGGGCAAGACGGTCGCTTCGCCTGCGGTCAAGGAATGGGTCAAGACGGAGATCGACGCCAGTGGCCCGACTGAATTCGCGTTTCTGGTGGATCTGAATAATGATGGCAAGGCGCTGGAACTGCTGCCGGAGTTTGACCGCGCCAATGTGCCGCTTGCCTGGTTTGAACTGAAAGATCACAAATGGGTGAAGCATGTGGTCAGCAAGCAGAGCTACGGCCATGGCATCGGCGCGGGCGACATCAATGGCGATGGCCGCAACGACATCATTACGCCGAAAGGCTGGTTTGAGGCCCCGGCGGACCCCTCATCCGACGCCGCCGAGTGGACGTTCCATGCCACGGATTGGGATTTGCCGCCGGCACCGGCCGGTCGCGCGGGTGTGATGCCTGTCACTCCGCCCACACCGCCGGCGCGCACCAGGTTCGGGTACATGTACGTGCTGGATATCAATGGCGACGGGCGCAAGGATATTCTCACGACCGCAGCTCACGATTACGGGATTTTCTGGTTGGAGCAGGGACCTGCGCAGGCGGGCAAGGAGCCGACGTGGACACGGCGGACCATTGATAACTCGTGGTCCCAGGCGCATGCGACGGAATTGATCGACATCAATGGGGATGGCCAGTCGGATTTGGTCACGGGCAAGCGCTACATGGCCCACAATGGCAGCGACCCTGGGGAAAAAGAGCCGCTGGGTCTTTATTGGTATGAATACCGCAAGGCGACCGGGAACGGGGGCGTGGAATGGATCCGGCATCTGATCGACTACGGCAGTCGCATGGGTGCCGGGCTTCAGGTGCGGACGGTGGATATTGATGGCGACGGCGATCTGGATGTGGTGGCCGGGGGCAAGAGCGGGGTTTTCATCGCTGAAAACCTGACAAAGATGCCGAAGGCGCAGGTGGCGAAGACGGCTGCAGCGAAGGCGGCGGCCCCGAAGTAGCGGCATGCGGCCGGAGGGTGAACGTATGGAAGGCTGAGTGCTGAAAGCTGACCGCTGATGGCTCTCCTGAAACGTTTTGTCCTAAATGACGTCTTATCAATATTGCTATACTTCTAAAAAGGTCTGTCTAACGCTATGGCTAAATTCCGGTCCTTCATCCTGATCCCGCTTCTGGTCCTCGCCTGCGCGGTTCTTGGCGGCCTTTATGGCCCCAACACCACCATCGCCTCCGCTGCCAGCGGCGATGACGACATCAGCGCCAGCGTCAAGGACTTCACGCGCCTCTACTCCACCGTGGAGCAGAATTTCGCGGACCCGATCAACGCGGATAAGGCCATCTACGGTGGCGCGATCCAGGGCATGCTCCGCACGCTCGATCCGCACTCCAACTTCTTTGATCCGAAGGCCCTCGCGCAGATGAAGGAAGACCAGCGCGGACATTATTATGGTGTCGGCATGAGGATTGAGCCCCGCACGAACGTGGCGGGCGTTCTCCAGACCATCGTGGTGGAGCCCTTCGTTGGTTCTCCCGCCTATAAGGCCGGTCTTCGCCCCAATGACGTGATCGTCAACGTGAACGGCACGAAGACCGACGGCCTCACTTCCACGGAAGTGGTCGACCTGCTGAAGGGACCGCGCGGCACGGCGGTCAAAGTGAAGGTCCAGCGCGGCGAAGGCACCGACGAACTCACGGTGGAAATGCTGCGCGACGAAATCAATCGTTCCAGCGTTTCGGCCGCTTTCATGCTGAAGAACGGCATCGGCTATATTCGCATCGACAGCACCGGTTTCATTGAAACGACGGGCGCGGATTTCATCAACGGCCTGAAGAAGCTGGACGAAAACAATCTCAAGGGTCTGGTTCTCGATCTGCGCGGCAACCCGGGCGGTTTGCTGACACAGGCGGTTGAAGTAGCCGGTCACCTGCTCCCCAAAGGTGCCGAGGTGGTCTCGCACCACGGCCGCGCTTCGCAGGAACGCTCTTATAAGGCGAGCGACGGCAATCACGGCCTGAACTATCCGATCGTGGTGGTGGTGAATCGCAATTCCGCCAGTGCTTCGGAGATCGTGTCCGGCGCTTTGCAGGATCATGACCGTGCCTGGATTCTGGGCGACAACACGTTTGGCAAGGGACTCGTGCAGACCGTGTATCCTCTTCAGGAAAACACCGGTCTTGCGCTCACGACCGCGCGTTACTATACGCCCAGCGGACGTCTGATCCAGCGCGACTACTCCAGCGTTTCGTTCTTTGATTACTATTACCGCAAGGACACCGAGGCGCGTAACCTTTCGGACGTCAAGATGACCGATGGCGGTCGCACGGTGTATGGCGGCGGCGGTATCTCACCGGACGAGAAGTTCGAAGTGCCGAAGCCCGGCCCGCTGGAAATCGAACTGTACGGCAAGTACGTTTTCCAGAACTACACCAAGCATTTTTTCTCCATTCACAAAGAGCAGCTCCCCGCAGGCTGGAATTTCGATACGGCCCAGATGAACGCGCTCAAGGGCTGGCTGAAGGATCAGAAGATCGAGTACACCGAAGCCGCTTTCACCAAAGAATACGAGGCGATTCGTCATCGTATGCAGGGCGAGATCTACAAGACGGGTTTCAACGTGGATGAATCCACCAAGTATGCCCTGGAGACCGATCCCGAAGTGGAAGCTGCTGTTGCCGCTATGCCTAAGGCAGAAGCGTTGTTGCTCACGGTGAGCAAGAAGCGCGCAGAGAGGGCGGCAAAGTAGTCTCTCCAGCCCAAATCGCGGTCCTCGACACCGGTGGCCAGTATTGCCACTTGATTGCCCGAAAGGTGCGTGAACTCGGCGTTTCATCCGCCGTCTTCCCGAGCGAAACTCCCGTGGCGGAGCTTCGTCACGCGCGTGGCGTCATCATCTCGGGTGGCCCGAGCAGCGTCTATGACCAGTCCAGCCCCAGCATGGATCCTGCCGTCCTCGCGGCAGGCGTTCCCACGCTGGGCATTTGCTACGGCCAGCAACTGATCACCCAGCTTTTGGGTGGTGAAGTGCGCAAGGGCGATAAGGGCGAGTTTGGCCTGGCGTTCCTGGACCTGAAGGTTACGGATTCCTTGCTGTTCGCGGGGCTGACCGATCACCAGAAGATCTGGATGTCGCATCGCGATCTGGTGGCGGCGCCGCCCGCAGGTTTTCGGGTGCTGGCGTCGACGACGATATGCGCGACGGCCGCGATTGAAGACGCGGTCCGCCGTATCTACGGCGTGCAGTTTCATCCCGAGGTGGTCCACACCACCGAGGGCACGAAGATCCTGGAGAACTTCCTCTTCCGCATCTGCGGGTGCGATAAAGACTGGAATCCGGCCAACCGGATCGCCCAGGTGGAAGACCAGATTCGGGATCGCGCGGCGGGCCGCAACGTATTCTTCTTCGTGAGTGGCGGGGTGGATTCCACGGTGGCATTTTCGTTGTGCCTCTCGGCGCTGGGCAGCGAGCGCGTCTGCGGCGTGTACGTGGATACCGGCCTGATGCGCGAAGGCGAGACGGAGTTTGTGGAAGAGACGTTCGCGGGTCTCGGACACGATGTGGTGACGGTGATTCACGCGGAAGAGGAATTCCTGGCTCCGCTGGAAGGCGTTTACGAGCCGGAACTGAAGCGCCATATTATCGGCGAGCAATTTGTGAAGGTGCAGGAACGGATTATGGCCGAACGCGGCCTGGCGGATGGCACCTGGATTCTGGGGCAGGGAACTATTTATCCCGATACAATCGAATCGGGCGGCAGTAACCGCGATCAATCGAAAGCGGCGACGATTAAGACGCACCACAACCGCGTTCCCGGCATCCAGAAACTGATGGAGCAGGGCCTGATTGTGGAGCCACTGGCGGACTTCTACAAGGACGAAGTGCGCAAGATTGGTCGAGAAATGGGTCTTTCGGGATTGTTGCTGGACCGGCACCCGTTTCCAGGCCCGGGACTCGCAATCCGCTGCCTGTGCTCGGCGGAAGAGCACGCGGTGACACGTTTTTCGGAAGGCTGGCTGGTGCCGGTGCACTCGGTCGGCGTCCAGGGGGATTCCCGCAGCTACGCCCCCGTTCTCGCGATTGATGCGTTCCCGTCCGCGGCCGCGAAGCTACAGGATGAGGCGACGGAGTTGGTGAATCGCAGCACGGGCGTGAATCGCGTGATGGCGTGTGTGGCCGCGCGCGAACCGCTCAGCCACCAGCGCGTGTTTTCGAGTTACATTACGCACGGCCGCCTGGAATTGTTGCGGCGGGCTGACGGGATTGTCCGGCAGATGTCGCACGAATCGGGCTTCGACAATTGCGTGTGGCAGTTCCCGGTGATCCTGATCCCGATGGGATCTGGCGAGTCGCGCGATTCTGTCGTGCTTCGCCCGATCTTTTCGGTGGATGGCATGACGGCCGATTCGGTCACGATGCCGGATGAGTTGTTGCGTGCCATGGCCGCGCGGGTTCTGGAGATTCCCGAAATCGCGGGCGTCTATTATGACCTGACGCACAAGCCACCGGGCACGATTGAGTGGGAATAGCGGACCGGGCGTCATTGGCCCCCGGATTGCAAGAAGTCACGAGGAGGTCCTTATGTTATCCAGATATGCAGGTTGTTTCGTCGCGCTCGCGACGCTGACGGTAGTCGCGCAGGCCCAAACGTTGCAGAAACGCTCGGTGCCGCTGAATATGCGTAACCCAGGCGAAGGCCGGTGTGTGGTGGAGGTGGTGGTGGATGGAGCCGCCCAGGTGGAAATCAGGGGAGACGTGGCCACGCTGCGCAACCTGAAAGGCCAGTCCCCGCAGTGGAAGCGCTTTGAATGTACGTCACCCCTGCCCGCCAACCCGGCCGACTTCCGGTTCCGGGGCATCGATGGCCGGGGCCAACAGCAGTTGCTGCAGGCTCCGCAAAATGGCGGCGTCGCGACCATCCGAATCGATGATCCGGATAACGGTCAGGAAGGTTATACGTTTGAAGTTACCTGGGGTGTGGGCGACCAGCGCGGGATGGGCGAAATGTCGCGCAATGGCCCGGTGCCGGTGATGCCCGCGCCCGTACCGCCCATGCCGCAGGATCGGGGTATGCAGGGCCCGCCTATGCAGGACCGCCGCGACCTGAACGGTCGGGACAATGGCGACCGCCGTGGCAACCGCTTCGGAACGGACGAGGCGATCCAGGGCTGCCAGACCTACGTAAGAACGCAGGCGGCACGGCGCTATGGCGCGAACGAGATCGTTTTCCGTCGCACCCTGATGGACGATCAACCCGGCCGCAATGACTTTGTCACGGGCTTCTTCGAAGCGCGCAACGTTCGCCAGGGGCGTCCGCGCAGCTATCGGTTCTCCTGCTCGGTGAACTTCGATACCGGCATGGTGCGCTCCGCCGATATCCAGCCGATGCGGAACAACGAAAGCATGTATGGCGAGGCCGCGACAAGCCGCGCGATTCAGGGCTGCGAAGTCTCTGTGGAGCAGCGCCTGGCGCGGGACGGCTACAGTCGGATCGACTTCGGATCGGTAAATATTGACGACAGGCCAGGTAGAAACGACTATGTTGTCGGTGTGGCGTCCGGGCTTGAACGGGGAAGGCCGGTCTGGTTCGATTTCTCCTGCTCGGTGAACCTGCAGGATGGTGACGTTCGGTCGGCAGAAGTAAATCGGCGGTAGTTCCGCCGGGGGTGGCGGTACCCGCTACACAAATGGGTGGCGGGTACTGCTATCACATACGATACTGCTACCATGGGTCCAGCGGTCGCAAACCGCGATATGACTACTCCTATACGCGTCCTTGTCGCGAAGCCTGGCCTTGACGGCCATGACCGTGGCGCAAAGGTAATCGCAAAGGCTCTGCGGGACGCGGGCATGGAAGTAATCTATACTGGTTTGCGACAGACCCCTGAGATGATTGTGAACGCCGCCCTGCAGGAAGATGTGCAGGTGATCGGCTTATCGATGCTTTCCGGGGCGCACAACGCCATCGTCCCCCGTGTGATGGAGTTGCTGCGGCAGAATGACATGGCAGGCGTCCGAGTCATTGTCGGGGGGATTATTCCGCGCGAAGATGCGCGGGAGCTGGAGCGGCAGGGCGTGGCAGCAGTTTTCCAGCCCGGCGCTTCACTGGAAACCATAGTAAAAGCAGTCCACGAGGCCGTGGGCCCCGTGGCAGGAAATTAATGGAAAAAATGGATACGCACTCGGGTGCGCAAAGCGTAACAATGCAGGGCGAGACGCGGCAGCGGCACCCGCGAGTGGAAAAGCGCGAAACCGAGCCGCGACAAGAAGAAGTAGTGGTGGAAGCCGCCCAGCCGGAACCTGTCAAGGCCGAGCCCGTAAAGCCGGAGCCGGTGCAGGAAGAAGTTCCACAGGAGATGCAGGCGGAGATTTCGCGGATTGAGCCGGAAGGTTTCGGCGAACAGCCGAACGACGCCGACCTGGATGACCAGCCGCAGATGCAGGAAGCGGAATCCGGCGAACCCCGCCGGGAACCGCGTCCGCAGGGCATGCGCCGGAAGGCACCGTATGGCGCGGATCGCAATCGCGAACGCGAACCCCGTTTCGATGCCTCGCGTCGCGAGCGGTTTGACGCAGTACGTCCGCAGCCTCGGTACGAAGCGGGACGGGCTGAAGCGCGGTATGAAATGGAGCGGCGTGAGCCGCAGAAGGCAAGCGGTTACAGAACACACATGGAAAAGCATCTGAAGATTGCGGTCTTCATCGACTTCGACAATATTGAAATCGGCGTGAAATCGACGCTGCAGCGGGAATTCGACGTGTCGGTGGTTCTTGAAGCTCTCAAGGAACGCGGCGAAATCGTCACCAAGATCGCTTACGCGAACTGGGGACGGATGGAGAATTCCACCCGCCAGCTTTCGGAGTACGCGGTGCAGATGGTGCAGCGCGATCCCTCGCCCCGCGGCGATAAGAATGGCGGCGACATCAACCTGGCGCTCGACGCGCTGGAAATGGCGTTCACGCACGATCACATCAATGCGTTTGCCATTGTCAGCGGCGACAGCGACTTCATGGCGCTGGTCAACAAGCTGAAGCAGTACGATAAGACGGTATTCGTGGTGGGCGGCAAGGCCTTCACGAGCACGATTCTGCAGAAGAACTGCCATGAGTTCATCAGCTACGAATCGATGCTGGACGACAGCCGCTCCACGCGTTCGCATCGCGACCACGGTGGACGCGATGGCGGACGTGATCGGGACCGCGACAGGCAGGACCGTCCGCAGCAGTCCGGCGGCGACCGCCCGCAGCAGCAACAGCAGTCCGTTCCGAAAGAAGGCGGCCAGCAGAACGCGCCTCACGTGCAGCGGGAACAGCGTGAACCGCGTGAACAGAGAGATCCGAGGGAGCAGCAGTCACGCCGTCCGGCGCTCGATCTGCACCAGGCGATGCCGCTGGTAGAGCGTGCGTTGCAGGTTCTGGAGCGGCGCGAAGTGCGTCCGCAACTCGGACTTCTGAAATCGACGATGCTCCAGCTGGATTCGAGCTTCAGCGAGCGCGCTTACGGCGCGGGTTCGTTTACGGACTTCATCGAGAGACTTCGCAAGGGCGATCTGATTCTGGTGACGGGCGGCGAAGGCCGCTACATGATCTCGCGCAAGCGTGGTGGCGCTCCGGAAAAGACGATCCGTCCGGAAGAGGCTCTGCCGTTCCTGCGGGACGTGCTGGAAAATCATCGTCTGGAACTCGAAGAGGGTGTGACGGCGGTGGACCTGCAGGCGCGGGTTGCCGAGGAATCTCCCGCATTCGACTGGAAGACTTATGGGTTCCAGGAGTTCAGCGAATTCCTGAATTTCTCTCAGGACAAGACCGTGGTACGGATTGTGCCGGACGAGACGCAGGGTTTGCTGGTTTATCTTGGTGCCGAATTCCATCCGCCGGCTGTGGCGGAACCGGAACCGCTGCCGCTGCCCGATGAAACGGAAGAGGACGAGGGTCCGCAACCGGTGGTGCCGGGTCAGCCGACGGCTGGTTCGGAGCGCCCGAAAAAGGGTGTTCGCAAGAATACGGGTCGGGAAGTGGACGGGAATGTGGTGCCGGCACCGAGACGGGCGAGAGCGAAATCGGCGGCGCCGCGGAAGCGCAGAGCGCCTTCGGCGTAAAGTAATACCAGCTAACAAAAGAACGCCCGCGCTGCACGAATTCGTGCAGCGCGGGCGTTTTTGTTTTTGGCCGGAATCTTCCATACCCGAATATCGGCAAATCCGGTCGCCCCTTCAATTCTCGGTCGGAGCTTTGTCCATATGGTCGATGACAAGCACATCGACCGGTACATCTTTCGCCTTCACCAACTTCAGCCCCAATTGCTTCTGAAGTAGAGTGAACAGGGACTCTCCTCTCAGGCCAGACGAGACGTCGACGATTTCGTTTGCGGGCGGCAAGACTGCCGCAGGCGCAGCGCCCTGCTCGATAGTCAGTCTGAACTCGTAGATTCCTTTCAATCCCGTCTTATCCGCTACACGCGGTTTCGGGACATCACCGGGCAGGCCTAGCGACGCGTTTAAAAGGGGTCCGATGCGGATAGCAAACTGGTCCATGGATTGTCGATTGGTCAAACGGATCACTGTTCCCTCCTGTCCAGTAGAGAACCCAGCTGCAAATCCAGGCTGACCCGGCTGTAAACGAGGAAATTCCTGCTCCTCTTTCCCCGGAGGCACCGCTGCACCGTTCGGATCGGGGACCCATTCTTTCACCTTCGGGCCGCCAGTAGCTACGACTAGATCAAAGCCAGGGAAGGTCTTGGTCTCGTGATGTAGGGCGAGGTGAAAGCGGCTGGCCAGCAAATTCTGAAGCATACGATGGAATTCCGCATCCGTCGTGTTCGGGGGTATCGTCGCGGTGATCGTAATAAACCTGTCGGCCGCGGGTCGGCGAGCCAAGCGGGAACGAGAAGTTGGTCAGGTGTACGTTCGAGCCCATAAGCGAACAAGATGATCGGCTGCAGCCGCTGCTGCTTATAAGTGAAGCGCCCCGGCTCGCTGGTTCCGGGACCACCCTGCTTCGAGCCTGTTACTCGCAGAACGTATGCGTCTTTGTCGAGTCGCACCGACGCAGCAGTAAACTCATGCCCCAATTGACTCGTCAGCGACTGCGCAAATGAACCAGGGGCCAATATGACGCCTAAAGTTCCTAAAATTCCGAGGATAATTAATGTCATTGTTCGAAGCGCCACTGTACCTTGCCCTCGGCCCGAGTATACACCTGGCTAAACCGGTTGATCAGTGGTAGATGAGCGGGTTGATGGGGTCGCTGCCGGTGAAGATGCCGCCTGAATCGGGCTGCGTGATTGGGAAGGTTACGGATTCTGCGGGTTTGGTTGCCGGTGGCGGGGGTGGCGGGAAGACCAGCGCAGGTTTGGAGCGCGTGACGCTGTGTACGGGTGATGCGGGGGGCGGTATCAGCGCGGGAATGGCGAATTGGAGAGGTTCGGCGATGACCGCGGGGGATGCCACCGGGGTATGCACAGGAACCGGCTTGCGCGATACCTCCAGCGCTATTCCTGTTGCCAGGAGCGCGGCTATGGCGAAAACTGCGATCCGGGATTTGGTCATTCGCTTCTCCTGGTGGTTCGACGCTACACTGAGATAGTGGGTTTCCCCTCGTCATTTCGCATCGGCAACGTCACGCTGGCACCGGCTACGGTCCTCGCTCCCATGGCGGGAGTGACAGATACCGTTTTCCGCCGCTTCATCCGCGACCTTGGTGGGTGCGGTCTGATTATGACAGAATTCACCAGCTCGCATGGGGTCAGCGCGGCGCGTGAAGTGGAAACCGGCAATCTGAAGGCGAGCAACCGGACTGTCGCGCGGTATCTTACGTTCGATCCGGCGGAGCATCCGATTTCGGCGCAACTGTTTGGGTCGGACCCGGAGGTGATGGCGGAGGCGGCGCGGGTTTGTCAGGATCTGGGGTTCGATTTTCTGGATATCAACTTCGGGTGTCCGGTGAAGAAGGTTGTAAAGTGCAATGGCGGGTCGGGGCTGTTGCGGGATCTGCCTCTGGTGGAGAACATTCTGCGTGCTGTGCGGAAGGCGATCACGATTCCGCTGACGTGCAAGTTTCGCGCGGGCTGGAACGATAACGAGCTCGTGATGGTGCAGATGGGTCGTCTGGCCGAGGATTGCGGGTTACAGGCGGTGGCGCTGCATCCGCGGACTCGCGAGCAGGGTTACTCGGGGCATGCGGACTGGACCCGGATTGCGGCGTTGAAGGACGCGGTGAAGATTCCGGTGATCGGGAATGGCGATGTCCTCACGCCGGAGGATGCCGTGCGGATGGTGGCAGAGACTGGATGCGATGCGGTGATGATCGGGCGGCAGGCGTCGTCGAATCCGTGGATCTTCCGACAGATTGAGCAGTATCTGGCGACGGGGAGTTACGTGCAGCCTACGGAGCTGGATCGGTACCAGATGATGCGGACTTATTACCGGATGCTGCTCGACAGGAGCGAGGATGACTCGGCCGGGAAGATGAAGCAGTTCGCGACTTACTTCACGCATGGAGTGCGGGGTGGGGCGCATCTGCGGACTTCGATTTATAAAGTGCATGATGCGGTGGAGATTTTGAGGTTGGTGGACGAGTTTTTTGCTCCGGTGGCGGCGCAGCCACCGGCGGCTTTCAGCGATCAGCTTTCAGCGGTCAGCTGTTAGGGTTTGCCGCCTGCGGCGGCTGGGTGCGTCTCGCTATAAAGTGGGCATTGTGGTGGTCTTCACCGGTTGAGAGTTCGTGCCAGCCCTGGAAGGCTTCGCGGTAGTTTGCCAAACTGGTGGCGAAGCGGCCTTCCATCTTGCCGGCCAACGCTACGATGCCTCCCGGGATTATGCCTTTCGCTATCGCTGGCAGCAAGGACGATTGCCAGTACAGCCAGACTACGATCAGATCCCAGGCTTGCGGTTCGATTGCGAAGCCCTCTTGCTCCAGATCGGCCTGGACGCAGGTGATGCCTTCCATTGGCGCGATGACCTGATCCACCGCGGTCACCTGCCAGCCTTTGTCCCGCAGCCAGATCGCGTGCCGGCCCCTGCCGCAGGCGAGGTCGAGAGCCCGACCCGGCGTTACGTGTTCCAGTGAGCGGGTGAGTTCAATCGCCGGGGAAGTCATTGGCACCGGGAGTGGACGGAGCAGGTAAGAAGACGACGATACCTTCTTTGCGTAATCGCTTGAAGAATCGCTTGCGCAACTGGCTGCGCGTTACCGGCAGATCCGTAAACTGGGTCACGCTGAAGACCACCTGGAAGACCAGACTTCCGTTCCAGGGGCCTGGGTTGAAGCGAACCTGCGGCGGCGGGTCGGAAAGCACCTGTTCGATTTCGGCCGCGGCGGTTGTTGCTTCTTCCGTGAGAACCCGTTCAACCTGGTCTACATCGCTGTCGCCTGCGACGCCGCACAGGATGGACGCGACTATGCGGCCATCCGGCAGGAAGTAGTTGGTGTAGATGGCCTGACCCAGTTTGTTGTTGGGGATGACGATCAGGTTGTTGACCCGCGTCCGCATGGTGGTGCATCGCCAGTTGATATCGGCAACGAAACCTTCTTCGCCGGAATTCAGCTTGATGTAATCGCCGATTCTCACGAGACCGGAGACGGAGACGTAGAAGCCGGCGAAAAGGTTGGAAAGCGTGTCCTGCAACGCCAGCGCGACGGCCAAACCGCCGACTCCGAGGGTAGTGAGGACGGGCGTCAGGCTGACGTCGAAAACGACCTTCAATAGCCACATCAGGCCCACGATCAGGATGGAGAACTGGACCAGCTTTTCGCTCAGGCTGGTGACGGAGCGGACGCCCGCCACGGCGCTGCCGTAAAAGCGCACCATATTGCCGGCGAAGTGGCTGGCGGCGAGGGTGAGCGACAGCCCCCAGAGGGCCTTCAGGGTGACCGGGAAGTAGTCGAGATAACGGTGCGGGATCTCGGAATTCTGGGTGGCCAGGTGGAGTCCGAGGATCACCGACCAGAGGACGATGGGGCCACGGAGCGTGTCGATGAACAGGACGTCGAGCTGGCTATCGGCGCTTTTCGCCCAGCCGCGGACGGCGCGGAAAAGGATTTTTCGGAACAGGAGTCCGGCGACAACGGTGGCGAAGAGGAGGGCGAGGGGGATGACGACCACAAACGGGTCATCGAGCATTTGGTGCATGGCCAAGTCCTATTGTGGGGGACGGGGCCGGTTTGGGCAAGGTGGGGGGCTGGTTTGGGCAAGGTGCCGGGCGGAATCTGCACGGTTGGCCCGGTTCGGGCGTCAAACATGGTGATGAGGTCCGTCCTGAGTCCGGTGTTGTGCCTGATTGCCGCGTTTGCGCCTGCGGTGCGGGCTGCGGGCTTCGATCAGGATCCACCTTCCGAACTGGCCTCGGCCCTGGTGAAGAAGGCCAAAAAGGCGCAGAAGGCCGGGGATATCGGGCAGGCGTACGTTTATTATTCGCAGGCCTCGGCGTTGCAGCCGAAAAATCGCGGGTATCGGGACCGGGCGGCGGCGTTGCAGGCCAGCGGCGCGACGCAGATGCGTGGCACCGGGACGACGTCCGTCGAGCAGTACGTCGGGACCGTCTCCGTGCCGATGTACGACAGCATCACGGCGCGGGAGTTGGCGGGTGAACGGGAATTGTCGAGTCCACCGATGCTGAAGGCCGATATGGGCCGGTACGATCTGGATTTCACCGCTGCACCGCGCGCGCTGTTCCAGAAAGTGGCCGAGCGCTACTCGTTACAGCTGGTTTTTGACAGCGATTACCCGGAGGGCGGCACTCCGGTGCATTTTCGTCTGACGCAGGTGAATTACCGAGAGGCGTTCGACGCGGTGCAGGCGGCCACGAAGTCGTTTATCGTCCCGGTTTCCGCGCACGCGATTCTGGTGGCGCAGGATTCGCCGGCAAAGCGGAACGATCTGGAGCAGTTTGTGGCACTGACGCTGCCGGTGCCGCAGTCGATTTCGACGCAGGAACTGACGGAGATCGTACAGGTGGTGCGGCAGGCGACGAATGTTTCCAAGGTCAGCGTGGACAATACGAACAACCAGATTGTGCTGCGCGACAAGATCTCATTCGCGGCTCCGGCGCAGGCGCTGCTCGCGCAGTTGTTTGCATATCATCCGGAGGTGATGATCGATCTGGAACTGCTGCAGGTTTCCGACAGCGACGTGATCAATTACGGACTGAGTTCCACGAATAGTTTTCCGCTGGTCTCGCTGGCGAAGGTGGCGATTGGACAGTTGAATGTAGTCCCGTCATCTTTGCCGGCGGGGTTGGCAAACCTGCTCTCGTTTGGCGGCGGGCGCACGCTGATCGGGGTGGCTGCTGCCGAGGTGCAGGCGATGTTTAACGAGACATCATCCAGCGGGCGTTCGCTCTATTCGGCGCGCCTGCGAGCGGGGAGCGGGCAGGCGAGCACGTTCCATGTGGGCGAGAAGTATCCGATCATTACGGGCGGTTACATCGGCGCGTCTTCGAATACGACGGGCTCGACGGTGCCGAATTTCACGTCGGCACCGGCGATCAGTTGGGAGAATCTGGGGCTGGACCTGAAGGCGACGCCACGTGTGCATGGCGCGGACGACGTGAGTCTGATTATTGAGGCGTCGTACGAGGTGTTGACGGGGCAATCGGCGAGCGGGATTCCGGTGATTGGGAAGGACAAGATCACGACAAATATCCGGCTGCGGAACGACGAGTGGGCGGTGGTGGCGGGGCTGATGGGGCACCAGCATTCGAAGAGTTCGACGGGGACGTGGGGGCTGAACCGGATTCCATGGCTGGGGCGGTTGTTTCAGCAAACGAATGTGGATGAGGAGTCGGGGAGTTTGCTGATTGGGATTCGGCCGCATATTTTGTATCAGGGGCCGGAGGAGATGGTGACGCAGGGGTTGCGGGTGGGGACGGATTCGCGGCCCTATACGCCGTTCTAGAAAGAGCGCTATAATGGGGTTGTCGCGCAATTGGGGGCGCAACGGCTTCGACGGGATTGAATTGTGGTGTGAGAGGCGTGCCGGGTTCCGAGCTCCCGTAAAACGATCGGAAAACAAAAACTGCCAATAACATGCAGTTTGCATACGCTGCTTAATTAAACCCTAAGCGCGT
>CAIQWJ010000092.1 GCA_903875575.1 uncultured Acidobacteriia bacterium | reverse complement strand
GCTCTCGCGTCTCTTAGGTTGCACAGAGACGCTCTCGCGTCTCTTAGGTTGCACAGAGACGCTCTCGCGTCTCTTAGGTTGCACAGAGACGCTCTCGCGTCTCTTAGGTTGCACAGAGACGCTCTCGCGTCTCTGCCGAACCATGCTGGCTGCACTGAAGAGTATCGAATGAAAACAGTTGCGACATTCATTGCCCTGGCAACGCTGATGTCGGCGCAAACGCCTGAGGGCGGGCCGCTGATTGCCTTCGAGGTAGCGTCGGTCAAACCGAGCACCACCACAGGCTCGTTCAGCGTTAACTTTCCGCCTGGCGGGAGATTCTCTGGCAGGAACCTTACCGTGTGGAACCTGATGCGGATGGCTTATCATCTGCAGGATTATCAGATCCAGGGTGCGCCTGCCTGGGCAGACTCGTCCGGCTACGACATTGAAGCGAGGGCGGCTGCGGGGCAGGGCGAGCCTCCGCGTGAGGAGATGCTGAAGATGATCCAGGCGCTGCTTGCGGAGCGATTTCATTTGGCCATGCATCGCGAGACCCGGCAGTTGCCTGTTTACGATCTGGTTGTGGGCAAGGTCGGGCCGAAGTTAAAGCCGGCTGACAGTAGTGCGTCGTCGGATGGGACGGTGAGGATGGGGCAGCTTGCCACGCAGAAAATGAGCATGGCGTTGCTGACCAGTATCCTGGCATTCGATGTGAAGAAGCCGGTGAACGACAAGACCGGGTTGAAGGGCGATTATGCTTTCACGTTGGAATGGACCACCGGGCTGGGCGAAGAGGACGCGGGGCAAGCCACACGGCCTTCGCTGTTTACGGCGGTGCAGGAACAACTGGGGCTGAAGCTGGAATCGGTGAAGGGCCCGGTGGAGGTGGTGGTGATTGACATGGTGGAGAAACCGACTGAGAATTGACGTCTTACCCATATTCCCATATTCGTGATATGGCAATATGGGTATATGAAGACAACGATCGAAATCGCCGATCCGCTTTTCCATCAGGCGAAGGCGCTCGCGGCGCAGGAAGAGATTACCTTTCGGGACCTTCTTGAAGAAGGCCTGCGGACCGCGGTGGAAGCGCGGACGCGCTTAGCCGCCAGTCCATTTCGCCTGCGTGATGGGAGTTTCAAGGGCGGCCGCGGACTCCATCCGGGCGTAAAGTGGGAAGACCTGGCCGCGCTGGCGTACGAAAATGAGGGCGGGCTGCTCCGGCGATGATCGCCGTCGACACGAACATTCTGGTCTACGCGCATCGGCCGGACTCGCCTCATCATGAGGCCGCCGCGTCGGCTGTCAGGAGACTGGCGGAAGGCCGGGCACTCTGGGGAATTCCGTGGCCATGTGTGCATGAGTTCCTTTCCGTGGCGACGAATCCGCGGATCTACAGGCCGCCGAGTCCGCCTGGAGTTGCGATTGAGCAGGTGGAGATCTGGATGGAGAGCCCAACGCTCCGGTTGCTGGGCGAGCCGGAGGGGTATTGGCGGGAACTGCGCGCGACGTTTCTGGGTGGAAAACTCACTGGTCCTCAGGTTCACGATGCCCGCATTCATTCCATCTGCCAGGCGGGTGGCGTTCGCGAGTTATGGTCCGCCGACCGGGATTTTTCGCGGATGCGCGGCCTTCTGATCGTCAACCCCTGTCTGGAGTGATATCCACGCGCTGGACAGGGGCGCTAAGGTTTCAGCTCAAAGACCTTGACCGTCTGCGGACCGGCTGATTCAGGCGAAGTGAAAACACGCGTCACCCCGGTAAGTTCCTCCACGTTCACGGGACTCACCATAGGGTCGCGACTGCCGAGGAGCATACTCGCGCCGGGATTGCTTGCTATGTACTCTCGGGCTCTCTCTTCCGAGGGGAACTTCTGTTCCGCAGCCAGAGCCTCAAGGTCCGGACCGCCCACAGTGTGCATGATTTGGGTTGTGAAGACTGAAACTTCCGGAGCCGCCACGATAGCTCTCCCGTCGAAATTGAACATGCGCACCGCAATGCTCCGGTAATAGTCCGGCAGGAAAATCCTGACAGGAAAGCGAGTGCCCGATGGACCAGACGCAAAGACGACGGCCCCAAACTGACGGGGGTCGCGATTCGCCCACTGGAGAATGGTGTCCCAGAACTTGCCAGTCACATCGGAATTCAAAACCGCGTAGCGGGCGGACAGCCGGGTCCGCAGCTTTTGAGCCAATTCCGGCGAAGTGGCGGTGAGGTACGCGGCCACAATATCCGCGTCTTTCTGGGTCCCGTTGGTGGAAGGCATTCGGTGCGCAATGGCGTTCACCCAATCGCCGTAATCCCACCATGTGAGGACGCTGTAAGCCGAAGGCGGGTAAGCGAAGTTTTGACCCGGAGGCAGGGCTGGCCACAAGCGCAACCATGCACCAGCATCGCCCATTGGCTCAGGGGTATTGCGGCGAAGCCAGGCCAATGCCGCGCGCCAGTCGGAACCGGGGCCGCCGTCATGGCGGCTCTGCGTAACAACGTGAGGAATACTGGTGGCGAGCAAGAGAGCGGCGGTTGTGAGCGATATAGCAGTCCGGAACCCTGGAAGTGCGGCCATCAGCCACGCGCAGCCAACTCCGGCAGCGACAGCAAGAGCGGGTCCGCCGTAAACCCACATCCGCATCTGGAGGACTCCGGCGACAGTCATCACGAGACCCCAGATCGCACAAAGTACGAAGGCCGGCCGCCGGGAACCCAGGATCGCGTAGATGCCGTAGAGCAGCACGGGAAGTGCGGGAAGCCAGACGGCTCCCAGGGTTTCGAAGAGAAGAGACGGGCCGCTGCGGGGGATTTCCCAAAGTGGGATGAGTTCCGCAACGGAGTAACTCTGACCAGTCAACTGGCCGCTCGGAAGATACCTGCGGACTGTTTGCAGCATTGCGCTGAAAACCGCGGGCTGCAGGGCGGCCACGATGACGATGGCCGCAACGGCTGCGATTCCGATCGCGGGCTGAAGGAATCCCTCTTGCCACTCCCGCCTTCGCCAGAGGGTACCTAAAGCCCACGCCAACAGGCAGGCGGACAGACAACCGGCGAGCGTGAGCCATGTGTAGCGCGCCCAGACGCTGCCGGTGGAGACAAGAAGGAAGACAGCGCCCGCGATGGCGAGGGCTCTCACGACAAAGGGGGCGAGGACAGGTTCGAGCAATACGGCGATCGCCAATGTCGCGGGAACGAAGATTCCGGCGGGACGAACGCACAAACAGAGCCCGAACAGGAGGCCGGAGACTACGTTACGCGACA
The DNA here is from genome assembly GCA_903875575.1 of uncultured Acidobacteriia bacterium. GTDB lineage: Bacteria > Acidobacteriota > Terriglobia > Bryobacterales > Bryobacteraceae > BOG-234. The sequence continues at coordinate 15,479 of CAIQWJ010000092.1, read as the reverse complement.
ACCCGCCGCGCCCCCCGCTTTCCGCTGTCCCCTCCTCCACCGCCCCGCACAACAGAGCGAACGCACACACGCTAAGCAGACATTCCGCGACGTGATGATCGGGAACTCCGAGGTGGGTTTCCCAAAGCAGCGTACCTGGGATGGCCGCCGTTGCAATAGCCGTCCACCGCGCCGACGCGTCTCCGAAAAGGCGCCTGGCGAGGAAGAACAAAGGGACGGGCAGCAGTGCACCGAGAACTGCGGGCAGCCAGGCGCCCACCTGGTCAATGAGCCAGTCCGAAGGCTTTCCAAGGCCCAGCAACCAGGCGACAGTAGCGATGAAGAGGTCCCACGGATCGGTATTCTGGGTATCGCGACCCGGAAAAAGCGCGTAGGGATCGAAACCGCTTTGGTGGGGGAAATGTGCGGCGATGTTGTGGGCGACGCGCATGTGATGCCAGGAATCGTTATCCTGGAAATTCACGCCGGAACTGGTAATTACCGAGTGGTAAGAGGGAATCACACGGACGGCAAGCGCGACCAGAACCGCGAAAGCCAGTACTGCGGCAGAACCGAACGGCAGACGTCGCACCATCACATGGTACCCGAGACTGGGTCGACCACCCGGTATGGGAGCAGCCGCGCGGGGGGCGGGTCCCTGGCCCCTCAGAGCCTGAGATGACAAAGCGCAGGAACAGCGGCAATGCGTGGGATCATGTCATCTCCTTCTGCTTTTATTGCGTTCAGGAAAATTCATTCGTCACTCAAAACAGTACCGGCAAGTACTTGATAAAATCCCAGAATCGTTGCTATCCTTTATAAAACTTTAATCCGCAAGGTTTCCATGGCCACGTGATGCTCCCGGGATGCCCGAAGGACGGAGACCAGCGTGCCAAACCGCGACGCAGAGAATTCTGAAAAACCATCTCACCATTCCAGGGCCGGGGGTGTACTTGCTTTTGCCCTTGTCGCTGTACTGTGGATCGGCCTCGGTTTCGGGCTCAAATCCGCGTGGGCCCAGTGTACGGCATATTTCCAGGCGAACGGGATTACGATGATCGGAGGCGTCCAGTCCTCAGGCACTGCGTCTCTTCCCAACTCCAATTACAATTACTATACTTTCTGTACTGTTTTTGATCCCTCGACTGGCGCACAGACGAGTCCGGGCGCAATTACCTGGACCACCAGCTTACAAACTACTCTGTATAAGCAAACCTGGAAATGCTCCTACAATGGCCATAACGATACATATTTCCCCATTAATTGTACGTGGCAATCCAATATCACTGCTTTCTGGCTCACCCCGGCTCCTGGGCAGCAAAACAAGAGTCTCCTGATCCTGCGTTGACGGAATACTTCACTACCTGAGAACTTACTGACGACCAATTCGCCGATGAGGCACCTATCATTCACACTGGCTCTACTGCCAGTGGAATCACACGGACGGCAACCGCGCCCACACTGCATTTCACGGCTGGTTCACGAAAGTATTCTGGTTGGTCACCGTCCCACGCTCCCTTCTCCAACGTGACTCTTTCCGGCAATGTCAACCCGACGAACACCACAACCTACAGCGTGGCGGGGACGAATTCCACGGGGAAAGGTTCGGCCGCAAATTTGACTGTGACGGTGAATTCGTCACAGTCGCAGCAGAATAGGAGTGTCATGATCCTGCGGTGAGCGTTCCCCCCCGAGGGGCGTCTGGGGCGGGAATCTTCGAGGGCGATGCACACCTATCCTGTCGTTTTCTGCTTTAATTGAGTCCGGAAAAATCAATTCCCCGACAGAAACGGTACCATATAGTACTTGTAAATTTCCGGATAGGTTGCTATTCCACTTAGATTCTTTCAGGGTTCCCCGGGGTCGAATGAGACGCATCGCATACCCGGCGAACGGAATAACCTAAGCCTAAATGCCGGAGAACACTGAGAGCCCCGAAAGTCTACCCCAGCCTTCTAAGTTCAGGAATGTATATGCTTTAATCCTGGTAGCTGTTCTGTGGATTGGCCTCGGCTTCGGGCTCATGCCCGCGTGGGCCGTTTGTACCCCATGGTTCCAGACGAACGGAGTGACTTTTGTAGGCGGAATCCAAAGTCCTGGTTCAAACAGTAACTACGATTACTACACCTACTGCACTGTCTTCAACCCCACAACTGGTGCACAGACCAGTCCGAGCGCAATCACCTGGAACACCGCGGAACAAACTACCTTGTTTAAACAAACCTGGCTTTGCTCTTACCATGGCCATAACGAAACGTATTTCCCGATCAATTGTACGTGGCAATCCAATATTACTGCTTTCTGGCTCACTCCGGCACCTGGCGGGAATAACCCAAGTGTTCTGATCCTGCGCTAATTGGATTTTGCAGTACCTGTTTATCACTTACCGCAGGAGCTATGCCGTGACCAATATATCGATGAAGAAACTGTTATTCAGCCTGGCCGTCCTGCCGGTGGCCGCCTTCGCTCAAACCTTGCCCCTGACGCAGGACGCGTACGTGGTGCAGGGCAGTGCCACTAACTTCGGCGGTACCGCGACTTTGAATGTGGGCGGTGCCAGCGCCTCGAAGGCATTCGTGCAGTTCGATCTCTCCGCGTTGCCCGGCGGCATCACGGCAGCCAACATATCCAACGCGACGCTGACCGTGTTTGTGAATAAAGTGACTGCGGCAGGTACGGTCAACTTCTCGGTGGCCAATGGCCCGTGGACCGAAGCAACCGTCAACGGTAACAATTTTCCGGTACCCGGTGCCGCTGTCGCCAGCGGCGTCAGCGTTGCGGCGGCCAGTTCGTACCTCTATGTCGACGCCACCAACGCTGTCAAAGCATGGCTCACAGGCACCACCAACAGCGGCTTCATCGTCACCGCAAACGATGGAACGGTGAGTATCGCATTCGACAGCAAAGAGAGTTCCACAACAAGTCACCCCGCGACTCTCACCATCACGCTCACGACGTTCGGTCCTGCTGGCCCCACTGGCGTCACCGGTGCAACGGGTGTGACTGGTGCCACGGGTGCAGGGACGACCGGAGCGACTGGCGTGACAGGTAGTCAGGGTCCGACCGGCGCAACAGGCTCGACTGGTGCCACTGGAGCAGGAACGACCGGCGCGACTGGTGTGACAGGTAGCCAGGGTCCGACGGGTGCAACAGGTTCGACTGGTGCAACCGGCGCAGGTGCGACTGGAGCGACCGGTGTGACAGGAAGTCAGGGTCCGACAGGTGCAACGGGTTCGACTGGTGCCACCGGTGCAGGAACGACCGGCGCGACCGGTGTGACAGGAAGTCAGGGTCCGACAGGTGCAACGGGTTCGACTGGTGCCACCGGTGCAGGAACGACCGGCGCGACCGGTGTGACAGGAAGTCAGGGTCCGACGGGTGCAACAGGTTCGACTGGTGCCACAGGAGCTGGAACGACCGGAGCGACTGGCGTGACAGGAAGTCAGGGTCCGACAGGCGCGACTGGTGCAACGGGTGTGGGTACGACGGGCGCAGCTGGAGCCACCGGTTCCACAGGAGCGACAGGGTCGACCGGCGCGACGGGATCCACTGGCGCCAATGGCTCCGGCGGGTTTGGGTTCGCCTTCGGCTTCCCTGCGAATTCCAGCGCTTTGACGTCCGGAGCTCTCCAGACGGCGTATCTGACCATCCCGCGTGCCTGCACCATCAACTCATGGAACATCGCCGCGGATGCGGGAACCATTACCTTCGACGTGTGGAAGATCGCAGCGGGAACAGCCATTCCAACGGCCAGCAACAGCATCATCGGCTCGGCTGCCCCCACTCTGACCACGGGAACTGCTATTCAGAGCACAACGCTGACGGGTTGGACAACTGCGGTAGCGGCCAACGACATCGTAGCTATCAATATCAGTGCTGTGGCCACAGCGAAGTTCGCGTCGCTGGTTATTGGGTGCAACTAAACAGGAAAACGCCAGCCCGTTGCAGGTGAATGTCAGCGAAGGGACCGGGCGGCTCTCTGTGGTGCGTCGTCGGCTGCTTCGCCGCGGGTGGGAACGTAGGGTCCAGGCGGGCGGATTTGCGAGCCCGCCAGCTAGGCTAACGCTTTACGGCAGTATTCCAGGCACTTCCTGACTTCGAGGACGGCAGAGGAACCCTCCGGGATCTGGTACTCCAGCTCGATCGCCGCAGGGAACTTGTACTTGTTCTTCTTCATCAACTGAAGGATCTCGATGATCGGCGTCTGGCCAGTGCCCCACGGCAGGTTGGCGCCGCGCGAGACGCCGGAAACCGCGACCGTTTTGTCCTTTAAATGAATGCTCGCGATGCGGGAGTGCAGTTTCTCGATGGCGGGAATCGGGCTCTGGCCCGTGCCGGCCAGATAGTGGCCGCAATCGAGATTCACGGCGTTGCCCATGGATTGGGCGAGGACCGTGTCCCATGCGGTGAGCGTAGCCTGTTCGTGCGCATGGTAGGCCGCGACCATGCTGTGTTTCAGCGCGAAATCGCCGAGGCGCTGCGTGAAAGCGGTGTCGGGCGAGAGTTCCAGGCTGACCTGGCTCGCGCCGAGTGCTCTTGCGGCGGAGAAGATGTATTCCAGTTCTTCATCCGTCATACCGGGTTGCGGTTCCAGCTTGAGGCAATAAATATTAACCCCGGCCTCGTTGTACATTCGGCGCAATTCCCGGTATTTGTCCATAGATACCGACAAGCGCCACTTTTTGAGCGTGTCCGCTGCCGCCTGCATGGCCGCCTGCTGTTCCGGGGACAAGGGACGTCCGCCACCGGGGCCACCACCAGGTCCTCCGGGACCGCGGGGGCCACCGCCACGCTGGCCGAAACCACCGCGTTCGCCCGGCCCGCCAAAGCCGAAACCGCCAGAACTGCCGCGACCGCCCGGTCCGAAGAAACCGCCGGAGCCACCGCGACCGAAGGGTCCGCCGGATCCTCCGGGGCCACGACCAAAGAGTGAGGGCGAGCCAGCGTAGGATTCGGCCACCGATGCCATTAGCTCGATGGCGCTGATGCCATCTTCCACGATGTATTTCAGGAGGTCAGGCGCGTTGTTGGCTCCCGGCAGATTGCCGTAGCTATAGGTGATGGTGGAAATCTGGACGCCGCTGAAAATCGAGCTGATCCGATTGCCAGCCAGAAGCGCTCCGGTGGGTGCCGATGCCGCAGCCAGGGCCAACTTCCCGAAATTGCGTCTGTTGAGGAGCATCACTTTCTCTGCTGCGGAAGGCTCGAACGACGAAAGCCAGGCACCCCGATGGTAACGGAAAAACCGGTTCCAGCACAATCAGGCAAAAGTAAGCCAGGCGCGTCAAAACAGGGAACAAAAGCGTGGTAGGTCCTTATTTTTCAATGTCTCAGTTGCATGGTCCGGCCAAATGCAAAGAATTGTAGCGCTGACATTCTGTTACAGAACGGGCTACCCGGAGTTGCCGGGTTTAGCGCCGGTGCGGGAGGCCGCTACGCGTCAATTCCCGCCTGGCCGCTCCACGTGATCGATCACCGGCACGTTCACCCGCATTTTCCCAGCTTTGAGTCTGAGGCCGAGCTTGCGTAAGGCATCTTCGACGGTGCCGACCGGATCGCTGGCCGCCGGGTCGGGTATCGCGGGCAACGAGGACGAGCCGAAGGCTTTGTGGTGCAGGTCTTGAAATGACAGGTCCAGATGGATGTTGAAGACTCCGGTGATTCCGGTTTTGTCGACTACGTCACGGTCCATGTAATTGGACAGGGCTTGGCTGAAGCCCGCCAGGGTTACGCCAATCGCGTCGAGCCCCTTGTTGGGGCCGGCAGAGGCCAAACCGCCGCACAGGGTCGGCGGGATTGGCTGGCCGGGTTTACGCGCGGGCGGGGGACCGTCAGGGCTCTGCGGCGTGCAATCGCCTTCCTTCCACGGCCGAAGTTTTGCGGCACTGTTGGCGACGGTCAGTTCGTAAACGGGCATTTCCACGGACTCCTCATGGAGCCTGAGTTGGAAGCGGTCTTTGAGGACGGTCTGCATCATCGGTCCGCACATCATCGCTTCCGTCAAGCCGGTTGCGGGCTGTTCTGCTTTTGCGTTGACGGAAAAATAGGCGGATTGAATCCAGCCGGTGCTGCCTTTGAGGGGGCGCTGCATCAGACCGTACGGAATGGGGAGTGTCAGGGTTCCCATTTTGGTGTCAATTGGCCATGGCTTGCCATCCGGATAAAAGATATAAGCGCTTCGGATCAGCGCTTCCGTGGTGGTGCAGCCGATCACAAGGCGTCCGTTCGTGGCGCGGATGTAGCCGCTGGAATTCGCGTCCGGAGTGCAGGGCCGGATGGAGACGACTTCGAACTTCGGAACCCGGGATGGCAAAGTGGCGGGGCTCGGCTGAGCAAAACCCGTCGCCGTGCTGGTCAGGAGCAACCAGTTCAGCGTGAAATCGCGTGAGAGAGCGTTGCAGGGGTCTTGCTGGTGCCATTTACCTGGACCCGAGCATAACACGACTTATTGCCTTAGTTTGTCGAAGTGGTTCGACATATGCACTCTCTTGCAGACGAAATAAGTTACAAAAAACCCTTTAAAATCACTCGTATGCGGCATCGATGCGACATATAATAGCCAGTTGTGGGCAGCACCGCCTTTGGGTTGCATTGGTGCCGGACCCGAAGGATTTTCTACGATGACTTACCGAATGCGCGAGTTTCTGACCGCTACCGCCCTGGCCTGGAGTCTTGTTTCCGGATCGGTGCCGGCGATGGCGGGAGATTACCTGACTGTGGGCGGCGATGCCGCGCGCTCGGGCTGGCTGAAGGACGAGAAAGTCATCTCAAAAGCCAACGTGGGGCAGATCAAGCTGCTCTGGAGCGCGAAGCTGCCCAGCACCCCTCGTCAGATGCACAATCTGTTTTCGCCGCTGGTGGCACAGAGTTTGAGCACGCCTTCGGGCGTGAAGGAAGTCGCCATTGTTGCGGGCGTTTCGGACGACCTTTGGGGGCTGGATGCGAAGACCGGCGCAGTTCTGTGGTCGAAGCATTTTCCGGCAGAGGGGCTGACCGGGCAAGGTCCGCAGAATGGCACGCTGTGCCCCGGTGGACAGACGGCCGCGCCCACCATGCAGAAGCTGCCCGATGGTACTTACAAGGTTTGGGCGCTGAGTGGCGACGGCCGCCTCTGGCAGATCAACGCCGCGACGGGTGCCGAGATGGCTCCGCCCGAGAAATTCGCACCGCCCGCCGGTAAGGCTTACGCGCTGAACCTGTGGGGCGACATGATTTACACCGTGCAGGCGCAGGGCTGCGGTGGGGCGACCTATCAGATGGATGGCTACAACATCAAGACGCGTCGCACCACGGCTCTCTATCCGGGTGGCGGCGGTCTGTGGGGCCGTCGCGGGGCGATGGTGGATCCCGAAGGTCGCGTTTACGAAGGCACGGGCGATGGCCCTTACGATCCCGAACATCTGCAGCTTGGCACCGCGTTGATTCAGGCAAAGCCGGATGCCAACGGACAACTGCAGATGCTGAGCTGGTTCGCGCCGCCCAACGTGAACTACATGTACAAGCACGATCTGGACATGAACGATACGCCGCTGGCGATCGACTACAGCGGACACAAGCTCTTTATCGGAACTTCCAAGGAATGCAAACTGTGGCTGCTCGATCGCGACAATTTCGGCGGTGGCACTTCGACGCTGCACCGCAGCACGCTGGCGACTTCCGATTTGATCTGCAATGACCGGCAACAGTATGATGCCGCCGGCGTCTGGGGCTCCATCGGGGCCTGGATCAACGGCCGCAATGAGGCCTGGGTCTATACGTCTTTCTGGGGCCCGAAGAGTGAAGACTTCAATCCGCCGCTCACTTATAAGCCTGCGCCGGTGAAAGGTGGCGTTTCGGCACACCAGATCAGCCTTGTAAACGGCAAATGGAAGCTCACGCCGAAGTGGCTCTCCGAAGATATGAACATGGCGGAAGAGGTGCTGGTGGCCAACGGTTTGGTGTTCGCCTACGGTTCGGGGGAGAACACGGAGCAGGCCGGGGTGGACGGTTCATGGGACAAGCCCGCGCCGACGGGCAGCCGCATTCAGAAATCGACGCACGCAACGCTATACGTGCTCGATGCCGATACGGGGAAAACGCTGTGGTCAAGCGGGAACGAGATTACGTCGTGGAACCACTTCAGCGGGATTACGGTCGCCAACGGGAAGATTTACCTGGGGACTTTTGACGGCACAACATGGTGCTTTGGGGTGGCGAAATGAACCGCATGACTCGACGAAATCGCATTGCAGCTGCCGCAGCATCCGCTGCCCTTGCGGGCCTCGCGCTCGCGCAGTCCCCTTCCACGCCGGCTCCCTTCACGCAGATCATGCGCTACAGCCAGACGGAGGCGACAACGGCTCGTTTCGACGCGCAGCGCAGCGGCTGGATCCGGCTGGATCATTTCATCGCGCCGGAGAAGATGACCGGGTTTGCGCTTCAGTGGAAGAAGAAGATTGAGAACGGTGCCGGCGCGGGGGCGTTGAGTGGCGGCATTGTGGCGAGCGGCGGTCTCGGGATCACGCTGGCCTATCTGGGTGGTTCGGCCAACAGGACCGTCGCGATCGACATGGACAATGGCTACGTGTTTTTCAATCGGGCTTACGGGGCAGCAGCGGGAAAGGCTTCGGCGGTTGGGTGTTCGAGCGCCAGTCTGGCGGAACCAACGAAGAACACGCCTTTGACGCCGGCGATGCCGGGCAATCCGACGCAGGCTGGCCAGAGCGCTGTGGGTCCGAACTCGCAGTTGCCTTACGGCAGCGTGCTGGGTGAACCGGGTGCGGGTATTCCTCCGGTGAAGCCGGGCTCTTATTTTGCGACACCCGGTAGTTTCTTTGGCGCGACAGGCGCGAAACCCTTTGACGGGACGCCAGCTTCTGCTGTGGCAGGGGCGGCTTATGCGGCGACTGGCCCCGCAGGCGGTGGTGGCGGCCGAGGGCGTGGACCCGCTGGCGGTTCTGGTGCACCCGGCGGACGCGGGCCGGTGAATGCCGATGGCGGTGCTCCTGGTTTTGGCGCGGGTGGTCCCGGTGGCGGAAGCGGTCGTGGTCCCAATGGCGGCGGGGGTGGTGGACGCGGCGGATTCGGTGTGGGCAACGCAACCTTTGCAATCTCAAATGACGGGGTTCTCCATGGCCTGACTACGCACGATGGTCTCGATGGCATGCAGCCGATTCCGTTTCTTCCTGCGGGTGCTTCGGCCACCGATCTGATCATGATCAACGGCGTGGTCTACACGTCGACAGTGAATGGTTGCGGCGGTGCACCGAACGGCGTGTGGGCGATGACACCGGCGGCGATTCCTGCCGGCGGCACCTTCCCGAAGTCAACTACATGGGCGACGGGCGGCACGGCGAGTCCGCATGGGCCTTCCTTCAGCGCCGATGGCGTCGCGTTTGTGGCCACCAGTTCCGGCACCGGTCAGGGCGATTCCGTCATCTCTCTGGATGCCGCCACGCTCGCGGTGAAGAATACGTTCCATCTAGCAGGTGCAAACTTTGTGAGTGCGCCGGTGATCTTCCGGGTGGGTACGCAGGACATCGTTGCCGCACAGGCGGCGGACGGACGAGTATTCCTGCTGGATGGCGCGAATCTGTCTGCGCCGCTAGCGGTTTCACCTGCGGCAACAAATCCGGGCGGCTATAAGCCGGCTGCCCTGGCTTCCTGGCAGGATTCCACCGGCCAGCGCTGGATCGTATCAACCACCGCCACGTCGGTAGTGGCATGGAAAGTAGCCCTCAATGGTAGTTCCGCCACCCTGACGCAGGGCTGGACGCTGGGTGGTCTGAAGACGCCCCTGGCCCCGCTCGTGATCAACGGCGTGGTGTTCGCCGTTTCCGGTGGCGAAACGATTCTGCAGTCGAAGGGGACCGCCGCGGCAGGGGCCGCCCCGGCTGCGGCACCTGCTTCCACCCCGGCCGTCCTTTACGCCGTGAATGGCATGACAGGCGCGAAGATCTGGGACAGTGGTAAGACGATCACCAGCTTCGTGCCGCATAACTCGGCGGTATGGAACAGTATGGGGCAGGTGCTGGTTGGTGCTTCTGACGGTACGCTCTATGCGTTCGGAGTCGCCCTGGATCGGCATCTTTAGGATGGATATTCAAAAGCGGATGGCGGAAATCCTGGCGGCGGAGGCCGCCGCGATTGCCGCCGTTCAGGTGAATCCCGATTTCGAACTCGCGGTTCTGGCGTTGCGCGATTCGAAGGGCAAGGTTTTGACGACGGGGATGGGCAAGGCCGGGCACGTGGCGCGGAAGTTCGCGTCCACGCTGTGTTCCACGGGGACACCGGCGGCTTACCTGCACCCTGGTGAAGCGGCCCACGGCGATCTTGGTGTGGTGCAGGCGGACGATTGCATTGTGGCGTTTTCCACCAGCGGCAAGACGCGCGAGGTGCTGGAGATGCTGCGTTTCGGGCGGCAGCTTGGTTTGAAGACCGTGATCAGCGTGACTTCGCATGCGGAGTCGGAGTTGCGGGAGTTGAGTGACATTGTGGTGGATATGGGGCCGGTCGCGGAACCCTGTATTCACAGTCTGACGCCTTCGGCCAGCATTCTGGTGATGATGGCGATCAGCGATGCCATCGCGCTGGTGCTGATGGAGCTGAAAGGCTTTACGCGGGACGATTTCGGGTTGAGGCATCACGGCGGTTATTTGGGCAAAAAGGCCCGGCTGGAAGAACAGAATTAAGTACGGCATTCAGCAGGAAAGAACTGGAGAAGCATAAAGCATGAAACTGACAAAGACATTAATGATCCCGATGGGAATCGGCGCGATGGCGCTGGTGCTACTGGCACCCACGGCACACTCGCAGCCGCCTGCCGGTGGACCGGGCGGTCCTGGTGGTGCGAGCGGACGTGGCGGTGGCGGTGGTGGCCGTGGGCGTGGCACACCCTTTAACTATGCGGATAACGAAGGCTGGACCTCGCTGTTCGATGGCAAGACCATGAATGGCTGGGACGGTGATTCGAAGTTCTGGTCTATCAAAGATTCTTCCATCTACGTGGCACCCAGCTGCGAGAAACCGACGGGCACCATCTACGCAGTCTGGACGGGCGGCGAACTGAGCGATTTTATGCTGAAGTACGAACTCAAGGGCACCACCGGTATTAACGGTGGCATGCAGTTCCGCAGCTACCTTTCTGCCGACCAGTCGGCACCCAATCGTTATCCGGCGGGTCGCGGCGGTGGCGGTGGCGGACGCGGTGGTTCGGGTGGCGGTGGCGGTCGCGGCGGGTCCGGTGGATTCGGCGCCGGCGGGTTCGGGGCGGCTGGCGGTTCGGGCCGTGGCGGTGGTGGCGGACGCGGTCCGCAATGCGCGAATCCGGGCACAGCTCCGACTTCGGCTGAAAAGGTCAAATGGGATCTGTTCGGACCGCAGGCCGATTTCGACGGCAACAACAACTTTTCCGGCATGTTCTACGAACAGGGTGGCCGCGGCATCATCTCTAATCCGGGTCACGTGATCTATTCGGAAGCGGGCAAGCCGGTTCTCGATATGGGTACGATCGCCGACAAAGCCACGCTGGATTCCTGGTTCCACAAGGAAGACTGGAATCAGTTCCTGATCGTCGCGAAAGGCAATACGACGTCGATCTTCATGAACGGCCATCTGGTCACGGAGTTTATCGATACAGACCCCGCCTATTTCCGGCCGTCCGGCAAGATCGGAATTGAAGTAGAAGCCACTGGCGAATATTGGACGCGGAACATCTTCCTGAAAAAGCTCTAACGGGGGGATTCATTTGCGGATGGAAGAACGGGCTGCGGAGCTGATTCCGCAGCCCGATCTGATGAGAAAATCAGCACCTACACTTTGCCATGGGCACATGTGGCATAATGTCTATAGAGGTTTTTTATGCCAGCGATTCTCACGTTCGAACTGATCGGCCCGGTCCTGCACTCTGACTTTCATGTTGCGGATATCGTGGAAAGCGGCCTTCCAACGGGCAGTCTGGCACAGTTGAAGGAGCACGGGCTCACGTTCACGGAGATTTCGGAAATTATCATTTCGCCGCGAACGCTGAAGCATCGGAATGCGCGCAAGGAACGACTGTCGGATGATGAGACGGACCGCATGATGCGCGTGGCGCGGACGCTCTCGCTGGCGAACAGCGTGTTTGGCAATCCGGCGAAAGCGCTGAAGTGGTTACGAACGGAATCCGCCGAGATGGGCGGGCGACGGCCTATGAGTATGTTGCGCACCGACGCGGGTGGCCGGTTGGTGGAGAACAGGCTTTGGCAGATCGATGAAGGTGTGTTTGCCTGAGAACTTTTTGGCGCGTCAGTAATCGCAACGATCTTGCGGGGCTCGGTGGCGAGAGGACCCATGGACGCTGGCATACGGCGGTCCGGGGTAAACGGATCGTGTACCTGGCGGAACACCCGGCCGTAGCGCTCATTGAAGTGCTGGTCAATCTCCGGGCCGATCCCGAACTTCTGCCCGAAACCTACCAACTGATCAAAGTGGAGGCACCGAAAAGCCTTGCGATCACGGAACTGAGTTCCGACGCGCTGCCGGAGAACTGGCGGGAGAATCGCGTCGCCACGCAGGCGCTGGGCGATGCGTGGCTCAAGGCGGGCAAGACGGCATTGCTGGCAGTGCCATCGGTGCCCTCGCCGGAATCGCTCAACTACTTGCTCAACCCACTGCACAGAGACGCGCCGCGGCTGGCGGTCGCGTGGTGTAAACGGCTGGAGTACGATCAGAGGCTGTTCCAGTTGCGCTGAGCAGACGCGGGCTCCGCGCGGGAATGGCATCTCCCTTGCTATGGACACTAGACCCCTGGCCTGAAACGCGGGGGGCGGAGTCCCATGGTCTTAAGGAATACCCGGCGAGTCGTGCTGTCCGTGGCGGTGTTGGCCGCCGTTGGCCTGATGGCGCAACAGTCCCGTCCGCGAGCTGCCTCACCACCGGCTCATTCCGCAGCGCCCGCGCGTGCGGTGGCAAAGAAGACCAACAACTACATCGATGCCGCGGTCTGCAGTTCCTGCCATTCGGAAATCGCGCTGACTTACGCGAAGTCCGGTATGGGTCGTTCGTTCGCAAAGATCAGCCCGGAAACTCCGGGCGATGCCTTCCCCGACATTCCCTTCTATCACCAGGCATCCGAAAGCTACTTCGCCATGGTGCAGCGCGATGGCAAGATGATTCAGCGCCGCTGGCAGATCAGTTACGACGGCAAAGAAACCAACGTGGAAGAGAAGTCGGTCGATTACTATCTCGGCTCCGGCAATCACGGGCGGACTTATCTGCACATGACGCCGCGCGGAGGGCTGCAGCAACTGCCGCTCGGCTGGTATTCGGAAATGTACGAGATTTATCCGGAGCGCTTCTTCGGCGACCAGAAGCAGCAGTTACCGCCCGGCTGGTACCAGGAAAACAACGGCACATGGGCGATGATCCCCGGTTTCGATCGCGCCGAAACACCCGGTTCCACGCGCCCCGTGCAGTACGAATGCATGTTCTGCCACAACGGCTATCCGAAGATTCCCGCTGCCAATGAAGAAGAGGGCGCGGAGGCCATCTACCAGTTACCGCTGCCGAACGGGATCGATTGCCAGAGGTGCCACGGACCCGGCCAGTTGCATGTGGAGACGGCGGGCAAAGCGGGGGCGACACCGAAAGAGATTCGCGCGTCCGTGGTGAATCCGAAACGCCTTTCGCCGGATCGCGAGATGGAGGCTTGCCTGCAGTGCCATCTGGAGACGACCGGTCTTCGCTTGCCGCATTCGGCACCTCGTCAGGATCGCGCGCCGTATTCCTATGTTCCGGGTGAGCCGCTGGAGAAGTTTCTGCTGGCTTTCGACCGCGAGCCGGGCAGGAACGTCCGCTTTGAAGGAGCGGGGGCTGCCTACAACCTGCGCAAATCGCAGTGCTTCCTGAAGACGCAGGGCAATGACGACGAACACCGGCTGCGCTGCACTTCCTGCCACGATCCGCACGAGATGCCGCGCGGAGAGAGTGCCGCATCCCACTATAACGACGTCTGCCACAAGTGCCATACCGAGGCGTTCACGAGCAAAATCGCAACTGGCACACATCCGGCCAACACCAACTGCATCAGTTGCCACATGCCGAAGCACCGCACGGACGATGCGACGCATATCATCATGACGGACCACTTCATCCAGCGGAATCCGCCGACAAATCTGCTGGACAAAAAGGCCGAGCACTATGAATCGCCGGAGACCGCGTATAAAGGTGCGGTGGTTCCTTACTATCCGGCGAAGCTGGAACCGACACCGGAGAACATGCTGGACGTTGCCGCGGCGCAGGTGCGTGACCAAACCAATCTGAGAGAAGGCATCCCGCAACTGGCCAGTCTGATCGCAAAGTACAAACCAGCGAAGGCCGGCTACTACGTGTACCTGGCGGAAGCGCTGCAGAATGTGGGAGACGCGGCACACTCCGAGAGCTACTTCCGGGAAGCGCTGCGGCGTTCGCCCGCATCGACAGTCATCCTGCTGAAGCTGGGCAATGCGCAGGTTGGCTGGGGGCAATGGCCGCAGGCGGAGGTGACTCTGCGCGGCGTGACGGTGAAGGCTTCGAAAGACCCTGTGGCCTGGGCGCTGCTGGGGCAGGCGCTCTTCCAGCAGGGCAAGAACGCTGAGGCAAAGGCGGTGCTCGATAAGGCGCTCTCTCTCGATGCCGATCTGGCGGAAGTGCACAACTATCTGGGGGCACTGCTGGTCCGTGCGGGAGATCTTGCGGGAGCTGAGAAGGAATTTCGCGAGGCCGTGCGCATGCAGCCAGGCAATGCGGAATGGCAGTCGAACCTGGCTGGCTTGCTTGCATCGCGTGACGCCATCCCGGAGGCACGCTATCTTTTTGAACTGAGCATTCGGCTGAAGCCGCAGCTCGCGACCGCGCGACTCAACTACGCACGACTGCTCGCCACCCTGAATCTGAATGCCGAGGCGGAGAAGCAGGCGAAGGCCGCAGTGGAAGCCGACCCCGGCATTCCCGCCGCGCATGAAATGTGGGGCTTCCTGCTCACTGCTCTTGGCGACGCCGATGCCGCAGCACGGGAGTTGAATACGGCGGTCAATCTGCAGCCCGATTTCTGGCGCGCACACTACGAACTCGGAGTGGCGCTGGGGATGAAAGGCGATGCCGATGGCTCCACGGCGCATCTCAGGCTGGCGGCCCAGGGGAATGACCCGGACGCACAGGCCTCCGCCCTGCGGGTGCTGCAGAAACCTGGCAAGTAAAAACCCAACTGCGGCATTGAAACTGCATAGAAATCAGCCGGAAGGGGCGGGGTCTCGGTGGTGCTGAGTCAGGCTGCGTGTCATCGCGCAAATAGCGCAGATACTGCGTCTTTTTTCTAGTGCATTTACACAATGGCGCTTTCATGACGCACATGACTAATCTGATTTGTATGCGATGGATTCAACGAGTCTCGCTGGCTATCGCTGCGGCTTTTCTGCTCAATGGAGCGACCAGCCCCGTCGAACGTTCTGCCTTTCTCTACACGGCGGCACCGCGTTACGATGCCCTCGCGTGGAGCCATGGCG
>CAIQWJ010000091.1 GCA_903875575.1 uncultured Acidobacteriia bacterium | reverse complement strand
TCGGACACGATCACATTAACACGACTTTCCGGCAACCCTCGTCAAAACCGGACATTTCTATGTGGCAGAGAAGCGGACATTTCTATTTGGCGTTGACAAATCGAAAAATATTTTCACCCAATTTTTCATCAACTTGCAGGAAAATCCAACCTCCAGCGTCACCCCACGCATGTTATTTCTTTGAGCGAGGGAGCCCAAATCCGCTCCCCGAAAGGAAGCACGCAAAATGTCATCTCAGGCTCAGCAAATCGCCAACGCCATCAACGCCCAGGCCTCCACTGGCCCCACCTCCGAAGAAGGCCGCGCCATCTCTTCGAAGAACGCCCTCAAGCTCGGCCTTTTCACTAGGGCCGACTTCATCCTCGATGGCGAACAACCCTTCTACGACGAACTCGTCGAATCGCTCGAACGCGAACACGCCCCGGTCGGCACCTTCGAACTCATTCTCGTCACCGAGATCCGCCGCGCCTCATGGCGTCTCCGCCGTTGCAGCCTCGCCGAGGAGTCTATCGGCCGTCTGACGCGCGACTCGCTCCTGTGGGACGAATTGGAGAAAAAGCAACTCTCCGTCGACCGCGCCCGCAGCCTCTCCCTTCGCCACCTCCACAAGTGCCACGCCGAACTCCACAAGCTTCAGGCCGAACGCCGCAGCCGCGAGGCCGCCCCCCTGGAAGTTCCGCAGGCAGCCAAAGCTCCTGTCCCAATATCCGAATCGGCTTCGTTTTGTAAAAATGAAAATCCGCAGCCGCCCACGCCGCGAAACGCCCTCTGCCACTGCGGCTCCGGCCAGAAACACAAGCGCTGCTGCGGCAAAGACGCTTCCGCGATCCTCCACGCGGCCTGACCGTTCGAACGGTTTGTATCTGATCCGTGTTCATCTCTGTTCATCTGTGGCTAAAGGTTTCTTGTTCTTTGACAATCGAATAGAACTCCCAATCGGCTTCGTTTTGTAAAATCACGTTGAGGCAAGAGATGGCGGCGCTCATCGTATGCGTGAACGACCGAGAACTGGCCGTCGATCTGGCGGATGGCCGACGATGAGCGTGCCAGTTGCCTCGTTCCCCGGCTCGTCTAGGTCACGCTGGCCTTACCGGATGCCGCCTTCGGATCGATCCTGGCGGCCCCTTGACACGCAGACATCGGATTGTGATGATAAACATCGCACGAAAGGAACGACAATGAGACTCATACAGACGCTCTGTATTTTGGTGTTCGTCGCGGTGGCATCCGCGCAACTTAGACCGGCAACAAAAATAGCGGTAAAACTATCTCCAGAAGACACCGTGCGAACTCTGGCGAGTGACGACCTGGACAAAGACACCAAAGCACAAGCGAAGCTCCAGAAGGACCCAGTGGAGCGCCTGAATATCACGAATGCCGCATTGCAATGTGATGACGTAATTTGGGGTCGTGACCCGAACGCAAATAAGAAGGCTGTTGCGTGGTCTGGCCCTGTGACAGACGCTCAATTGGAGCAGCTAAAAGCCTGCGCCGCTCGATACCTGGCCAAAGCAAGGCAATCGCTCAAACAATAAACCGCCGTGTAAAAAGGCCCGTTGCCTTTATCTGTGTTCATCTGTGTGCATCTGTGGCCATGAATTCCTAAAACCCCGCACTACAAACAAAACTCCCCGCCTCATCCGTACTCCCGGCCCCCTTATACTTCGCCACCAGCGGATACTGGCACAACGGCCGCGTCCGCACCACCTTCCCCGTTTGATCCCGCTTCACCGCCTCCAGCGTCTCCGGAGCCTTCCCATCCTCCACCCAATGCACCAGCGCATCCAGTTGCCCGCCCGGCTGCGGACCCGCCCCGCCGGAACAATGCGCCACTCCCGGTGCCAGATACAGCCGCGCAAATGCCGACGTCTTCTCCGCGCCGCCCATCGCCTGCTGCACCCTCTTGTAGTAATCCATCGTGCCCTGCGGATAAATCAACTGGTCCGCCAGCCCGTGCCACAAAATCGCCTTGCCGCCATGATCCCGAAACGCTGTCAACTCCGGGTTGTCCGTCGCAAACACCGCGCTGAACTCCTCCACCGACTGCGTCCAGTAATTCTCATACGCCTCCCGCGTCAGCGTATGCCAGTCCCACTGCGGATTCTGGTTGAGAAAATACTTCCACCATTCGAGCGTAATGTTATTGGGCATCCCCGTCACAGGATTCCCGCCCGTCCCGCTCAGCCCCGCAAACGATGCCCCGCGCGTCAGCCCATACCAAAGAAATGACCCATCGCGACGCTTCGGTCCTTCCCAGATCGCGCGAATCACCGCCGCATCCGCTTCCGTGATCACCCCGCAATCGCCCGCCGTGGTTCCCACCAGCGCCTTCGGATCGAAACCGCACCGCAGCGGATCTTCAATCACGCCATCCACCACGCCGTCGATCTTGTCGCACGCCGCGATGGCCGCATTCGTCGCCGCTTCGAACTTGCACTGCGGTACATAATCGCCGGCCAGCATCATCGTCAGATTGCCCCACATCTGCTCCACATGCAGCTTCGTCCAGTTGGTAGCGGGCGCACCGGCAACGACGCCGTTGTAATCCTCCGGATACCGCTGCACTTCCGAAAGCGCCTGCCGACCGCCCGTGGAACAGCCCATGAAATACGCTTCTTTCGGTGCTGTGTTGTAGAGCGCCTGCGTCAGCGCTTTACCCGTCGTGGTCATCTCGTGAATTCCCAGATACGCGTTGTCGCGAATCAGTTGCCACGCAAGATGTCCGGTACTGTCGAGCGCAAAACTTCCACTGCCGCCGTTATGTCCGGTATCGGTAGCTCCGGCCGCATAGCCGATACTCACCGGTTGTCTCACGCCCCCGGCGTTTCCACCGGAAAAACCGCCGCCCCCGGTACCCTCGAAGCGTCCGTTCCAATCCTTCATCGGAATGCCGATAAATACCTTGACTGCATCTCCGGCAGGCGGATGCGTAACGGTGGCAGTCACCCGGCAAGATCCATCCGAAGCGTCAATCGCCGCCGAATCAATCGTCGTATCGGGCAACGACACGGAAGTCAGACTCTCACAAGTCCGCACCGGCGTAGCGTTGGCAATCAGATTCCGCGGCCGGATCTCAGGCGGCGGCGCGGCCCCGCGGCCGGGTCCCTGCGCATGAACGAAGGCGGCCGTCACCACAAGGGTAACGACCGCCGGAAAAATAACAATCGGAAACGTGGCGGACCTGGACATAATGCTATCCAGAATATGCCATTGTCCTATCTGTGTCTATCTGTGTGCATCTGTGGCCATGATCCTAATGACTCCGGCTCATGTCACTACTAGTCCCGCCAGCCGCCGGTACATAGCACTTCAGCGTATAATCCATCACCATGCGGTCGGCATTAAATCTCCAACCCAGGGTCCGAATCGTCCGCTTCATCCGCTTAATCCACCCACGCGGCAGCCCATCCCGATCCCTGTTGTAATACAGCGGAATCACCTCATCGCGCAGCACGCGATAAAGATCCTCCCCGTCCCGCGTATCGTGAACGTCCATGTTCGAATGCGTCCGGCCCGTGCCGATCGCGAATCCGTTCATCCCGTCATACGCTTCCGCCCACCAGCCATCCAGCACCGAAAGATTGAGCCCGCCATTCAGCACCACCTTCTGGCCTGAAGTACCAGAAGCTTCCAGCGGACGCCGTGGATTATTCAGCCACACATCCACGCCCTGCACCAGATGCCGCCCCACGTTGATGTCGTAATCTTCCACAAACACGAACCGGTCGGCAAACTTCGAATCCCGCATCAGTTGCGCGATCTGTTGCAGCACTTTCTTGCCGGGCTCGTCACGAGGATGGGCCTTACCGGCAAATACAAACTGCACCGGGCGTTTCGGATCGTTCACCATCTGGCTGAGCCGTTCAATATCCGCCAGCAGCAGATTCGCCCGCTTATAAGTCGCGAACCGCCGCGCGAACCCGATGGTCAGCGCATCTGGACTCAGCACCTTATGGAGCCGGTTCAGTGTCGAGGTCGATTCATGCCGCGGTGCCGCCTGCTCCACCGCGCGCCGACGGATGAAGTCGAGCATGCGCGCCTTCAGGCTGGCGTGCGTCTCCCAGAGTTCGGCATCGTCGATGTTCTCGATGCCTTCCCAGATATGCGGCTCGCCCGAATGCTGATGCCAGTTCGCACCAAGGTGGCGATCATAAAGCCGGAACATCTGCGGTGCCAGCCACGAAGGCACGTGTACGCCGTTCGTGATGTGGCCGATCGGTACATCGTCTTCCGCGCGGCCCGGGAAAAGCCCGGTCCACATGTTACGCGAGACCTCGCCGTGCAGCGAAGACACCGCATTCGCCCGTCGCGAGAGCTTCAGCCCGAGCACCGTCATGCAGAACTCATGATGACGCCCCGAATGCTCCGCACCCAGTTCCATCAGCGCCTCGTGCGAAATGCCGAGATGCTCACGTAGCGGTCCAAGGTGCTCGTCGATCAGGTCGGCACCGAAGCGGTCATGACCGGCGGGCACCGGCGTATGCGTAGTGAACGCTACTTCGCGGGCCACGATGGGTGCAGCCTGATGGAAGCCGATCCCTTCATCCACCATGCGTGTGCGGATCGCTTCCAGTACCGCAAAGCCGCTGTGGCCTTCGTTCATGTGATACACGCCGGGCGTGATTCCCATCGCGCGCAGCGCGCGCACGCCGCCCACGCCGAGCAGCAGTTCCTGCCGGATGCGTGTGCGCCCGTCGCCACCATAAAGCTGCGACGTCAGTTCGCGATCTTCCGGCAGATTGCCTTCCACGTTGGAATCGAGCAGCAGCAGGTCGATGCGGCCCACCTTCATGCGCCAGACCTTGGCCTTCAGCGGCCCGCGCCGCGTATCCACCTGAATGTTGACCGGCGTCCCGTCCGCGCCAATCGCCAGTTCCATCGGCAGCGAAGCGACGTCGGTCGGGAAATAATCTTCCTGCTGCCAGCCGCTCGAATCAAGCCGCTGCCGGAAGTAGCCGTGACCGTAAAAAAGGCCGATCGCCACCAGCGGAATGTCCAGGTCCGATGCGCTCTTGATATGGTCCCCGGCCAGCACGCCAAGGCCGCCAGAATAAATCGGTACCGACTCGTGAATGCCGAACTCGGCCGAGAAATAAGCCACGGGCCGTGGCCGCAGCACGTCGGCGTGAGTCGCGCCCCAGGTGCGGTCGGAAGTCAGATACTTCATCTGTCGACGGTAGGCGTCGTTGATGCGGCTGTGCAGCATCAGTTCGCCAGCCCGCCGCTCGATGGTTGCCAGCGGCATTTCCTGGAGCAGCGAAATCGGGTTATGGTTCAGTGCGCGGAAACGCACCGGATCAAGTTCGCGGAAGATGCTGGTGATTTCGTGATCCCAGCTCCAGCCCAGGTTGCGGGCCATCGCCCAAAGCCGTTCCTGCGTCGGCGCGATGAAGCGACCGATGGTGCGGGCTTCGCTGACCACGGGAGCCACTTCGGTGGCCGCCTCGCCCAGCATGCGAATTTCATCGGCCTCGAAAACGCGGGCTTCAATGGTCTGCACCACCAGCACGCCCTGCAGAACGCCGCAATCGATAATCGGCACGCCTAAGAACGATTGATATGCTTCCTCGCCCGCTTCGCCGAAGAATTTGAAACGCGGATGCTTCGAGGCATGTTCCACAGCCACCGGACGGACTTCCTCCGCCACCAGTCCCGCCAGCCCTTCATGCGAGCCGAGGCGCAACGTCCCGATGCATTCCGCGCGAAGTCCTACTGTGGCAGCGAGGACAAGATTGGCCCGGTCCGGCTCGAGTAACCACACGGAACAGACGTCAGTCTGAAAGCGCCCCGCGATCGTCGCGACGACGTTCATCAGCGTTTCGGCGGGCTTACCGCCCTCCTTCGTGAGGTTCGCAAGTTCCTCAAGCGTCAGGACATGGTTCTCGGCAAGATCGTTCTCGGCGTAACGAAAAATAGCGCTCATATTTGCAATTCCTCCAGGGTTCTGATCAACCAGGTTCAGAGCGCCGACGTGGCGGGAATTCTCAATTGTAGCAATCGGCCTTCGGAAGCCCGCGCCCGGCTGAAACCAGCGCCGGAGGGCTATTTGTCGTCCGCGGCAAGGGCACCGAGCCCTGTCTTGCTCTTTGGTTTCTTGGCGTGCCGCAGGACCCACTCGCCGATCAGATTGAGCACTGCTGGAGAGATGGTTTCCTCGATCTCTCCGTACTCCGAAGGCGAGCCCGTCGTCGCCGTCTGGAAGAAGTGATTGAGCCCGGCCATCTTCACTACTTCATAGTCGTTGTTGCCGCCCGCTTCCAGTTCCCACGTGATCGCCGGCAGGTTCTGGGCGGGCGGCACCTGGACGTCGAGCGCCCCGTTCAGCGCCAGCACCGGCTGCTTCAGCGCCCGCAGAGCCGGCCCCGGATCGTAGTTGATCAGGAAGCGGAACCAGGGTGTCGTCGCCTCATCGAACCGCGAATCGAGGAGGTTCAAAGGGCCCGCCGTGCCGAATTCGCCGAGCGCCGCCCGCATCTTCGACTTCGCCAGCACCGCGTCAGTCTCGTTCCGTGCGATGGACAGGATCTTCTCCTCCCGCTCGCGATTCTTCTGGATCAGGATCTCCGGCAGTCCCATGGCGCGGCTCACCAGGATCTGCTGTTCGATCACAATCTGGTCTCCCGGTACCCCCGGCGCCGCCAGCAGGACAAGGAAGTCCACCTCTTTGCCGAAGAGCGCCGGATTGCTCGCCACCATAGGTGCCACCAGACCACCTTCGCTGTGGCCGATCAGCCCGATGCGCCCCACGAACTCGCGCGTCCGCAGAAACCGCACCGCGCCCGCCGTGTCATCGGCGAAATCACGGGTTGTAGCGCCATTGAACTGGCCGGAGGATTTGCCGGTCCCTCGGTCGTCCGCCCTCAGAACCACCACCCCGTGACGCGCCAGATAGTCTGCGATCACCTGAAAGGGCTTGTGGCCAAGGATCGTCTCGTCGCGGTCCTGCGGTCCGGAACCGGTGATCAGCACGACGCCGGGAAACGGGCCCGGACCATCGGGTATTGTGAGCGTGCCATCGAGAAAGACGTTTCTGGCCAGGCTTTGAAACTTCACGCTCTGCTCGGTATAGGGGAAGGGTGGCTGCGGAGTTTGCGGTCGCCGGATTTTCGTGGTGACGCCATCGCGGATCAGCGTAAAGGGCAGGGCAGACCCCTGAATCCATTCGCCGTCCAGCCGGTTGCCCTCGTCCATCACAATGCCGCTAAACGATGCGTTCACGGACGGGCAGCGGAACGAGATGCGATAGAACTCCACCTTTGCGTCGGTGACCGGCAGGCCCGCGATGTGCTGGTCCAGGCTGTCGAGCTTGCCTGTGCCGTTCTTTTCGAAGTGGATGGCAATGCGCAGGTTCAGGATGCCGGCGTTGAGCGTGCCGGTCCAGGTCCCCTGGAGCTTGCTCACCGAAAAATCCTGGCTGAAGGCCGATATGGCCGACAGCAAGAGCAACACGACGGCGCGATGCATTGGTTTGATTGTAATGCTATCCGGCGTCCCCGTGTGTGAACGCGGGTGGCCGGTAATTTGGCGCTCTTATGGCGACACTCCATTATTGAGGCAGCGATACAATTGAACGATGGAAGAATGGAAGTACGCGCAGCAGCACCCCTCCGAAGGTCTGGTCCGGCTGCATTATTTTTCAATCAGGAAGAAGCACGCCACCGGCGAAGTCGATCTGCGCATCACGGTGAAGGAGTTCGCCACCCCGGAAATTGGCTCCCTGCAGTTCTTCGCCATGACGGACCTGCCCTTCAACCCGGTCACCAACTACCGGCCGAGCGGCTGGGCGAACACGCTGCTGGGTGCCCTTTCGGAGTGCATGATTAACTGCCGCAAGTTCCCCTACGAAGCAGCCGAACCGTCAGCGGATAAAGCCGCCGACTAGCCCGGCCTAACGCTTCCAGCGGACGATCGGTTTCCGCGCGGCCGTCACTTCATCCACCTTGGTGGTCCGCGTCATGTGCGGGGCTTTGAGCACCGTCTGCGGTTCGGTATCGACCTCGGTCGCGATCGCGATCATGGCCTCCACAAACTGATCCAGTTCGCGTTTCGACTCGGTTTCGGTTGGCTCAATCATGAGCGCGCCGTGCACGATGAGCGGGAAGCTCACGGTATACGGGTGGAAGCCGTAGTCGATCAGGCGCTTGGCCATGTCGCCGGTGCGGACGCCCTTCGCGGACTGCCGGTCGTCGCTGAACACCACTTCGTGCATGTTCGGGCGATCATAGGGCAGGTCGAAGTAAGGCCGCAGGCGATGCCGCAGGTAGTTCGCATTCAGTACAGCATCCACCGTCGCGTTACGCAGGCCGGGTCCGCCGTGGGCGTAGATGTATGCGAGTGCTCGCACGAGCACGCCGAAGTTGCCATAGAAAGCGCGCACCTTGCCGATAGACTGCGGCCGGTTGTAATCCCAGGTCAGCGTGTCACCCTTGCGATGCAGGCGGGGCGTGGGAAGAAACGGCTCCAGATGTTTCTTCACGGCTACCGGACCGCTGCCGGGGCCACCACCGCCATGTGGCGTGGAGAAGGTCTTGTGCAGGTTCAGGTGCATCACGTCGATGCCGAAATCACCGGGCCGCGCGATGCCCACCAGAGCATTCATGTTGGCCCCGTCCATGTAGACCATGGCGCCTTTGGAATGAAGGATATCGGCGGCTTTCATGATGTTCTCTTCGAACACGCCGAGTGTGTTCGGGTTGGTCACCATGAGAGCGGCGACGTCGGTATCGACGGCGCGAGCGAGTTCTTCCAGATCGATCATGCCCTGATCGTTGGAGCGAATGTTCTGTACATCGTAACCGGCAATCCCGGCGGTGGCAGGGTTAGTGCCATGCGCGGAATCCGGCGTGAGGATGCGCTTGCGCGGATTGCCCTGGGCTTCGAGGAATGCCCGGACGAGCAGGATGCCGGTCAGCTCTCCATGCGCGCCCGCAGCGGGCTGGAGGGTGATGGCGTCGAGGCCGGTGATTGCGAGCAGCGCAGCTTCAAGACGTTCCGTCACTTCCATGACGCCCTGCGACAAAGACTCCGGCTGATAGGGATGCGCCCATGCCAGACCCTCAATGCGGGCGACGGCCTCATTGATGCGCGGGTTGTACTTCATGGTGCAGGAGCCCAGCGGGTACATGCCGAGATCGATCGCGTAATTCCAGGTGGAGAGGCGCGTGAAGTGGCGGATGACTTCCACTTCGCTGACTTCCGGGAAGTCTTCAATGGTGGCGCGGACGTTCGCCGCACCCAGCGCTTCCGCCGGGTCGACTTCGGGGACGTCGAGTGGGGGTAACTGATAGCCGTTCTTGCCGGGTGAACTCTGTTCGAAGATCAGGTCTTCGTTCTGCACCAGATGGCTGCGGACCTTGTTGGGAATCACGAGTGGAAGACCTCCGCGAGTGCGTCCATATCGGCGCGTTTCGTCATTTCCGTGGCGCAGAGCAAAACACCATCGCTCAGTTCCGGATAGTATTTGGCAAGCGGCAGGCCGCCGATGATCTTACGGTCGAGCAACCGACGATTGACGTCTTCGGGATCCGCCGTGACGGCAACGAATTCATTGAACGACGGCCCGCTGAAGCGCGGTTTGAGTTTCCCTGCGAGATAGCGCGCTTTCGACAGATTCTGCGTCGCCAGTTCGCGCAGCCCCTGCTTCCCGTAGAGTTCCATGTAGATGGTGGCCATCAGGGCGACAAGCGCCTGGTTGGTGCAGATGTTCGAGGTCGCCTTTTCGCGGCGGATGTGTTGTTCGCGCGTGGCGAGCGTCAGGCAGAACGCCCGGTTGCCGTTGGTGTCTTTCGTCGCGCCCACCAGGCGACCGGGGATCTGGCGAATGAACTGTTCTTTCGCCGCCATGATGCCGGCGAACGGTCCGCCGTAGCTGGGGGAAATCGCGAACGACTGGAGTTCGCCAGCCACAATGTCAGCCGCGCGCGGCGGTTCCAGGATCCCCAGCGAGACGGCTTCCGCAAACGTGAAGACCAGCAGCGCACCCTTCGCGTGCGCACGTTCCGCGGCCGCGTTGGTATCTTCCACGATACCGAAGAAGTTGGGCGATTGGATGATCACGCAGGCGGTTTCGCCGTTCAGCTTTGCTTCAAGATCGTTCAGATCGATTTGTCCGGTCTCGTTGTCATAGCCGACTTCTTCCACCGGCAGGCCCTGGTTCTTCGCGTAGGTATTGAGGACATCGCGATACTCGGGATGCACGGAACGTGCCACCAGAATGCGATTCCGCTTCGTAACCCGCACGGCCATCATCGCGGCCTCGGGCACAGCCGTGGAACCGTCATACATGGAGGCGTTGGCCACATCCATCCCAGTCAACTGGCAGATCATGGTCTGGAATTCGAAGATGGCGGTCAGGGTTCCCTGGGAGATCTCGGACTGGTACGGCGTGTAGGAGGTCAGGAACTCGCCGCGCGAAACGATGGTGTCCACCACGACGGGCCGGTAGTGGTTATAGACGCCGGCACCCAGGAAGCTTGCGTAGCCAACGGCGTTCTTCGCGCCGAGCGCCTTGAAGGTATCGGCGATTTCGTATTCCGAAAGCCCTGGCGGAATATTCAGCGCGTGATCGATGCGCGCGCTTGCCGGAACCTGTTCAAATAACTGCTCCGCTGAAGTGATGCCGCACGCGGCGAGCATCTCCTGGCGTTCACTGTCGGACTTCGGAAGATATCGCAAACCTTAACTTTCCGCCCCCACGTATGTTTGATACTCCGAGGCGGGCATGAGATGCGAGAATTCGCCGGCATCGGAAACTTTCACTTTGATCAGCCAGGCGGTGCCGTGCGGGTCTTCGTTGAGCTTCTCCGGATTTGCGCCCAGGATCTCATTGGCCTCAGTGACTTCGCCTGAAACGGGGGCGTAGATATCGGAGACGGCCTTGACGGATTCGACGGAACCGAAGGTCTTGCTTTTTTCAACCGCGGCACCGGGTTTCGGCAGGTCCACATAGACGATGTCGCCCAGTTCTTCCTGCGCGTGGTGGGTGATGCCGATGGTGGCAATATCGCCTTCAAGAGACACCCATTCGTGTTCTTTGGTGTAGCGGTAATTTTCCGGATAGTTCATTTCGACCTCTTGTAAAACGGCGTTGGCACGACTTCCGCCTCCACCGTCTGGTTGCGAATCAGAATCCCGATTTTCTCACCCACCTTCGCGTGGTTGATGGGGAGGTAGCACAGACCGATGTTCTTATTGAGAGTTGGCGCGGGCGAGCCGCTGGTCACCCAACCGGCAGTGGCACCGTCGAGGACCACTTCATAGCCATCGCGTGCGATGCCGCGGCCGCGCATCTCAAAGCCGGCGAGCGCGCGCGTCAGGCCCTTTTCCTTTTGTTTGACCAATGCGTCGCGACCGATGAAATCGCCCTTGTCCAGTTTGACGATCCAGCCGAGGCCGGCTTCCAGCGGGCTGATGGAGGCACCAATTTCATGGCCGTAAAGCGACATGGCGGCTTCGAGGCGCAGGGTATTGCGCGCACCGAGGCCGCAGGGTTTAATGCCGGCTTCGGCACCCCCGTCCATGATGGAGTTCCAGACGGCAACGGCGGCATCCGGAGCGACGTAGATCTCGAAACCGTCTTCGCCGGTGTAGCCGGTGCGCGCCATGCGGGCGGGGACTCCGGCGAATTCGCCATCGGTGAACCAGTAGTAGCGGACAGCCGCGAGGTTCGCGCCGGTCAGCTTTGAGGCGACGGAGAGGGCCTTTGGACCCTGGATGGCGATCTGGGCGTATTTCGGGCTCGCGAATTCTACTTCGCAATCGAAAGTGTTGTGCGCCTTGATATGCTCGAAGTCCTTGTCCTGGTTGGAGGCATTGACGCAGAGGAAGTAAGAATCATCCGCGACCTTGTGAACCAGGATGTCGTCCACGAAACCACCGTGCTCGTAGAGGAGCCCTGAGTAGTGCGCCTGGCCCAACGCCAATCGCGAGGCGGCGTTGGTGGAGACGTATTCGACCAGTTTCAGGGCTTCGGGACCGCGGATTTCGATCTCGCCCATGTGGCTGACATCGAACAGGCCGACTCCCGTGCGGATCGTATTGTGTTCATCGACAATGCCGCTGTATTGCACGGGCATGTCCCAGCCGCCGAAATCGACCATGCGGGCACCGGCTGCGCGGTGGACAGCGTTGAGAGGAGTACGGCTCAGTGGAGTTTCCGACATAAATTGGGCTACAGGAATCAGTGTAGCGTTGCGGGTGTTTCGACTCTGCGCCGGTAGATCAGGGCAGAGAGCGGGGCGTTCCCCCTTCTTTCGAAATGGCCGATTTCACCTGTGACTCTGTAGTGGTGTTCGATCCAGTCCAGAACGTCCCGATCGTAATCGAGGCCGAAATAATCGACGCCATATTCCGAAGTCCGGCGATTGGAGAGGAGAATCAGATCGGGCGGGGAAAGCTCCAGATCGTGCAGGAAGATATCGGTATATTTGCCTGGTTCCAGCACTCCGGGCGTCAGCAACTCATACCGACTGGCGGATGGCACATCCGCGATGAAGTAGAGTCCGGTCAATTCGGGCAGGAGTAATACCCGCTCGCCTTTGGCTTTGGCTGCCTGAAGCTCCGGGAGAAACTGATTCACCAGAATGACGCTATCCTGTGTGGCGCGAACGTCGCCAACCGGTGTGTGGATCAGCGGCCAGGGCAAACCCTGAAACAGTACGCTGATGAACCGGGCAAACACCAGACCGTAAACCACGAACCACACGGCAATGCCGACAGCGCGCGGTCGCGGTTCATTTTTCGCCGTCACGCGATCGATCATCCGCCACAAAACGCACAGGAAAACGAGGTACAGCAGTGAAGAGCTGTAGAGGGAGTACATCCACGGGTGGATTTCCATCATGGCCCTCAACGCAAATGCCAGGGCCATGGCAGCGGTCACCATCAGGGCGGGTTGCGTCTCTCTGGCTCGAACGGCGCGGAAAAGGAGGAAGCAGGCAAAACCGGCGACGACCAGAAACATACCTTGAGGAAAGGCAAGTTCTTCCACGAGGCGGCGGGAGAGAGTGGACACTGTGGGAGCATCGATCACAGGCAGATCGGCAGGGTCGGGCAGGAGGAGTCGTGCCAGGGGTCCGGCGAGAAGAAACAGGGCCGTGCAGGCGACAGCTACCAGCCAGTATCTTTTCCTCAGAAGCAAGGCGAATGCAAGCCAAAACATCAGGCCGATGCTGGCGTGAAACGTGAGCCGGGCGACCTCGCCCGGAATGAAGCGCAGGCCAGACTGGCTGATCCAGTCCGCGCCGAAACGCCGCATAAAGTAACTTCCGGGAAAGCTCATCCAGTTGGCGTGGATCAGGAAATCGAGGCCATAGGCATGGATCAGCCAGCCGTAGATGCCGCACACAATGGCCAGCCCCGGGAGCAATGCGGGGACGTCGCGTTTCAGGCGACGCCAGCAGCCCTGTTCGTCACGCTTCAGAAAGATGGCCGCGGTCAGACCGACGACACAGGGAATTGCCATTTCCAGTTTTGTCACGACGGCCAGGGCGGCGAACATTCCTGCCAGGGAGAGGTTCGGAGCGGCGGCATTCTCCAGGTAGCGCAGGAGGAACAGGAGCGTCAGCAGGCAGAACAGCGCGCCGAAAGTGGCGGCGCAGCTATAGGGCGCGATGCTGTTGAATAGCCAGGACTGAAAGCCCGGAACCAGGAACGCGATGCCGCACAAAAGGGCTGCGATGGGGGGGATGAAGCGCAGCGCAATGCCATGCAGGACCAGCGCGGAGCCAGTGAAGACGATGAAGCCCGAGAAGTAAAAGGTGTTGAGGCTGATGCCAAACAAATGGAAGAGCGCCGCATTTACGACAGGGGCGAGCGGGCCGTAGGGATACCACAGATCGCGGTAAAGCGCCTTACCGTGCTCCATGGCGGCAGGCACGTACATTTCCCGGCCGCAGTCAATGATCAGGTTGGGCCACGCAGCCCAGGTTGCCATGAGCATCGCAACGGAGAAGATTACAAGAAGGAGGCCGCGACCAAGCCTGGTTGTTGCCGGATTCCGTGTGTCTGACCGGGAGGTCCAGAGGATAAGTTGTCTGGAGAATGGTGAGATCGAGGTCTCGCACCGGGGTTCTGTCATGCGGTTACTCGGCCAGGCATCAGTATAGCGAGGCCCGGCGTGGAATAATCGAACCTTGACGCAGCCAGACAAATTTTCCGTCTATACGGATGCCCGGATTCACTACTGGACGGAATTCGCCCGCTGCCTGAACAGGTGGAGTGGTTCGCGCCGTTACTACCAGTCGCGTCTGGCGGCGTTTTATGCGCTGTCGATCCCGCCAGGGATGCGAGTGCTGGAAGTCGGTTGCGGGCAGGGGGATCTGCTGGCGGCCGTTCGTCCGGCCTACGGGGTCGGTGTGGATTTCTGCCCTGCGGCGGTGGAGGGTGCCCGAAGCAGGCATCCCGATCTTCGTTTCGCAGAGGCGGATGCGCATACCTTCGAACTTGGCGAGACGTTTGACTACATTCTTTGCTCGGATCTGATGAATGATGTTTGGGATGTGCAGCGGGTGTTGGCCGGTATCGAACGCCATTGCCATGCGGAAACGCGGGTCATCCTGAACGTGTATAGCCGGATGTGGGAGTTGCCTCGTCGCGCCGCCGAATTCGTTGGTCTGGCGAAGCCGCTCCTGCGGCAGAACTGGCTGGCTCCCGATGACATCGCCAATCTGCTCCACTTGGGCGACTTCGAGTTGATTCGGCGTTCATCCGAGATTTTGTGGCCATTTGAAATACCGCTGCTCAGCCGGCTCGCGAACCGTTATCTGGTGCGACTGCCGCCATTTCGCTGGTTTGCGCTGGCGAACGTTTTCGTGGCGAGGGCCAGACCTCGTCAGGTGGAAACGGAGCCGGTGGTCACGGTGGTTGTGGCTGCGCGAAACGAAGAAGGCAACGTCCCGCAGATCTTCGATCGCATCCCGAAGATGGGGGCTGGAACGGAACTGATCTTCGTGGAAGGCGGTTCACGGGACGACACCTGGGGCGCGATTGAACGTGAGATGAAACGCCGGCCGGAAGTGAATGCTCGATTGTTTCGTCAGCCAGGCACAGGGAAAGGCGACGCTGTTCGTGAGGGTTTCCGTCACGCCTCGGGCGAACTGCTGATGATTCTGGATGCCGATCTGACCGTCGCACCCGAAGACCTGCCGCGATTCTATGAGGCGTGGCGCAGCGGCAAGGCCGAGTTTGTGAACGGGGTCCGGCTGGTCTATCCCATGGAAGAACAGGCCATGCGGTTTTTTAACCAGGTTGGCAACAAGTTTTTCAGCCTGGCCTTCACATGGCTGCTGGGGCAAAGTATCAAAGATACGCTTTGCGGCACGAAGGTTTTGAGCCGGGGGCACTACGAGATGATCGCGGCCAACCGGGGATACTTCGGTAAGCTGGACCCGTTCGGCGATTTCGACCTGATCTTTGGCGCTGCCCGGTTTAATCTTCGGATAGTGGACATGCCGGTCCGGTACGGAGAGCGTGTGCACGGTGAAACCAATATCCGGCGCTGGAGCCATGGGCTGTTGTTGCTGCGGATGGTGGCGATGGCGATGCGAAAGATCAAATTCGTCTGAGGGTATCGATGTGTCGCGAATGACACGCTTGCTGAGGCGGTATTGCGTCGCCTTGTGTGGCTGATTGGTCTCGTTGTGTGGTTTTTATGCGTCAGTGCGGTGTCGCTTACTCCTTTCGGATCAAATGTTTGCAACTTTCGCATGAAGCCAGGGGTTAGCATGTGAATAGTGCAATTCGAAACCACCATTGAGCGACCGGTCGAGGTCAGCGGCGTCGGTTTACACACCGGCGTACCCGTCAAACTTCGCCTGGTGCCGGCCCCGGCGGGCACGGGAATTGTCTTCCGCCGTTCGGACCTGGATTATTTTCCGATCCCCGCGAGCTGGAAGTATGTGGAGCGTGTGAGCTATGCGACCAGCCTGATGCGGCAGGGCGTGCTGATTTCGACGACCGAGCATTTGCTGAGCACGTTATATAGTTTCGGGATCGACAATTTGTGGCTGGAGATCGACAACCTGGAGGTTCCGATTCTCGATGGCAGCGGAAAACCCTTCGTGGATCTGCTGCGGGCGGCGGGGATACGGGAACTGCGGCGCAAGCGGCGCTATTTGCGGATCAAGCGTCCCGTGATGGTGGAGGATGGCACGAAAAGGATTTCCATTTTGCCGGACAATGCTTTCCGGCTGACGTGCGATATCGATTTCCCGGAACCGATCGGCAAGCAGTCGGTTGAGATGGAAGTGACGGCGGAGAACTATGCGAAAGAACTTTCGCCGGCTCGAACGTTTGGTTTCGAGCATGAACTGGACCAGTTGCGGGAGATGGGGCTGATTCGCGGGGCGACGCTGGAGAGTGCGGTTTGCTTCACGAAGCAGGGCGTGCTGAATCCCGAAGGTCTGCGTTTCCCAGACGAGTGTTGCCGGCATAAGGCGCTGGATCTGATTGGGGATCTCGCACTGTTCGGCAGGCCATTGCTGGGGAATGTGATTGCGGAGCAGGCGGGGCACCGGCTGCATACGGCGCTGGTGGCGAAGGTGATGTCCGATCCTACGATTTACGAGGTGGTCACGTTTGACGACGTGGCGTTTCGGGTAGCGGAAGCGGTACTCACGTAGTTTTCGACGAGTTACGCCATGGCAAAACGCAAGAAGATGCGGTTCAGCGCGGAGAAGGAAGTGAAGGCCATTGCGCGGGAACGCGTGGGGACTGTAAAGCCGGGGCAGGTCATTGTGCCGAAGAGCGCCCGGAAGCCGAAGTATCCACGGGACCCGCTGGATGCCGGCGGCGACGAAACTGCTTAGTCCAAATTATCAGTACTGCGCAAGGGGTATCCCGATGCCGTCCTCGCGGAGAATGCCGATTGTGGCTTCTTGACGGGAACATGGGCCCTCCCATGGCGAATTGCGCGGTCCACCGTTTTGGGCAAAAAGTTCAAAAGTCAGCGCATTTCTCACGAGAGACATGATTGTTTGCGAAAAAACGGCTGTTAATTTATCACGGTAAACGTAAAATAAATATTGCCCCCCCCCCATTGTGCTGTATAAAGAGCTGGAGGGTTTCCATGAGACTAAGGATTATTCGGACTCAGTTGGTGACGCTGATGTGTGTCGCAGCGGCGGTTCCGGTTCACGCAGGAGTGTCGGCACAGAAAAGTACGATTGCAGGCGTCGATCTGGTGGGTGCGTCGGACGCTGGATTTAATGATGCGCTGCGCATCGCGTTTCCCGACGCCAACAGTCGGGCAGGTTTGGCCCCGGTTCTCCCGGTAGGCGTCGTGTTGCGGAACAACGGGAATCGGAACGTTGCGCTCTACGTGATTCGCTATGAGTATGTGTCGGCTGGGGGACGGGCGCTGGCAACGACCAGCTTGATCGACAACCGTGGCAGGAACGCCGTGAAGATTGCTCCTGGTGCTGCGGCCTTTGATTGCTTCTCGCATGGGTGGAGACGCCTGCTCGCGAATCCTGGAAGTGCGTCTGCGGGGACAGTGCCGGCGGAGCCGACGATGAATACTGGAACCTCCCTTTCCGCCGCTCTCTCGCATCGCTCGACGCTGTCATTTACGATGATGGAGAGTTTGCGGGGCCTGACCAGGGCGGATACTTTTCCTACATTGCTGCCATGGACGCCGCACGGTTCGAGTTGCTCGCCGACATGCGTTCCCATTCAGGGGACAGCAAGCTTGAATTGACCCAACGACTGGATCAGGTAATCTCTTTGTCCCTCCAGACTCCGCGTCCCCGGGACAAACCGGATCCGGGGGCCATGATACGCAGGAATCTGGCGCAAATGTTGAGGTTCCTGCTGGTCAGCGGATCCCCGGCAGGAATTGAAGGGCTGATCAACGAGCCTGCGGTTCCGGCAGTATTTCACCAGCCCTGATGGCCACGGGCAGAAAATAGAAGGAATGAGGAGTGAACGGTATGAAAAAATTCATCTTTCCGATTATCCTTGCGGCGGCGTCATTTGGGCCTGGATCGGCCCACGCTGATTTCGTTAGCAACGGTGCCGGCTACCTGTGCACGTCGGGCGGGCATGACCAAAGCGATAGCTGTTCAGTTAATGCGTGGGATAACTTCTCAGATGGAGGGGATGGCAACGATCATTGGGCCAATTCCTGGGAGTCGCCTTTGACGACTTGGCGTGGCCTACCTTGTGGGCGGCGGTATCATCAGTCCCTACGACTTTGAGAGCAACGCATATGTCTCTGGTTGGGGTTTCTCCCTGGGTAATGGCTTTGCAAACTGTACTGTCAACCTTGATGGAACTACAAGCTACTTCCACACTGGCGATATGGATTCTTATGCCAACTTCGACGCTTCCTGTTACTAGCCAACGGACTGAAGCAGTTCTAATGTCGTCAGCCTTTTCGGTTCCCCGTGGGGCGCAGAATCCAACCTGTCGCCGACACGACACCGAACGAAAGCGCCCCGTGGTCGTAATTAGTCTGCGCTCACCTGGTCGGCCTCTCACCAACATCTTGCATTGCGTGGCCGCTTATCATTCGACAGCCAACAGTAATAGCCGCTCGCTTGCGAATCGCCGCTGCAGGGTGTTCACCCCCGAAGACCGCGCTGACTCGGTATATGCCACGGCAGAACGGAATCATTCAAACACTGCAGCCAGCGGCATCACGATGCCATCCGCGCGGAGAATGCCGTCGGTGGCTTCTTCGAGCCGGACCTGGTTGGCCGCCTGGGTTGTGATCCAACCTACACGACCGACAGGGTCGATGATCCA
Source organism: uncultured Acidobacteriia bacterium (assembly GCA_903875575.1). Classification (GTDB taxonomy): domain Bacteria; phylum Acidobacteriota; class Terriglobia; order Bryobacterales; family Bryobacteraceae; genus BOG-234. The sequence goes on along the minus strand of CAIQWJ010000091.1, from coordinate 63,492 downwards.
GCAAAGGGGCACTCCCATAGCGAAGTAATCGCGAATGCGGTCCAGTGTCTTCTTCAGAGTGTCCTCAGGCGACAAAATCTCGATACACAAATCCGGAGGCGTCAGGATGATGTTCTGCCGGGCCGCGCCAGCGGCGAGAATGCACACGTCGGGAATTCGAAAGCGGGTTGCACTCACTTGCACGCGCTGTTCCGGCAGAATACGCTTGCGGAGTTCAGGGTAATTTGTCGCCAGAAACAGCAGGATTTCACGTTGCGCGCTGCTGTGTTCAAATTCGCCTGAATTTCGCTCCAGCACTTCGCCGTCGATGTAATCCCGGTCCGGGCGGTAGCTTGCCCTGACGTATTCGGAGATGGGGACCGTTGCAACTGACGCCATGAGTCCAGCGTAGCGCAAAACGGGCCTGGCGATATACTGAGGTTTCTCTCTCACCTCAGAAAGGAAGTAGACTGTTGCGAAATAAAATCACTGTCATCGGCGCCGGAAATGTCGGCGCGAATTGTGCCGTCTGGGCCGCTAAAAAGGAACTGGGCGATATTGTACTGCTGGACGTCGCTGAAGGCGTACCGCAGGGCAAGGGACTCGACCTCTTACAGGCCGGTCCGGTAGAGCATTATGACGTCAGCATCACGGGCGCGAACGATTATGCCGCGACCGCGAATTCCGACGTGATCATCATTACGGCGGGCTTCCCGAGAAAGCCGGGGATGAGCCGTGACGACCTTCTGCTGGCGAATTACGCCGTTGTGAAGGCGGCCACGGAGCAGGCAGCGGCGGTTTCGCCGAATGCCGTCATCATCGTGGTGACCAACCCGCTGGATGCCATGGCGCAGGTGGCTTATATGGTGTCGAAGTTCCCGAAGAACCGGGTCATCGGCATGGCCGGTGTGCTGGATTCGGCGCGTTTCCGGACGTTTATCGCCCAGGAACTCCAGGTTTCGGTGGAGAACGTGACGGCGGTAGTTCTGGGTGGACACGGCGACACGATGGTGCCGGTGGTGCGCCTTTCGAGCGTGGCGGGCATTCCGCTGACCGAACTGATTCCGGCCGACCGGCTGGCGGCGATTGTGGATCGCACGCGCAACGGCGGGGCGGAAATCGTGAAGTATCTGAAGACGGGCAGCGCTTACTACGCTCCGGCGGCATCGGCCGTGGAGATGGCGGAGTCGATTCTGCGGGACAAGAAGAAGGTCCTGCCGTGCGCGGCGTATCTGGAAGGCGAATACGGGATCAACGGGCTGTATGTCGGGGTTCCCTGTAAGATTGGCGCGGGCGGAATTGAGAAGATCTACGAGATCGTGCTGACGGACGAGGAAAAGGCCGCGCTGCATAAGAGTTCGGGCGCCGTGCAGGAACTTGTGGACGTGATTAAGTCGAAGATGGAGTAAGGAAGTCGGTTTCGGGCCGATAAGGCTTCCAGTGGTGCCTGACCGGGGGTGGTGGGATTTTCCACTGCCCCCGGACAGGTTGTGTCCCGAAAAGACATTGCCCTGGCTATTGTGTATGGCAGGCGTAACTGCTAAAACAGAGTAGTAAGGAGAATCGTCATCGTCAGGTTCTGCGTGCTGGCCAGTGGCAGTGCGGGCAATTCGACGTTTATTTCCACATCAAGGACGCGGGTCCTGATCGATGCGGGGCTGAGCGTGAAGGAATTGACGCGCCGTCTGGCTGAGATTGGCGAGAAACCGGAAGATCTGGACGCGATTCTCATTACCCACGAGCATTCCGATCACGTTTCCGGTTTACCGCGTTTGGTGCGTTCGCGCGCCAAGGCGAAGAAGCCGGTGCCTGTGTTCATTTCACGGCTGGCGGCTCCGCTGATCGACTGGGACGAGGCGGAGGGCGTGGCGCCGCCACCGGTGGAGCATTTTCAGGCGGGTTCGGGCTGGATGGTGGGCGATATTCAGGTGCAGAGTTTCGGAATTCCGCACGATGCCGAGGATCCGGTCGGGTTTTGTCTGGAGGCCGAAGGGGTCAAGATCGGCGTGGCGACGGATCTGGGATATGTGCCGGATTCGATCAAGTATCATCTGCGGGGCGTGCATTTCCTGCTGTTTGAATCGAACCACGCGATCGAGATGCTGAAGGTGGGGCCATATCCGTGGAGCGTGAAGCAGCGGGTGATGAGCCGTAAGGGTCATCTTTCGAACGATACGACCTGCGACTTTATTGAGAACGACCTGAACGGCGAGGTCCAGGCGCTGATTCTGGGGCATTTGAGCGAGCAGAACAATCACCCGGTCCTGGTGCGACAGGGTGCGGAAAGTTCGTTGTTACGTCGTGGCATTACCCCGCGTCTTGTGATTGCGGAACAGAAAAAGCAAACTGAGGTCTTTACGTATTGATTCCCCGTTATACACGCCCGGAAATGGGTGCCGTCTGGAGCGACCAAAACAAATTTCAGCAGTGGCTTGAGGTGGAACTGGCCGCGTCGGAGATCCTGGCGGGTCTTGGCACGGTTCCCGCCGCCGATGCCGCTCTGCTGCGGATGCACGCTGGTTTTGATGTCGCCCGCATCGATGAGATTGAGAAGGTCACGCGGCATGACGTGATCGCGTTTACCACCGCGGTGGCGGAATCGATGGCGGCGGCCGGGCATCCGGAAGCGTCGCGCTGGTTCCACTACGGGCTGACGTCGACCGACGTGGTGGATACCGCGCAGGCGCTGCAGTTGCGGCAGGCTTCCAACATTTTGAAGGCCGATCTGGAGAAACTGCGCGAGGTGCTGAAGCGCCGCGCGATCGAGTTCAAGCATACGGTGCAGATTGGGCGTACGCATGGTGTGCACGCCGAGCCCGTGACGTTCGGGATGAAGCTGGCGCTTTGGTATGGCGAGGCTGGCCGGAATCTGAAGCGGCTGGAGGCTGCGGCGGAAGATCTCCGCGTGGCGAAGCTCTCGGGCGCGGTGGGAACTTTTGCGCACATCGGGCCTGAGGTGGAGGCCGCGATTTGCAAGCGACTCGATCTGGAGCCGGCTCCGGTGGCGACGCAGGTAGTGCAGCGCGATCGTCATGCACATTTTGTGGCGGTGCTGGCGACAACGGCGGCTTTGTGCGAGAAAATTGCGCTCGAAGTTCGGCATCTGCAGCGCACGGAAGTGCGTGAAGCAGAGGAGTCTTTCGGACGTGGGCAGAAAGGCTCGTCGGCGATGCCGCATAAGCGAAATCCCGTGACGTGCGAGCAGATTTGCGGGCTGGCGCGGGTGGTGCGGTCGAACGCGCAGGCAGGGTTTGAAGATATTGCCCTGTGGCATGAGCGCGATATTTCGCATTCGTCGGTGGAGCGCGTGATTCTGCCGGATTCGACGATTCTGACGGATTATCTGCTGGAGAAGACCACAAATCTGATGGCGAACATGCTGGTGTTTCCGGAGCGTATGCGGCGCAATCTGGAGAGCACAAAGGGCCTGGTGTTTTCCGGGCAGTTGCTGCTGGATCTGGCGGCGGCAGGGATGCTGCGCGAGCAGGCGTATGCGATTGTGCAGAAGCATGCAATGGAAGCCTGGGAGAACGAGGGCGATTTCAAGGCCGTGATTTTGGCGGATCCGGAGATTGCGAAGCTGGTGAGCCGGGAGAAGCTGGCGGAGACGTTCTCGGTGGAGCGGCAGTTGCGGAATGTGGATGCGATCTTTGCTCGCGTGTTCGGGGAGTAGAGCCGGATTCCGCGCAGGCGAAATAATGGGCGCGTGGGCGCGGCGTTTGTGATAAATTCAAAACAGTGGGAGCGGACAACGCAATGTCCGCCCCCATTGGTTCATTTAGAATTCGATGTAGAATCGAAATTCCATTTTGAACCGTCGTTTCCTGAACGGATTCAGGAACGCTGCCAGCGTAAGAAGGCGCATTAAAGAACACCTCCTTTCTACCCCATAGAAAGCATGCAGACCCCGCCCGTGAAGCGGGGTTTTGCATTTTTGGAGTCCTCCTTGCCGAAGCAAGGTCTCCGCGCAAACTGCGTCTCTGCATACTCCGGGGTAGAAGTCGGATATTCGGCTGGAATAGCTCTGAAGTTTACAGAGGGGCGGGGTGCCGGATGTGGGAGTCAACGAGGGAACGCGCGGCAGATCATTAGGGAATGGTGCTATTGCGGTCACAGAGTTGCCACAGGGATAATCGGCAATGGAATACATGGGATCGTATTTGCCGTGGGACTGGACATCTATGTCGGCTCGTTAACGCGCTACTACGCTGGAGACTGGGAACTCGTAAGCCAAAAGTTGGCTCATGAAATGGGTATCCCCGTTCAAGTCGTGCGTCAGAACGATCCCTCCGACGCCATTCGAGACCCTGACCAGATCCGTCCTATCGTCATTGCCTGGCGCGACGGCTTATCGGCTTCGTTGGCGGATCATGGGGTGCCACCGCTGGATTGGGACGAGGGCCCCACGGCACCATATTTCACAGACAAACCTACATGGGACTGCTACTCCGATCTCATCTTGTGGGCAGCGTATAACGAGCACAGGGACCTTTGCCGACCGATTGAGCACATTGATGACTGGACGACGGATCCTGCGTACCGACTTGCTTCAGTTCCGGGTCTGGCCAGCCGTTACTCCGATCTGTTCGATGTCGGGCTCTGGCTTCCGTGCAATCCTGGATTCGTCTTTAAGGCGGAGGATGTGGGAGGAACGGAAGTTTGCATCGGTTCGAGCGAACGCCTGCTCAAGCAACTCCAGGAGTTGAACGCGCGCACCTGGCAAATGGATACTGAATTACTGCATCGTTCGCGAAACGCCGGAGTCGAGCATGACTCTCCTATGGAGGTCGGGGCGAAGTTCGCGCTCAGCGTCTTTTCAGAACTGGCCGAGGTATCCGTTAGGCACCGGCTTCCGATGTGCCTCGACTGGTAAATTGATTCTACGGTTTTTCCTGAATAAGAAGTGAGGAGCTTCCTACTTCAGGCTCAGGCCGCCGTCTACGGCTATGAGTTGTCCCGTCACGAAGCGCGTGCTTTTCAGGAAGAAGAGTACTGCCTCGGCGATTTCGTCGCCGGTGCCTGGCCGCTTCGCCGGCGTTGCAGCGATGAGTCGTTCAATGCGGTCGTCGGTCTTATCGAAGGGGATGACTCCCGGGGCTATCGTGTTCACTGCAATCTTGGGTGCCCACGCTTTCGCAAGGCACTTCGTCAACATCACGACTCCTGCCTTCGACGCGCAGTAGTGGGCGTGCTCCTGCCAGGGTCGCAGCGCACCGAGCGAACTGATATTCACGATGTGTCCACCCTCACCCGCCAGCATAATCCGCGCTGCCGCCTGCGAGCAGAAGAAGACTGACTTCAGATTCACGTTGTGGATGAAGTCCCAGTCGCGCTCTTCGATTTCCAAAGGGTCGAACTTAGTGAAGCGGGCGGCGTTGTTGACCAGCCCGTCGAGTTGACCGAAATGCGCGGCAACTTCGTCGAACATCTGTCGGATTTCGGCGACGCTTTCGAGGTTGGCGCGGAAGATCGGGGCGTTACCGCATTCTGCCGCTGTGGCGCGGGCTGCAATCTCCGAGTTGTTGTAGTGGATCGCCACGAGCGCGCCTTGCGCCGCCAGCGCCAACGCGATGGAGCGTCCGATGCGCTTCGAACCGCCCGTGACCAGGATGACCTTATTCTTCATGACGCTAAAGGCGGTTCGGCCTTGACCTCCTCATCTTCGCCAGCCGTTACGGCTTGCATGGGCGGCTCCGGAAGCTTGCCTCTCCAGTCGGCCCACCACCAGAATAAGGCGGTCGTCGAACTGATGATCCCGGAGACCGCTCCGATGGTGCGCGGGCTGTAGCGCAGGGTCGCGGTGCCGGCGCTCATCATGGAAATCATCATCATCGACCACGTGAGCGATTCCAGCGTGGCGAAGACGCGACCGCGGAAACGGTCCTCCACGTGGTGAAGCAACTGCGAGAAGTTGAGCACCGCGCTGATGGCGACGGCGGCGCGGGAGATGGCGATGAAGACGCAGGCCCACTCGATGGTCGGCATCTGACTGAACAGAACGTAAGAGCCGCCGTGGATCACATAGACGATCGGGATGGTGCGCTTATAGCCTTTGAAACTGAGGCGTGGACCCAGCCAGTGTGCGATGGTGCCGCCGATCAGCAGGCCGATGCCGGCGAAGCCCCAGATGATGCCGATGCCCGACGCACCCGCATGGAAGACCTTTTCGCCGAACAGGCTGAAGAGGATCTGCGCCGCACCGCCACCGCTGGCCCAGCCGAGGCTGATCATCGCAACAGCCGCCACCAGCGGCGTGGCACGCATGTAGTTCAGGCCATCGCGATACTGTGCGAAGCCGGTCTTGGTCTGCTTCTTTCGGCTGTCCGGCGGGCGGAAGCCACCGACTCGTCGCAGTTGTGAAATGCAGAGAAGTGAGATGACGAACGAGAGTGCGTTGTAGACGAAAGCCCACTCGTAGCCGGCTTTCGCCACGCCTTCCGCTCCCAGAAACGCGCCGATGGTCAGACTGGCCCACGACGTGGTTTGCGTGACCGTGTTGGCCGTGTGTAGTTCTTCCGGCGTGGCGATGGCGGGAAGAATGGACGCTCGCCCGCTCGTGAAGAACGGTGATGCGAACATCAGCAGCGCGCTGAGGCCGTACATCAGCCAGTCGTTCGGGTGCTGGATGCAGAAGATGAAGCCGAGGGCGATAATGGCGCGCACGGCATCGCTGGCCATCATGACGTGTTTGCGGTTCAGACGGTCCAGCAGAACACCGGCGATAGGGCCTGCGCCGAGCATAGAAACGGCGCGGGAGAGGAAGACGAACGTTACCACCAGACCGGGGTCTTTGTGGGTCATCGCCAGGCTGAGGACCGCGATGTTGTTAAAGTGGTCGCCCACCTCGCTGACAACCTGGCCTGCCCACGTGTAGCGGTAGTTCCGGTTGGTGCGAAGAAGTTGTGTAAAAGCGCTCATTCCCGATGAAAAGGTACGGCTCGGCGTGTGGCGGGTGCTGATTCCAGAATAGCGGTCGGCTGGCGCTGGCCATGAGTAAGGGGGGCGTGCGAAAGTGGAAGCGCGTGCCGAAGATCTCGATCATCCTGCCGGTTTACAACGGGGAGGCCTTTCTGGCGGAGTGCGTGGACTCTGTGCTGGCGCAGACCGAAGGCGATTTCGAATTGCTGATTGCGGACGATGGGTCTTCCGACGGTTCGCGCGCGATTCTGGCACGGTACCGCGATCCGCGGCTGAAGGTTCTTCTGAATGAGAAGAATGTCGGGCTGTTTGGGAATCTGAATCTGCTGGTAGCGCGGGCGGCGGCACCGCTGGTGCGATTTCTGTGTCAGGACGATGCGCTCGCCTCCGGCTGCATTGCGGAGGACGTGGAGTACTTTCGCGACAACGGGGAGGTCGTCATGTCGATCTGCTCGGTCGACGAGGTGGATGAACAGGGAAGAGTGGTGGGCGAGTGGACGACCGGCGACGTGCCGGAGGTGTTCGACACGGCCTGGTGTCTCCAGAAGCTGATGTACGAAGGCTGCATTGCAGGTAACCTCTCCACCGTTTGTGTGCGCCGTGACGTGCTGGAACGTGCGGGGCCGTTCGATGAAACCTACGAGGTGGCGGGCGACTACGAAATGTGGGTGCGGGTTTGCCTGCTGGGTCCGGTGGCCGAGCGATATCACAAGCTGGTCCGGTTGCGGGGGCATAAGGGACGCCTGAGTGAAGCGCCGTTTTCCGGGGTGAAGTTCGTGCGGGAAAACCGGCGGGTGGTGGAGAAGCTCATACCACTGCTTCCGGCGGAGATTCGTGGGCGGGCACGTCGCTATACATGGCGAAAACAGAATGTGTTCGACACTAATTACCTGATGCGCTGTTTGCTGGCGGGACGGTTTGCGCAGGTCCGGCAAACTGCCGTCGCGATGGGCGTGCGACGCCTGATTCCGGGGGTAGCGGCGTGGTTGCTGACGTTGAATAACCGGCTGTATAACCCGAAGATGCCGTTTGTGGGGCGGCCTTTACCATGAGGTTGTTCATGCCGTCTGCGTTCGTAAGTCGCTCCCTTGCGGTCGCGGCTTTCTCACGTGCCTGTTGCTACGACGACGGAGTGATGGTTTCTTCGTGAACCGTGACGTGACGCAGGAAATCGTGATCGATGGCGTAGCCGAAACCGGGTTCGTCGGTCACGACGATGGTGCCGTGGGGCGTGGTGGCGATTTCCGGCGTTACGATGTCGCGCTTCCAGTAGCGTTTGGCGGCTGAGACATCACCCGGCAGCGTGAAGTTTGGCAGGGTGGCGAGTGCGATGTTGTGAGCGCGGCCAATTCCGGCTTCCAGCATCCCGCCGCACCAGACCGGGATGCCCGCCGCCTCGCAAACATCATGCAGACGTTTCGCTTCGCCGAAGCCGCCAATGCGCCCGAGCTTGATATTCACGATGCGGCCTGCTTTCAAGTGAATGGCTTGCTCGGCATGGTGGGCGGTTCGGATGCATTCATCGAGGCAGACAGGGGTTTCGAGTTGCGCCTGCAGCTGCGCGTGGTCGATGATGTCGTCATGCGCGAGCGGCTGCTCGATCATGGTCAGGCGGAAGGCGTCGAGTTGTTTGAGAAGTAGTGTATCGGCCAGTGTGTAGGCGGAATTGGCGTCGGCGGTGAGCGCGGTTTCCGGGAAGCGCTCGCGGATACGGCGGAGAACATCGACATCCCAGCCGGGCTTGATCTTCATCTTGATGCGCTGGTAGCCAGCCGCGAGTTCGGTTTCGATCTTGCCGATAAGTTGCTCGACGCTGTCCTGAATGCCGATGGAAACGCCGCAGGGGATCTCGCGGCGCGCGCCCCCGCCGATCTCCTTCCAGAGGGGATTGCCGTTGCGGCGGGCCTGGAGATCCCACACGGCCGCTTCCACACCCCCGCGCGCCATGTTGTGGCCGCGAATATGTTTCGTCAGCGCATAGACGTCATTCGCGTGGGCAATCTCTCGGTTGAGTAAGCGCGGGGCGACGTAGTCTTTGGCAATCAGCCAGGCGGCGGCGGTCCACTCTTCGTTGTAGAACGGGTGCTCGCCCGCGGTGATTTCGCCCCAGCCGGAAAGGCCGTCGCTCACCACTTCGATGACGATGATGTTGCGCTCATAAGTGCGACTGAAGCTGGTTTCGAAGAAGTGGACCAGCGGCATCCGCAACTGGCGCAGGACAATGCGTTCGATTTTCATGCAGGTTCTTCCGTGCATCCAAGCAGGTAAGTAAAGCAGGCATCGTCGCGTTCCACGCCTATCACGGCGAGACCGCGTCCAAAGGCCGCTTCAAACTGGTTGGCGAGTTCGGTCTGTATGTCGCGTGCACGGTCCGTGTCTGTGGTCCGGATGGACGCAATGTCGATAGGCAGACGGATACCTTCTTCGACAGGCGTCTTACGGAGCGGCGACTGGATCCACCATTCTGCGACGCAGCGGTCCGTGGGCAGACCCGCGTTGAGGGCGCTGCTGGTGATGCCGTACTGATTCCGCGTGTACCGCCGCACGATGGCGCCAAGGCGGGCAATATTAAACCAGGCGTTCTTGATTTCGAGCGGATCAAACGTCCACTCAATCAGGCGAATGCCGCGGGCGAGGGCTTCTTCCCGCTGATGGAGTTTGAGGCTTCGGCCAAGGCCGCTGTTGCGATACTCCGGCAACACGCCGAGCATGTGGCTGTGCAAATAAGGCTGAGGGCCTTGCTTGAGACCCGGAATGGCAAGAAGGAACGCGACCATGCGATCGTCATCGTAAGCGCCGAAAACCTGGCCGCCGATTTTCGATGCGACAACGAAGAGTCGCACGGGCAGAAGGTCGAGGTCGTCAAAGCCCCAGATGGTCTTCTGGAGTGCGACGGCCTCGGCGAACTCTTCCTGCGTTGTGAGGCTGCGGATGGTCAGAGCTTGGCCTCCTGCCACAGTGACTCCAGACGATCGATCGGCGTGCCGCTCACTGCCTCGCCAGTAGCCGAGAGTCGTCTTTCCACATGCGTGAAACGTTGCCGGAATTTGGCGTTGGTGTGGCGCAGCGCCTGTTCGGGGTCGACTTTGGCGAAGCGCGCGAGGTTGACAATGGTGAAAAGAATATCGCCCAGTTCGTCTTCCATCTGATCTCTGGAGGCGGCCGCATGGGCCGTGCGGAATTCGCCGATCTCTTCCTGAAGCTTCGCCAGCACGTCATCAATGTGCGGCCAGTCGAAACCGGAACGCGCGGCGCGGGAGGAAATCTGCTGGGCTTCGAGCAGCGCTGGCTGGGAGCGCGGAATGCCGTCGAGAAGGCCTGCGGGCGTTTCTGACTTGCCGCGCTTCTCTTCCGCTTTGACTGCGTCCCAGAGTTTGAGAACTTCGTCACCGGTGTGGGCGGTTTCTTCGCCGAAGATGTGCGGATGGCGCCGGATCAGTTTTTCATTGATCGCGTCGAGGCAATCGCCAAGGACGAAATGCTTCTCTTCGGAGGCCATCTGAGCATAAAAAACGGCCTGCAGAATGTAGTCGCCGAGTTCTTCGCGGAGATCGGCCCAGTCGCGGCGGTCAATGGCGTCCAGCACTTCGTAGGTTTCTTCGACGGTGTACTTTCTGATGGTGTCGAAGTTCTGTTCGCGGTCCCAGGGGCAGCCATCGGGTGCGCGAAGGCGCGCCATGATTTCGACGAGGCGCTGGAGTTTGGGGCCTGCGCTCTCGGGGCTTTCGGGCGTTGCTGCGGGGTCCATGGAACGAGCGTAGCATTGCAGACTCAAAGAGGCAGACTCGCGGCGCAGGTTCAGGTGACGGGCTGGCGGAGCGCGGAAGTCCAGGGGAGTAAACTGAATTGCATGAGTGAAGCAGACGAGAAGCTGTTGCCGGACACCGACGACGTGGAAGACGCGCGCCCGGAGTTGCCACCTGCCGATTTCGATTTCCTTGTTTACTCGCTGCGGCTGCAGGCTGAATTGAACCTTGGGTTGCTGCCGTTCGGGGAACAGCGCAAGCCGGATTTTGAGCTGGGCGGTCACAATATCGATCTGCTGGCCATGCTCCAGGAAAAGACGAAGGGTAACCTTTCCGCCGAAGAGCAGCGCAGCCTGGATAATTCTGTGACGGAACTGCGCTTCCGGTTTGTGCAGGCGAAGGCGGCGCACGACCAGAGCAATCCTGCGAAAGTCGACTCAGAAATCGCGTAAAAATGCCTCTTTCGATCAGGGTCCTTGGTTCAGGGACCAGTTCCGGCGTACCCACGATTGGCTGCTCGTGTGAGGTTTGCCTGTCCATCGACCCACGCGACACACGGCAGCGTCCTTCGATTCTGATCCGGGCCGCGGATCGGGAACCGGGAGGTGGCATACGTAATATCCTGGTGGATACGACGCCTGATTTTCGCGCCCAGATGCTGGCGATGCGGGCTACCCGGCCTGTGGATCGCCTGGATGCCATCGTTTATACCCACGGGCACGCCGATCATATTCTGGGGCTTGACGACGTTCGCCCTTTTAATTACCGGCAGGGAATCATTCCGCTTTATGCCGCGCCCGACACGTTTGAAGTCATCCGGCGTGTTTTTTCCTATGCCTTCGAGCCTCGTGAACGCAAGACGCACATTCCGCAGCTGGAAGTGAATCTGATCGGCGACGCCCCGTTCGAAGTTCACGGTTTACTGTTCGAGCCGATACCTGTGATGCACGGGAAAGAGAAGATTTACGGCTTCCGTTTTGGGCGCGCAGCGTACCTGACGGACCACAGCGAAGTACCGGAGTCCTCTCTGGCGAAGCTGTGCGGTCTGGACGTGGTATTTCTGGACGCCCTGCGGCACAAGCCGCATCCCACGCATTCGACGCTGGAGACTTCGATTGAAACCGCGCGGCGGATCGGAGCGAAGCGAACGTTTTTTACTCACATGTGCCACGACCTGGGACATGCGGCCACGGAAGCGATATTGCCGCCCGGGATGTTCCTCGCCTATGACGGACTGGAGATTGAGGTGGGCGAACGCGCATGAGGGCTTTTCGTTCTCTGGCGGAGGTCCCCGCGGATCTGGGGCGTTCCGTAGTCACGATAGGCAACTTCGATGGTGTTCACGCAGGGCATCGGGAGATACTGCGGCGCGTGGCCGAGATTGGGCGCGAGCGCGGGTTGGTGCCGGTCGTGCTGACTTTCGATCCGCATCCGGCGCGCGTGCTGGCTCCGGCAAAGGCACCCAGGTTGATCACAACCGTGGCGCAGCGACTGCGGCGTATTGCTGCGGAGGGCATCACGGAAACCCTTCTGCTGCCGTTTTCGCTGGAACTGGCGCAACTCACGCCGGAGGAATTTGTTCGCAGCGTGCTGGTGGAGACGCTGCACGTGGCCCTGGTGCTGGTAGGCGCGGACTTTCGCTTCGGGCACAGGCAGGCGGGGGACCTGACAACTCTGCGGGCACTGGGCGTGAAGTATGGCTTTGAAGTGGAGTCCGCCGGTGCCATCCTGCGCCGCGGCGAGCGAGTGAGCAGCACCGGGATACGGGCGATGGTGGAGGCCGGGCGCGCGTCGCTGGCCTGCCGTACGATGGGCGAGCCATTCGCGCTGGAAGGTCCGGTTGTGAAGGGGCATGGCATTGGTTCGAAGCAGACGGTGCCCACGCTGAATCTGGCACCGGAGAATGATTTGCTGCCGGCGAACGGGGTCTACGTTACAAGGACGCGTGATCTGGATCCGGTTGCGGCGAGGGAATGGCGGTCGATCACAAATGTGGGGCATCGGCCCACCTTTGACGGGCAGGAACTCAGTTTTGAGACGTTCCTGCTGGATCCTTTCGATGGCAACGCGCCGCAACGAATTGAAGTGCAATTCCTGAAGTTCGTGCGGGAAGAGCGGAAGTTCGGGAGCCCGGAGACGCTGCGGGCCCAGATCCTGCGAGACGTTCGTTTGGCCCGGCGGTTGCACGCGCGCCTGGCACGTTTACCCCGTCACGGCGTCTGATCGAATTCGAGACCCGCTGCCATGCCGACGAACCAGCACAGCAGCATGCCGGTGGCGGGCACGTAAGTAATCAGATCGACGGCGCTGTGCAGTGCCCCCGCGACGACAGCCACGCCACAGGCGATGGCAAAACCACGGCGCTCCGCACGGCGTTGCCGGAAGACGCCACGCCAGATGGAGCGCGTGACAATCACGGCGATCGGTATGGCGAAGAGCGCCGCCAGGATGCCGCCTTCGGCGACGAACTGCAGGTAGTCGTTATGCGCGTAATCGAGCGTGCGCGTGACGGCGGCGGCGCGCCACGGCGTGACGGCCGACACGAAGGCACCGAAGCCACATCCGAATATCGGGTAAGCGGCCATCACATGCATCGTTTCCTTCCAGAAGAGCAACCGGTCGGTGAAAGGCACGTCGCTATGTGTTGTGTTTGCCGGAGAGGCCATTCGCTCCAGCAACATCCCGGAGGCGAGCGCTATTCCAGATGCGACGACTGTCAACAGTCCGGCAATGACGGCGAAAACGCGGACGGCTCCCCGCAGGCGCGTCATGGCGTGGAGCCATACCATCAACAGCACCACCAGAAGCGCGATGAAGTAGCCGGTGCGGGAGAGGGATAGTCCGATGCCGGTGAGCAGCAGAGTTGCCGTCACGGCACCGCCACATGCTATCAAAGCACGTCTGGCTTCCGGTGCGAAATCAAAGACGCCACACAGGGCAAACGGCAGGCACATTTCCAGCATCGCGCTGAAGTGATTGCGATTCATGAAGGTGCCGGAGACCATGTTTGTGGCCACGCCCGCGGAATTCTGCAGAACTCCGATGCCGGCTTCGAACAGTGCGATACAGAGCGGAGGCAGGGCAATGAGCCACTGCCGTCCGGGCAGTCGCCACATGAGATCCCGGGTCATCAGGAAAGTGGCGGCGAAGGCCAGATACCGAAGGGCGTAGCGCAGCGTTTCGTCGGGCCGGATGCTGAGCGGGAGTCTGGTGGGCGCGGGGGCGAAACGGAGCAGCGGGTTCGCCAGCGCCATCCGCCCGGGCGACAGAGCCCCAACCCACGATGCGGGCACGGGAACGGCCTGCAACAGTGCCAGCGCGGGAATGGCCAACAGACAGACGCACAGCACGGGATTGACAGGTGCCGATTCGCCGGACTCGCCAAAGGGGTGGTAACCCAGCAGCAGGATGACTCCCAGCGCTAATTCGCACGGATACCAGTCCGCCTGCAGCACCGCGCCATAGCGAAGAGATGCGAAGGCAAGAATCAATCCGGCGGTCAGCAGGAGGAACGCGGCTCTGATCAAGACTCCTCTTGAATAACACTACCGCAACGCAGACGTTGGAGTGCCTTGCGGGCGATCAGCTACATGCGCCGCGTCCGCGATTACCGGAGGGCGGGTGCATCGGCGGGCAGCGTTTCCGGGGTTGGAAAGGGTTCCTGAGGCAGAGGAATTCCGGCCGCGCGATGGAGCACTTCAAACATCCGCAACAGCAGTGCCTGCTGCGCGAAGCGAAGGGCGAGCGCCCGTTCCTTTTCGTTGGGCACCGGTACTTTCGCCGCTATGGCATCGCGAATCATTCTCACCACAGCGGAGGAATCGCCGTGGGAAGCGCGAGCGGCAGCGGCCCTGAGATCGGCAATGTGGCTCGATTCGGGCCCCAGGTACAGGAACGGAATCCCGAGCGCCAGGATGTTGTAGACCTTGCACGTGTGGACGATGCCGACGTAGGGTTCGCCCATCACGACGGTGTGCAGGTCGGCGGAAGAAAGCGAGGCCGAGAGGCGGCTCATGGGCACGTAGGGGAGGCAAAGAATGTTACCGAGGCGATGGCCCGCAGCGTAAGCCTTCACGCGCGCGAATTCGCTGCCGCCGCCGATGAAGCAAAATGCGACTCGCGGATCGTTCTTCATGCGACGCGCGGTTTCGAGCAGCGTATCGAGGGGGTGGCAGGGACTGTGGTTCCCGGAATACATCACGACGAAGCGACCATCGAGGCCGTTTTCGTGACGGAATGCCTCGCGACCGGCGGGATCGTACGTGACCGACTCATTGTTGGCCCACGGAGGTATGACGGTAATCTTGTCTGCGGCCACGCCGTAAGCGGCCACGCGGCCCGCCATGAAACGGTCCATCACAATGATCTGGCTGGCTGTGGCATACGCAAACGCGCTGGCTTTGCGAAGAAAACCAGTGAATAAGGATTCCGGTTTCAACCAGCCAGCGGCGATGGCTTCATCGGGATTGAGATCCAGCACCCAGCAGACGAGTCTGCCGCCACGAAGTCTGACCATGGCGGCGGCAAGGGTGGAGAGGAGCGGTGGCGAGGTCATTGCCACGACAACGTCGTGCCCCCTGATAGTGAGGAGATAGAAGATGCAACTCAGTAAAAAACTGCCAAAATCAAGTGCGCGCCGCCAGGGTGCAGCCTTGCCGAAACCAGTGTAAGGAATGCGAACGACGTTGACGCCGTTATGTACTTCCCGGGAACGGAACCGCACCCACGGACGGTCATAGGCGCGTTGCCCGGTCAGTACCGTGACTTCATGTCCCGCGGCAGCCAGCGCCGTCGCCAGGTCGCCCGCGTATTGCCCGCTGGAGACGCAATCAGGGTAAAACGTCTGGTTGAGAAGGAGTATCTTCAACACTTTCTCCGTCGGTCGTTGATGCCGATTTCAGCAATACAAATCTGCCTAATACCAGTAGATCCATATTTGTCCTCAAAAAGCAACTCAAAGCTTCGTCCGGAGTATTCACTATTGGCTCATTTTCATTAAAAGAGGTGTTTAGTAGTACGGGTACTCCTGTAACTTTATTAAACTCGGCAATCAGGTTCCAGTATCTTTCGTTAGCATTGCGTTCGACTGTCTGCAAACGGCCCGTTCCATCGGCATGTACGACGGCGGGGACCGAATCTCTTACATCCGGATGAAAGTGGTATGCCTGCACCATGAACGGAGATGGCTCGGTGCGTGTGAAATAACGGCCTGTAGATTCGGAGGCGATAGAAGGGCAGAAGGGACGGAACGATTCGCGGCGTTTGATGCGGTGGTTGAGAATGTCCTTCATTTCGGCGCGCCGCGGGTCAGCCAGTATGCTGCGGTTCCCGAGCGCGCGCGGGCCGAATTCCATTCGACCCTGGAACCAGCCGGTAATTTTACCTGCCGCGATTTGTGCGGTGGTTTCGCGGAGTAAGTCGCCTTCTTCGGTAAACTCACGGACACTGAAGTCTGATGATCTGCTGCTTACTGCGTAAATTGCATTGCGAATTTGGTCATCATTGAATCCGGCGCCGTAGTAGGCATGGTTCATGACTTCGCGTCGGGGCTGCCCCAGCGTTTCGTGAGCGACATGGAGGGCGGCACCCATGGATATACCCGCGTCATTGGCCGCGGGCGGTATATACAGGCCCGTGAAGGGCGTATTGTCGAATAATTTGCCATTCGCTGCACAGTTCAAAGCAACGCCCCCGGCGTAGGCGAGATTTTTCATGCCGGTTTCGAAGTGCACGTGGCGGAGAAAGGCGAAGCAGACTTCCTCGAAGACGAACTGGACCGACGCTGCCAAATCGGCATGGCTGGGGCCAGGCGGCGTGGTGGAATCGCGAACGGGACCGAACTCTTCGGCCATGAGCCGCGAATAAAGAGGCGTGATGACGGGCGCGCCATCGTTCCAGGTCATCTCGGAGCCGCAAGAGTGGTGGATGAAGTAATCCAGGTTCAGGCGAATCTGGTCTCCCGAGACCGAGACGACCTTTCGAATGGCGGGAGCAAAAACGGGTGAACCATAGGCGGCCAGGCCCATCATTTTGTACTCATCGCCATAGTGCGGGAAGCCGAGCAACTGGGTGAACGCGGAATAGAAGATTCCGAGAGAATGCGGGAAGCGCACGGCGCCGCGAACTTCGATTTTGTTGCCGCGACCCACGCCCCACATCGCACTGCTGAAATCGCCAAAGCCGTCGATGGAAACGACCGCGGCTTCTTCAAATGGCGAAACGAAGAACGCGCTGGCCAGGTGTGCACGATGGTGTTCCACGTAATGCAGCCGGGCACTGCCAAGTCCGAGTTTGGCGAGATGTTCGGGGAGTCCGGTGACGGCAGCGCGATTTCGGTAGCGGCCGATGGCATGCCTGAGCGAAGAAGGATGCTGTGCCACCCAGGCCAGTTTCCGCCCGAGGTTGGCATTGGTATCGCGCCCGATGGCGACGTGTTCGACTGGCGCATGCTCCACGGATGCGAGGCAGGCTTCGCAGGCGAGGGCGGGGAAGCCAGCCCAGTGCTTGATGCGGTTGATGCGCTCTTCTTCTACGGCGAAGGCAAAGCAGCCATCCCGGAGCAGAGCGGCGGCGGAATCGCCATGAAATGCGTTGAGGCCGAGAATGTTCATGAATTTGCGGTCGTTCAGTTGTGATTCCGGCGCGCGAGTCTCTTCTCCCACAGCATCGCATCCACCAGGAAGCGATACCAGAATCCCTGAAGGCAGTGGAAGACAAAGCCCTCTTTGCCATCGAGGAAGCCGAGACGGAGAAAGTAGCGGTAGAGGAAATATGCTATCGGGCGGAGGAACAAAGGCGCGCGCCCGTAGAGTTTTTCGCGCAGCCAGCGGCGGCGTGCAATAGGGCCGCGGGTGAGGCTGGCGGGTACGCGCGCGTTATATACGGTTTCGTTCCGCAACTGCTCTTCGACTTCCGCGGCGGCCCAGCGAAAGTGTCGGCGGCTCCAGGAAGAGAGATCGCCGGCGGCGATGTCAATGTAATCGTGATGCAGCGTTTCCACGCGGCCGGTCACGACGAAGTGCTGGTCATAGAGACGATCCTCGCAGACCCCGCTGCCCTGGCGGAAGAGGCGCAGCTGATGATTGGGATAGTGTCCGCCGTGGCGTATCCACTGGCCGCGAAAGACGGTGCGTCGGCGCAGCATGTAGCCGGCGATATCGATTGGCGGATCTTCGATGACCGCCCGAATCTCTTCGGCAAGTTCGGGAGTGAGGCGTTCATCGGCATCCAGATTCAGTATCCATTCCGTCTGGACCGGCAAATTCTGCAGCGCCCAGTTGCGTTGCTTCCCATAGCCTTCAAACGGATGCTCCAGCGTGTGAGCGCCGGTGGCGTGCGCGATGGCAACAGTTTCGTCCGTGCTGCCGGAATCCACCACGACCAGTCCGCTCGCCAGCGGCGCGATGCTTTGCAGGCAATCCGGGAGGTTGGCCTGCTCATTGAGGGTCAGAATAACGGTGGTCAGTCTTGCCCCGGTTGTCATGGTTTACCTCTTTCCGTGGCAGATGTGTAAGCGGCAATGAGTTGCCGGGCAACGGCCTCCGGCGAATAGAGCGCCAGAGCAAGCCGACGGCCGTTCTGTCCCATTCGCCGCAGTTGTTCGAGCGAGGTTTGTTCGGGAGAGATCAACAACTCGCTCAGCGCGCGCGCCAGCGGCTCTACCGCGCATTCCGCAGTTCTGCCAGCGCCAGCCGCAACGACATCATGGTGGATGCCTACATGGGGCGATATCAGCACGGGCACCCCGTGCGCCATAGCCTCCGCCACCGCGACTCCGAAGTTTTCAGAGTATGAGGGCAGAACGAAAAGATCGGCCTCGGCGAAGAGTTGCCGCTTCTGCTCTGCGTTCACATTGCCCATGAATATGATTCTGTTCTGGACCGGGAGTTCGCCGGCCAGACGATGTATCTGCGCGACGTAAGAGGGCTCGCCGTCGCCGGCGATGACCAGCCGGAGCCGGGGGGCGTTGGCCGCGACGAGGTTGAAGGCGTTGAGCAGAAGTTCGAGTCCCTTCTTCGGGTCAATACGGGAGAGGAAGAGGATAGTTTCGGGCGGGGGCTCGGGCCGCGCCAATGGTTCGGCGGGCGCGGCGACGGGGTTGGGGATCACGATCGCGAGGCATTCCGGGCAGGCGGCAAGCGTTTCCGCCTTCTCCTGTTCACTGGTTGTCTGGACGGCGGCGGCTCCACGCAACATCGGGCGCTCGATGCACATCAGGGACAATTGCTTGAGCCAGGGGCGGCGTGAGGAAAGGCCCCATTGCGCGAGCGTGCCGAGGGGCCGCAACAGATACGGAACGCGTTTGCGGCGTGCGAACCAGGCGGCGACCGTGGAAGGGTAGCTGAACAGCGCGTGGATGTGGACCACGTCGTATTCGGCAATATGATGTCTGAGCCAATTCGTGAGGGGCCAGGAGAAGGAGTAGAAGCGGGTCTGGCGGGGAAAATAGAAGCAGGTACCGCCGAAATCGTCGATAGCCGTGCCGTGGGACACCGCCAGGCGCGACCCAGGGCCATCGTCGTCCGTGGCCACGGCGTGAACCGTATGGCCCTGGGCCGCTAAGCCGGACATGAGTTGACGGAGGACGATGGAAGGGCCGCCGCGCGCCATGCTGAGGGACGGAATGACATGCAGAATCCTCATAGCGATCCTGCGAGCGCCGCGATGAGTCTTTCGCGGAAGTGCTGCGCCGTATAGTGTTCGTTATAGCGCCGGGTGGCGGCGGCGGACCAGTTGTCCCATGCGGCACCCGGGGTCATCAATCGGACCAGTGCGGCTGCGAGTTCCGAAGGGTTGGCGGGGTCGACCGCGAGACCCGCATCGGGACAAACAACCTCCCGACCCGCATCGTGAGTGCTGACGATACACGGTCTGCCCATTCGCATGCTTTCCACATAAACAAGGCCGAAGCCCTCGGCAAGGCTGGGGAGGGCCATGCAGCGGCACGCCGCCAATGCCCTCTGTTTTTCGGCATCCGAAACGGAGCCGGATATTTCGATGACATCGGCGACGCCGTGGTGGACAGCCAGTGCCCTCAGTTCGGGTGTCACATCGCTGGGGCCGATCATCCGTAACCTTGCGCCGGGAATTTGTTTCGTTACCAGCGGCCAGGCGGCAATTACGGCGTCATGGCCTTTGTAGGATTCGCTTCCTGCGATGCGGCCAATCATCAGCGCGGAGGGTGGATCATCTGGCTCCCCGGCGCTGTTTGGCTCCAGCGGCACATCCAGCCCGAGCGGTACAGTGCAATGCGCGGCGGCGCGAAGGTCGGGATGATGCCTGAGGAATGTCTCCCAGGTGAAATTCGAATTGGTCAGAAACAAATCCACCTGACGCAGCAGTCTTGCCACGGCAGGCGAAGGTTTCCGCCATGCTTCCACGCCGTGGATGAAGAGCACGTTTCGGGCACCGGTTGTCCGCAGGCAGGGGAGCAGCTTGACCAGACCGATATGCCAGAAGAGGACCAGCCGGACAGGCCACCGCCGGGATGCCGCATGCAGGGCCGCGGTCAGGTGGCTCTGCGATTCCAACAGCGATCCGCCGGCGGCCCGCACGAGGGAGGCAACACCGGAGGGGATGGGCGGGCCGAAACTCAGAACATGATTGGGCCCGGCGGAGGCCTCGGCGATGGCACGCCAGGCTTCGAGCGCGCTGCGCTCCACGCCGCCCAGTTCGCCCATGGACGAGAACACCCCGAGCACTCCGCCTGACAGCTTCGTCACAAACTATCTCCGGGGCGGATGAATGCGACCGGCCGCCTCTTTCTTCGGCGAATGACCGGGAGGAAAACCACGAATACCAGGGCGATCTGCTGCAACTGACCTCCAAGATACTGCGCAGCCTGCGCTTCCACCGTGAGCAGGCCGTTCGTCAGCGCCAGGCCGACACCGAAGAACAACAGGCCGGACTCAGGGCCCATTAATGTCCGCTCCATGAAACCAAGAATCACCCCGATGGCAAACATAATGAGGATAACGCCGGGCCAGCCGAAGTTCATGAACGACTCGACCAGGCAGCCGACGGAAATCGATACAGCATCCAGATTGTCCTTCTCTGTCAGTCCATAGGCGACCTGGTAGAAACGATTCGCCTCGTTTACGCTGGGTTTATCAGGCCAGACGGCGCGGGGGACCAGACTTGCGATCAGGAAACTGTAGGATGCACCGTTCTGCCAGGGCACGTCGCGAGGGGTTCGCGCCAAAACGTTGGCCGCCTGCGGCAGGAGTGCAAGTCGATCAATGGATTCCGAAAAAAGCGCCGACCTGGAATTTCCCGTGTAGCTCCCGGTTTGGTGTTTTGCGCCGAAGACGGCACTCCACTGGTCCCAGGAAGCCTGCATCCAGAACCGGGCTTTGTCCACGATCCCCCCGGTTTGTTTGCCCGTCCAGTACATCTCGCGAAAGGCGCTCTTGCCGGTCTGCAGGAAAAGGACAATAGGGATGAGGATCAGGACGGTGCGCATCGGAAGCTTTCGAAAACGGTAGATGTAGACGAGGCCCAGAATGACGCCAACTCCGATAGTGGCACCGAGCCAGCCGCTGCTGATGCCGATGATCGCGCGAGCCGCGACGAAGACCGCAAGGGCGTAGCGCTGTGAGCGCGCGGCGGTGCCATCCGCCTGTTTGGTCGCCAGAATGGCGCAGATCGTGACAGGGACAATACTTGCCAGTTGCAGAATCAACTGGCGACCTCCGCCGCCGAGCGCATAGACCGTAGCGTCGGATCCGGTGGAAAGAAGAGTCCCCAGGGCCAGTACGCAGAAAAGATAACGCCAGGCGCGATTGGAATCGGAGATATCCGGCATCCGGGCGGGATTGAGCGGGCTGAAGGGGGTCTTCATACCGGCGCCCAGCGCGGCGACGCCGAGGACGGTCATCACGAGCACCTGAAATACGATGGATTCGCTGAAGAGTTTGTTCGTCCGGGGATCGGTCGGGGGGCTCGCCAGAAAGAGCGGCATGGCAAATGCGGCCCAGTAAGCGATGCCGATCATGGAAAAAAGAGGCAGCCGGGTAGTGCCGCCTCTCTGCCAACGGCAGTAAGCCTGCCAGGGAATGAGCAACAGCAGGGCTGCGAGCATTCCCTCGCGAAATGAAATATCGTTGGAACTGAGCCACCAAAGGGCGGCGGAGATGGCCAGGGGCGCGAACCATTCTTTGAAACCCCGGGCTGCGGACGGGCGGTAGGGGTTGCCGCTCATCGATCCTCCGCAATGGCGGTTATGGCACGCGTCAGGCCTTCAGCAGCGGCCCGCACGGAATGGCGGGTAATGAGCTCACGGGCCGCGACACCCATGGTGGCCGCGAGTATGGGGCTATCGGCGATCTGCCGTATCCTGGCGGAGAGTGCTTCCACATCTCCGACAGGGAAGATGAAACCGGTGCGACCGGGCTGGATCAGATCCGGTCCACATCCCACCCGGTCGGTGACGATGCAGGCGCGGCCGCACGTCATCGCTTCGTTCACTACCATTCCCCATGTTTCCCGATCCGAGGCCAGCACCAATGCGTCAGAGGTCCGATAGGCTCCTGACATGGCCGGCTGGTTCAGGAAGCCGAGGAGTGAAACGGGCGCGTTCAGGCTGGCGATCAGAGTCTCGATTTCGCTTCTCATGGGGCCGTCACCAGCCATCAGGCCGTACACCCTGGCTCCGGCCGCCCGCGCCTGCGCCAACGCCCGGATGAAATCCAGCGGGCGCTTGAGGGCGATGAATTTTCCGGCGAACAGGAATACGGATGACCCTTCCGGAACGCCCCAGCGCCGGCGTGAATCGTGGATCTCGCTGGTGCCCGCGGGGTCTGATGGCCCGGTTGGTTCGGGCGCGGCGTGAGGCACGATGAACACTTTCTCCGGTTGCGCGCCATAGTGGAGGAAGTAGTCGCGCGACCATGCGCCGGCTGCAAGACAGGCATCGAAGCGTGGAATGAAATACCGGTACGGCAGCCACTTCACAGTGCGTTTCAGCAGGCTTCGTTCGTCATGAAGATGGGAATCGCCGCGAACCATGACCGGGGTGCCGGACTGCCAGCACGCTCGTATGGCCTGGCACAGGCCCTTCGTGTGCCAGCCGGAAACCACCACCGCATCGTAGCGTTCCTGAATGATGAGGCCGCGCAATTGAGGCGAATCCGTACCCGCAAACTCCGTAACGCCAGGCCGCGCCGAAACGTTCTCCAGGAATCGGTGGCGATAGCCTTCGAGCAAGGGCAGATCCCAGTCGAAGGCCACCCCAAATCCCGCCTGCGCCTGATCTTCCTGGGTGGCCCTGTGGCAGTACAAAACTTCCACTTCCAATTGTTCCGAAAGCGCCAGTTGCCGATACCAGTGCGCGTGGTACTGGATGGGATGTGAGGCGACGATGGCAATCCGCCACTTCATTCCTGCCGCCCGACTTTCGACGCAAATACCCGATCCAGCGCATGCGCGAGCCGACCGGTCATGTCGCGCGCCGTATGTCCGGGGATATTTGCCGTATAGGCCGGTACGCCCGCGGAATTGGCCAGTGACTCCAGATGCGTTGCGGCAGCTTCGGTCTGTTGCTCCGCGGGCCGCGTTTCGCCAAACGTCATTATGCGCGCCGGCGCTATCGAGGACAAGGCTTCCACCGCGCTGCTGCGTTCATGAAAAATGGCGAAGATGGGTCTGCCGGACAGTGCATATGGATAAACCTTGGATGCCACGTAGTGCGGTTCATCGGTGCCGACGATGAGCAGTCCCGTGGCATCGAGCATCAGCTGCATGGCGTCCAGATAGCTCACCCTGCCTGGTGTTTCATTCATCAGGTCGGCGACGCCAAACTCTTTGGCGATCGGTTCCGCCCTCTTTGCGCCGCCCGAAGCGGCGTAGTTCGTTCCGACGAAGTGCAGACGCATACGAGCGGCCAGTTGCGGATGTTTTTCCCGCAGCAGGCGAAGCCCGCCGAAGAGGCAGCGCAGTGCGGGATACATGCCCGGAATACAGACTCCGGCATAGACCAGGTGCACAAAACCGTCTGACTTTTCGAAGCAGGGATTTCGGCGTGGGTGCTGGCGGAGAAAGTTAAAATCGGCAGGCTCCGCACCGAATGGAATGGCGGAGGAGCCAAGCCCCTGCCATTGAGGGTAACGTTCGAGAACGCCGTCCACAGTGCCGGCGGAGACGCCGGTGATGTAACTGGCACGGCGAATGGACGGCGGCTCCAGAAGCCTGGAGAGCGCGTACGTCAGCGGCCATTTGGGCGGGCGCTCCGAGCGGGGTTTGTTCCAGTAGACTTCGGTGATCCACGGATCCTGATAGTCGATCACGTAGGGCAGACCAAAACGTTCCCATGCGAAACGGCCGAGGATCATCGGCACGCTGGGAGGTACCGTGACCAGGAGTACATCAATCGCGCGGGCACGGCAGAGCCGGCCAATCTCGGTCCAGTGGTGCCAGAGGCTCCGCATGCCGACATCGCCTATTCCGAAGCGCCGCATTTGGCGGGCGGGAAGGGCGCCGGTTCGAATCACTTCCAGATCCTCGGGAAGCAGACGGTTGTTATCCGTGTCGAGAGGGCAGGTGTAGAATTTGGGTGCCGTCGTGATGACAACGGGACGCCATCCGAATTCCGGGAGGTGGGTTGCGAACAGCCGTGCCCGGATGGAAGACGGCAGACTGGATGGCGAAAAATCCGGTGATAAAATCGCGACCGTTCGTCCGGCGCGCGTCACTTCGGAACTCCCTCCGCGTCGTTGTGGCCGAGGCCCGGCAGCTGAAGCACCCTTTGACAAAAGACCTCGCGAAAACGATTCATCTGAAACTCCAGATTGCCCTCGCGAAGCGCGTATGCGCGGGCGTTGCGGCGCATAGCGTGAAGCAGCGGGCGGTCGTTGTAGAGGTGAAGAATCTGGCGGGCCAGATCCGCGTGGTCACCCGGATCGTATACAAGGCCCAGTTGTTCAGATTCGATCAGGTGGCGCAGCCCTTCCGTGCGTGTGCTGACAATAGCGAGCCCGGCCATGGCATAGTCAAAGAACTTGTTGGACGCTGTGAGGTCCAGGTTGATCCGCGCCGGAGATTCCAGTGACAGCCCGACGCTGTAGGGTGCGGCAACCCGCACGGCATCCTGGGAGCGGTAGGGCGGAAGGACAATCACACGCTCCTGAATTCCCAGTTCATGGATGAGTTGCTCCACGCGTTTCCCGCTGTCCATAGCGGGTCTCCCCTGGAGATAAAGCACGATTCCGGCAGGTAACAGCGCCATCGCGCGAAGTGCGTCGTCCAGGCCGCGGGGCCCCAGATCGATGGTCCCGTTCCGCCAATACAAACTGAATTCGTCCTTTGCATCCGGCACCGGCAATTCCTCGGTGGGGGGTGCGTTGAACAACGACAGCACGTTGCGGATCGCGTACTCGCGTTCAATAAAATCGGCCGCCTGCGGACTCGCCGCCAGCACCAGCGCGCACGAAGGCAGGCACTGGCGCTGAATCGCGCGTATCATTTCCCGCTCTATTTTCGTCTGAGGGTGCGCCATCTCGGCGTAAACCTCCTGGCAATCGAACAGAAACGGCGCTCCGTTCGCCTGCGCCGCCCTGTAAACAGGCAGCAATGCATCAATATTGAATCCGAAATAGAGATCCGCCCCTTCCGCCTTCAATATTTCTTCGAGCCCGATCGAGCGGGTGGAAAGCCCTTCCTTCTTCGGCGTTCCAAACCATTGAAACGCCAGCCGCGCCGAATACTGGCGGATTTTCTCCGCAAGAAGACTGAGCTGGCCAGCCTGGCGCCAGGGAAAATACCAGGTGCGGTGCGTTACATTGGCAAGACCGTCAAATTCAATGGGCGTAACGGCACGCTGGCCGCGCGGAACGCAGTCCACGAAAGTAATCTCAAAACGCGGATCCAAACGGGCCAGTTCGGCGGTATACCGCGGTGCCCGCGGTTCAGCCGTTGCAGCGTAGCTGGTAGCCACACAGATCCTGATCCTGTCGAAGCTGTCCCGCTTCCGTTTCACCGTGTTCTCCTCAGCACCATACCGTAGCCTGTAGTCTTTGCAATCAACCCAAACGACGCGACGCATGCGATGGTCAGGGGAATACCCAGCACGTGATTGATTCGTCGCGTCCGGTAGGAATGCCAGAACGGGTCGCGCTTGATCCAGAGGTCGATCTCGGCATATTCGCCGGGCAGCTCGAATGGCCGTGTCTGCAGAGTGGAACGGCAGAACATCTGACGGATGGCTTCCGGGTTGTACGGCTTTACGTGGTCGAAATCGTCATAGAATCCCCGGTGCATCAACGGTGTCAGAATCACTACGATGCCGCCTGGTTCCAGCATTTCGAGATAACCGGCCAAAAAAGGAATCAGGGAATCTGTGTCGAAGTGTTCTATCACGTGCGCGAACAGAATGGCGGCGAATTTCTCGTCGGACTGGAACTGACTGGCCAGAGGATCTCCGGCAGCGCGAATGTCGCGCCCGGCTGCGCGGCCCCGCTCCACCGCCCGGGGACTCAGGTCCACGCCCGTGTACCTCCAGCCCGCATTCACCACAAAATCGTGAAATCTGCCGAAGCCGCAGCCGACGTCGAGCAGGCGCGCGCCGCCATCCTGTCGATGCGTTCGCAGGGTGCGACGGACAAATGTCTCTTCCGAATCCACCTTGCGGCGTAGTTCGTAAACGGAATCGACAATTCGATGGAGCAGGCTCATATCGCTTCCGGAGTGAAGACCAGCGTGTTATCGTCAGTACCCTGCAACTCGCGGTGGGCGTATCCAAGCGTTGCCATGAATTCCTTGTATTCACGAACACTGGAGCCGTAGCGGGCCATGTTGACATCAATCGCCTCGCTGACCACCAGTGGTCTGTGTTTCGCTAATATTTCCCTTGCTCCCTGCACCGCTGCCAGTTCCATGCCCTCAATGTCTATTTTCATCGCGACCACGGCTTGCCCGGCAAATTCAGGTGCAAACGAGTCCAAAGGCTGAATAGTGAAACGCGGGCCTCTTGTGGCCGAAAAATCGACGTGCGTCCAGACCAGCTCTTCCTCTGACACCAGGCCGGCGGTTGCGGTTGCCGCACCGAGCCCGCATTCGTGAATCACAAGGTTGGTCACATTTCCCCGCGATTGGGTCAAATGCAGACAGCGCAGGGTACGGGGGTCTATCTCAAAAGCGTGCGCCGTGCCGTTGCGCATCTTTGACAGGGCCAGCAAAGAGAAGTACCCCACGTTTGCCCCTGCGTCGATGAAGATGCCATCGCGACCGGCCACCGCGTCCGAAATCCAGTCGCCCAGCTTCGGATCCATTCTGCCGGTCACCAGCAGCCCCTGGCCAACCACGGATCGCAGATCCACATAACACGTGTGGCCTGTACGGAGTTTCGCGGCAATCGGCCTTGACCAGTGGGAGAGTATTGGCCGCAGCAGACGGCGCAGCGGCCGCGCAGTCTCTGACTTGCCGAGGCGGGCGACTGTACTTCCCAGTGACATCTTAGGTTCGCCCTCTGCTGTTCATCGAACCCATGACGACAAGTGCCCACGCCCGCGTGGCGCTCATACGGCCCTGATCAAAGGCGGCCCACAAATTTGCGATTTCGGTGCGGTCCAGATCGGCCTGCATTGCCCTTTCGCGCAGTTCGCCGGAGTGGCGACGCATCCATATATCCAGGGGAAAGACGAAGCCCGATTTCGGTCGCCGCGCGGCGGTCAGCACGCCCTCGTCTCCGATGGCATCCACGAGCATTGGCTTGTTGACGCCCGGCCGCGAGTGTTTACTATCCGGCACTGCCAGCGCCTGCTCCACCACCTCATGATCCAGATAAGGAACGCGGATTTCGAGTGACCACGCCATGCCGAATACGTCGGCATCCCGCAGCAGTTGATCGTGCAGGTACCTGTTCATCTCCACGAGCTGGAGCGCCTTCGGGTCGGCCAGGCTGCGTCCTTCCGTTCCGCTTGTGGCTCCATAAAGCAGGGGCATGCATTTCAGTATCGCGTCCGTTCCTCTTCCGGTGAGCCGGCCCACCACCTCGGGTGAGAAGAAACTTCGTATCGTGCGGTAAAGTGCTTCCGGCGTGGCTTCGGCAAGGCCGCGAAGACTCGTCCAGCGTTCGCGGCCTGCAAGGGTTCCGGCACTGGCTGCCGCAGACGCAAGCGCGCTGCGGGCAACGCCGGGCAAATGGCCGAATAGGTTTAATTCCTGGCGGTATTTCTCCAGCCAACGGTAGTGCCGGTAACCACGAAAGATTTCATCGCCACCAAGGCCGGAGAGAGCCGTTTTCAGCCCGGTCAGATGCGCCGCACGGGAAACGAAAAACGTATTCAGTCCGTCGGCAGTCGGCTGGTCCATGGCTGAAAGTACGTGCGGCAGTTCCCGCAGGAAATCATCAGAGGTTACGCGGACTTCACTGTGATCAGTCCCGTAGCGTAGCGCGATCTCTTTTGTCTCTTCGTTGAATTCCGCTTCATCGAAGACTACGGTGAGCGTTCGGACACGCAGGCCGGCGCGGCGTGCAAGCGCCACCAGCCCGGTGGAATCGACGCCACTGCTCAGGAATACGCCCAGCGGCGCATCGGAAATGAGGTGTTGTCCGACCGCGGTGGTCAGAACGCCCGATGGACTCTCCTCACCTCCTGTGTCCATTCCAGGCACCCAGTAGCGCTTCATGCGGGTTGGCGTGTCTTCCGCCGCTTTCGCGGAGACCTCCAGATAACTCCCCGGCTCCAGACATCGAACTTCCCGGTGCCACGTTTTCGGATGCGGCACCGAGCCAAGCAGCAGGAACCCCGCTATGGCATCGCTATCCACCGTGTCGTCTGCCAGGCCGCACTGCATGAGGGCCTTCACTTCGGAAGCGAACACCCATCGGCCATCCGGCGCGACTGCGTAGTAAAGCGGCTTGATTCCCAGGCGATCCCGCGCCGCGT
Organism: uncultured Acidobacteriia bacterium; assembly: GCA_903875575.1. Classification (GTDB taxonomy): domain Bacteria; phylum Acidobacteriota; class Terriglobia; order Bryobacterales; family Bryobacteraceae; genus BOG-234. The sequence continues at coordinate 34,967 of CAIQWJ010000091.1, read as the reverse complement.
AAAGCGCGGAGTGGCCGGCATCGTACAGCAGAAAAGCGAACATGCCGCGCAGTCGCCGCAGCAGGCCCTCCATCCCCCACTGTTCGTAGCCATGCACAAGGACCTCGCAATCGGACGAGGAACGGAACCGATGGCCTGCGGCCTCCAGTTCCCGGGTGAGGTCGCGATAGTTGTAGATTTCCCCGTTGCAGACTACCTGTACAGTGGCGTCTTCGTTGGCCAGCGGCTGCCGGCCTGCTGCGGAAAGGTCAATGATGGAGAGGCGCCGGTGGCCGAGAGCGGCAAACGCGTCGTGGAAAGTTCCGCTGTCGTCGGGGCCGCGGTGCGTCTGCGCCTGTGTCATGTGCGCTGCCGCCGCGATGTCAGCGGGTGAGAGACTGCCGGCGGGATGAAAGATTCCAGCGATGCCGCACATGTTTGATGTGTCGCCGGCTCAGCTACGCTTCGGGATCTTCAGATGGACCTGTCCCATAGTAAGAAGTGCGGTAGGCCTCGTAGTTGGCATGGCCGTAATAGCCGATGTCTTTTGGATTCCAGTCATTCAGAATCGAGCCCAGAACCGGAATGCCATCCTGGCGGAAGCGATCTCGCGCGGTGATGACCGTATCGCGCAGCGTCTTGCCGGAGCGTACCACAAAGACCACCCCATCAGTCATGTGCGCGATGGCGCGCGCGTCCGGCAGATGCAGCATGGGTGGCGTGTCCAGCACAACCACGTCGAACTCTTCCCGCGCCAGTTGAAGGACTTCCGAAAAGCGCGGCGAATACAACATGTTAATGACTGTGCCCCGTAGCCTGCCGCGCGTCATGACGGAGAGATTTGGAATTGCCGTGGCCTGCACAACGGCGGCAACGTCTTCCGGTTCCGTTGGCTCTGTCCCTTCCAGCAGCGTCGCCAGGCCTGTTTCATTGTCAACACCGAAAATGTTGTGAAGGCGGGGGCGCCGCATGTCGGCGTCAATCAGCAGGACTCGCCAGTTGATTTCCGCATAACTGATGGCCAGGTTGCATGCGACAGTCGTCTTGCCTTCCGCCGGCCCCGGACTGCTGACAGCGATTGCTCTTGGCGGATTGCCGCTCCGGTTGGCAAACAGCAATGAGGTCAGCGCGACACGAAATGACTCGGCCACCAGGGAATCGGTCTGATTGAAAGCACTGCGCTCGACCATGCCTTCGCTGCCGGCAAGAAGTTTCTGGCCGAGTCTTCCCCCTGTGCCGAACATCTTCCAGCGGCCGCCCTCAAGGGCTTTTGACGGCACTACCGCGAGTTCCGGCGAACCAAGATAGTAAGCGGTTTCTCCGGGCAGAGCGATGCTGTGATCCATGTTCTCCCGCAGGAACACCAGGCCAATACCGGCGAACAGGCCAAGCACCATGCCGGCCATAATCCCCTGGCGGAAAATCGGCTTGACTGGAATTGTCGGTGGCATCGCGGGGTCCACGACGCGGAAATTGCTGGACCTCATGGCGGCGGAAATTCCGGCCTCTTTGACTCTCTGCAGCAGCGATTCCCAGACTTCGCGATTGGTGTCGACTTCTCGCTTCAGAATGTTGTAATGGATTGCCTTGGAAGCTTCGGCCGAAACCAGACCTGCCTGCTGGGTGGCGGCATCCGTCAGCAGTTTCTCTCTCGTCTTCGCCACCTCGAGTTCGCCGCGGATATGATCGAGGATCCGGCTGCGGATCTTGCCCATATCCGTCTCAATGGCGGAAATCTGACTCTGCAGTTTCTTTACCTCGGGCGCTTCCGCTGTGTAGGTGACAGTGAGTTCCGCCAGCGCCCGCTTCGCATCGGCCAGCTTCTGGTGATCCAGTTTCAGAGACGGATCGTCCAGTACTTCCGGCAGCGTATCGATGGGCGCATTGTCCGCCAGTTCGTACCTGGATTGCTTGGCAATTCGATCCGCCTGCGCGGTGGAAAGTTCAGAGTCGAGATGCCCCAGTTTCTGGTCCATCACGCTCTGGTTCCCCTGATCGCCGATGAACTGAAGACCTGTCGCCTTTGCGTAATTCTGGAGCGCGTCTTCGGACGCCATCAGCCGGACCTTCAGTTCTTCCAGCTGTTTTGTCAGATACTCGCTGGTTCGCTGTGTCGCCTGCCAGTGTGATTCCAGTCGCTCGCTGATAAACTCCTCCGCGAGGGTATTGACATAGTCGGCGGCGACTTTTGGGTTGGACGATTCGCAGTCGACCCGGATGATCCGGCTGCTGGAAGATGCATTGGCCGTGATGCCCCCCGCCGTGCCGTTGAGAATATCTTGTTTGGACAGCAGAGGTTTCGCCGGCAGGTTCAGAACGCGGCGCCATTTCTCCAGGCGATCCACCGGCTGCTCGATCGTCTTTTCCGACGCGATCAGTCTGGCGACAACGCGCTGCTGCAGCGTCGCGCTGCCGATAATATCCACCTGTGTCTGCAGATTGGTCGCCTCCGTTGGGTTGGGTCCTGTCGAACCGTCCTTCAGGCCGGTGATGCCGGAATTCATATCCAGAACTTCAATCGTGGTGCTCGCGCGAAAAACCGGAGTCTGTGGCAGGAGTACAAGCAAACCCACGATGCCGCCCAGGATGACCGTCAGCACCAGCAGCCATTTCCGTCGTCGAAGCATCTGCCAATACTCCAGCAACCCTCCGGGATGCGCCGTCTGCGGCGAGGTGACCGATTGAGATCCAGGCAGCGTGGAAAACGGTGCCAGCGGATGGGGGAGTTGCAGGTGGGGTGTCTGATAACCGGCGATGGCACGGTCCGTCACCCGGCGCCCCATCGCGGGAAGATTCTCATGCCCGGCGGGTGGTACCTTTGGGGCCGCCGGAATATCCGCCGCCGGTTGTCGTGCTTCCACGTGCGGGGCTTCCACCGTTTGGGCTTCCCACTCCTGCCTTGTGGGTATCGGATCGAGTCCAGCCTCCAGCCGACGGCTCAGTTCCAGAACCCGTTCCGTGGTGGAGGGAGCATGGCTGTTGGCAGGTGATTGTGGTGCGTGCCGGGCGTGTTCGCTCATACTAAAACCGTAGTGCCGCTCCCGCCCCAATAGTCAGGATGGTCGAAATCGTGCGCTCCAAAGCACTTTTCGATGCGCTCCCCGGTACCACCAGAATATCTTTTGCCTGCATCTTTTCGTCCGGCGCTTTGCCAGCCATGATCTTATCCAGATCTACTGGAATGTCGGTAATCTTGTCGTCCCCAACCCTCCGCTTGATGGAGGCCTTCGACGTGGCCGCCGTCTTGAGCGGCCCTTCGGCCATCCCCAGGGCCTGTAAAACAGAGACAGTCTGGCCGTCAGCGAGCGCGAACGAGCCGGTTTTCTTCACGTCCCCGATCACGAAAATCACCTCCGCCCGCGGCACAGACACGAAATCGTTGGCGAGGATGGGAATGTTGGCCGCTGATCCGCCCGAATCCAGATCCCGCAGAGGAATATCCGCTACATAATACTGTCCGGCCGAATCCCTCAGCGCTCCCGCAACCGGGATCTCCCCCTGCGATACTCGTCGCGTGAGACGGATCCTGTAGCCGGCTTCCGGCAGCACCCCGCCAGCCATTGCCAGCACTTCGAAAAGGGTCCTGCCGCCGGCGATATTCAGCACGCCCGGGTTCCGCACCGCGCCAGCCACGGTCACAGGCTGCGACCGGCGCTCCGCGATGGTGACGCTCACCTGGGGGGCAACAATGTACCTGCTGAGCGCCGTCGATATATTGGATTCCAGCTTGCGCAGCGTGATTCCTGCAGCATCCACGCGTCCGATGAAGGGCAGTGTGAAGCTTCCGGAATCGTCAATGCGGACGGCCTTGCCTCCCTTGAACTCTTCCACATCCGCCACCTGCACCATCAACTGGTCACCCGGCCCCGTCACGTAAGTCTTTTCGGTTGTAGACTCCTGTTGCCCCCACGCGGCGGTGAATGCCAGACCCAGCATGGCGAGCCATGGAATCCGGCGCGTGAAACGAAGTCCGCTCATCGGGTGGCCTCCGGGGTCAGCGAGACGTCGTCCACCCACGCGGAACCGGACATGCTCAGAGCGAGATCGGATTTTGCGGGGCGGACCACTTCGATGCGCACCAGGCGTGCATGAGATCCGGTCAAAGTGAAGCGGGCTGACTCGGGCGTCCAGTCACGGGAAACGCTTAGTCGCGGGGTGCTGCCAAGAATCTTACCGGTTGCAGCGTCAACCGCACGCAAGCCAATCCCCGCCATGGCTTCGGGGTCCACCCCGCCTGCTGAGCCGGACACGTAGGCGTTCTTCAGATCAGTGCGCAGCATCGCCCTCAGTTGCCATGTTCCCGGAGCCAACGGTCGCTCCTGGGACACGGGACTGAACTCACTTCCGTTGTCGTTCACAAAACTCACTCGCAATGAGGCCACTCCTGCGAACCGAACCGTCTCGTCGCGACGGACTTCGACGCCGGAAATTGACTCCACCCGCCAACCTGATTCGCCCCCGCCCGGGCCCTGGTCTGTCCAATTGCTTTCAAAACCGCTATTCAGAAGTCCATTCGGCAGGGCTCCTGATTCGGCGGCGGCAGCCGCGTCATAGCGATGCTCCGCAGTGAGTGCCCCTGCATATTCGAGCGTTTCCTTGTTCCCGGCCATCTGACGTTCGCGTAACGCGGTCCATGCGGAATCGACGGCGGCGCTATCGGCGGCCCGCGCCAGGAACTGAAAGTAGGTGCGGCCCAGGCCGGTGTTGGAGCCAATCCCCAACTGGAAAACCCGCTCAGCCGTGCCACCGAGACGTTGCCAGAACTGGAATACGTTGGGATCGTACTCGCGGGTTTCGGCAACCACCCGGTGCGTCATGCGCAGTGCGGATTCGGGGTCGCCCAGCCGATAATAAATTCCGGCGGCGCGCATTGCCGTGTGCGGTAAATGGGGAGCCCTGGCCATTGCCTGTTCCACGCAATACCGTGCGTCATCCCCGCGGTTCGTTTCAGCCATGACATCTGCCAGATCAGTCCATCTTTCCGGTGAGCCTGCATCCAGCCGCAGGGCCTGAAGAGCTGAGTTGGTGGCTTCGTCGGTGCGCTCCTCCCAAACGGCAGCACCGGCGTTGGCAACAGACCGTTCTGAGGAGTTTCCCACTCCCACCAGATAGCTGCAGGTACCAAGAACACAACCGATAAGCGGGAGCGGCACGCGGCGCTGAAGTCCCTGCCAGTTCATGAAAAGTTCTCGGTGTCCTGTCGCGGTACGGTGAAGTCCTCGTTCCGCCCCTACTATCTGTATAATATCACTCAACTTAGCCGAGTGGGACGGGGTAGGGAGGAAAACTTACCCCCCATGAGGTTCGGATACGAACGTGCTACTGGCCGGGCAGGGTTGGACTCGCGGACGGTGGCGACTGGGATAGCGCCGCTGTCCCAATCATTCCCGCCACGGTTCCCGTGGACACGCCAATGCTGACTGCGACAGGCACCCCTGCCTGTATACCGGCCCCGGCGGCTGTGGCGGTAACGGCACCAGGACTCCCAATGCCCGCCGCACCAGCTGTTCCTGTAACCGTCCCGGGGGACCCAGCGCCGTTCGACAGCAGCCACGCCGCGCCCTTATTGTTACAAACATCGGAACCTGAGCGCACCATCGTCCCGGTGATGAGCCGGACCTGCGGCTTATCGTTCACAATGACCACTTCCCCTGAACCCGGAATCGAAGGCAGGTACAGACGATCCCGCGCACAGATCGCCAGCGGTTCCTTCAATGCGTCGTACTGAATGGACCCCTTACTCAGGTAGAAGAACTGGCCCACCTCCGGTGCGTCGCGCTGCGGCGGAATCGGTCGAACCGTGGCTTCGGACTTCGTTCCCAGGATGGCACGGTTTTGGCCGGTGAGCCGGAACATGACCACTGCAGTGTCCGCCGCGATCTTGTCTCCGTCGACAACGATCATCGGACCGGCCTCCGGTTTTGCGTCTACCGGGCCGATGGAATAGGTTCGAGTGCTCGTGACGACGCCAAGGACGGGGTTTGTCGCCGCATTGGCGGCAAGAGCCAGGATGAAAAAAGCAATAGCAGCCAGCCCTGTTGGTACCAGGGTTCTGCGCGGGCGTGTGCCAAACGGCTGCATCTGTTCCGATCCTAGCACCGAAAGTGCGAAATCCGCCTGTCAGGAGTACTAGCTGGGTTACGGCAGCAGGACGTCAGCAAGCGGCATGGCGACTCGTCCATCGTCTGTTCGCATGGTCCCGTCGGTGGCGGTTGCCCAGCCTGCCGCGCTCACCCGCCAGCCGCGATGCTTCTATGGGTCGATCACCCAGACATTCGGCACGCCGAATTCCAAATAATCATCAATGCGGTCCTGCATGTCAGCCATGGTGTCGTCCGGCGACATGATTTCAATGCAGAGATAGGGGAGGGTGGTGATGACTTCCTCGTCTGGAATGGGGATTTCGGCGACAACAACATCCGGAATCCGGACTTTGCCGCGCCCAACCTGCACGCGCAATTCTGTGATTGTTTCCAGCCGCAATGTCTGCTCTTGCTGTCCAAACCAGATCGTAATCCGCGCTTGCGCGCGACCGTGCCTTCGCTTCCCCACATTTCTCTCCACCACTTCGCCATCGACGTAATCGCAGTCGGGTTCGAAGCTGGTTCGCAGGTACTCGTCAAGCGAAATCAGCGTGGCAACGCTCATCTCACCCATCATAGTCTTCTTTTCCCGGACCATGCCGCCTCAAAGGCCAGAAACGGCAGAGCCCGATACAGCCGCGTCGCCTTCCCAAATCCCTCTGTTTGGAACCGAATGCTGACGTCATCGAAATGCCGCTCCATCATTCTGGCCAGTTCCCGCGGCCAAAACCATTTTTCGCGGAATCCGAATTCAACCGGGTACATCCATCTGCCGCGCCTCTCCATCCAGGGCTTCCAGACTGCGTTGGGCATCGCAGACCTGGGGTGCAGTCCCATCATGCTCTTATCGATGACCAACAGTGGGCCGCCCGGCCGCAACACCCGCGCCATCTCCGCGAGCGCGGTTTCGGTATCCGGTAAATGCTCCAGGGTCTCGATGCAATACACTGCGTCGAAGGCCCCATCTGCGAAGGGCAGGGAACTGAGACTTCCGCCTGCAAACGCCGCGCCCTGCACATTCGCATGCGCGGAATGCAGAAAAACCTCCGTCAGGTCCACCCCGAATAGTCTGGCTCCGGAGGTCTCTAAACGTCGCAGGAAGCGACCACGCGCGCAACCCGCATCCAGAATGCGCATGCCCGGCCCCGGCTTCAGGGTTTCGAACACGAGAGCCAATTGCCGCGATTCCGCTCCCACTTCATCCGGAAACCAGCCGCTGTCGCCGATCCGGCGAAAGCAATTCGCGATCTCCCTTTCCAGTCCCGCGTCATGTTGGGCCATAAGAAGTGGTCACCCGCCCGTGGGTGCACTTATACCTTGTGATTAGCGTATCCGATCCCTGGAGTCGTCGCCGCCCGGTTACTTCCGCACAAACCGCGAAACCCGGCACAGTATCATTATGAATTCGCGTGACACCTGAAACTTCTATCTCCCCCCGGTCGGCCCGGCTCTTGCCTGTGCTGCTTGTACTCTTCGCCGCCAGCGGTTGCGCGGCGCTGATCTATGAAATTGTCTGGCTCCAGCTCCTGCAACTGGTGATTGGCTCCAACGCCATGTCGATCGCCGTGCTGCTCGGCACCTGGATGGGCGGCATGTGCATCGGCAGCCTGCTGCTGCCACGCGTGATTCCTGCAACTCAGAACCCTCTCCGCATCTATGCCCTGCTCGAAATCGGCACCGGCATCTGCGGCATTGCGGTGCTGTTCGGTCTGCCCCTGCTCCAGAATGTCTATGTTGCCGGACTCGCCAGCGGCCTGCCAAATGCCGCGCTGCGCAGTATCTGCTGCGCCATCTGCCTGCTGCCGCCCACCATTCTGATGGGTGCCACGCTGCCCCTGATTGCCCGCTGGGTGCAAGCTTCGCCCTCGGCTGCCGCGTGGTGGGGCTATTTCTACGGTGCGAATATTGCCGGTGGTGTGCTCGGCTGTTTCTCCGCCGGTTTCTATCTGCTGCGCGTTTATGACATGTCTGTAGCGAGCTATATTGCAGCCGCCATCAATCTTGTAATCGGTTTCGCGTCGTTTCTGATTCTGGGTTCATCCGAAGATCAGGCGCGTTTGGCCCCATCACAGGCTGCTCCTGCGACCAGCCTTGTGACCGCCGGTGTTCGCCCCTGGGACGTTTATTTCTCCATCGGCATCTCCGGACTCACAGCCCTCGGTGCCGAAGTCGTCTGGACCCGACTCCTGTCACTGATGCTCGGCCCCACCACCTACACGTTCTCCATCATTCTCGGCGTCTTCCTCGCTGGCCTGGGCATTGGCAGCACCGCCGGTGCGCGTTACGCCGCGAAAAAGGGAAATCCCCGCCTTCTCCTCGTTTACTGCCAGGTGTTCCTTGCTCTGGCCATCGCCTGGGCGGGCATCCTGTTGGCTGACTGGCTTCCGTATTGGGAAGGCAATCTCAATTCCACAGCTGGCCCGTGGATGGGCTTCCTCAATGACATCTGGCGTTCCATCCTGCCCATCTTCCCGGCTGCCATTCTTTGGGGCGCCAGCTTTCCCATTGCGCTGGCCTGCGCCGCGGAAAGCGCGGGCGATGCCGAATCCGGCCGCGTGGTGGGCGAAATCTACGGTGCCAACACCGTGGGTGCCATTATCGGCGCTGTTCTGTTCAGCCTGGTCCTGATCCCGGCTCTGAGCCTCCACGGTTCGGAGCAGATCCTCATGGTGATCAGCCTGGTGGGCGCGGCGGCGCTGGTGGGCCTGTCGTTCAAATCGCTTAGTCAGAAGATGATCGGTGCCTTCGCTGTCGCTCTTCTGCTCGCGGTGGCTTTGCCCGGTACGCCATGGAAGCTGATCGGCTTTGGCCGCCGCCTGCCCTCCACCACGGGCAACTGGAAGCTGCTCTACACCACGGACGGCATGAACTCTTCCATCGCGTATTCGAAGTGGGAAGACAACACCACCTACTTCCACGTGACCGGCAAAGTGGAAGCCTCCACCGAGCCGCAGGATATGAGCCTCCAGCGCATGCTCGGCCACCTGCCGGCCATTCTGCACACCAATCCACGCTCCATTCTGATTGTGGGCTGCGGCGCCGGCGTCACGGCCGGATCGTTCGTCGTGCATCCGGAAGTGGAGCACATTACCATCTGTGAGATTGAACCCCGCATCCCGCCTGCCACCGCGAAGTATTTCGCCGATGCCAACCACAACGTGATGAAGGATCCCCGCACGCACATCGTTTTCGATGATGCCCGGCATTTCGTCCTGACGGCGGACCAGAAGTTCGATATCATCACGTCAGACCCCATTCATCCCTGGGTGAAAGGCATGGCCTCGCTCTACACCACCGAGTACTTCGAACTCTGCAAGAAGCATCTCAATCCAGGTGGCATCGTCACCCAATGGGTGCCGCTTTACGAGAGTTCCTTTGAAACCGTGCAAAGCGAAATCGCGACGTTCTTTGAGTCATTTCCCAACGGCACCATTTGGGGTAATCTCAACACGGACGGCACCGGCTACGATGTGGTTCTAATGGGCCAGGTCGAGAAACTCCCGATTGACGTGAACGCCCTTCAGGCCAAACTGGCGCAGCCGAAGTACGAAGCCGTGCGGAACTCGCTGACCGAGGTCGGCTTCCCCTCCGTTTTGAATCTGCTCTCCACCTATGCCGCGAATTCATCCGACCTTCGGCAGTGGATGCGGACCGCGCAGATCAATCGCGACCGTAACCTGCGGTTACAATACCTGGCGGGTTTGGGGCTGAACGTGAATGCGGGCCCGGAGATCTTCCAGCAGATCATCAGTTCCCGGCAGTTTCCCAACGCGATCTTCTCGGGCTCGCCCGAGTTGATGCAACCCATTCAGCAGATGGTGGGCCGGCAGTTCTGAGCCGCCCAGCGCCTGTCCGGTACCTTTCCGTGCAGCCACGCGCCGTTTAGACGTGCCACGTTCTCTTTTATTTCTCATATTTAGTTGCCGGCCTGCCGATAAGTCCATCAGCGTCAGGCCATGCAAAACACCATGCAGTCTTCCAAATCGCCGCAGGAGGAGCAAACCAAAGCTCTGAACCGCGTGCTGTCTATGCTCTTACAAGGGCTGGCACTCCAGTCCTACTGTCAGGATGACGACGAATTCCAGGCCTTTCAGAATAAGGTTCGGCGGCTGCGCGAGGAGATCGCGCGGATAGACGACGAAGACAGCGGCCTTCTGGTAGTTGGCTCCACCGCCCGCGCGGTGGATCGGGGCGAAGGTTCTGAACGTGAACTGACCCCCCGTGAAAAGGATCTCCAGGCTGCCATTTCGATGATTTCCGAATCGCTGCTGTCCGTTGCACGATCTCCCGAAGCGCAGGCCATGGCCCTGCGGCAGAGCCAGCACGACGTGACTACCGCTCGCACGGGTGAAGAGATCGCTGCCGCAGCAGCCCGGCTCTCCGTGTGCCTGGACGGTATCCGCCTCCAGATCCTGCGGAAAGAAGACGACGTCCTGGCACCCTCGCAGCACTACAATCCCACCGAAATCGACTCCGTCACCGGTTTGCCGGACGCACGACAGGCGCTCGACGCCCTTTCCGCCGCCTGGAAACACCGGAAGAAGTACTGCGCTTTCGTATTCGGCGTCAGGCGACTGGACGCCATCAACGCCAGATTCGGCTTCCATGCGGGCGACGATGTGATGCGCGTCGTCAGCCAGCACCTTGCCGAGTACTTCGGCAGAGACTACCTCCTGTTCCGCTGGCGCGGCCCCTGCATCCTCTGCATCATGGAGAAGCGGCTTCCCCAGCCTCTCATGACTGCCGAAGTGAAGCGCGTTGCCGGCATGCGCCTCGAACAGTCTGTCACCATGCGAAATCGCGAGGCTATCGTCGCGATCTCGCTTTCCTGTGATTTGATCTCACTCGAGACCAACGCAGTGGAAGACGTGATTACGCGGCTCGAAGAGTTCATCACCAAGCAAATCTTTGAGAAATAGTCTCTTCGGCGCGGCTGATTTCAGCGGTCGCCCGCCGGGCCTTCGCGCTTCAGACTCCCAAGACTCATGGGCCGGAACTCCCCGGACTCCGCCGCCAGATTGCGCACCGCGTACATCGCCAGCTCAAACCGGTCGTTCGCTCCGGTCTTCTGAAAGAGTCGCGTCAGGTAGGCTTTCGCTGTTCCCTCCGTGATCTTCATGCGCCAGGCTATCTCTTTGTTTTTCAGGCCCTGTGTGAGGAGGCTGACGATCTGGCCTTCACGCGGGGTTAACTTCACTGTTCGGGTGCATAAGAGCTTCCGGCTCAGTTCTTCTTCTATCCAGACCTGGCCCCTCGCCACCCCGGCGAGACACGCGGTGCAAGTCGCCAGAGAGGCATCCTTCCCGATGACTCCGTGGATTCCCAGTTCGATGGCATGGCGCACAAACTCCGGGGAAACCTCTTCAATCCAAAGGATGATTGCGGTCCGTGGTGTCACGTGCCGAAGTTCACCCAACAGTTCCAGAGTGACAGATCGGTCCATATCCACCATGAGGAGATCCGGTTTTCCGAGTGCCGCCTGCCCCGGCAATTCCGGGGTGTTGTCGCACTCCGAGTAGATGAATCCAAAATCTTCAGCAGCCAGCGTGCGGAACCCCGCCGCCGTTACCGCGTGCCGTGAATAGATCAGCACAGTCTTCGTGCTTCGTGCTTTGGTTATCTGTCTGTTGCCGGGGAGCCTTGTGACCATGGGTTTCGCGGGCACATACCCACGCCTCCCCAGTCTGATCGGCAACAACGCGCGAAAACTATAATTCGCCGGAAGCGGAGGTCGCACCGTCATTCGGGAGGTCCGGCCTGCCCGGCCTTGACTTCACCCCGCCACTCAGCCCCCGCCACAGCAGATACCCGGCCCAGGGAAACAATGCCGCCAGGCGAAATGCCAGTTCGTATTGCGAATGATCGAACATCCGTCCAAACCACGGCATCATTAGGGCCACGGACGCCCCCCATGCGCCCGCTCCCAGGCCGGCCAGCAGGCCGGCCTGCCTCCCCGGGAACTCACGCGTCACATAGGACACCGACAACACCACCAAACCCGCGCAAGAGAACATTTCCAGCCACATGAATCCCAGCACCGCCGCGCCACTCGTGAGTGAATGCGCAAAAAAGAACGGCGTTCCACAAGCTGTCGCTGCCAGAATCAGTCCACGATACCGGGGCCCTGTCCGGTCCAGAATGGCGCCCCACGCGAAATAGCCGATCTCCCAGGCCGAGGGCGGAATCCAAAGCACTTTACCCAGAGTCGCCTGGCTCCAGCCAAACCGCGTATGCAGATAGAGCGAGGAATCGTACAGAATGAACGCGAGCGGCAGCGCTCCCACACCGTAAAGCAGGATGTAGGCCCACAAAGGCCGGCTGCGCCACTCCAAAGGCTGTGCTGCCGGTGCAGCCTGTTCCTCCGCGAACACCCGCTTGCGGTCCACCCCCGCGCCCACCACCCGCCACAGCACCAGCCAAAGAGCGCCAAACAGCCCGGTGGCCAGGAATACCCCATGCCACCCGAACCAGAGCGCCAGCGGAGTCACGATCAGAGGCGCAATCATCGCCCCCAGCGATCCGCCGCTGTAGGCCACGGCCAGCCCCCTCCCGCGCTTCGAAGGCGGCAGCGTCTGCGCCACCGTGCGCAGCCCTCCGGGGAAGGTAGCGCCCTCGCCAGCCCCCAGCAGCGCCCGCATGATCGCGAAGCTCCAGAAACCACTCGCCCAGGCATGCGCCGCGGATGCTACAGTCCACAGCCCGACCGCCACCGACATCCCCTTCCGTACCCCAATCCTGTCCAGCAAATGCCCCCACAGCGGGTTCCCCAGCATGTAGGCATAGGAAAAACAGGCGATGATGATGCCATACTGCTCGCCCGAAAGGTGCGTTTCGCGGAGAATCGTGGGTGCCAGAATGGCCAGGGCGTTGCGGTCGATATAGCTCAGCAGCGAAACCAGCAGCATGCTCGCCGCGGGCAGCCACGTGTAATTCGCGGCTGCGGCGTCCGTGCGTGATGCTTCGGTTTCAGGTGCCGCGGCCATGGGTCTTTTGCTTGGGTTCCGAGTGGAAATACCTCACGATGATACACTGGCCCTGTCCTCTTCTAACGAAAAATAGTCTCCAGACGATGCTTCTTCCCAGAGAATTTGTAACCTATCTCTCGCGCCAGATTGTCCAGCGGATCACCGGAACCGCCCTGGAAACACAATCCCCTGAGCGCGTCATCGAGATTGTCGACACCCTCATTAACGACGAACTTGCCGCTGAAGACAAGCTCAACGACGAAGTGCGCGACATCCTCGAAGACTACAGCGATTACATGCGCCGAGAAGGCATCGGCTACCAGGACATGTTCCGCAAGATCAAGAACACCCTGGTGCAGAAGAATAAGATCGTGCGCGCCTCCGGCCGCGATACCGGCGACGGCATGAAGCTTTCGCGCGACAAGATCACGGATATTTCGCACAAACTGGTGGCCCTGATGCGCAAGTCCCGCGATCTGCGTTTGAAGAAGGACCAGAATGAGGCCCGGCTCGAAATCGTCAAAGCTTTTACCGATATTCTTCTGGTGGAAGAAAAGGCCGACCGCGCCTCCCGCGACAAGGTCCGCTCCCTCAAGAAGGAAGTGGCCGAGGGCAGCGAAGAATTCGAGATTCTGCAGAAGAAGTACTATGCGGAAGAGCTCAAGAAGTACGGAATCGAATTCACCGGCCGCTCCCACGCGCACTAGACGTAGCGAGAAATCAGTAATGTGGTAGTGGCGTCCTGTTCAACGCAGCGCTAATCAGCGTCGCCGCATATCCGTTATCCACCTCTGCCGGCGTGCGAAACGTCATGCCGCGCCGCCAGGTCTCCGGTGCTTCCGCGTGAATCCCGCTCAGGATGATCAAGCCCTTCCCGAACGTTCCTTCCACAATCGCCGGCGTCTTGTCCGGATACATCGCGACCACCGCGCCCCAACCGCTAAACTCCGGGCCATCTTCCCAGTACTGATCGAGCGTCGGCGAACCAGGCGACTCAATCGCCACCGCCGCATTTCGAATCCCCCGGCTCTCGGCTGCATAGAATCCGAACTTCACACCGCCCGCCAGATCCAGACTGTTCTGGTTGTACTTCCCAGCAAGAAAACCACCGGCGCAAATTCCGAGATAATTCAAACCGCCCCGCACCGCGCTGCGAACGTTGGCGGTCGCACCCGCAGTAAGGCTGTTGCCCATGTCGATGAAGTTCCCACCCGGCATGATGAGCAGCCGGTAGCCCCGCATCTTTGGCCCGCTCATCGCATTCAGTTGCGCTGAGTCCGCCGTCGAATAACCAATCCGACTGCCCTCAAGGAGCTTTTCAATGGCTGCCACGTCATTCGGAGACGTCCCGGTTCCATTGAACAGCAGCACATCAGGCGACACACGGGTATTGTCATGTCGTCCACCGCACGCCAGCGAAACAGCGACGATGCAAAGGGGGGTCATCGCAGCCAGGCACTGAAACCGCATCGCCCTGCAGTCCGCTGACATACTCACCTGCGAAATCCCGTTGGCGGTCGCTTCTTACTTAGCCGCCTGATCATGCGTCGGAAAGCGTCTCGATTCCTCTGCTTCATTTCCGCGTCGTAGGCGGCTGTTATTGCGTCGCCTCTTTGCTGCTTCTCACGGAACCGGTTCACGTCACCAGGGTCACGCCCAAATGGAAGGCCACAGTTCTGGCATCGTTCGGAAATGGTAAACGCGCTGCGCCTGGGCAAAATGAACCCCTTTCCACATCTCGGACACGGCCACTGAATGAATCTGAAATACAAAACCGCGTACGCCGTCGCTGCAAGGCCCATGCCGCATCGGAGCAACATCTGCGAGCCACCGTTCGCCATCACTATACAAGTGGCAAATACCAGTGCCAGTGGCACCGCCCACGCGGCATTTCTCCTCCGCCGCAATTGCCCCCACGCACTTATCTCGCCGGGCTTTTGTTCCACCTTACTTCGCCGAACAGTTGTACGAAGCCGCGTCCCCCACCGGTCCGCTGACATACTTCGGATACGCCGGATACGAACACATCGGCAGACTCCGGTCGCCCGCTGTTGCCACAGCCGACTTCCCCGGTGCCTTCCCGTTCTCCACCCAATCCGTGATAATTCCAAACCGGTCGTACGTGCTCGGAATCGCCTGCGACTGAACCGCCTTGCCCTCGCCGTCCGTCGCATACGAACGACCCGTCAGCCCGTGACCCGTCTGTGGCAACACAAAGAAGCGCGCAAACGCGTCCACCGTCGTCTGCCCCATCTTGTCGATGACCGACTGATAGTAAGCCACCTGCGCACCGGGCGATGCCAGCGTATCGTCCGTTCCGATCACCACAATCAACTTCCCGCCCTTCTTATAAAAAGCGCTCAGATCGGGATTCGTCGCATCCAGAATCGGCGAGAGTTCCAGTCGGCGTGCATTCAAAGCGCCGCCTTCCACGTAGTCCAGCGGATTCGCGCTCAGATCCTTCATCAACATGCCGGTCACGCCGGCCACCCCCAGATGCGTGTGCATCGGCGCATCCGCCGCCGCGCCTTCCTGGCCGCGATACCGAATCGGCAGAATCAGCCCGCTGCCGGATGGATCGGTATTCGGGAACCACATCCCGAATGACTTCACGCCGTTCGCCAGCGGCGTGGCGAAGTTATACGGCGAATAGACCATCTTCAGCGTCGAAATCTGGCCGTCCGTCAGGCACGCCGCAGCGCTCGTATCCTGCGGATTCGGGTCGATATTATCCGGGCAGCGCTTCGCGGCCCACGGATTGCGATTCTTATCGCCCTGCTTCACGTCGAAGATCGCGCGGCACGCCATGTAGTTGTTGACGACGCCATCCACCAGCCCGTCCAGCTTGTCGCACTGCCGCATCACTTCGCCGCGGATTGCGTTCACTTTCGCCGGCGTTACCCAATTCGCAATGGGCTTCTCCTGAATGCGGATCAGCTCAGGTGCCAGCATCAGCGAAGAGAAATTCACGATCGGCACCTCGGCCGCTACCCCGTCATAGTCGTTCGGAAAACGCTGCACCACCGTGAGCGACTCACGCCCGCCCTGTGACGTTCCGAAGAAGTAGTTGAAGCGCGGACGCGCGCCGTAAAGCCGCTCCATCAACACCATGGCTGCGTCGTGTGTCTTCTTCATCTGCATGTAGCCCAGGTTCGCGATGGCTTCTTCATTCAAAGTCCAGTCGTTGGCCGCTGCCGAAGCCGCAGCCGACATCGGGGGCGGGCCACCCGCCCGGCCAGCGCCTGCAGCCGCCGCAGGCGCGCCACCCGCAACTGCACCCGCGTTCGGCGGACCCTGCGGTCCCCGGCCTGCCAAAGATCCTCCGCCAGGCCCGCCCCGGCCGGCACCCGGTCCACCCGGTCCGCCGAAGCCACCCGGGGGATTCTGGTGCCCGGAGTCGCTGCCATACGTCGCCAGCCCGCGCGACAGATACGATGCATTTCCACGCCCCGGGCCCCCGGTCAAAACAGGGATCACTCCATTATTCCCGCCTCCGCCCAATTGCATCCCGCGATAAGTCCATGAGGCAGGCATCGCCACCGCGAACCGGATGGACTTCGCCGTGGCGCTCTTATCCATCGGAGCCATCGCCCCGTCAATGCCGCAATAAGCCGGGTTGCCATTGGCCTCCGCGTGCCACTGTGGCGCGTTCAGCGTCACTCCGGAAACAGGCAAACCTATCGACGCCACAGGAATACTTGTTCCCAGCTTCTCGGCAGTGCAATCCGCCTCCGTAATTACCTTGGGGGCTGCCGGAGGTTTCGCGGCAGTCTGCGCCTGCGCGGCGGCACTGGCGCAAACCAGCACGGTCAGCGCGATCGGGGTCATCTTCATGTGAACTGCTCCTTAAATATGGCGAACTGATATATCAGCGGCAGGCGAAACTTTCCGCGCTTTGAATGTTACCCGAACCCAGGTAATGCGCCTGTGACGGGTAAGCGCACAAAGGTCGCGACCGTCCTGGCAGCGACCGGCCGGTCGCCACAATCCGCTCCGGCGCCTGATTGTTTTCCACCCACGCGATGATCGCGGCCAGACCGTCAAACGTATCCGTCGCCGGGCCGCCCGAGCAATGCGTCATCCCGGGCACGAAGAACGCGCGCGCCCAGGTTTGCGTTGCAGCCATGCCGCCGTTATTCTTCGCCAACCGGTTGTAATAGTCGATCGTATCGAGCGGCGAAAAAATCGGATCGCTCAGCCCGTGAATAAACAGCAGCTTCCCGCCGCGCGCGTGGAACGCCGTCAGCCTGTCGTCGCGATACGTATCGTAAATCGCCGATTCCGCTTCCATTCGCGCCGGATCTTTATCGAAGTTGAAATCGAAAATGCTGAACTTCGGGTCGGCTGGCGTGAAGAACTCGTTCTCCAGCGCATCTTGCATCAGCGACACAAACGCGGAGTTCGGTTTCTCATTTGGACTCGACCCGATCTTCCAGCTCCGCCAGCCCTGTGACCCCACGCCCGCATCCCACGGCCATTTCGCATACAACGCCTTGCCCGCCGAATCGTGCGGACCGCCGAACCCCTGCGCCAGCGCATTCACCTGCGCCGCGCTCAGGCACGCCGCCGTCTTTGCGCCCGCGCAAAGCAGTGTTTTCGGCTCAAACGTGCAACCCTGATAATCGTCGATCGCGCCATCCACCGCGCCATCGCGCGCGTCGCAGGCACTCAGAATGGCCTTCGAAAGCAACTGCAGATCGTCGTTCGTAAATGCCTGGCTGATCACCGGCCCACCACCAACCACCGGCGCAATCGCCTGATAGAGTTTCGATTCCCACGCCGCGGAAATCGTCGCCCCGGAAGCCACGCGCATCGCCGGCGCGCAAGCCACCACACCATCGAAATATTCCGGGAAGCGCTGGCTGAACATCATCGCCTGCCGACCGCCACCCGAGCAGCCAATCACGTACGACCGATCCGGCCCCTGCCCGTAATACAGCTTCATCAACGCCTTCGCAATCACCACCGTCTTGTCATACGCGTTGTACGCATGGTCAATGCGAGCCTGCTGGTCGAAACCGAAATCCGCCGCTGTCCTGCCATTGTGACCGCCATCCGTGCTGGCCACCGCAAATCCATGTGCCAACGCCGGCGGCGACCCGCTACCCGTATTCGCGCCCGTCGCCTGCCCCACATTCCCGTCATTCCCTCCGCCGCCCTGAAACAGGAAACGCCCGCTCCACCGGTCCGGCAGCCGCACTTCAAAGCCGATCGCGAAATGCGAACCATTCGCGCCGTCATGTGGATTCGCGTTGCCGCGCACAATGCAGTGGCCGGGCAGGGAAGCTGTGGCCGCGCCAGGCTGAGCCGACGTGATCACCACCTTATCGGTTGGCGAGCCCAATGCATTAGCCGGAATCGTGATCCCCGCCAATTCTGCACATTGCAGCTTCGGAGAAATCGCGGTCGAAACCGTCATCTGCGCCACAGGCTTCGCATCCGATTTCTTCGCGAAGACCGCAACGACATTACGCCCAGCTTTCAACCCGGTAACAGCGGCCGTCAGAGAAGTGGGCGCGGCTTCCGGCTTCAATGCCAGCTCCGCATCCTTACCGTTCAGCCGCAACACCATTCCCCGAACCAAACTGGCGGCGGGCACGGTGATGCGCACGTTCACCGAAGTGCCGTTATCCACGAATTCCGGGAACGGCGTACTCAGGCTCTGAATTTTATAACGCGCAGGCGCGGCAGCCAGCGCGATACCTGCCAACACAAACATCACTGTCAATACTCGGTTCAGTCGCGTCATCGCTTACTTCACATCCCTCACCACACGAAAACCAACGTCCCAGCCATCGCCCGGACCACCCGCGTGAGTCGCATAAATCACGTTCTTCACATCCGACACAAAACCGCCGCCCTTCAGCACATGTACCGTTCCCGTCTTCTGCGGCACCGGATCGGCGAAAAGCTTTTCATTGTAGTAATCCGATACCCATTCCCACACATTGCCCAGCATGTCGTAAAGTCCCCAGGCATTCGCCTTCTTGGAGCCCACCGGCTGGGTCGTACCCTTTTGCGCACCTAACTGCTCTACCGCTACCTGACGAATCTCTGTCCAGCCGGTCTGCCCAGGCTCTCCCGCGCGTCCCGCATACTCCCATTCGAACTCCGTCGGCAGCCGATAAAGCTTAGACTTCTCCATCGCGTTCAGCTTCTTCAGAAAGGCCTGCGTATCGGCCCAGGTCACGCTGTCCACCGGGTGTTGATCCGCGTCGTCCTTCACCTTGCTGCCTTGAAATACGGACGGGTTGCTCCCCATGACCTTCTTCCACTGTGCCTGCGTCACTTCGTACTTGCCGATGTAAAACGGCTTCATGATCTTCACGGTAAAGCCGGGCGACGAATCCCGCTGCACCAGTTCCTGGCAAGTTCGATAGTCCTGATCCGTCCACGCCGTGCGTGGATCCGCCGGCGCGCGCCCACCGCCGCCGCCTCGGCCACTGCCACCGCGAGCAGGCCCCGAACCGCCCGGTCCGCCAAACGCTGCGCCACCTCGCCCCGCGCCGCCACTCCCGCCTGGTGCGCCGCCACCCCGCCCCGCAGCCGGGGCATTCGGATCCGGACACGCCGGCTGAAACACGCCCACCTGCATCGACCCTGGCTGGATCAACACATACTCAATGCCCGCCGCATCCTTCATCGTCGGTGCCTGCGCCCACACCGCCACCGCACCTGCGCCCAACAACATCGCAACCGCCGCCGCCCGTCGCGTTACTTCAACTCCTTAATGCCAATCGCACGGAACTTATAAGCCGCATCCGGCTTCCAGTTACCCGACATACTAAACGCACCCTCAGCAGGCGCGTAAGTAGAACCCCAATGCAGTTGCAGTCCGATCATCCCGTCCACTTCATCCGCGATCTTGTCGTTCACAGGCTCTTCCACATCCCACATCAGAACATCATTCACCCACAACGTAATGTGCGGAGCATCGCCCTCCATTCGGATGCGAAACGAATTCCAGTCGTCGTTCTTCCAGATCTTCGGCAGTTCCGTCGCCTGCGCGGTCTTCGTCACTCGCATGTTCTCGCCCAGCAGGTTGCCCGTCCCTCGCGATTGGTCCAACTCAATCTGGTAGGCCGACCCGCCCTCCGACGACCGCAAAAACAGCCCGCTGTTGCAGCCCCACGCCGCCTTCACTTCCACGTAAAACTCGAAATTGTGATAACGCTTATCGGTCAGCAGCAGCCCACCCTGCCCATACGGGCGCTGCTTCAGCGTGATCTCTCCGTTCTCCACAAACACGTTGCCGGTGGACCCGTGGTGTACCGTGCGGCTCAGGTGCCAACCCTTCAGCGTCTTGCCGTCAAAGATCGGCGTGAACCCTTCAGGGATCTTCCCTGTCTGCGCGGACATCGCCCCCGCGCCCGCCAGCAGAAGACAAACCAGCGGCAATCTCGATTGGAATAAGCTCATCTCTTTTCTCCGTTACTTCCGTCCCAGCGCCTGCGCAATCGCCCGCTCCGCCACCGGAGCCATCAGATCATACCCCGCCTGATTCGGATGCACCCCGTCGGTTGACAGTTCCGTCTTCATTCCCGGCCGCTCATCCACCATAGCCGAATAGTAGTCCGCATAAATCAGGCCCGCCTTCGCCGCGTACTCTTTCATCCACGCATTCAGCGCCAGAATCTTCGGTGCCGGCTCCATCCCGCGCTTCCACGGATAGTCGAAGGCCGGCGTGATCGAGCACAACACCACCTTGATTCCGTTCGCCTTCGCAATGTCCGCCATCGTCATCAGATTGTCCTCAATCATCTCCGGCGTGGATGGACCAGTATTCCCTGCAATGTCGTTCGTCCCAGCCAGAATCAGCACGACTTTCGGCTTCAGATCGACAACGTCCTGACGAAACCGTACCAGCATCTGTGGCGTCGTCTGCCCGCTGATCCCGCGCCCGATATACGGCTTCCCCGGAAAAAAGTTGAACCTCACCCATGCATCCGTGATGGAATCCCCCATGAAGACCACGCGATCCTCATCCGTCGTTGGTGCCCCCAGCTTCGCGTTCGCGTCACGATACCGGTTCAGGTTCGCCCAGTCCACTGGCGCGGCCGTGCGAACCGCGCCCGATGCACCCGCAGCGCCCACCGAACCAACTCCAGCCGGTGCCGCGGCTTGCCCAAAGGCCAGCCCCGCGAGCAATAACGTCGACCACGCTAATCTCATCTTCATAATTTATCCCGCTTTCTACCTGCCAAACAGTTCACTGCGAAGCGTCCGCGCAATTCGCCGCAGCTTCTTCACTGGATGGTTGCCGAACCCCCGGATATCCATCGGCCCGGGCGTAATCAGAAACACGCGCCCCGCGCCAACCGTCTGGTGATCGAAAGGAAATCCCAGCACGGAAATATCGCTCACACCCCAAAAGCTGACATGGTGCTCGTCAGAGCTCTCATACAACTGCTGATCAAAATACTCCGAAGGCGTACTGACGATCATGGCCGCCCCGCCACTCACAAAATGGCGGATGATGGCCGCCCCCTCCGCCTTTCCGATATGTTCAATGACATCCAGCATCAACACAAGGTCGTATCCGCTGAGGCCGGAATAAAGTTCCTCAATCCGCCCCCGGATCACCTTCCGGTAGAACTGCGCCAGATGTGGCCACAGATAATCCGGGTTGCTCTCCACGGCGTCGATCACAACCCGGCTCTGCTCTGCGAGCGTTCTGGTCGGATCCGGCTTCTTCGTGTTGTCGATCCCGTAGTATTCGTGCAGCAGAAACCCATACTTGCCGAATCCCTTTCCAATGTCCAATACCTGTCGCGGGGCCAGGCGGATCATCAGATTGACGATCACATCGATTTGAGACGAAAAGCTGCTGGCCATCGGTCAATTGTATTGCAGTCGGGGCCGCGGGAAAACCAGCGCGCGCGACGCCCCTATTTCCCCTGAAACAGCAGCGGCACAAACATCGTCATATTCTTCCGCCAGACATCCCAGCTATGCCCGCCTTCGGTCTCGATATCCACGAACCTCACGTTCTTTGCCTTCAGCCACGTCTTGAACTGCCGGTTCCCCACGTTATGCGGATCCGCCGTCCCACAGGCAATCCACAGCAGCTTCAGCTTTGCATTCGCCTTCGAATCCAGATTCGGAAAAGTCTTCGCGATCACATCGTCCGCCACCGGTGCGGAAGTCTGTGTTGCTCCCGCACGCGTCGATTCCGGCCACATCGCATAGGCCCCGCTGAAACTGCCGATCCACGCAAATTCTTCCGGATGATTCAGGCCCGCAAACGTCGCCGTCGCACCGCCCATTGAGAGCCCCGCAATCGCGTGCATCGTCCGGTCTTTGCTCACGTTGTACTGCTTCTCCACCACTGGCAGCACTTCTTTCTGCAGAATGTCCACATAGCCCAGAATGTTCTCCGGCGTCATGGCTTTCCCGGGTCCTCCCGACGTGCCATAGCCCAGAGTCGTCACCATCACCATCGGCTTCGCCTTGCCCTGTGCGATGAGATTATCCAGAATCACGTTCGCCGCGCCGCCATTCATCCACCGGCCCGCATCGTCGCCAAGTCCGTGCAGCAAAAAGAGCACCGGATACGCCGCCGCATGTGCGTCATAGCCCGCCGGCGTGTAGACGAAGAACTCGCGATCGTCGCCCGCAATCGCCGAATGGAATGGATGCCTCGCAATCGCGCCGTGCGGCACATTCGCCGGGGTCCACAACTCCTGTCCCGGCACAAAGAACATGGTCTGCGCGTTGCCGAATCCCGTCTGGAACTCGCGGTTGGCGGGGTCATTCACGCTGAGCCCGTCCACATTGAAGGAATACGTATAGACGTTGGGCTCCAGCTTCGCCGAAGTCACACTCCACACGCCCTGCTCATCCTTCGTCATGCTGACCATGCCGCGCCCGATGCCCGTCACCGAGACTTCCTTTGCATTCGGCGCGCGCAGCCGGAACGTCACGGTCTGATCCGCGTTGATCTCCGGCGACTTCACCGCCGCACCACGTCCCCCGCCGCCGGGGCCTCTGCCGGATCCACCCCGGCCACCGGCCGGCGCTGGCGTCTGCGCCCATGTGCTGCAGACAGCGATAGTCAGAAGGAGTAGTAAGGTTCGTTGGGATTTCATTGTATGCATTTCGACGGCAGCGTCCAGTTTATAAGAACTCCATCTGGCAATCGAGTCTCAAACTGCGGTGCCCCAAATTTGCCAGCAGGCGGTCGCACGCGCGGTACGGTGCGGCGCGACATAGGCACCGTCGATCACTCGTAGCTGCGCTTCTGGATGCCAAGAGCCTTAATACGTGAGGCAAGCGTGCCGGGGTTGATGCCGAGCAACTGCGCGGCACCCCCGTTGCCGGAGATACGAGAGTTCGCCCGCCGCAGAGCAGCCAGAATGTTGTCGCGCTCCAGCCTTCGCCACTCCTGCTCGGGAATCACTGTTTCCGCCGCACGCTCTATGGGCGGCACGGCTCGGCCCTTCTGCCGCATCGGTAGCTTGCCGGATTCGGGAAGATCCAGCAGGAGCTTGCCGCCGGGAGTCACGATGACCGCGCGTTCCACTACGCTTTGGAGTTCTCGTACATTGCCCGGCCATTCGTAGAGTTGGGCACGTTCCACTTCGCGATTGGTAATGCCCGGAACCGGAACGTGAAAGCGCAGCGCGGCCTGCCCAATGAAGTGAGCGATGAGGGCAGGAATATCTTCGCGACGGTCCCGCAGCGGCGGCACCTCCAGGGGGAAGACACCCAGACGATAGTAAAGGTCCAGACGAAAGCGGCCTTCGTCGACTTCCTTTCGCAGGTCACGATTCGTGGCCGCCACCACCCGGACGTTGACACGGCGCGTGGCCTCGTCGCCCACCCGTTCGAATTCGCCTTCCTGCAGCACGCGCAGCAGCTTCGATTGCAGGTCCAGCGGGATTTCGCCCACTTCGTCGAGAAACAGCGTGCCTCCATCGGCAAGCTGAAACCGGCCAATGCGATCGCGAACGGCCCCGGTGAAGGAGCCACGCACGTGGCCGAAGAATTCGCTTTCGAACAGTTCGTGAGGAATCGACCCGCAGTTCACCTTCACCAGCGGCTTACGGGAACGCGGGCTCCGCCTGTGGATGGCGCGCGCGATGAGCTCTTTGCCCGTACCGCTCTCGCCCAGTACCAGTACGTTCGCGTCGGTGGCCGCCACCAGTTCCACCTGTTGCAGGACGCGTTCGAGTGCCGGGCTCTTGCCCAGGATCTCACCAAATGAACCCGTAGCCGCAACCTCTTCGCGGAGATAGTCGCGCTCCTGTTCCAGTTGCTGGCGCAGGTTTTCATTGTCCTCAAAGGCCCGCGCATTGGCCAGTGCAATCGCGGCGGCGTTCGCCATCGTTCGCAGCCAGCGGAAACAATCGTCATCGGCCGGGCTGCGGCGGAAGACGGCCAGAACGCCGAGCGGCTCGCCGCGAAACAGGAGCGCATGCCCTGCAAAGCTGAGGAGCCCTTCCGCATGCGCCCAGTCCGGGTATCGGACCCACTGGTGATCTTCTGCAAGATTCGGAATCAGGATCGATTCGCCCGTGGTGGCGATGTGCGCGATCTTCAGATGGCCGGGCGAAAGCGGTATGCGGTGGAATGTGCCGTCAATGCGGTTCCAGTCCGCCGTTTCCTGTCTCGATTGCCCGGCACTGGCGCGCAGATGCAGCGCCGGAGCCTGACTGTTCTCGCCCGATTGGCAAACGGGGCAGCTTGCGTCGGGCTCCGCCAGCCACAGCCGCGCCAGGGCAACGCCCGGCTGGCGCGCTACCGCCTGGATGATGGTCTTCAGGACGGCGGCCAGCGAACGCTGTTCTGCCAGGGCCAGGATGATTTCGGGGAGGGGCTCAAGATCCATCAGTTTTGAGTGTATCGTGAAAATTCATGATAGAAGTGTTGAATATCATGAAATTGCTACTTTTCATGTTACGTGCAAGCTGCAAAGTGTTATTAAATTCAACCACTTAGGGGATATTTTTGAATGGTGCCTGCCGTGTAATTATCTTCGGCGTTGCAACGAAGCGACGCCAAAAGAGAGAAAACCATGACCACACAAAGAATCGCCGCAGTGAATCCCGCCGAAACCACAGGCAAAACGAAGCAACTCCTTGACGGAGTCCAGGCAAAGCTGGGAATGACCCCGAACATGATGAAGACGATGGCAGCAGCCCCAGCCGTACTCGATGCCTATTTGAGTTTCGGCAACGCGCTGGGCACCGGCCACCTGGACGCCAGATTTCGTGAACAGATTGCGCTGGCCGTGGCTCAGGCGAACTCTTGCGAGTACTGCTTGTCAGCCCACTCGACCATCGGCAAGCTGGTGGGGTTGAAGCCGGAAGAGATCACCTCGAGCCGGGAAGCTCACTCGTCTGACGCCCGTCGCGATGCAGGGCTGCAGTTTGTTCAGTTGCTGGTTGTGCAGCGCGGCGTGGTGTCGGATCAGGCACTCGCCCAGGTGAAGGCGGCTGGCTTCAGTGATGGCGACATCGCCGAGATCGTGGCGAACGTCGCGGTGAATATTTTCACGAACTACTTCAACCATGTGGCTCGCACTGATGTGGATTTTCCGCGCGTTGCCGTGGAGTTGGAAGCTGCGGCGGTTGCGTAAGAGGAGCAACGATGCCTGACCCAACCCCTATCGTGCCTCCGTTCACGACGGAGACGGCCATGCGGAAGGTACAACTGGCCGAGGATGCCTGGAATTCGCGGGATCCCGAAAGAGTCTCCCTCTCCTATTCGCCCGATTCAGAATGGCGCAATCGGACCGAGTTTGTGAAAGGCCGCGATGAAATTGTGGCCTTTCTCAGACGGAAGTGGGCTCGGGAGCTCGATTACCGCCTGAAGAAGACGCTGTGGGGCTTTCGCGACAACCGCATGGCCGTGAGCTTTGAGTACGAATGGCACGACGCAAGCGGTCAATGGTTCAGGTCCTACGGCAATGAGCTATGGGAGTTTGATGAAGCGGGGTTGATGCGACGGCGTCTGGCCGGTATCAATGATGCTGCCATTACAGAAGCCGAGCGGCGTGTGCTGTAGAAGAGCCATCCGGCCAGCCCCTCACAGGGCTGGCCAGACAGCCTGACAACTAGTTCTTGGTAACGGTCAAACCGCTCACAATCACGTCCGTATTATGGGAGAACCGCACCCCATAAAACCCATCGGTTGACTTCAGCTTGCCATCCATCACCACGGCAGCCTTGTCATAGCTGGCCACTTCCGTCCCATTGATGGAGCACGAAACCTTGTCACCCTTCACGGAAAGCGCTACTTCCTGCGTCACCGGCTCGCCCACCGCAGCGGCCTTGTGCACCGCATCGTTCGGGCCGCCGCGCCCGTTCATCTGGAATGCCGCCGGCCCGAAGCCGCGCACAATAAACGTACCGTTGCCATAAGCCGCGCAATAAAATGCCGTCTGGTTCTCCGTGCCCATGTCATTGCCGCCAATGAAAACGCCATACGGATGCGGATGCGTGTTCAGGTTCATGTACTTCGGTTCCGTGAAGGTCGCCTTTACCGTGAAATTCCCGCTCGCCTTCGCATCGTTCTTCCAGTACGTGGTTGCCGGACCCGTCGTCACGTGCATCGAAGCGCCTTCCTGCGTCAGCTTCGCGTCATTGATCGTCATGCCCGCCTTCGCTTCCGAAGCGTCAATCTGACCCATCCAGCCCGCAATCTTGATACCGCCGTCCGTGACAGCGCGCGAACCGTCCGTTGTCGGGCTTCCCGGCCCCCCAATCATCGGGCCCCTGCCGCGGCCACCGCCACGGCCCGAGCCACCCATACCGCCGGAAGCTCCGCCCGGTCCACCCGGACCCATACCAGCCGGGGGCTGGGCAAATACACCGATCGACGTCGCGATCACAAACATGGCAACTACAAAACTGCTCTTGAGACGCATGGAATTACCTTTCCTTTGAGAAATCACTTTGGACATTCGGCCTCGCACCCCACAAGTCCGGCTGTGCACCGGGGTTCCCCCCACGTTAGACCTTCATAGAGTTTACCCCGAATCCAGCCCCGTCGTGTACGCTCTCCACTGGCTCAGTCCACACAGTAACCTGATAGGAGGATCCGGCCTCGCCCGATCCCCGATATTCAGTAAACAGGAGTACCAAATGAGACGTCACCTTCAAATCGCAGCCATGACGCTGCTTTCACTCACGCCGCTGATCGCCCAGGCTCCCCAGGGCTGGAAGATGCGCGTTGACCGCAGCACCTCCGCCTCGGACCCCGATGGAACCGGCGATATCAAATTCGTCACCAGCGGTGCAGGCTTCCATGCCACCAATCCCCAGGCCGCCGTGTACTGGAATCCGGCCAACACAGCCGGAAGCGCCTACACCCTCAAAGGCACCTTCACGCTCATGAAGCCCAGCGGCCACACCAATTACTACGGCCTGGTCTTCGGCGGCAGCAATCTCGACGGCGCAACCCAGTCCTACACCTACTTCCTGGTGGCGCAGGACGGAACCTGGCTGATCAAGCGCCGCGACGGCGACGCCACCAGCAATGTGGCCCCCAAGACTCCCAACGACGCCGTGAAAAAGCCCGGTGCCGATGGCAAATCCACCAACGCCCTCGAAGTTCGCGTCGGTGCCGATAAGCTCGACTTCGTCGTAAACGGCGTAGTCGTCAACACCCAGCCCAAGACCGGGCCAACCGCGAAGGTCGATGGCATCTATGGCATCCGCGTGAATCATCTGCTGGAAGTCCAGGTCGACGGCTTCGGCGTCTCGAAGTAACCGCTTCGCAAAATGTGGAGTCAGAGCTTCTGCTCTGCCGCGGGGCTTCGGCCCCGCGCTCCGGCCAGGCGATCCACACCGTCACGGCCTCCATTTGTACGACCAGGACTGTCCGGGACGGCCCGGATTATCGCATCTAATTGATTGAAAGAAAACGGATTAACGCTTGCGACGGTCCCGAGCTTGCGCCACGCCTCTCTTGAGCGGAGAATGTATCGAGTGTCAGGGTAATCCTGAGGGTCCAAGTGGGCGCACGTCCGGCGTCGCTGCTTCCTGACACCACACTTGACCTCAATGGTCTTGAAAAGGCGGGGATAAAGAATGAAGCACTTGCTTGTGGGCCGTGCTGCCCGGGTAGGTCTGGTTGGTGTGGCAACCGTAGCAATCATCGTGGCGCAAGGTGGTCGGGGTGGCGCGAACGCCGGTCCCGCAGGAGCGTCCGGCGGCTCCGGAGGCCGCGGCGGCAACGCCATGGCCCCCGCTTTTGATCCCCATGATCTGTCCGGCTACTGGGAACTCGGGCCGGAGAATAAGAGCATTCCGGCCGCCGAACTCGTGCCCGGAGTCACGAAGCCAGTCCTCGACAAAGTAGCTCTCGATGACGCCGTCTCCCTCCGCTGGTGCCGCCCCCTCGGCTTGCCCGCCGTCATGGACAACGGCCGCCCCCTCGACATCCAGCAGGGCAAGTGGGAAATCCTCATCGCCCCGGAAGCCAACGCCTCGCCCCGGCATCTCTATTTTGACCGCCCGCATATCGATTCCAACATCTTTGATCCCGCCTCCGTAGGCGATTCCGTCGCCCACTGGGAAGGCGACACTCTGATTGTCGATACGGTAGGCTTCCACCCGAAAGATGGCAGGATGGCCATCCCCGGCGGCGGCTTCCGCACCGAAAAATCGCACCTGGTCGAGCGTTACAAATTGCTGAAGAACGGCACCGTGCTTTCCGCGACCTTCACCTGGACTGATCCAAAGGTCTTCCGCACCCCGCATACCTACGAATTCCGCTATACGAAAGCGGCCGCCGGCTACGAGCCCCGCGTCGGTATCCCCTGCGACCCCTTTGACGCCGAGCGCACCGAATTCATCACCCGAACCTTCACCCCCGCGCAAAAGGCTGCTGCCGAGGCCGCATCCATCGAAGCCAAAGCCGCTGCCGCAGCCAAACGAGCCGCAGCCAAAGGCGCGGGAGCCGCCACGGGCGGTAAAACGACGGCCAAGTCGGCCGTTGCGACCGCAAAACAGCCAGCAGGAGCGGCAAAATGAGCCAACTGAGAAATAGGGAGGCATCTCTGATGTCGATCAATAAGAAATCCACCCCATACGGCGCGGCATTGACCGCCAGACTCCTGATCGTCGGGCTTTCCGCCACGGCAATCCTGCTTGCACAGGCACCCGGCGGGGCAGGGCGGGGCGGTGGTCGCGGCCAGGCCGCACCAGCCCCCCCCACGGTGGAAGGCGACTGGGTCCGCACGGACCCCATCGGCTCCGGTAGTTGGGACGCTCTCACGAAAACCTTCACTCCCGCTTCGCTCACCCCGCAAGGCGCGGCCCTGATGGCGGCGGGCGGACGCGGCGGTCGCGGAGGCGGCCGAGGCGGTGCCGGTGGCGGCGCTCCGCAGACTGCGGACACCACACCTCACGCGGTGGGCGTTGCCTACCTGGTCCGCCAGAGTTCCTGCTCGTTCAACGGTGGCGGCCAACTCACCATGGAGTACGATTCCGAAGGCTTCCATATGGTGCTCGGCAAGCAGGAGGCGCTCGTGGTGCAGGAGCGCAACGGCTCCCGCCGCATCTATCTCGATGGCCGCGCCATTCCCGACGCTTCCGTCCGTCCACCCTCGTCCTCCGGCTACTCAGTGGGTCACATCGAAGCGAATGGAACTCTGGTGGTGGAAACCGGCGACATGACCCCCGGCACCGTCACCGCCGGCGGCTACCGCACCGCGGAAACCCGCGTCATCCAGCGCTACATCCCCTCGGCGGACGGCAAGCATCTGCGTATCGTGTTCGAATGGATCGATCCAAAAATCTACCAGAAGCCCCACACCTACGAATACACCTTTGACCGACAGGAACCGGGGGCATACGCACTCGAAACATTCTGCGATGCGACCGACCCGCTCTGGAACCAGTCCATCGTTCCCCCCGAGCAGAAATAACCAGGAGCCATCGATGCCATCCAGACGCGAATTCGGCAAAACTCTCGCGGGTCTGTCCCTGTCCGCCCTCACAGCTTCCAGCCTGCGCGCCGCGAATCCGGACGCCGTCTATAAAGGTGTCCGCCTCGGTGCCATCACCGGTTCACTCGGGGCGGCGACGGCCGCACCCGGGCAGGACGTCGCCGACCTCATCATTCAGCAGTGCATCGCCGCCAAGGTTGGCACCGTAGAACTCGTCAACACGCCTTTCGAACCCCGCGTCACCGGCGGCGGTATTGGTGGCCAGGCACCTGCCACCGCGACCCCCGAATACCTGAAATTCCGCGACGAACTCCGCCAGTGGCGCATCAACGGCCCGCTCGATCGCTTCCGCGAAATCCGCAAAAAGTTCGACGCCGCCGGTCTCAATCTCTATTCCTTCGTCATGACCATCGGCGACGATTTCACCGAACCGGAAATCGACGCAGTCTTCCGCCAGATGCAGGCCCTCGGTGTCGACCGCTTCTGCACCAACCAGACCCGCGTCTCTGCCGGTCCCCGCATGGTGCCCTACGCCGAAAAGTACAAAATCATGCCGGCCTGGCACACCCACGCCCTGGTCAATGACCCGAACGAAGTCGCCTCACCCGAAAGTCTTGCGAAAGTGTTAGCCATGTCGAAATACTTCATGGTCAATCTCGACATCGGCCACTATGCCGATGGCGGCAATGACCCCATGAAGTACTTCACCGAGCACCACGACCGCATTACCCACGTGCACGTGAAAGACGTGAAGTCGCTCGGCGGCGGTCCGGCCACGGAACTGGGCGAAGGCGTCCTCCGCATCTATGACATGCTGCGCGCCGCCCGGGACAAGCACTACCCGATCGCATTCATCCTGGAAAGAACATACACCACCCCCGGCTTCACCGCCGTCGAAGAAACCCGCCGGCAGATAGACTGGATGGAACGGGTTTTGGAACTGTGACGCAGCGTTTGCACCGCGAGGGTAAGACCACGTGATACAGGCCTACGACGCCTCCACCAACCCGCTCAACACCGTCGAATGGCTCTTCGCGGCCATGGAGTGTACGCACATCGGCGCCATGGCGCTTTCCATCGGCACCATTGCCATGGTGGACATGAGCCTGCTCGGCATCGGCATCAAAGGCAGAACCGCAGCGCAAATAACACGGGCCATGGAAACGTGGACTGCGGCCGGTTTTATTCTCGTCATCACCGCCGGCCTTGCACTTTTCTCGTCCGACCCCCTTCGCTACTATTACAGCCCGACTTTCCGCTTCAAGATGTTGCTGATGCTGGCAGGCATTATCTTCAACTACAGCGTGCACAGAAGGGTCGCCATCAAGGGTTCAACGCCGCTGGTCGCGAAAGTCACGGCCACGTTCTCTCTCGTCATCTGGCTCAGCGTGATCTTCGGCGGCCTGTTTTTTGCCTTTACAGCGGGCGGTTACTGACAACATGTCCATCGCAACCCTCAGTCACGCGATCCAGTCGAGCGGCTTCTTCACCACCGTTCGCCAGTCGGAAGTCTTCTACCCGACGGTCCTCGCCACCCACCTTTGCTGTATCGCAGTCTTCGGCGGCCTGATCCTGATGACCAACCTCCGCCTGCTGGGCCTGGCGCTGAAAAAGACGCCCGCCAGCGTCGTGATCGAATCCACCCGAACCGCAAAACGGATCGGCTTCGTGATCATGATCGCCTGCGGCATTCTTCTGGCCGGCTCGCATCTGGATAAGTACTACCCGAATCCCTATTTCCAGATCAAGCTGTCTCTGCTGGTGCTGACAGGCCTTCACGGCCTGATCTTCCGCCGCGGCGTCTATTACAACGTGAATCTGGATAAGGACGGCAAATTACCCGTGCAGGCCGTGCTGGCCGGTGGCACTTCTCTGCTGCTCTGGCTCGCCATTCTGACCGCCGGCCGCTGGATCGCGTACTACGACGACCCCAACGCTATTGCCGGACTGTTCAGACTGCTGCGTCACCTGGTTTGACCAGAGTGAAAGAAACCTGGCCCTGTCCTTTCCGGGCCGACGTTCCTGCGCTGAGGCGCGTGCCGCCTCACGCTACATAAGGCGGCTCTTCGAAAAGGACGAGGCATCCGGCATCCGGCCGGACTTGCACGACAAAGTGCGAACGATCCTGGCCCAACTTGGCGAGTCGGCAACCATCGACGCCATGAGCCTAACAGCTTTCATGGAACGCAAATGACGGAACTGATCGACTATCACTAACAAACGGGATAAAAGGAGAACACAATGCCAATGAAGAATCCACCACACCCAGGCCTGTCCGTCCGTCTCAATTGCCGTGAGCCGTTTTCCCTCTCAGTCACCGAAGGTGCCAGTGCCCTGGGAGTCAGTCGGACCACATTGTCCAGACTGATCAACGGACAGGCGGGAGTTTCTCCGGATATGGCTATTCGGCTCTCCAGGGCCTTTGGTGCCACGCCTGACATCTGGATCAGGATGCAGGCCGCGTACGACCTCGCACAAGCCCGCCGCTATGAGAACGAGATTGAGGTCCGGCGCTACCGGCCGCAATTGGCATCGTAGTCTCGCGACTCTCCCGTTCCTCACTTCCACCTCCATCCCATACGCGCCAGCACAAACGCAGCCAGATCCTCAGGCGCAGGCGCGGAGAACACCTCCGTCCCGCGTTCCGTCTCGAACTCCACCTGTGAGCAATGCAGTCCCTGCCGGTCCAGCACCAGCCGTTCCGCCAACTCCGCTGACATTCCTTCCCGCATAAACCGGAGCATGAGTGACGGATCGGGCCCATAGAGTTTGTCGCCCACAAGCGGGAAACCCAACGACGCCGCATGAACACGGATCTGATGCCGCCTCCCGGAATGCGGATGAACCCTGACCAGCGTATATCCGCCACCGCTGGCGATCGGAATAAACTCCGTCTCCGCCGCATCGCCGCCCTCGGCCACAGTAGTCTGCCGCGAGTAAAACTCCGCCCCCACATCGGGACCGATAGCCGCAGTCACTCGAACCGCGGTTTCCAGATGCCCCGTGAGCACAGCATGGTAAGTCTTGCGAAAGGCCTTGAACTGCACCGCTCGCTGCAGCCGCACGCCCGCTTCTTTCGTCCGGGCCAGCACCAGGATTCCGCTGGTCTCCCGGTCCAGCCGGAAAGGCATGCGCAAAACCTCGTCGCCCAGATACTCACGGCACGCCCCGATCAGGCTCGACCACGGGCCATATCGTGAACGGTGACAGACCACGTGCGGCGGCTTGTTGAGAACGATGAGATCGCTCGTCTCTTCCAGAATCCAGCCGCGCAGTTCCTCCGGCGTAATCAGCCATCCCCAGTCTGTTGCAGGCATCAGTCCCCAGTCTAGACGGCCAGGCATACAGAAAATCATGCGGGGCAGCATTCTAAGCTGCGGGCTGGTTTCCAACCGGCGCTACCGCTTTTATTCGATCGCCCGTCTCGCGGCACGTCAATTCGGCCATGGACTGACCAGTCGCGCAGTCTGCTGGCTGGTTTCTCAGTTGTTCGCTGGCTTTGGCCCAATATGCTCGAACATGTTCTGACAACGCGATCTGCCGGACCAGGATCAGACTGGTGGATGCGACGTGCGGGGCGGGAGATGCGAGTGCCAGCCGGCGCTTTGCAGACAAAGCCGTAGCGGTCGCTATCGCCGAACAAGGAGAGGCCCGCGATCCGGTCATTCGGCAAAACCCCCTGGGCGGCGAAGGACAGGACGATGCCCGTCCGTACGGTCATGTTTACGAATACCGGCGATATCAAGACACAACACTCTCAACGGGGATCAATAGGGGGATAGAATGGGCGCAATGAGTTGCCCGCCCAAATCATTCTCCAGCCGCAACCAGGCGGGATCGATCCGCAATTCCAGTCATCCGCTCCGGGCGCACGCATGACGACCTCAACTCCGATTGCCCGGTTGGCACTTCTCATCCTCGCGGCCGCCTGCTCCGCCTATTCATCCGGGACGGTCCGGACAACTCGTCGCCACCCCGTTTCCAGGCCCCTGAGCCTTGATGTCCTTCCCGCACCCGAAATCGAAATACAGGTTGCGGCGGAGGTCGCGAAAGCAAGGCGAATTCTTGACGACCTGAATAAAGAGAACCTTTTCGCCAGCCCCTATCTCGTGTCCGCGATTTATTACCACGATGATTTCCTGAGCGATTTCCCCGTAGACCGCAACACTGCCGACCCCGAGAGGCGTATCATCGGGCAGATCAGTAACGTGTTGCCTCCGGAACGAAAGGCGCGTTTTATGCGATTGCTCCACGAAGTCTGGGCGCGGTCCGGTCCGGCGGGCCCTGAGCGGGTTGCGTTACCGGTAGCGTATTCGGTGGCAGGCGGAGGCCATCGGTATGCCATCGACCTGTTCGCGCCTGAGGGTGCTCCGGTCTACGCCGTTTCCCGGGGCCTTGTCGTTCTCTCTGAGCGGGACTGGAGCGCTGTCAGCCTTTTCTCCACCACTTCCCGCAAAGGTGGCAACGCGGTAATTGTCTTCGATCCCGATCATGACCGCTTCTATCGCTACTGCCACATGAGCGCGGTGCAGGTATCCGCCGGAACGCTTGTTGCAGCAGGCCAGGTAGTGGGGAGTGTTGGACACAGCGGGTTAAACGCGGCGCGACCCGGGCACGGTCGTCATCTGCATTTCGAAGCGAATGAATATCTGGAGGGACACGTAAGAGCGCTCGACTATCGCCATCTGCGTGCCATGCTCCGCCAGTGGCGTTCAACGTCTGCTTTGCGGGACAGCACCGTGAGCACCCCGCGCCGAGCCGGTTGAAGGCATCTGCCGACTGAGAATGGCAGTGTGCGGGGAGCGAATACAGGCTACCCATAAACCTCACGGCTGTTAGCCGTTATGAGCCGTGACCGTAATGGAGCGGTGCTCAAAACCTTCGCAATCAGGCATCACTCACATGTCAACGCCAAATAGAAATGTCCGCTTCTCTGCCACATAGAAATGTCCGGTTTTGACGAGGGTTGCCGGAAAGTCGTGTTAATGTGATCGTGTCCGAACGGGGTCGCTCCCGAACGGAAGCCCAAAGCCGAGGCGACGG
>CAIQWJ010000090.1 GCA_903875575.1 uncultured Acidobacteriia bacterium | reverse complement strand
TCGGCACGGTTCGATGTCGTTTCTGTCAAGCGGAACCAGTTGGAACCCCGGGCACGCCGTCCCGTATTTGGCTGTTCGGCAGGTCGTTTTGTGTCGCAAGGCGGAACCTACACCGGCAGAGGAATACTCTGGGCTTTCGATTCCTCGGGCTGGGACGGTTTCGGAGCATCGTCGAGCACCCGATAGGTGTAAGCAACCGTGGTGCTCATACCCGAAGGCGGGCCCTCCGATTTCTCCAGCAATAGACGGTTCTCGGTCAGAAATTTGTGCGATTTGAGAGCCTGGCAGACGAGGGATACGCGATTGCTCAGATGCACCGCTTTTTGCACTTCGCCCGCAACGACGCGGACCGTGGACTGGCGTCGCGCCCTGGCGGGCTCAATATATTCGCGGCGAGCCCAGTCGCGAACCCGGTCGGCGTGACTGATTGGCATAAAATCCTATTTTATAGCACGCTTGGCAGGCATAGCAAGACAGGGTCATTGGTACGAGTTAGACATCACGCATCAGATGCTATATGCTTAAGACGTGAGAACCACACTCGATATCGACGATGAACTACTACGGACAGTGAAGGAAATTGCGTTTCAGGAAAAGCGGAGTGCCGGAGAAGTAGTTTCCACAATGTTGAGGGAGTCTCTGGCACCAAAATCGCTCACGCGGGAGTATCGCAATGGCGTGCCCTTGCTGCCGCGAAGGCCACAGGGTCCGCGGGTTACCCTGGAACTGGTAAACCGCCTCCGTGACGAAGACGAATGAGACCGGCACTGCTGGATGTCAACGTGTTAATCGCGCTGCTCGACCCGGAGCATGCATTTCACGAACCTGCGCACGATTGGTTCCGCAGAGAACGAAAACACGGATGGGCAACGTGCCCGATTACCGAGAATGCCGTCCTGCGGATTCTGAGCAAGCCTTCTTATCCCTATACGGGAGTTACAACTGGCGACGTGCGTGAGTTGCTCGCCGAATTCTGCCAAATCAAAGGCCATGTGTTCTGGGCGGATTCGATCAGCATGCGCGATGCAACAATGCTGAATCTGACGGGAATCGGGCCGAAAGGCATCACGGATGTTTATCTGCTTGCTTTGGCTGTTGCCAACGGCGGGTGCCTGGTTACGTTCGACGCGGGAATTCGTCAAGAGAGCGTTGTGGGGTGTCTGGAAGGGAGTCTTTGCAGGTTGCGTTAGAAACCTCGGGTGCCGGATCAATCCACAATCCTCTACTTGCCGATGCAGAATGTGGAGAAGATGCGGTTCAGGAT
Organism: uncultured Acidobacteriia bacterium; assembly: GCA_903875575.1. GTDB lineage: Bacteria > Acidobacteriota > Terriglobia > Bryobacterales > Bryobacteraceae > BOG-234. The sequence continues at coordinate 17,359 of CAIQWJ010000090.1, read as the reverse complement.
ATCGTCCGCGGTGGTGACGCCGGTGATGGCGTCGATGGGCTGGAGGGCACAGTAGAGGTCGAGCAGGAGGAGTTCGTGGGGAAGGCCGGCGCGCGTTGCTTCGCGCGCCTTTTCGAGCATGGCGGAAGCTTCGCGGAGCAGGTTTTCGTGGCGCAGGCTGGTGATGAAACCGCCTTGTGCCTGGATTTCTCCGTCTGGTGCGAGCAAGTGGATCGCAGCCTCTTTGACGGCCTCAATGCCCTGCCCTGTGAGGGCTGAGACCGGAAGTTGGTCCGGTTGCGCGCGGAAGCCGGGGAGGTCACACTTGTTGGCGACTACCAGTGCCCTGCCCTGTTCGCGGCTCTTTTCAATCAGCGCGAGAGACTCGGGATCGAGATCGGTGGTTCCGTCCACCACAACGAGCGTGAGATCCGCATCTGCCATCGCTTCGTAGCTCCGCTCTATGCCAAGGCGTTCGACCAGTTCGCCGGTTTCACGGATACCTGCGGTATCGACCAACCGCACCGGAATACCGGCGAAATCCACTGTTTCGGAGACAAGGTCGCGCGTTGTGCCCGGAATGGCAGTGACAATCGCGCGGTTTTGCTCCAGCAGGCAGTTGAACAGGCTGCTCTTGCCGACATTGGGCTGGCCCACAATCGCCAGCGAGAAACCTTCCCGCACCAGGCTGCCGTAACGAAAGCTGCGGACAAGGATTGCGGTTTGCGTAATGACCGGCTCCATACGGCGCAGGATTTCGGCGACGGGGGCGACGCTGACATCGTCCTCGGCGAAGTCGATACCAGCTTCGAGGAGGGCGATGAGTTCGAGGAGTTGTACCTTGATGGGCGCGAGGAGGCGGGAGACGGAACCCTGCGTTTGCTGGGCAGCGATGCGGGCCTGGTAGAGCGTGGTGGCGTCGATCAGGTCGCGGACGGCTTCGGCGCGGGGGAGGTCGATGCGGCCGTTGAGATAGGCGCGGAAGGTGAATTCGCCGGGTTCAGCGAGGCGGGCACCGGCGCGGACGGCACGATCGAGGCAGTGGCGCAGGACGACCGGGGCGCCGTGGCAGGAGATTTCGATCACGTCTTCGGCGGTGAAGGAGCGGGGCGCGGCGAAGAAGGTGACGATGGTTTCGTCGATGAGTTGGGCGTTGTCGTGATCAGTGAGTTCGGCGCGGGTTGCGGTCCAGGGGCGGAGGTCACCCTTGAGGCGAAGGATCGATTGGGCGATTCGGGTGGCGTGTGGGCCGGAAATACGGATGACGCCCAGGCCGCCACGGCCGGGTGGGGTGGAAATGGCCGCTATAGTGTCGTGAAGGATCATGCTGGTACCAGCCGATTGTGCAACGACTCCCTTCGTCGCGGTCGCGGCGCGGCAGGTGGAAGGGCCTGGCCCGCAGTGGCTACATGCCGTCCAGGATCGCGTTCAGGGTTGGGCTGGGACGCATAGCCGCAGCACACTTCGCTTCGTCCGGGAAGTAGTAGCCGCCGATATCCACTGGCTTGCCCTGTGCCGCCAATAATTCCTGCTTAATTGCACTTTCGGACGCCGCCAGTGCGGCTGCCACCGGAGTGAAACGCTGTTTCAGTTCCGCGTCTTCGTCCTGAGCGGCCAGGGCTTTGGCCCAGGCGAGGGCGAGATAGTAGGCGGAACCGCGGTTATCGATCTCATTGACTTTCTGCGACGGGTAGCGCGCACCGTCGAGATACTGGCCGATGGCTTCGTCGAGCGTCTTCCCAAGAAGTTCGGCGCGCTGGTTGCCGCTCTTTGCCGCCATGAGTTCCAGCGCCGGTACCACCGCGCAGTACTCTCCGAGCGAATCCCAGCGCAGATGACCTTCCTGTAAAAACTGCTGCACATGCTTGGGCGCCGAACCTCCGGCACCGGTTTCCAGCATGGCACCGCCCTGAAGCAGGGGCACGATGGAGAGCATGCGGGCGCTGGTGCCGAGTTCGAGAATGGGGAACAGGTCCGTGAGGTAATCGCGCAGCACGTTGCCGGTGACGGAGATGGTGTCTTCGCCGCGACGAATGCGATCGAGAGAAAACTTCATGGCGTCGACCGGCGTCATGATACGGATATCGAGGCCGGAGAGATCGTACTGAGGCAAGCAGGCGTTGACTTTGAGGATGATCTGGGCATCGTGGGCGCGGGCCGGGTCAAGCCAGAAAATGGCAGGTGCGCCGGAGGCTTTGGCGCGGGTCACGGCGAGTTTCACCCAATCGCGGATGGCCTCGTCTTTGGTCTGGCAGGCGCGGAAGATGTCGCCGGGTTCGACACTCTGTTCAAGAAGGGTGGTGCCGCCGGCATCCACGATGCGGATGGTGCCGTTGCCGCCCGCGACAAACGTCTTGTCGTGTGAGCCGTACTCTTCGGCTTTCTGCGCCATGAGGCCGACGTTGGAGACGCTGCCCATGGTTGCCGGATCAAACTGCCCGTGAGCTTTGCAGTCTTCGATGACGGCCTGATAAATGGTGGCGTAGCAGCGGTCCGGAATCATGGCGACGGTGTCTTCGAGCCCGTCGTTTTTGTTCCACATTTTGCCGCCATCGCGGATCACGACGGGCATGGAGGCGTCGACAATGACATCGCTTGAAACGTGCAGGTTGGTCTTCCCTGCCCGCGAATCGACCATGGCCAGACCGGGGCCTTTGGTGTAGCAGGCGGCGATATCGGCTTCGATTGCGGCCTTCTGTTCGGCGGGAAGCTGGTCGAGTTTGCGGAGAACGTCGGCCAGGCCGTTGTTGACGTTGCCACCGATGGCTTTGATCGCGTCGGCATGCTTTTCGAGGGCATCGGCAAAATACACCGAGACGCAGTGTCCGAACATGATGGGATCTGAGATCTTCATCATGGTGCACTTCAGGTGCAGCGACAACAGGGCGTTGTCGGCTTTGGCAGCGGCAATCTGTTCGGCAAAGAAGCTACGCAGAGCCGCCACGTTCATGACCGCGCAATCGATCACTTCGCCGGCAAGCAGTGAGATTTTGGGCTTCAGGACTTTGACGGTACCGGCGGCGTCAACGAATTCGATGCGGACCTCAGTAGCGGTGGCTGCGGTGAGAGATTTCTCGCTGCCGTAGAAGTCTTTATCGCTCATGTGGGCGATGCGCGTTACGGAGCCGGACTGCGGCCAGGGCTTCATTTTGAAGGGATGCTTGCGGGCGAAGGCCTTCACGGAGGCGGAAGAGCGGCGGTCGGAATTGCCCTCGCGGAGGACGGGATTTACGGCCGAGCCGAGGACCACAGCAAAGCGGGCCTGCACGGCGCGGGCTTCGTCTGTAGTGGGAGCTTCGGGATAGTCGGGGATGTTGTAGCCTTTGGCCTGGAGTTCGGCGATGGCTTCGCGGAGCTGGGGGACGGAGGCACTGATGTTGGGAAGCTTGATGATGTTGGCTTCGGGGGTTTTGGCGAGTTGGCCGAGGCGGGTGAGTTCGTCGGGAATCTTCTGGTCGTCACGAAGGCGGTCCGGGAAGTTGGCGAGGATGCGGCCGGCGAGGGAGATATCGGCGGTTTCGATTTCGACACCGGTGCCTTTGAAATAAGCCTGCAGGATGGGCAGCAGGGCGTAGGATGCGAGCGCCGGTGCTTCGTCGGTCTTGGTCCAGGTGAGCTTCATATATATGGGTGAGTTCAGCGAGAACGCGGTGACAGAAGCGGCCCCGAACTGAAGACGTATGATACCACCTGGTCGGTGAATCGCGAGGTAAGATATTGATTCTTTTGGGCGAGTGGGGCAACCGGGCGTCGTCCCGAGGTTTCGCCGGTGAATGAAAACCGAATACGGCGAAATTATTGTCCCACTTTGGGCTCGTCTCACGCTGTTACTCGTTGAGGGGGAACGAGCGGAACATGACGATACGGGAACGGGAACAGGGAATCACCTGGTTGCTGGCGACGACGCTGGGGCTTATGCTCTTCTACACGCTGCTATCTGCGGCAGAGGCGCAGTCCGTACCGGCCGGGCAGAAGGACGCCAAAAATACGAAGTCGACGACGGAGAAACAGGCGAGCACCAGGACAACGGCAAAGAAGGCCGAAGTTCCAGCCGCTCAGAAGGGCGGCCCGGAGGGCGGAGCGGCGGGCCCGTCCGGTCCGCAGACCGGCGCGGCGACGGATGGGAAGAAGGCCGTTCTTCCTGCGGACGTTCAGGAGGCCGCACTGAAGACTCCGGAGACGCCGGGCGACTATATTCCGTGCCATTTCACATTTGAACAACTGCGCAGCATGAATGCCCCGGAAACCGCGAGGGTGTTGAGCGAACAGGATGCCGAGGGGCTCCGAGCGCAGATTATGATGGCGCTGCTGGCTGCGGACGGGGACCAGGACAAGGCGACGTACGATAAGTACGTCGTGTCGCTGCCGGAGGGCAAGGATTTGGTGGGCCTGACGCCCAGCCAGGCCCTGAGCAAGGTCATAAATAAACTCCGCCGGGTTCGCGACGATCTGAACACGCCTGCAGGCAATGCGGCGGTGAAGGCGGCGATGCAGCCGTATTCAGATCGCATCGCGGGCACGAACAAAGACGCAGTGCCCGCCTTTCAGGATTTCTACGCGGCTCGCGGTCTGACGAAGAACGATCTGCTTTCGCCAGGAGCCGCCCGGCGTCTGTACGAGGAATTCGTCGGTCTTCCGAAGAATCGGGATACTCTGAAGAGCCTACGGGAGCAGAGCGATGCACAGATCGCCGCGATCTCTCCGCGCTCGACAGCATCGTTGGATGCAAATTCTGCTGTGGACGCCGCGCGTAAATTTCTGGAGACCATGGAACGACCAACGGACGTGGGCTGCGCGATGTCGATCCTGTCATGGCGTGAAACGCTGAACGCTTACGGTCGCACGATCGCGAACACGTATGTGGCCGTTCAGGTGGTGGTGAGGAACCTCAACAAAGATCAGCAGTTCCTTGTTCATGATGTAGAGTTCGCCACGAACGCCGATCCAACCGGACGCCTGGGCCGCTACTTCTCGGGACGGGACAAGGTCGTCGTGCGCGCGTTGTCCTCCAGTCAGCAGAGCTTTGACCCGCGGAATCTCGCGGTCAACATCACCAAAGGGATCACGGCTATTATGAGCGCGGCGGCACCGATCTGGGGCGGCGCACTGGTGGACGCAGCCGGCATCGCGAACGGCACTTTTGTGCCGACGCTGGACAAGACGTGGAAGGATCTAAGCACTGACCAGTTGAATCTGCTCAACGATACAGGATTCTCTTCGGCGGCGAATTTCTCAGACCGTGGTCCCGAAGTCGGGAACGGTGATGTTCACAACCTTCATTCCGACGCTCACGTTTGAACAGGGCTGGTGGGCTCAGCCGTGCGTGCAGGCGGCCTATATCGGGACGCAAAAGGACAAGAAATTCACGCCGGGGCACCCCGGCACGGCGTCACTGAGCGGTTCCAATGTCGAAAACTATCTGGAGGCCTGCTTCAACCAGTCCGGGGGGCCGGTCACAAGGCTGAAGAAGACGACGCTCACGCGGGAAAACGTGTCGGACCGGAAGATCTTCCCTGAGCCCAGAACCGCCGCAAGTGCAGATGAGGAGAGAGACGGTGACGTGTTTCTGAACCTGAAGACAGTCCGTTTCAGGAACTGGTCGCCAACGTCGTTCAATATCTTTCGGGATCTGTCGCATATGGTGGTCGCCGGTGTTCACATCGTGGATTCCAGCCAGTTGTCGGCACAATTGGACAAGGTGACCTGCCCCGCCGACGACGCTGGGACGCTGAAATACCCCGAACCCGGAAAAGACACGCTGACGTGCACGATGACGGGCAGGAATCTCGATAAGATTTCCAGGCTGCGACTGCGCAAGCTGTCAGATCAAACCGATCCGGGCGTAGCCGAGGCAGCGGTCTCGGTGAGCGGGGATTCGACGAGCGCCAGCGCCGTTTTCAAGGTTGTCGACCTGAGAAATCTGCCGGCGGCGGACTATGCGGTTTACTCGGTTGCCACTACCGGTACCGAACGTAAGACGAACCAGGCGATTCATCTGGACCTCAGCCCCTTTGTCAGCGGGGTCGAACCTGCGCCACTGGATATTTCAAAGCCCGGTCCGCGGCTGGCGCTGGCGGGATTCCATCTGGATACCGTGCAGCAACTGACGCTGAAGTCGGGCGACGAGACACACGAGCTTAAGGCAACGCTGCCGGCGCTGCAGACAACACACAGCGTGGTCTTTGAGATCGGTGACAAGGAGTTTGGCGACAAGCTGAGCGATAAGCCCTATTCGCTCTCGGTGACTTTCACGGGCGGCCAAAAGCCGTTGGACCTAATGCAGACGGTGACGATCAATAGGAATAAAGCCGCAGCAGACAAGGCGGCGGCGGAGAAAGCTGCGGCCGACAAAGCTGCGGCCGACAAAGCTGCGACAGACAAAGCTGCGACAGACAAAGCTGCGACAGACAAAGCTGCGACAGACAAAGCTGCGACAGACAAGGCTGCGACAGACAAAGCTGCGACAGACAAAGTTGCTGCGGGGGCGGCGGGCAAAGCGGAGGGGAAACTCTCAACACCGGCAGCCCCTCGACAGCCCGGCGCGGCAGGAGTATCAGCTTCACCCGCGAAATCCACTGGCGGGAGGAGCGGCGCGAGGCCCGCTTCGGGAAAGGGCAAACCAACTCCGGCTTCGACGCCACCAACGAAGTAGGGCTGCCCGGCCCGACGAAGCACCTGCGTCTGCAAGACGCCGAGCCCTTCGGAGAACTTGAGCCGCCGGCTTCATCTATTTTGGGGCGACGTCATCAATGGCCGTGAAGCGGACTTCGTCCGCAGCAAGATACTCGCCTTCCCGCGGGCCGGAGAACTGGATATAAGCGATACCCTTCGCGCTCACCGTCATGGTGAAGACGGGTACCGGATCGCCGGGGGCCTTGCGTCCGGGTACGGATTCGAGACTCTTGCGATCCAGCACGTGGCCGTCGGCATCGAAGGCTTCGACGATCGCCGGCATTCCCGTGGAACCCCACATCGCCAGGGTCACCGTAGAGACTGGTTTTGGGAAAGTGGCGCGAACCGGAATCGGTTCCGCCGCCATGGCGCAGGCGATGCCCTTATGGCCCGAAGTCAGGTGGGTGAAGAACATCACGAGGCCCTTCGCTTTGGACTGGGTGGGCTCATGCGCCAGGGCGAAGACGACGCCTTTTTCTTCCCACTTTGGAAGGCGGTTGGCCTTGCCATCGGGCAGTACGGTAACGGCGCTTTCAAAATCGACAACCTGCTCCGCGGCCACGGCTGAGGCCGCCAGCGCGGACAGTAACAGGATCAGTGCACCGGCCCGGTTCATGCTTTGGTCATCTCGAGTCCGGACATGGTGCCGGTGGAAGAGGCGAACTTAGCGGTCTCAATCCCCATACGCTGGAGCATGGAGACGAACAGGTTCGGCAACGGATAGTTCTGATTGCGATCAAACGCGAGATGGCCCACGTGCTTGAAACCGCCGCCGGCGAAGAGCGTTGGCATGTTGGTGGTGGCGTGGGCGTTGGCGTCGCCCAGGTTCGAACCGTAGAGGATCATGGAGCGGTCGAGCAGCGTCTCGCCGCCTTCCTGAACGCCTTTGAGACCTTTGAACAAATCCGCCAGCAGGCGCATGTGCCACGTATCGATCAGGCGAAGCTGCGACAGTTTGGCTTCCGACTTTCCGTGATGTGAAAGATTGTGATAGCCGTCGCTGATGGTCGCACCGGAGATCTCGACGACCGGGGTGCTCACGCTATCGAGCATCAGAGTGACGGCGCGCGTGGAATCGGTTTCAAACGCAAGGCGCACCAGACTGTACATGGCAGCTACTTTGGCCATGTACTGGGCGGGATTGGTGGGGTCCTGCGGTTCGGGCTCCTTCACCACGGGCTTGGGCTTGAGCTCCCATCCCGCTGACTCTTTCAGCCGGTTCTCCAGATCGCGAACGCTGGTGAAGTATTGATCGAGACGGGCGCGATCACTGGCGTTGACGCTGAGTTCGAGGTCGCGCACCTGTTCGGAGACAGCATCCAGAATGGAGCGGCCGGTATCGAGTTCCGCGATCTTCGCTTCCACCTCTTTGGCATTGCCCTGAATGAACATCTGACGGAAGACGCTGGCAGCGCTTTGTTCCGGCGGGATGGCGACGCCGTTGCCCGTCCAGGAAAGCGAGCGCGCTCCGGTATTGACGGCGAGGGTCAACGAGGGGAAACGGGTCTGGATGCCGATGCGCTCGGCGACGTACTGGTCGAGCGAAATGGTGTTGCGGAACGAACTGCTGGCGGGGTGCGGCGCGGCAGTCAGGAAGCTGATATCCGACGGGTGGCCGCCATCCACGTTGGGATGCGAGACGCCGGAGAGCACTGTGAAATCTTTCCGATGGGCTTCGAGAAGCTTCAGGTACGGAGAGGGTGTGTAGCCGGGGCCGGCGTCCGTGGGGAAGAATTCCGCAGGGAGAAGGCCGAGGTTGTTGCAGATCGCGAACATGCGACGGGGCACTGGCGCGGTCTGCGCGCGGGCCAGGGGCACCATAGCATCGAGAAGCGGCAGCGCCAGGCTTACGCCAACACCGCGCAGGAGCGTGCGGCGCGACATGGCACCCTGAAACGACCGCCGGACTGGTTCGCTGGTTTTCAACATGCGTGTCTCCATTCTTATTTAACCTGAAACAGATTGCTCTGGACAATGCCGTGAACGATGCTGCGGACGCCCCAATTGGTATCGCGGGTCTTATCGAGGATGGCCTCCACCTGCGCGCGGTCAGTAAAGCCGATGGGCGCTCCGGTTGCATAGGTTGCCAGCTGGCCAACCAGGTTGCGCGCGACGGTGCGCTCCTCATGATCGAGGAGGAGCTGCTTGAATTCGCGGATGTCTTTAAACGACGGGCCATCCGGAAGCGTGCCTGCGGAATCGACCGGCAACCCGTAGCGGAAGGCGAAGGGCTGGCCGGACATACCGAGGCCCGCTTCGGGTTTGACGCCATCGGCAAAGGCTCTGTAGTGATCGCGCCAGCCACCCATCACATCGAAACTCTCCAGCGCGAAACCGGGGGGATCGATCTTGCGGTGGCACGAGGCGCACATGGCGTCCGCACGATGCTTATCGAGCTGCTGGCGGATGGTGACCGCACCGCGAATATCGGGCTCGATCGCCGGGACGCCAGCCGGAGGGGCCGTGCGGTAGCCAAGGATGCGCTCCATGATCCAGACGCCGCGAATGACCGGCGACGTTGTTGTACCGTTGGCCGTCACCTTCAGGATGCTGGCCTGGGTCATGAGACCGCCGCGGACGGAATCCTTCGGGAGCGTGACCCTGCGCATGGTTGCACCGGTCACGCCCGGTACGCCGTAGTGTTGCGCCAGACGTTCGTTCAGAAAGGTGAAATCGGAATTGATGACGGTACGCGCCGGAAGGTTTTTGGCGAACAGTTCCTGCACGAAGAGACGGGTCTCTTCCACGGCGGCCAGCTTGAGCGGGTCGTCGAGTTCGTAGTCATTGTAGAGAGTTGACGAGGGGGAACTGTCGTCTATCTTGCGAAGATCGAGCCAATAGTCGGTGAAGGCGTCAATGAAGCGGCGCGCCTTCGGGTTGTTGAGCAGGCGGTCGGTCTGGGCTTTGAGGACCTCGGGATTGTGAAGCCGGCCTGCGGCGGCCAGAGAACGAAGTTCGCTATCGGGTTCTGAGTTCCACAGAAACAAAGACAGGCGCGTGGCGAGAGAATAGTCGTCCAGCCTGCCTGGCGATTCCTGAATGTACAGCCAGCCGGGGGAACTCAGGACCGCAGTGTAGGCAGCCAGCATGGATTTCGCAAAGCCGTGCCCCAGAGTGAACTGCTGTTCGAACAGGGCGAGGAAGCGCTTCGCATCGGCTTCCTGAACCGGGCGACGGTAGGCACGGGCCATGAAAGAACGGAGGAGTCGTTCGGCGTCCTCATGTGGGTGATCGGTTGCGACCTCGACTGGCACATCCAGAGTGCGTGGACCACCGCGGCCACGGCCACCGCCACCGGGTCCACCAGCGCCTGGAACGGCGGGCGGGGGCGGGAGTTGCAGGGTGACGCCGCCCGATTCGCCGGCGGCCAGTCGACGCAGCGGGAGATCCCCGAACATGAGCCGGTAACCGGCATCGGCATCCGGATCGGCGAGCGGGCCTTCCACTTCGAACCACTGGAAGGCGACGCCGGGCATGCCGTCGGGCCGGGCCAGCGGATTGACATATTCCTCTTCGGTGCCGCTGACGCGGGTGCGGAAAAACCGCATGGCGTCGGTCTGGATCCCCTCATTGGCGGCAAGCAGGACTTCAACTTCACCGACGCCTGATTCCGGCGTGAAATCGAAAGCACCGATGGGGCGCGACTGGCCGGAACTTTGCGCATAGACACCGATTGGCTCATTGCGGCGGCCGGGCCAGACTTCGTCGGGGTTGGGGCGGTGGTAGGTCGGTTGATAAAGGTAGGGTGCCTTTTGGTCGCCGAAGCCCGTGTAGTTCCAGTGGTCCACGCCACCGCCACTGACCCAAATGGTGTAGCCTTTGACGCGAATGCGATAGCGTCCCGCTGCGGGGGCGCGGAAACTCCAACTGAACCCGCCGGCATCGGAGAAGACGCTGGAGACACGACCGATAGCCTCGCGCTCTTTCGCTTCCGGGGTTGAGATGGGGCTGCGGCCGGCGCGGACATCGGGCTGAGCGTGAGAATCGAGGACGGGGAAGTTGAGGCGGTCCGTACGAGTGTTGCCCTCGCGCGGACGGAAGTTGCGGAGCGAGGCTTCCTGGCGTGCGTAGATGCGGGTGACCGTGGTGGGAGGCTGGACGAGTTTCGCAGCCATGGCTTCACGCATGGCATAGTCGGCGGAACTCATGTAGCGCGAGAGTTGCACGTGAGAAACGTCGAGCGCGGTGCCGATCTTGTTGTAGCGGTAAGATTCGCCATCCTGCGGCAGTTTGCCTTTTAGCTGTGCCCATGGGATGGCGAGGAGATCGCGGATGGCGTTCTCATATTCGTAGGCGTTGAGGCGGCGAAGGCCGGCGCGACCGCGTTCTGAGACAACGGACTGTTCGTAGCGTGTGAGAGACGCCGCGAGTTCCTTCACGACCTGCGCGAGATTGGCGGGCCGGTCCATGCCCTTCGGGGGCATCTCACCGGCGGCGAGGCGGTCATGGACCTTGACCCAGGTGGCGAAGTTATCGGGATTGGAAGGTTCGTAGGGGAGATTGACCAGGTCGAGGTGGCCGACGGCTTTGGGGGAGTCGTGACAGAAGGCGCAGTTCTGCTTGATAAAGGTGTCGGCATTCGCGAAGGGCGGTGCGGGCGCGGCTCCGTTGGCGGCGAGGAAGGCCAGCGTCAGGGCGAAGAGCACCGCGACGGGACGTGCCCAGGCCCAGGGGGTCGGAGTTTTTTCTTTGCGTGGCGGCATTGGTAGATGTTAGCGCGGTAACGGCTTAGGCCAACCCGTTGCTATATTTCCGCGTCTCCTGTGTCATTTTCGATCACGATGAATCCGGTTTCCCAAACTATCACGTTCAACGCTCTCGGTAACGTGGCGTTCGGCTCGGGGAACGTAACGCTGCTGGCGTCGGCGTCGTCGGGCCTGCCGGTCAGTTTCGCTTCGACAACAACGGGGGTCTGCACTGTTGCCGGGAACCTGGTCACGCTGGCAGGCGCGGGTACCTGCTCGATCACGGCGAGCCAGGCAGGCAATGCAAGTTATGCGGCGGCGTCAAATGTAGTCCAGGCCTTTACTGTCGCGAAGGCAATACAAGCGATTACTTTCGGAACGCCGGGTGATGTCACTTACGGTGTTGCGCCGTTCGGTATTTCCGCGACTGCGTCGTCCGGTCTGCCGGTCAGCTTTGCATCGACCACGTCGTCCATCTGCACTGTGTCTGGTTCTGTCGTGACGACCGTGGCGGCGGGGAGCTGTTCCATTACCGCAAGCCAAGTCGGGAATTCCAATTTCCTGGCGGCAACCCCCATTTCGCAAACCTTCAATGTTCTTAAGATCACGACCACGACGACGCTGACCTATGCGCCATATGGTACCGACTACACGCTTACCGCCACGGTCACGCCTATCCCAGGGACCGGAGGAGGTGTCCTCTTTTACGATTTCAGCCAACCGTACAATCCATTCGAAGGAATCGGGTTGACCAGCGGCACTGGCAGCGTCGTCTGGCCTTATTTTACTCCCGGCCATCACCAGTTGGTGGCCTACTACCCAGGGTATGGAAATTACGGAACGAGTTCGTCCGCTTTGGTTGACCTCACCGTGGGTGGCGCAGCGCAGACGATCGCGTTCGGGTCGTTGGGCGATGTGACCTACGGCGTTGCTCCCCTAACCGTCTCGGCGACGGCATCGTCCGGTCTGTCCCCGAGTTTTACGTCGACGCCGCCTGGAGTTTGCACGGTGGCGGGTACGACGGTTACGGTGACCGGCGCCGGAAACTGTACGGTCACAGCGAGTCAACCCGGAAACTCCAGTTATGCGGCGGCAACCCCAGTGGCACAGAGCTTCACTGTGAACCAGGCGACCCAGACCATCACGTTCAGCGCACCGAGCAGCCCGGCGCCAAATTCAAATGTCACGCTTACGGCGACAGCATCCTCGGGTTTGGCGGTAACTTACAGCGCCGCCAACCCATGTACGGTAACCGGATCGACGCTGACGGTTGGCGGGGCGGGGACCAGTTGTTCGGTCACGGCCAGCCAGGCCGGGAATACGAACTATAACGCGGCAACTTCCGTGTTGAGGACCGTCACGGTAGCGGTGTCGGGGCTTACGTCACAGACCATCATTTTCGGATCGCTGGCCGATCAGGCGCTGGGTTCGACACCGCCTGCGCTGAGCGCGACCGCCAGTTCCGGCCTGGCCGTCACTTTCACATCGAACAGTAGTTCGGTTTGTACGGTTTCCGGTGTGACCATAGCTCTGGTCTCGGCCGGAAGTTGCTCGATCACGGCGAGCCAGGCGGGGAATCCCAGCTATTATGCAGCACCAAGCGTCACCCAGGCGTTTAACGTGATAACGATTTCGGGGTGCACGACTTCGTTACGGGAGTACGTCCGACTGGGCGGAAGCGTTCTCGCGATTGAGAATTCCTGTGCGGCACATTAACAGGTTTTCGAAAAGACCAGAACAACATTGGCCGCGGATTGAATACATGGATGGCCGACGAAAGGGAGCCGGAACGAAGGTGGAAAGGTTAATGGAAATAATCGTTACCAGTTTGAATAGCGCACCGCGGGTGCGAGCAATATTGGCGCTGGCCGTGGCGACAGCCCTGATGCCGCCGATGAACGGACAGGCACCGAGCGCGGCGGGCGTTGGACCATCAGTGGGAATCCAAAACGGCGGGGACCTTGTGGGGCCGGAAGATTTACCCCTTCCGCTGGCAGGAATGTTACAGACCATGGGTGGCCGTTTCACGAGCGCCGACACTGGTCAGATTCAGATTACCGGAACGACGACGGACGCGAGCGGAGCCCGGTCGGCCCAGATTACCATTCAGTCGCCGGGGCAATTCGCCTATCGCGAGGGGAAGGGCCGCGCGATTACCTTCAACGGAACAGGGGTACTGACCAATTCGGGCCAGGCGAGCTTAGCCGACGAGCCAATTCTGGAGAGTCTTCTGGCCCATCTTCCGGACAGTGTAATTCTTCAGGCGGCTAACGGCGGAGGGCTCCGCAAAATCGCCTCTCATGTGCGCACGGACGACGGGAAGACCAAACTCTATACCGGACCCTATTGGACCGTGTTCGAATTCGCGCCCGCAAAGCGGAAGGGTTTCGCGTGGGGGCAAGCGCTCCAACAGGAGCTATTCATCGCGGTCGACGAGAAAACAAGGCTCATAGCCGAAGTACGCATGGCTGTCAAGGTGGGGAAATCCGTGCAGGTAACGCAAACGCAGTTCCAGAATTGGTTTCAACAGGGTGCGCAGTGGTTTCCAGGCAAAGTGGTTCGCCTGGAAGGGGGCGTACAGACCCTTAGTTTTCAGATTCAGACCGTTAGTACGGGACCAGCAAGCGCTACGGCGACGGCATTTCAGCCCTGAGACGGAATTACCGGAGAACACAACATGCGACTCTCACAATATTTCGTACAGCGCTTCCTGCTGGTGACTGCGATCACGGTGACATTTGCCGCACCCGGCACAGCCCAGGATGTGGGCAGCAATCCTCCGAATGCATCGCCAGCTACCGGCATTTATTCAACCGGAGCTTACGCGCCGGGAAACATCGAATCCGTCAACACGGTGAACGGAAACGTTACGTTGAAGTTCCCTCTGGCCCAGTTGCCAGCAGGCCCGAGCGGGTTTTCAGCGGGGGTGGCGCTGATCTACAACAGCGCGATTTACGATGCGCCGGCGATCCCAACGGACGCCAGTAATGCGAGCCTGCCGTACGTGCCTGGCAGTCATGGCGGCGGCTGGAGCTACGGCTATAAATATTCGCTATGGGCACAGCCCCGGATTCCAGCCGCGAGAATGACACAGGGAATCTGCAACCTGCTCAGCAGTAACGAAAAGCAATACTGGTACAAGAATTTCCTACAGACACCGGACGGCAGTAACCACATTCTGTATCGCGTCTCGGCTAACCCAGCCAATCCAAATCCGCCGAACCAGGGACCACTTGACGACCCGAACGGAACAGGTTTCCTGAGCACGGACTTCGGGGGGCTGGGAAACCCCAGCTGTATTACGCAACAGCAGTATACCGGCACCCTGGTCTTCGCGACGGTAGACAACACCAATATCAGGGTGGAGGTGAACGCGTCCCCGGGGGCTCCTGCGAGTTGGGCCGCATACCTGCCGGACGGAACGCGGATCAACGGCTCCGTGGAAGCTTCGCAAAGCCCGGTCGCTTTGAGCCCCGGGCTGGGAGCGGCCTGGCACGCCGACGACAGCCCCGCGGGCGAGATCACGGATCGCAATGGAAACACGCTGTCGATCACGCCGCTCTGTCAGATGAACCAACCCTGCACGGATGTCCTGACGGATGGCCAGGGAAGGACTGTTTCGGTCACTTACATATCCAGCGGGTCCACGAGCAACAGCTGGACCGACAAGATTTCCGCTTCGGGGCCGAATGGGACTCTGACTACGACCGTCAACTCCACGCTAGGCACCGCTTCCGGCGTTACTTACGAATGCACCAGCAACGTGACTGGCTATAACGGCGGCACGCTGTGCTCTCTGAACACGTCGCTGCCGCAGGTCACTTCCATTCAGATGCCGGCAACAGCGGATGGAAATGCGACCACTTTCGCTTTTCAATACGCGCCCGCTTCCGGCAATTACGGGTGGGGCGAACTACATACGGTGCAAAAGTGCGTGGGGACGGGGTTGACGAGCTGCTCGCAGCCGCTGTGGACCGTGGCTTACGATTACACCTTTGACACGACTTCGATTGCGCGGCCTCCCGGCGATACGATCAATCCGATTTCGAAAAAGACATTCACTTACACGGAGAATCTGGACGGGGTCAGCTCGACGTCCGTTGCGGAACCGACATATTACACGATCTATTACCCGGGCGGCGGTGCTTATCAGATCTATGGCGGTGCCGCGAATTCATACGTGAATACCATTACGAATCCGGATGGGAGCAGCACGTACCTTTCCATCGTCAGCCTTTGCGCGACTGGAACAGTGGCCCGCGATACCTGCTCGCCGGTGGTCTACCATGTTTCGAATCCCGACGGCAGTGTTTCAGACATCGCGTGGCAGTCGAATACCAGCCCGCCCGGGGTTCCGACCGGGACGATCTTCAATCCTTACCCGCAGTACAAGCTGGAAACGCGCGCAGGGTTTTCGAGGGGCAGCTGGACATCACAGGATGTTAACGGAAATGTTACCGAGGTGAAGCAGTATAACTGGACGCCGGTCAGTTCCGGACTGGTCTCATTCAGCGGAAGCCGCCTGGTATCGATTGGTTGCGCGACCGGCACCTCGGTGCCCGTTTGCCCGATGCAGGACGTGGCGACCAGTTGGAAGTACTCGACCTCCGGTGTTTCCTACTGGGCGTCGGGAACGCAGCAATTTCTCAGGGCGCCGGATACGGTTACGCTCAACGGGGTGCCGCTGACAAGCTATTTGTACGACAATTACGCTACGACAGCAAACGTCACGCAGGTGAAGAACTGGGATTCGGTGCAGGGCGCGTGGGTATCCCAATATCAGAGCTATGTTTCGGGTCCTTCGAATGGCAACGTCCAGTCGGCTACCGACCCGAACGGAAACCTGACGGCCACGTGCTACGACAGCAGCCATCTCTACCCCGTGATGCAGGTGACCGCGGCGTCCAATGCCACCTGCCCGGCACCGGGCGCGCAGACGGAAGGCAGAACGACGACTTTCGTTCACGATTTCACCAGCGGAGTACCGATCAGCGTTACCGATGCCGACAATCACATCACGACCGCCTATACGTACGACAACCTTGGGCGGCAACTGACGGCCACCGAGTCTGGCGGAGGCTTGAGCCGGAGCACGTCGACCGCGTATGACGACGTGAATCTGAAGGTGACAACCACCCAGAGCGATGCGCCTCAGGATATCGTGACCACAACGTATTACGATCCTCAGGGCCGGGTTCGGCTCACGACGGATGGCGATGGGAATAAGGTGGCGACGGCCTACCGGTACGGCAACAGCACAAGCCATCCGCACTACCAGCTGCAATCGAATCCCTATTCGGCGAGCGAGGCGGTGGCGGGATGGACGCTCACCACACTCGACCCCATGGGCCGCGTCACGGAGGTGGATCATTATTCGGGCAGCACGCCCCCCGCGCCGTGGGGGACGAATACCACGACGACCGGCACTTCCGCGGTGGTTTACGATCAGAACGTTTCGGGTTGTACGGGGCCCACGACCAGTGTGACGGACGAGGCGACCAATAAACACAGCAGTTGTTCGGACGGTCTGGGGCGGCTGATCTCCGTCACGGAGCCAGATGCGACGAGCGGTGCCGCCGGCACGGTTACGAGTTACACCTACGACGTGCTAAATAATCTGAGCGCGGTGGATGTGGCTGGTCACGCGAATAACAACTGCACGCTGCCGGATTCGACCTCGCATATGCGATGCTTCGCTTACAGCACGTTGTCACGGCTGGTTTCGGCCTCGAATCCGGAGAGCGGGACGACGGCGTATTTATACGATGCAAACGGGAACATGACGCAGCGCACGGACGCCATGAGCAACGTGACGCATGTGACCGGATATGACGGGCTGGATCGGCCTGGCTCTGTCAGCTACACGGTAACGGGAACGACGACGGCGACGCCCACGGTTACGTATGGCTACGACGCGGATTTCAAGGGGGCGCTTTCGTCGGTGGCGAATTCGGTGAGCGCGACCTG
This sequence comes from uncultured Acidobacteriia bacterium, assembly GCA_903875575.1. Taxonomy (GTDB): domain Bacteria; phylum Acidobacteriota; class Terriglobia; order Bryobacterales; family Bryobacteraceae; genus BOG-234. The sequence continues at coordinate 56 of CAIQWJ010000090.1, read as the reverse complement.
CTACACGCACGATGCGTTCGGGCGCGTGCTGACGAGCAAACAGACCACAACGACCT
>CAIQWJ010000089.1 GCA_903875575.1 uncultured Acidobacteriia bacterium | reverse complement strand
GTGCAACCTAAGAGACGCGAGAGCGTCTCTGTGCAACCTAAGAGACGCGAGAGCGTCTCTGTGCAACCTAAGAGACGCGAGAGCGTCTCTGTGCAACCTAAGAGACGCGAGAGCGTCTCTGTGCAACCTAATAGACGCGAGAGCGTCTCTGTGCAACCTAAGAGACGTTCCGAAACCGGGAAACGTTGAGTCTGGATTCCAAACGCCTGTACACATCCCAGACTGCGCCTTCACCGATAATCGAATCATGTCCAAACGCCTGTGGTGGATCCTGCTCGCGAGCCTGCTCGTCCTCATGACGGCCTGCATCGTGCTCTCCTGGAACACCCGTGAGGCGATGATGGCCCTCCCCTTCCTGCACAAGAGCAAGGATCCGCTGAGCGCCGCGACCAGCCAGAAGACCGTGGTGGATCTCCAGCCCTGGCAAACCGCCGAGGTCCTCGCCACCATGGCCGCTTCCGCCGAAGAGTCGGAGCAGGCCCACGAAGCCGAACACCTCGCGGACCACGAAGTGGATCAGGCCTTTGCCGCCGCTCTTCGCGAAGCCTCGCTCGACCACCGCGCTCTCACCGGCGAAGCCGCCGATCTTGCGAAAAAAGTCGCCCGGCTCCAGTCGCTGGTGGAAGGCGATCAGGTCACGGTTCGCAACCTGACCGCGCACGATCCCGATGACGATCTCGATGTCGCCAAAGCCCAGCTCGGCCTCGATACCGACCAGTTGACCGAGGCCCAGCAGGACCTCACGCGCGCCGGCGGCGACCAGCGCGGTCTCATCCAGGAAGAACTCGCCGCGCATGAGAACGCCATGAAGAAGTACGATGCCGAAGTGGCCGGCCAGAAGCCGCCCGCGGTGAATGCCGCGGAAACGAGCGCAACACTGGCCGCTGAGATCAGCGCGTGGTTCGCCCAGGACAATCGGCACGATCTTCTGCTCTCCGCCGCGCAGCAAACGCGACAGGCCGCGGCCACGGTGCTTGCGAAGCACAAGGCGCTGGAAGAGAGTTCCACCGCTGCCTCCGCGCAGGAAGCTACGGGCGATAAGAATTCGCGCCTCAATGCTCTCTCCGCTCAATCCACGCGCAGTCAGCTACTCGGCATCTATGACGACAGGAACGACACGCTCCGCCAACTCGCCGCCACCTATGACAAATGGGCCGCGCAGGTCGTCCTCCAGCACCGCATGACCGGTCACCTGATCCTGCAATCGCTCGGCCTGATCGCCTTCATTCTGATCTGCGTGATGCTTTGCGACGAACTCGCGCTGTACCTGGCGCGACGTCCCGCACTCGATCCACGACGCATGAAGACGCTTGCCACAATTCTCAAGCTGACCATCGAATCCATCGGTGCCGTGCTTGTCCTGCTCGTGATTTTCGGCAAGCCGAATCAGCTGCCCACCATACTGGGCCTGGCCACCGCCGGCCTCACCGTCGCCCTCCAGGATTTCATCATCGCCTTCTTCGGCTGGTTCGCGCTCATGGGCGGTGGCGGCATTCGCGTGGGCGATTGGGTGGAGATCAATGGCGTAACCGGCGAGATCGTCAACATTGGCCTCTTCCGCACTTCGATGCTCGAAACCGGTAACTCCGTGGATAAGGGCCGACCCACCGGCCGCCGCACCAGCTTCATCAACAGCTATGCGATCAAGGGCCAGTACTTCAATTTTTCAACCGCCGGGCAGTGGATGTGGGATGAAATTCGCGTCGGCGTGCCAGCCGGCAGGGAGGCCAGAGAAGTGATTGAACAGGTGCGTACAAGAGTGGTCGTGGATACCGCCGAAAATTCGCGCCAGGCCGCGCAGGAGTGGAAGCAGGTCAGCGAACATTTCTCCACCGATCCCGCTGTGGATATGCGCCCGGCCGGCACGGGAATTGACCTGGTCGTACGCTACGTCACCCGCGCCTCGGATCGCTTCGAGACCCGCAACAAGCTGTATCACGATATCCTCGGCTTGTTGCACGAAACCGGAGATACGGCGAATACTGCCGCCCATTGACGGAGAGCCAGGGGCTTCAGATCGCCGCGAGCCCCGTCAACACCGCGCGGAGTCCCTCGTGAAAATCCTCGTCGGTGGGTCTGCCAGGCCCGCTCTCCAGAAACCCGCGCAGGAAAGGGTACTCGCCCCCTGCCAGGATTTGCGTCATATAGGGGCGCACCAGTTTACGCTTCTTCGCCGGGGTCAGGCCGTGCTTTCGGTCCGTTTCGATTTCCGCCGTCTCATAGGCGACAAAGCCGGTCACAAAGGACCAGGTTGTGCCGATCATTCTGACCTGGGTTTTCATGCTTCTGCCGGGTGCCGCCGTCGCGGCAAGCAGATACTCAAACCAGTTGAGATAGTTGGGCCCAAGCGTGGGACGGCTGGTGAGCAACGCGGCCAGCCACGGATGGGCTTTGAGGACCTGCCTTGAGGCCACCGCCACTCGGGTCAGCCGCGCCTGCCAGTTCCCCTGTTTGGCATCGGGGAGTGGGATTTCTCCCCAGGCTGCGTCCAGCATCAGGTCCAGCAAATCCTCCTTGCCGGAAACGTACCGGTAGAGCGACATAGTGCCGGAGCCCACTGCTGCGGCCACGCTTCGCATGGTAACCGCGTCCAGACCCTCGTTGTCCGCTATCCGGATCGCGGCATCTGTGATTGACGCGTAACTGAGACTGCGCGGCGGGGCGTCCGTAAGCAGACGTTCCCAGATGAAGGCGGGCGTGTTCTTGACCACGGTATCTCCAGAATGTTTGAGTACACCGTATGCAAGTGAGTACATTGTACGCAAGCCGGCAACTGATCTTCGGTATCTACCCCGGCGGCGACGCCGGTTCGGACTCCGGCCTTGTCAGCGGCCCGCCTGGTGATCCGCTTCAGATCGAGCGCTGTCTCAGCGAACTCCAGGGCAATTCGCGGCCGTTCGTCGTCCGCGCCTATGAACGTTTCAGCGATCGTGCAAATCCCTCGCGGTGGCCGGCGCAGACCCCGCGAAATTATCCGCGTTATGTCCACGGGGGAAGGCTGCTCGACCTCGTCGTGATGTACCAGTCGTTGGCCGGAGATGTTGCGGGCTTCGTTACCTTCGCCTGCGAACTCGCCCTGCGCCATGCCAGCCTGCTCTACAGCATCCAGATCACTGAGGAGGCCAGCTTTACCGGTGGTCCCGACTCGATTGACGGCGGTTACCCCCGCGTGCGCGAGGCGCTGGTGCAGGGCGTGCTCGCCGTGAAAAGCGCGTTGCTCCAGGCCGGCCATCCCAACGTCAGGGTGGGCTTTAACTCAACTCCGACCTTCGGCCCAGGCGCTGCCTTTTGGGCGGACCTGGGACAACTGGGTGGCCCCGAATTCCTGAAGGCGCTCGACTACGTCGGCCTCGACTTCTTCCCCGACGTTTTTCGCCCTGCTGCCCCGGACGGCGAGCCTGGTGACCTCCGCGATTCTGTGCGACTGGTGCTGGAGACGATGCGGAACGACTGGCTCCCGGCGGCGGGCATTGGACCAGACATCCCCATCGACGTCGCGGAACACGGCTGGCCAACCGGGCCGGCAAGATCCCCGGAACGTCAGGCCCAGGTCCTGGAGACTGTGGTGCAAGCGGTTTGGGAGATGCGGGAACGGCTGAATATCGCCCGCTACACGCACTTCGCCCTGCGTGATGCCGATAGCTCCACACCCGAAGTGACGGACGATATTTTCCATCACTTCGGGATCACGTATGAGGACTACAGTCCCAAGCCGGCGTACGGGGTTTTCCGGCGGCTGATCGGCGAGTTGGGGCACTGATGGCGCGGCGTGCGGTGTTGCAGTGTTGCGGAATCCAGACATGGCGCTGCGGCAAGCCAAAGAAGATGCCTCAATCAACATTCGGGCTAAAGCAAGGCAACGGGATAGCTGATTCGCAGCCTGGCCATGGCGAAGCTCCCCTTTTAATTAGCCGACGGCCGGTCCACCTTGTCGATCACGTAGATATCCACCGGGCCTTTGGTCGATTCCAGCTTTAGGCCCAGCTGCTCCTGGACGGCTGTGAAAATCGTCGGGCCGGACCCTGAAGAAGCCGAATCGGGGTTCTCCGCTGCTGCAACGTCGGGCGTCCATTCCAGTGTGAAGTCATACTTTTCCGTGAGGCCGGTCTTATCCACCACAGGCCGGCCAGTATTGGAGGACAAGGTGTTTGCCAGCATCCACATGGGTGCCGCCATGCCCTGGCTGCGGCCCCGGTCGCTCCGCATTCCCTGATTCTTCCCGGGGCCGGGAGTGGGGACGGCCTTCAGCTTTGATCCGCCTTTGGCGACGGTGAGCACGTAGATCTGCTGCTCCTTTGTTTCTTTGTGCACCACCAGGCCGAAGCGATCGGTCAGGAGTGAGCGGATTCGTTCCTTCCATTGGTCCTCGGAAATCTTCCGCTGGTCGTCCGGCAGGTCCATAGGGGCTGCGGCGGGCGTGTTTTCGGAGCGCGAGGGTTTGGCCACAATGTCATACCGGTCGGTACCCACCCAGCCGGGTCCGCCTGTCAACTGGAAGTCCCGGAGACCGTAAGCCGAGGTGATGATATTCCGCAGGGGCACGTTCGTGGCAGTGAGGCCTCCTGTGCGGTCCGTCATGATGGAACTGCCCCGCGCAGTGGGATTGGAGGGTTTAATGGAGGCGACCTCGAATTCCAGAGGCCTGGTCTGCGATTGCGCCTGGCTGAGGCCGGCGAGGAATGCAAGAGATGTAAGGATGGTGCGGCACCTCGACATAGTGCATCGTTTAACGCCTGAACCCGAGCGGCGTTAGCTGGTCAGCCAGCCTGGTGTATCCGCAAACTGAGCATCAAGGTAGTGTAAAGACCCGCTTCCGGCGGGTGAAGACACGCAGGCGACTGTGCTCACGCCGTAATGCACGTTGGAATCACTCGACTTAGCAATGGACGTCTGGTTGCAAATGTACCCCCGTATTCCGCAGCAGCAGAAACATACGGAGGAACATCAACGTGAGGGTCATACGAACAAGCAAGGGAGTCATCGCCTGGGTATTTGCAGCATGCCTGACCATTTCAGCGGCTTTCGCCGGAACTATCCAGCCGACGGACGACGGCTCGGCAGGACGTGACTGGTATTCAAACCCGAACTATTAATGGGTGGATAACGGCGGCGCCACGGTGGGCAGCTTTCATGACGGCGGCAATCGTGATTCATTGCGGGGCGTGGTAATCTTCGACATATCCAGCCTTTGGGGCAGTACGCTGGCCGCCGGGAGTGCGACGTACGATTTTTACTCTTACGGCTTCAGCGGTGTGCAATTGCAATATGCCAACGCCGGTGGTGCGGCGGTGACCACAGGATATGCGCAGGCAGGCGGCACGTACATTGCCACGCTTGACGGTACTACGGGATGGGAATCGTTTGATGTGACGTCGCTGTTACAAGCCAGTATCAGCGCGAACCAGCACTATGTGAGCTTCATTTTCCCTGCCACCGTTAACTATGGCAGCGGCTCGCTGGCGGCGATTGAGGATACCCAGGGCCGCGGTTCCTATCTGAGCGTCACCGGCGCTGGTGCGGACATAACCAGTCCGGAACCGGCGTCAATAGCATTGAGCGCCGGAGGCATCCTGATGGGTGCTGGTTTGATTTGGTGGAGGAAGCGCATCTAACGAATCAGCCCGTTGGAGGAAGCCGGGGTGGCGGCACAGGGCCACTCCGGTTGCGGGCTCACGCCGCAGTTGGTTTTCGGCGTGGTTGACGACCCGGAATTTTGCGACCAGGTGACATATGCTCGTCATGCCAATCAAAACAAGAATATCTGCGCTCGTCTTTGGATGCTGTCTGAGCGTTTCTCCGGCGTTTGGAGTCAGTTTGTACCCGACCGACGACGGCTTTGTCGACTATAATCCTACGCCTTCCATTGGGACGGGGTATTCCATCCTCAATTGGTTTCCTACGGTGGTCACCGGGTCCTATGCGGCAACCGGCTCATGGCAACGGGGTTTTGTACTCTTCGATATATCGAGCCTTTGGGGCTACAATCTCGCCGCCGGGAGTGCGACGTACGACTTCTACTCCTTTGGCTTTAGCGGCGCAGGACTGTATTTCGTCAACAGCGACAGTGCGTCGATCTCAGGCATGAGTTCCTGGCTGCCAGGGCCCTTCATTGCTGGTCTGGATTCGTCGATCGGCTGGAAGTCTTACGACGTGACCGCCCTGCTGCGAACGAGTATTACCTCTCATGCGCCGTATTTTGGCTTCGTCTTCAATACAATCGTCGGTTTCGGCAGCGGGTCACTGGCGGCGACCGAGGATACTCAGGGGCGGGGCTCTTTTTTGAATGTTGCAGACACTGCTCCAGAACCGGCGTCTCTGCTGATGAGCTCTGGCGGGATTCTGATGGTGGCCTGGTTGATCTGGCGCACGCGGCGATTACGGGTTTAGTTCGCCGTGGGTTTTTCGGCGCGGTCCACGACCAGAAACTCCACAGGGCCTTTGGCGGCGTTCAGCTTGAGGCCGGTGGCATCCTGAAGAGCCGTGAGGAAAGCCGGGGCATCGCCGGTTGCCGACTCATCGGCGAATTCGAAGCGAAAGTCCCATTTACCCTGAATGCCTGTTCCGTCCGAGACCGGACGCCTCATTTGGCCCTTCATGAACTCGGCGATCTGCGCCACAGACGCATTCCAGGCCTGCACCCAGTAGCCGATTGCCCGTCCATTATCCGCCGTACCGGTGCGGCCCAGGCCGACCCCAGAGCGGGCGGTATCTTTTGGCGGTTGCAGTTTCGGTCCGCTTTTCGCCACCACCAGCTCAAAGAGATTGTCCTGTCGCGTCTCGCGGTGAACCTTGACGTTGAACCGCTCCGCCCCAGCAGGGTCTGCAGCATCAGCATCATCCTGCGCGGTGCCGGGCGACCAGCCGCCTTCACCAAATCTGTCTCACCGCTGAAATCTTCCACAGTCTTCGCTTCAATGTCGAAGCGCTCGCTATCCAGCCACGCCGGCCCACCTGTTATCTGCCAGCCATCCACCTGGAACGCGGCCACGATAAGTTGTTTCACACTGAAGTCAGTCGCGGAGAGCCGGGCGGGATACGTCTTCATGTCGACTCCCAGGTGACCGTCCGAGGGCCTGATGGAAGCCACCTCGAACGCTGGTGGCGGGGCGGCAGTCTGACCGTATACCGCAGCGGCGAACAACGCGAGGATGGAGAAGCCTGCAGGGAAATTCATACGTCCATTAGACGTCAATGCAGGGCTAAGTGTGCAGCCGTTCCGGGAAAATGACCCGAAACACTGAGCCGCTGCCTGCCGCGCTCGTTACGTCGATTTCGGCATTGTGGGCGACGGCAATACTCTGCGCCAGCGACAGCCCCAGGCCGTGGCCGCCATCGGAGCGCGCCTTGTTTGCGCGGTAGAAACGCTGGAAGATGTGGGGCAGGTCTTCCGCCGCGATGCCGATACCCTGATCGGCGATGACGGCGATCACTTTCTGATCTTCCCGCACAATCGCCGCACTGACATCCGTGCCGGAGGGCGAGTACTTGAGAGCGTTATCGAGCAGCGCGAGGAAAAGTCTCCGGAGTGCCGCGGTGTTTCCCGCGATCATCGCCGGTTCGGTGCCCGCAGCCACGTGGATGCGAATCTCCCGCGCATCGGCGAGTCCGTGGAGTTCCTGCGCGGCGTCGTTGAGAATTTCGCGGAGGTCGAGCGGCCCCATCGGCATACCTTCGCCGCGCGCGTCCTTTCGGGCCAGGAAGAGAAGGTCCTCTACCAGTTGCGTCATGCGCTCGGATTCGCCCTCGATTTCGCGCAAAGCCTCGCGATAGGCTTCGGGTTCGCGGTCTCTGCGAAGGGCCAGTTCCGCGCCCGTACGGATGACGGCCACGGGCGTGCGCAATTCGTGCGAGGCGTCGGCAGCAAAACGCGAAAGCACGGCGACGGCTGAATCGAGGCGCGCCAGGGTGGCGTTCCACGTCTCGGTCAGGCGTTCGAGTTCGTCTCCCGTTCCCGGTGGCGGCAGGCGCAGTGCAAGATTTTCTATGCTGATGGCGCGCGCGGCTGAGGTGATATCGTCTACTGGCTTCAGTGCGCGCCGGCTCAGCCACGCGCCACCGAGGCAGGACACCAGAATCACGACGGGCACAAGGCTGAACAGCAGCGCTTGCAGAAGTTCCAGTGCGCGGTGCATCTCGCCGCGCGAGGCACCAATCTCCAGGATCCAGTTGCGGCCTCCGGCCACAACTTGCCGTGTGACTACTTCGTAGTGAAAGGGCGGCTCCCGGCGCGCGGATGACGGAAAGCGAAAAGGAGTGGCCCCGTCGGCCGGACGGAACTCCAGATAGCTGGATTCCGGCAGAGCGTGGCAGAACTCTTCAATTTCGTCGTAGAGATTGACGGAGGGTCCTTCGCTGGCCTCGAGCTGCACAAAATGCTCGAAGTGCATCGCCTGGTCGGCCAGGTTCCGGCGGATATCGCGCATCAGGCGCTGCTCCATCATCGCGAACACCAGGCCGCTGAAGATGCAGAGGGCAGCGGTGAGAATCAGCGCATACCAGGCGGTGAGGCGAAAGCGGATGGAGCGGGTATTGATGCGCTGCAATTAAGACTCCCGCATCACGTAGCCTACGCCGCGAACCGTGTGGATGAGTTTCGGTTCCGTGGCATCCACTTTCAGGCGCAGCAAGCGGACGAAAGCCTCAATGGTGTTGCCCGCTACGTCGCTGTCGAACCCCCAGACCGATTCGAGAATGGTGTCGCGCGTGATGACGCGGCCATGGTTGCGCATCAGCAGTTCCAGCAGGCTGAATTCGCGCGGCGTGAGGCTGATGGACTGACCGGCGCGGCTCACACGGCGCGTGGAGGGGTCAAGCTTCAGATCGGCAACTTCCAGGAAGACAGCCCTCGGGATGGCGCCACGTCGGCTGACGGCGCGCAGGCGGGCCAGAAAGATGTCGAATGAAAATGGCTTGGTGAGGTAATCGTCGGCCCCGGCGTCGAGTCCGGCGATGACGCTGGCGGCAGTGTCGCGCGCGGTGAGCATGAGGACCGGGGTCTGGTTGCGGGCTTCGCGAAGTTTGCGCGCTATGGTGAGGCCATCCATGCCGGGGAGCATGACGTCCAGCACGATGACGTCGAACTCCGCCGACCGCGCCATCTCGAAGCCTTCGGTGCCATCATTGGCGACGAAGACCTGATGGCCCTCTTCGGTCAGGCCGCGCTTGAGCAGCGTCGCCATACGGAGTTCATCTTCCACAACCAGGATTCGCACTAATCACAATCGTAAGCCACAAGCGGCTTCAGTCACCTGAAGTTTTCCTGTAAGAACAGGAGTTTTTTGCGCTCCCACGGGAATAAACACTCCCGATGACCGGTATCGCAGGCAGGAGCGTATTTTGCAGGAGAACTTATTGAAAGACACTACTATTCACGATCACCAGAACGACGGCATCGACCGCCGGGGCTTTTTACAGTGCATGGCATGGGCAGGAGCCGGAGTTGTTTGGACTGTGGGCGCCGGTATTGCCAGCTCACGCGCCTTCGGGCAGGGGCGATATCCGATTTGAGCGAAGCGGAACTGCGGCGCTTCGCCGAGCTGTATCGAAAAATAGCTTTTTATCCTCAACAAAACGCTGGTCCAGGCCGAAAAGACCCCTTCATTCAAATCGTTGTGATTTCGCCGGGCCTTGACGCGCCGGCGAAGTTCCTGTATTTTCGGAAACGCAGAGGAGCGCATTGCGCGTCTCGGTCAATGTGCGTTGCTGTCTCACTCTGCGTTATCGGGGGATGTTATGAAATCGGTATTTGCGGCCGCCACGCTCGCGGCCCTGACTTTCGGCTCACTGATGGCTCAAACCGTGAAGGCCGACGCGCGAACCGTCACGCTGTCGGGTCACGTGAACGCTCGGGCGCTGGCGGGGACGGACAATGGCCGGGCGCAAGGCACGTTTCCGCTGAACGATCTGGTGCTGACGCTTCGCCCAAATGCCGCGCAACAGGCTGCGCTTGATGCATTCCTTGCCGCACAACAGGACCCGGCCGCCCCGGACTATCACAACTGGCTCACACCTGCTCAGTTTGCGGATCGCTTTGGACCGTCGCCCGCCGACCTGGCGTCAATCACGGACTGGCTCACCAGTGCGGGGTTCACGCTGCGCGATGTTGCGCCAAGCCGGAATTCCATTTCCTTCAGCGGCACGGCGGCATTGGCACGAACGGCGTTGAGTGTCGATATCCATCGTTACACCGTCGCGGGTGAAGCCCATTTCGCGACTGCAACGAATCCACAGGTGCCGGCGGGAATCGCGGACATCGTAGCTGGTTTCCGCGGTTTTGACGACTTTCTGCCGCAGCGCCCCGTTGGACAGGCCAAACCCGCCTACACTGCCGGCTCCGGCAATCACTACGTGACGCCGGATGACGTGGCGACCATCTACAATGTGGCCCCGCTCTATGCGAAAGGCTTCGATGGCACAGGGCAGACTGTGGCCATTGTGGGGCAGTCCGCCATCAATATCTCCGACGTTCAGACTTTCCGCACCCTGTTTAATCTCCCGAAGAACGATCCGACACTCGTTTCGGTGCCGGGCCTGACTGTGCCTGCCGTGGTTTCGGGCGACGTGATGGAGGCCGATCTTGACGTGGAATGGGCGGGCGCAGTGGCGAAGAATGCGGGCGTGGTCTATGTCTACAGCACCAACGTGTTCAATGCGCTCCAATATGCCGTGACGCAGAATCTGGCTTCGGTGGTCAGCATCAGCTATGGGACCTGTGAGACGGGCGCGACGGGCGAAGGCCTGGCATTGCGAGCGATTGCCCAGCAGGCGAACGCTCAGGGCATGACTTTGATTTCGGCTTCCGGCGATTCCGGCGCTTTTGCCTGTGAGAATGGCACGGCCACGGTCGCGTCGCATGGCGTGTCTGTCACTTTACCGGCGAGTGTCCCGGAAGTGACCGGCGTCGGCGGCACCATGTTTGTGGAAGGCACCGGAAGTTTCTGGAATGCGACGAACAACGCCAACAACGGTTCGGCGATCTCTTACATCCCGGAAGCGGTGTGGAACGAATCGGCGAATGGCGGACCGCTGGGAGCGAGCGGTGGCGGTGTCAGTGCGCAGTTCGGTAAGCCGATCTGGCAGGCCGGGAACGGCGTTCCCAACGATGGTGCCCGCGACGTGCCGGATATCGCGATGGCCGCTGCGGCAGACCATGACGGGACCATAATCTGTACCAATGGCGGCTGTGCGAAGGGAATCGCCGGCGCTTCGGTGGTAGGCGGGACCTCGGTGGCGGCACCGCTGTTTGCGGGCATCACCGCGCTGCTGAACCAGTATCAATTGAAATCGGGAACCATCGCGAAGGCGGGGCTGGGGAATCTGAATCCGACTCTCTACGCGTTGGCGCTGAAGTACGCCGACGCCTTCCACGACATCACCTCGGGCAACAATGTTTCGCCCTGCCGCACGGGATCAGGCGGCTGCACCACGGGCTCTTTCGGGTATTCGGCAGGCACAGGATATGATCTGGCGACGGGCCTCGGCTCGGTGAATGCCTTTGCGCTGGCCACGGACTGGTCACTGATCAAATCGGCACCGGCGGCGCTGCTTTCCGTGCAGGTGAGTCCGGGGAGCGTGGCTGGCGGTGGCACGGCCGGCGTGAGCGTGTTGCTGACCGCGCCTGCTCCAACCGGTGGCGCGACAGTGGCGCTCTCGGGAGGCAGCACGGCGTTTCCGGTGCCAGCGAGCATCGTAGTGCCGGCCGGGCAACTTTCCGCGAGCGTGAACGTGGTGGCAACGGCGGTGACGGCTTCCACTCCGTTGACGCTGACTGCCAGTTACAACGGCACTTCGAAGACGGCGAACGTCACCGTGGTGACGGTTGTTCTGCCGAATCTGACTTCGGTCTCGGTCCTGCCGGCGACGGTGGCCGGCGGGGCGAGCGCGGTTGTCAGCGTTGTGTTGAGTGCGGCGGCTCCGGCAGGCGGAGCGACCGTCGCGCTTTCGAGCAGCAGCGCCGCGTTTCCCGTGCCAGCCACCCTTGTGGTTGCGGCAGGCGTAAAGACGGCCAGCATCACGGTGCAAACGACAACTGTCACAGCTTCCACGCCTGTCACTATCACGGCGAAGTATAACGGCGGCACGCAGACGGCAAGTGCGACGGTAGCGCCGGTAGTGCTGCCGTCGCTGACTTCGGTCTCGGTTCCGCAGGCCAGTGTCACGGGTGGCGCGGCGTCGCTCGTGACAGTTACTTTGAGCGCTGCGGCACCGGTGGGTGGTGTCTCAGTGAGCCTGACCAGCAACAGCGCGGCGTTCCCGGTGCCCTCGACACTGGTAGTGCCGGCGGGACAGAAGACCGCCAGTGCCAGCGTTCAGACCGTCGCCGTGACGGCTTCCACGCCCGTCACGATCACGGCGAAGTATAACGGCGCGACGCAGACGGCAACCGTCACGGTGGCCCCTGTCGTTCTGCCCACCCTGAGCTCGGTTTCGGTGTCGCAGGCGAGCGTGGCCGGCGGCGCGAATGCTTATGTCACGGTGACTCTGAGTGCGGCGGCACCTCCTGCCGGGGCCACGGTCACGCTTTCGAGCAACAGCTCGGCGTTCCCGGTTCCGGCGAGCATCGTGGTCCCGGTGGGACAGAGGACCGCCAGCGTCAACGTGCAGACTGCGGCGGTAACAGCTTCTACCGTTGTAACGATTACCGCGAAATATAACGGCGGCACGCAGACCGCGAACGTCACTATCACGCCGGTTGTCCTGCCTGCCCTTTCTGCAGTCACCATCACGCAGGGAAATTCTATTGCGAGTCTGGCTGGACCGTTTGGAGTCGCAGTCCCTGTGGTGACCGTTACACTTGCTGCTGCCGCGCCTCCCGGAGGTGCATCGGTAGCCCTTTCCAGCAGCAGCGCGGCGTTCCCTGTGCCCGCGACTTTGACGGTGCCGGCTGGCCAGAAATCCGCCAGTGTGGTGGTTCAGCCGGGTGCTGTCACGGCCACCACCGTTGTCACGGTAACGGCGAAATACAACGGCGGTACCCAGACCGCCACTATTACGCTTTCGCCGCTGACACTGAGTTCCGTTACCATCACGCCCCCCAGTCCGGGCGGCGGAACTCTCGCATTTGTCAGCGTCCACCTGAGCGGCGCGGCTCCGGCGGGTGGAATCAGCGTGGCCCTCTCCAGTAACAGCTCGGCGTTTCCGGTGCCTGCGACATTGACCGTGCCCGCTGGCGCTGCCGATGCCAGTACGCAGGTGCAAACGCTGGCGGTGAAGGCGTCGACTCCGGTAACGGTAACGGCGACCTATGGCGGCGTATCGAAGGCCGCCAGCCTGACGCTGACGCCGGTGGTGATTCCCACGTTAGCTTCCGTCTCGGTCAGTGCAGCCACGGTGAAGGGCGGGTCAAACGTGACGCTGACAATCACCCTCAGCGGCCCTGCGCCTTCATCGGGCGCGACGATCACGCTCGCGAGCAATAACGCCGCAGTGCCGCTGCCCGCGGCTGTCACGATGTTCCCCGGTGCGACATCCGGAACGCTGCGGGTGCAGACGAAGGCCGTTACTGCTTCCACGCCGGTGACGATCACTGCGAGTTCGGGTGGGACAACGCAGACGGCGACGGTAACGGTCACGCCGTAAGGGCAGTCAGCGGCTCAGTTGGACTATTCTTTCCCGCACCCCGGAGGCTTGCGGCGAATCCGGGTGCCGCGCCAGAAAGTCCCGCAGTTGTTCGAGCGCAGCCTGGTGGTCTCCGCGCCGCTGGTAAAGTTCCGCGAGCGTCAGTTGCGGATGCGAAAAATGGGCGGGATCCAGTCTGACCGCCGTCTTCAGAAACTCTTCGGCACGCGTCAGATCGCCCTGCCCGAAGTACGAAAGGCCCAGCTGTGAATTCGCGAGCGCGTCGTTCGGTCTGCGCGTGACGGCCCGCCGGTTATAGTCGAGCCCTTCGCCAAACCGCCCCAGGTTCAACAGGACGCCGCCCAGATTTACCAGCGGCTCGAACGCGTCGGGATCGGCGTCGAGCGCCTTCCGGAAGTATCCCTCCGCATCAGCGTAGTTCCCGGTTTGATAAGCGATGGTGCCGAGTTGATTCCATGCGGCAGTAAACCGTGACGCGAGCGCGACAGCGCTCTTCAGGCGACTGACCGCACAGGCGGAATCCCTGCGCGAGAGGCAACGCTGCGCCTCGTCATACTCCTTTGTGGCCTTGACGGGAAGAGTTAATACCGTGGCGGAAATCGTGGCGCCGGTAGCGTGGCCGCCGTCGGCTTCCAACCGTTCGGGGTCCAGTTTGAGCACCAGATCCAGGCGTCCTTTGGCATCCACCGTTCCAGGCGTCAATTCTACGGTTTGCAGCGCACTCCCGCGCGCAGCAGTAGAAACGATCAGGGTATACGTTCCAGAGGCGAGCCTGGCGAAGCGGAAGCTGCCATCGGCGGCAGTGACGGTGGAGGTTTCAAAGGGCGAAGTGGCTCCGTGCAGCGAAATGGAGACGATGGCCGCGGGCTCGATGTGGCCGGTCAGGTTGTATGCGCGGCAGGGAAATGGAGTGAGCACAGCCAATGCCGTCAAGACCAGCGCCAGCGTCGAATTTGCCGTCAGATGCCGAAACTTTCCCGACATGACTCCTCATTACCGACCACTCAGGTGATGCGGACTTCTATGAAGACGAAACCCAGGGCGCGATCGTCACCGGTCGAGGCTACTGGCGGAGTGCATTCGATCTCGACGCGAAACTCCTCACCAAGCGGTTGCTCCGGCGTAACAAGGAGATCGAAGGAATCGCTATCCACGGTTACGGTCGCAACCTCGCCGTTCACTCGGGCGGTAATTTCGGCGCGACCGGGGCGCCATCCCCGCAACGTGACAGTCGTCACGGGCGTCAGCGGTTTCACGGTGAAGCCCGCCTGGCAGGCAACCCAGCCATCGGCGTAAAGCCCCTGCGAAGTCCCGGTCTGCAGGGCGTTCCCTGTGATTGGCGCACGCACCCGCGAGAGGATTTCGGCGATATAGGCGTGCTTTCGCTGCAACTCGTAACCGCGATCCAGTTCCATCTGCTGGTATTTCTCGATCCACTTATCGCGGCGGTCCACCTGGAAGAGCAGATCTTTCTCGTCCTCGGCGGTGAGAGTGTAACCGGCGCGGAATCGCGGATGCAGCGGGCGATTCACGTAGAACGTACCGTGTGGCGGGGCAATTTCGGGAGCCGGGCGCTCCCGCGTGTACAGGTAAATCGAGATCGATTTGCGCGACCTGTGCCTCTCCTCTTGCGGTAGCTCAATTTTCGGAAAGCCGTGCCACGAGTACTCGTTCGTTTCGAACATTACCGCACGATTGAACAGCGGCTCGTAAGCGTGGACGACGTTCTCGGCCGGCCTGCGCGGATTGGAATGGATCTCCAGAGACCCGCCCCACTCGGCCTTCCAGCCCTTATTCAGGTAAACGATCAGGTTCAGCCGCCGATGCAGCTTCTGGGCTTCATCGTAATTGAAATCGACATGGGGGTCCAGATCCTGCCCGTGAAGGTTTTCGTGAGTCCCGCCGCCGTAGAGCGCGGGATCCGGCAACAGGTCCGGAATGCCGGAAATCCCGCTGAGCAGACCCAGGAATTCCTGCGAGCCCATCAGTTCATACATTTCCTCATACGCCGGGCTGATTTGCCGGATCTTCGTGTTGACGGCCTTGCCCCAGACGCCGCCGTAAATCTCGTTCTTTGCCAGTGCCGGATTGAACACCGGAAAATCCGTGAGCAGGCGCTCGGCGAAGTCCGCCTCGAAAAAATCGTCAATGACCGTATGCTGGAAAGGACTGGCGTGCGCAAACGCGTCCCGGTGCCTGCGGGCTTCGCGGACGACAGACTGGGAAACGCGTTGGGTCAATAACGGAGTATCGCATGTTTGTGAAAAATATAGGCAGTCTGGCGCGGTTCACGCCGGAGAAGATGGCGAAACAGACCGTGGCGCAGGGCGAGACGCTCTTTGCGGGGCTGAATTGCTTTGAGCCCGGGCAGGAACACGCGCTCCACACGCATCAGGGGCAGGACAAGCTCTATCTGGTGCTGGAGGGCAGCGGCGAGGTTCGGGTGGGTGAGGAGACGGAAACGCTTTCTGCCGGCGACGCAGCTTTTGCGGCATCTGGCGTACCGCATTCCATTCACAACCCCGGTCCGGAGCGACTGGTTGTAATGGCTGTGTTGGCACCGCCTCCCACAAAGGTGTAACCCACCCGCCATGCCCCACGTAATATCCTGAATTGAGAGGCCATTGGGGTTGTTGTCGCGGTTGGTTGAATAAAGAATGCACTTGAGTACTCGCCCGAAGCAAATTGCCGGGCTGGCCTTGCTGGGTCTGTGTGCCGCTGCCGTCATGAGCGCGCAACAAGCCCCGGCCGCCGGCCAAACCGTTGGCGTAATCGCCAGCCAGACAAAGCCTGGTCCCAAAGACGGACAGTCCTACGCCTGGATACCCGCGGGAAGTTTCTCCATGGGCTGTTCGGCCATGGATACCCATTGCGCGCCAGACGAGCGTCCGGTCCACCCCGTCGAAATCAGCCATGGTTTCTGGATGGCAACCACGCCCGTCACAGTGGCGGCCTGGAAACGCTATCACGCCGCTGTGGGCAAGTCGGAGTTGCCGGATACCGATATTTTTGGGCGAAAACTGAATGAAGCGGCCGCCGAAGAGACGCAGCCGGTCGTCTCTGTCACCTGGAACGAGGCCCGGGGATACTGTGGCTGGGCTGGAATGCGGCTGCCCACCGAAGCGGAGTGGGAGTACGCGGCCCGGGCCGGCGGGACGGGGCCGAATTACGGCTATCTGGACCAGATCGCCTGGTACGCCGATAACAGTGGTAAGAAACTGCTGGACGGTGCGGACCTCTTTCGCGACCAGGGCAAGTACCAGAAGAAGCTCTTCGCCAACGGGAACGGGCCTCATCCCGTTGGGCAGAAACGCGCCAACGCCTGGGGACTTTACGACATGCTGGGGAACGTCTGGGAGTGGACGGCGGATTACTATTCCGGCAGTTACTACTCCGAGAGCGGACGTACCGACCCCTCCGGTCCAGCTCAGGGCATTCAGCGAGTACTGCGTGGCGGTGCCTGGGATTCGATTCAGTCCGATATCCGCGTTTCGTACCGGCTGACGAACCCTCCCGGCGATCGTGTGCCTGATTTTGGCTTTCGCTGTGCCGGTAATCTGCCCTAGGCGCGGATGATGTGGAGTCGGGCCGTAGCCATCGGGATTCTCGCGGCGTCCGCGGTCACGGTCCAGGCTCAGACTTCGCCCGTCAGCGTCCGCGGCTATGCGGAGCTGGACGTCGCGCTGCCGCATAATGAGCCCGATTTGGGGCTATGCACCCGGGAGGTGAGCAACCCCTATCCGAATACCAGTTGTTCCTCGTTTGCGCGTTACGTATTCAGCGGCTATCTGGAACTGCGGCCCTTCGGGAAGAGCCGGCTTCGCCACCTGTTTGGCATCTTTGAGCCTCAATACGATGCCGGTGACAATGTCCCGGGATATCGCTATACAGCGTCGGCCGCACCGATCCTGTGGGAATCCACGGTGGGCGCGGGGTATGAACTGCCACGGAATTTTGAACTTCGCTATACCCACCATGTTGTGAATCTGCTGGGCCGGTTCAACGGCGCGGGCGCGGCATCACTACGTCCGGACGGCCCGTATGGAAAAAATTCCACGATTGGGGTGCGGTGGAAATTCGGACAGCGGCAATCCGTGGCACATGGCTATGTCGATTTGGAGGTGGCCCCGCCGCATTACGAAGTGGACCTCGGTCTCTGCACGCTGGTGGCGACCAATCCGCCAAGCCCCGGCTGCGCTGCCTTTGCCCGATATGTGTGGGAAGGCTATGTAGAGACTCGGCCGCTGCGCCGTATTTCGGTGTTCCTTGGGCCGAAGGTCTTCGAGGGCAACAATATTCCGCAATTACGCTACAACGGGTCCGCCGCCGTGATTCTGTGGGAATTGCAGGCGGGGGTGGCGGTTGCACTGCCCCGGCACGTTGAACTTCGCCTCACGCACCATGAAGTCACGTCGGTGGCTCGCTATGGCGGGGCCGACGGCGCGGCAACCCTGCGCAGCCACGGGCCTTACGGTCCCTATACCTCGCTCGGAGTGCGCTGGAACTTCGGCAGTCGGTAAGGCACGCGACAACGCTCACGGTATCCTGAACATTGGCCCTTCGGTACGCGGGCCCAATCCAAAAAAGCGAAGAATCCACGTGGGAAACATACTTCAGAACCTGCCTGCCGGTGAAAAAGTCGGCCTTGCCTTTTCCGGCGGACTTGATACCAGCGCCGCCATCCACTGGATGCGCGCCAAGGGTGCGATCCCGTACTCCTACACCGCCAATCTCGGCCAGCCCGATGAGCCCGATTACGACGAAATCCCCCGCCGCGCCCTCGCGTACGGTGCCGAAAAAGCCCGCCTGATCGATTGCCGCAAGCAGTTGGTGGCGGAAGGCATCGCAGCGCTGCAATCCGGTGCGTTCCACATCTCCACAGCTGGCGTGCATTACTTCAACACCACGCCGATCGGCCGCGCCGTGACCGGCACCATGCTCGTGGTCGCGATGAAGGAAGACGACGTACACATTTGGGGCGATGGCAGCACGTTCAAGGGCAATGACATCGAGCGTTTCTATCGCTACGGTCTCCTGGCCAACCCCGCGCTGCGCATCTACAAGCCGTGGCTCGACCAGACATTTATCGACGAACTTGGCGGGCGCAAAGAGATGTCGGAATACATGCTCTCCCACGGGCTCACCTACAAGATGAGCGTGGAGAAGGCGTATTCGACCGATTCCAACATCTGGGGCGCGACGCATGAAGCCAAGGATCTGGAATTCCTGAATAAAGGCGTCAAGATTGTGGAACCCATCATGGGCGTGGCGTTCTGGCGGGAAAATGTCGAGATCAAGCCGGAGACGGTGACGATTCGCTTTGAAGAAGGCCAGCCGGTGGCGCTCAATGGCGTCAGCTATGACGATCCGGTGCAGTTGGTGCTGGAAGCGAATGCGATTGGCGGGCGGCACGGTCTCGGCATGTCGGACCAGATTGAGAACCGCATCATTGAGGCGAAGAGCCGCGGGATCTACGAGGCTCCGGGTCTGGCGCTGCTGTTTATCGCTTACGAACGTCTGGTGACCGGCATTCACAATGAAGACACGATCGAGCAGTACCGGATTAACGGGCTGCGTTTGGGCCGTCTGCTTTATCAGGGACGCTGGTTCGATTCGCAGTCAATGATGCTTCGGGAGACGGCGCAGCGCTGGATTGCGCGCGCGGTGACCGGCGAAGTGACTGTGGAGCTGCGTCGCGGCAACGATTACTCGCTTCTGGATACGACGAGCCCGAACCTGACTTACAAGCCGGAACGGCTGACGATGGAGAAGGGCGAATCGACGTTTTCGCCGCAGGATCGTATCGGCCAGTTGACGATGCGGCATCTGGATATTACGGATACGCGCGACAAGCTGATGCTGTATATGAAGACGGGGCTGCTGGGGTCCGGGAGCGGGAGTTCGATGGGCCTGCTGGGCGGCGCAACGGAAGCGGACGAGAAGAAGCCGGAGTAAGGCGAAAGGCGTCGCTCCGGCGCGACCGATTTCACATCGGGAGCCTCACGAGGCGACGCCACTGCGCATTGCGCTGAGGGCGGTATGAAGGTAATCGTTGTACAGATCGAGAAACAACTGTTGTAGAACGCGGTTCTTGATCCGGTTCCCGTTTAACATGGCGGTTAAGTCCCGAGTGGTCTTGCGGTAGAGCTCCTCTATCGAGTGCAGGTCCCACTCTCCGGACAACACCGGTGTTACCCTCGCATTGCGGTCCTCATCCTGATCTACCCAATCATCGATCATCTGCATGAGCAGGGAGGTGTCGGCCATCCACGTCTGTTCACGATTCCATCCCGGCCGTTCAAATTGCGCATATCTCTCGCTGGTGAAGCCAAGTCCTATCAGGGGGCCCACTACGTACCACATTCCCTTTATGGCAGCGTCAATCCCGGCCCGTCGGTGCCCCATACGCTCCGGATCCGGTGCATGTGCCACAGCCAGGGCCTCCGCCCGGCAGTATTGGAATACCGATGGTTGCAGTACGGCCTCCCAATAGTCACGTTGCCAGGCGCTTTCGTCGCGTCTTACGTTTCGCGCCAGGGTCACGAGCGCTTCTTCGCCAGGCGAGAGCGTCGCATGCGACTGCCTTGTCAACATCGAAGCGATTCGAAGTGCCGCCTCGCCACCTGAAGCCGCAGCTTCATCCAGGACCACATCCAATGTGCCCATCAATGCTGACATAAGCAATAGTTGACAATGAACAGCCTGCGGGAGCAATCTGTCCAGACTGGAGAGCAATACCCTCCCCAGGACTATAGCCAGGCCCCGCCACAACGGCAGGATTGATGTGACCAACACGGGAAGTCGTATAGAAGCTGGACCCTCAGCGCTTACCAACAACATGGAGTAGCAGGCCCGCGCGTACATTTCCGCTATGAAACGCGCCTTTGCGGCGTGAGTCTCAGGGCCGATATGCAATTCAGCCACATGGGCATCCCATTGCCTGGAGACCATCCGCGAAACGGCGCTTCGCAGGGTCGCGACATCAGCCGGGGGCCTTGGGATCAGGGGGTCAATGACGGACGCGCGGCGGGCCGTGTCGCTCAGATGTGTCGGGCCATCCTGAACCATGACCAATTCTCGTCTATCGATTGAAGCCATGCGCCGGCCGCTATCCGGCGGAATCACACGCACGGAATCACACGCTAACGCAGAGTTTTGACTTACCATGCGGTCCAGGCTAAGTACTGTTTTCGAAACAGCACAATGAAGAAAGGATTCGTCCAGATCAATGTGCGCCATGTGGGGTGAGGTCGAAACGGCGGGGCGTTGTTCAAAAGTGCCTGTCAGTGGCGGAGAACGTTCGGAAGACCCGGAAGCGCGTTCGCCAGCACAAAACCGTCGACAGGACAGCCAGTCAGAATGAAGGGCAGTTGGAGCCGGAGCTTCTCCGCCCTATCTCCAACAAAAATAAAGAGAAGATAGAAATCGGATTGGTTTTGTCGGATTGTCATTTCGCCCCACCCAACACCTTTCCCCCAGCATTCGCGCACCCCATTCGCCTTCCGTCCCAAATTCCTCTATTCTGAAGTTCGAGACCCTATGCAACTCCTACCCAGCCAGGAAGACGTTACCGGCATCCTCAGCCGCACCGGCGCTCTGCGCGAAGGCCACTTCGAATACCCCAACGGCCTGCACTCCACCCAGTACCTCCAGGTACCGCTCGCCATGCGCTATTACCAGCATGCGAAAACCCTCAGCGTCGGCCTCAGCCGCCTCCTCCGCGCCAATACGGAGATCCGTGCCTCCATTCCCGATCTCGCCATCGTCTCCCCCGCCCCCGGCGGACTCCCCGTCGCCTTCGGTGTCTGCGAAGCCCTCCGCGCCAAACAGGTCTACTGGGCAGAAGACGGTCCAGATGGCAGACCCGCACACTTTCGCCAGTTCATCGTGCCCGATAAGGGCGAGCCAGTCGTCCTGGTCGACGATATTATACGCTCCGGCCGACGCCTCGCCGCTCTCCGAAAGCTCCTCGAAGACGCCGGTGCCCAGGTAGTCGCCGTAGCCGCCATCGTCTACGAGCCTTACCCCAATGTTGAGAAGTTCGAAGGCCTCCCCTTGTACTACCTGGCCCGCATGGAGGCTGGTTACGACGCCGATGCCGCCTCCTGCGAGGCCTGCCGGAAGGGAATACCTCTCCAAAAAGTATGGTTATAGCTGCAAAAATTGTGTAACGAACGGTAATGCTGCGATGCAAATAAAGACACTTACGCTACTTCAATCCGAACTGCTGAACGTCGCAGCACTCTGTTTCAGAACGGTGTATAAACGGCATAATTCGCGTTCCGAAGTGGACTTTTCCACAGGCTTTTACACACCGGCAGATGAAAACTTTCCTCACTTGGAACGCTGGAGCCCCGCATGAGGCTCACCCCCGTTGATTGGGCCATCATCGCCGCTTATTTTCTCTTTAACATCGGCATCGGCCTCTACTACAAATCAAAGGCTGGCGCGAACATCAGCGAGTTCTTCCTTTCCGGCCGCAACGTGCCTTGGTGGCTGGCCGGAACCTCAATGGTTGCAACAACTTTCGCCGCCGATACGCCCCTCGTTGTCACGGGTCTGGTGGCCCGCAACGGCATCGCCGGCAATTGGCTCTGGTGGAACATGGTCGCGAGTGGGATGCTCACGGTGTTCCTGTTCGCGCGGCTGTGGCGCCGGTCTGGCGTCACCACCGATATCGAACTGGCCGAACTTCGCTACTCGGGCAAACCGGCAGCGTTCCTGCGCGGTTTTCGTTCCGTCTATCTGGGCGTCGTGATGAATTGCATCATTCTGGGCTGGGTGAACCTGGCGATGGTCAAGATCCTGATGCTGGTTTTGGGCCTCGGTAAGGACGAAGCTCTCTGGATCGTCATCGGCATTATTGCGTTAACTTCCCTGATTTCAACCATGTCCGGACTCTGGGGCGTGCTGGTCACCGACATGTTCCAGTTTTTCGTCAAGATGACCATGGTGATCGTCCTCGGCATCGCCGCTGTCCATGCCGTGGGCGGTATTGAAGTCATGAAGGCCAAACTCGGCGGCGAAGGCAGCCCCTTCCTCAGCTTTGTGCCTGATCTCCACTCCGTCTGGATGCCTGCGGTCACTTTCTGCGTCTACATCGGCGTCAATTGGTGGGCAACGTGGTATCCGGGCGCGGAACCCGGCGGCGGCGGCTACGTCGCCCAGCGGATGTTCAGCGCGAAGGACGAACGCCACTCCCTGCTGGCCACTCTGTGGTTCAATGTGGCACACTACGCCCTTCGCCCCTGGCCCTGGGTCATCGTCGGCATGGCCTCGGTGATCCTTTACCCGCACCTCCAGGATCCCGAAACCGGGTACGTCCGCGTCATGATCGACTATCTGCCCGCCTCACTGCGTGGCCTGATGGTCGCGGCCTTCGCGGCGGCGTTCATGTCAACAGTCGGCACCCAGCTGAACTGGGGCGCCAGCTACCTGGTCAACGATTTCTACCGTCGCTTCCTGCGCGGCAACGAATCCGACCGCCACTACGTCAATGCCTCTCAGGTAGCCACCGTCCTGCTCACCATCATTTCCGCCATCGTGACCCATTACATGGATTCCATCGCCGGAGCCTGGAAGTTGCTGATCGTCACCGGAGCCGGCACCGGCACCGTGCTGATTCTGCGCTGGTATTGGTGGCGGATCAACGCCTGGAGTGAAGTTTCCGCCATGGCTGCGGCGTTCCTCGTTTCCGTGACCCTCCAGACCGTTTTCCACCTCGATAGCGACAACCCGGTCCAGTTCGCGTACCTGATCCTCACGACGGTCGCGATCACCACGGTCGTCTGGCTGGCAACAACTTTCCTGACCGCGCCCGAATCCGACGCCACGCTGCTCGGCTTCTATCGCAAAGTGCGTCCGTCGCCAGCCGGTTGGGCTCCCATCAGTCGCCTCGCCCCGGACGTACCCATCTCCCACGACCTCGGCTGGAACCTGGTCGATTGGCTCTGCGGCTGCGCCCTGGTTTACGGCGCGCTCTTCGGCATTGGCAAGGTAATTCTGAATGACTACGCGACGGGTGCTGCCTTCCTGCTGCTCTCCGTCGCCTCCGGGGCATTCATCTATTGGGATCTCAACCGCCGCGGTTGGTCTTCTGTGATGGAGTAACCATGAAACTCAAACTTGCCCTCATACTCCTCGCCGTCAGCACGCTCGTCGTGTATGCCCAGAAATCCGCCACCATCGCGCCGGAAAGCCTCGCCCCGTACCTGCCTACTCCGGACAAAGTTGTCGATGAAATGCTGAAGCTCGCCAACCTCAAGGCCTTCGAAACGCTCTACGACCTCGGCTCCGGCGACGGTCGCATCGTCATCGCAGCGGCGAAAAAGTACAAGGCAAATGCCGTGGGCATCGAACTCGATGATGCCCTCGCCGCCTCCAGCGCCCTGAAGCTGACTGATCTCGGCCTCGATAAAATGGCCCGCATCATCCACGGCGATGTCATGAAGCAGGATTATTCCTCCGCCAACGTCATCACCGTCTATCTCTGGCCGGAAGCGAATAAGAAGGTCGCGCAGTTGCTGGATATCCAGCTGAAAAAGGGCACGCGCGTGATCTCTCACGAATTTGAAATGGGCGACTGGAAACCCACAAAGACCGTAACCATAGACGATGACGGAACCGGCCGAAGCCGAACGCTCTTCCTCTACATCAGATAGGCCTGTATGAAAATCGGCATCACCTGTTATCCCACGTACGGAGGCAGCGGCATCGTGGCCACGGAACTCGGGCTCGAACTCGCCTCGCGCGGCCATGAGATCCACTTCATCACGTACGCGAATCCTATCCGGCTGGACCCGAACATCCCGCGCATTCACTATCACGAAGTGGAAGTTTCCAACTACCCGCTGTTCCAGTTCCCGCCATACTCGCTGGCGCTGGCCTCCCGCATGGCGGACGTGGCGGATACCTACGAACTCGACCTGCTGCACGTCCACTACGCGATCCCGCACTCCATTTCGGCGCTGCTGGCGAAACAGATGCTGGCCTCGCGCCGCCGCCTGCCCTTCATCACCACGCTGCACGGCACGGACATCACCCTGGTTGGAGTAGATCCCTCTTACTTCTCCATTACGCAGTTTTCTATTGAACAATCCGACGGCGTCACAGCCATCAGTGAAGACCTGCGTTGCGATACCGTGAAAACGTTCGGCGTGAAGAATGAGATCCGCGTGATCCACAACTTCGTCAACTGTGATACTTACTCGCCAGCACCGGAAGAACGCAGCAAGACGCCGCTGCTGATTCATCTCTCCAACTTCCGTCCGGTGAAGCGCGTGCTCGATTGCGTTCGCATCCTGGCCGAAGTTCGGAAGACTGTCGATGCCCGCCTGCTCATGGTGGGTGACGGCCCTGAACGCGGCGCTGCCGAGCATCTCGCCATGCAACTCGGAATCCGGTCCAGCATCGACTTCGTCGGCAAGCAGAATCACGTGGAGCGGCTGATCCGTCAGGCGCACGTGTTGCTAATGCCGAGCGAGATGGAATCCTTCGGGCTCGCGGCGCTGGAAGCGATGGCCTGCGGAGTGGTCCCGATCGGCACTCACGTCGGCGGCGTGCCCGAACTCATCACCGACGTCGTGGATGGTTGCCTCGAAAATGTGGGCGACATCATGGCGCTCGCCGCCCGCGCCACCGAACTCCTGACGAACTCGTCTTTGCACGAGCGCATGGCGAAAGCCGCAAGGGCTACCGCGGTGGACCGTTTCAGCACCGAAAGCCTGATCCCGCAATACGAGCGCTACTACGAAGAAATACTGGCCCGCTGACTCATCGCGCAAACTGCACTTCCACGTTGCGCTGCGCCACCCGACCGTGGTCGTCAATCACGCGGATCACGTGCAACCCGTCCGAGACCGGGTGCCACCCCACAACCGTCCGGCTGGGGCCATTGCCAATCAGGTCGTTGCCGTCAAACCAGAACACTTCATGGACATCGCCCGCTGTGTTCGCCTCAAGCGAGATCGCCTCATCTGCGGGTGTAGACCGCAGCGCGTAAGTCACCCGCTGCAAGGGTGAGGCGATGCGGGGCCCTTCCGAATCGTCGCCGCCGGAACAATCGGGCAAAGCCGGGGGCGTGCGTCTGGGCATGCCCGCTTCGCGGAAGAGCTTCAGCATGTCGGATGACCAGAATTCAAAGACTTCCGTGTGCGTGGATCCCGCAACGGCCGTGCCGCAAACAGGAGAGCCTGTCCGATTGTCGATGGACACCGCGCGATGCAGCTGGCTCATGCGGATGGGTGATTTCCCTGGTATGTACCAGGTCTGCACGGTATGCGGACAGAACGCATTCGGCAACTCACCGCTGTCGGCGCATACCGCAACCCGGCTCACTCCCGGAGGTGGCAGACGTGCTGGAGGGACGGCATCGGGCAACGCCAGATTCAGCGCGTCCGTAATGCGAAAGAAGAGCGGCGCAGCGGCGTCCACGCCGACGAAGCTCGGGTTACTCGTGCCATCGAAATCGCCGATCCAGATGACGAGCACGTACTTGCCCGCAATCCCCGCGGCCCAGGCGTCCCGGAATCCCCATGAGGTACCGGTCTTCCATGCCACCGGCCAGCGACCTCGACGTTGCGTCCCGCCATCTTCGTCGGGCCGTGGATTCCGGCCCAGCATGTCGAGAGTGATGAAGGTAGCCTCGGGGCTCAGCAATCTCACACCCTGAGGCGCTCGACTCGCAGCGGTTGTCCGCAGGGGCCGAAGGACGCCCTGGTTCGCCAGCATCGCATACAGTTTCGCCAATTCCTCCATGGTGACCTCGCCGCCCCCGAGCGCCAGCGCCAAACCATAGAAGGACTCTGGCTTCAGCCGGCTCACCCCGGCGCTGCTCAGGAACTGGTACAGATTCGGCTGCCGGATCTGCATGGCCGTCCAGACGGCGGGCACGTTGCGGCTGCGGATCAGCGCGTCCTGCGCGTTGATGGGTCCCAGGAATTTGCCGTCAAAGTTTTCCGGCGAGAACGGCCCGAACGCCGTGGGCGCATCGCGCAAAACCGTCTGCGGATGAAGCACCCCCTGGTCGAGCGCCAGCCCATAGATGAAGGGCTTGAGCGTGGAACCGGGCGAGCGCTTCGCGAGCACGCCATTCACCTGGCCCTGAATCTCTTCGTTTGAGTAGTCGGCAGATCCCACCCACGCCTTCACCGTCATATCGCCGGAGTCCACCAGCAGCGCCGCCGCATTTCGGATTCCCCGCTCACCGAACTGATCGAGATAGCGCTGCATCTGGCGCTCTACAAGCCGTTGTAGCCCGGCGTCCAGCGTTGTATCCACACGGCCTGTTGAGTGCGTCTCGGCGAGCAGAGCATCCACAAAGTGAGGGGCTTGCCGCGGCATCGCATAGCGTGAAGGGGCAACGATGGGCAATTCGAATTGCCGCCGCATGGAATCGGAGGGCGACAGTATCTCCGTTGCCAGCCTCGATCGCGCTCTGAGCAGATTGCCTTCCTGAAGGTTCCTGCCCGCTCGCGCGGCAGGCCGTTGCGGGATGACGGCGAGAGTGATAGCCTCGCCGGTATTGATTGCCGCTGCAGGCTTTCCGAAATAGATGAGACTGGACGCCCCCACGCCCTGAACGTTGCCACCAAATGGCGCGACGTTCAGGTAGGCTTCGAGCAGGTCGCGCTTCGAATAGCGGGCTTCCAGCCACAGAGCGGCGGCGACTTGCCGCAGCTTACCGCCCGGCGTCCGGGTGTTCAGCCGATAAAGAAGCCGCGCCAATTGCATGGTCAGTGTGGACCCACCCTGCCTGCCGTGACCCCGCCATGTGCGGAAGCCGGCGCGCACCAGCGACACGGGATTCACCCCGGGGTGCCAGTAATACCAGCGGTCTTCCTTGATCAAAAACACCCGGGGGAGGTCCGGCGAGATCTGCCGGATCGGTGTCCACAACCGATACTGGTCGTCGGCAGCGAGGGTTACGCGGAGCAGTTCGCCATCGGCCGACCACACGCCGGTGGAAACCGGCAGCATGCGCTCCAGAGGCTGATGCGGCCAGAAACGAAGAAGCAGCGCGGAAAGGATCACCGCGGCCACGCCGTAATACGCTCGTCGGAAAGTCATGGATTAACGATCCGGTCAGACGGACAGCCCGACACCGTGCTGCGCATCCGCAGCAAACAGCGGAGGAACAACATCGCCACACTCCTGGCGGCCACGCTGTAATGGAATTTGGTGACGGCCAACCCGGCGCCACTCGCCGATCCGTCGTACACCTGCGGCCAACAGCGGTGAGCCAGTATCACCGCTCTCCGTCTGGCCACCCCGCAATGGATTCGTCGGAAGATCACGGTTTCACAATCTCCAGCTTGCCTGCCAACCCGACCCCGTTCACCGATCGATCGTACATGCCTTCCACGAAAGGCGGCGGGGACTGCATGACGCCCGGATTCGTAGCGGACACTCGATAGACAAACGTGGCGGCATTCCGCGTGGCATCGCCATACAGAACCACACGATCATCGCGGACGTCGATGTGTTCCGGCACCCATGTCGACTTCGCAGGAATGCCAATTGGTAGCGAGCCCGATCCGGCCGCACCCCGCGCTACTGCGGGATCGACACCGGCGTTCGCCGTATCGGCCGGCGGCGCGAGTTCAAGCGCAGGTTCCACCCCTGCAGGCAGCAGATCGACAACAGCGATCTGCGGTATTCTGTCGCGCTGTGTCGCCCGCACCCGCAGCCGCACGAAGAATTCCTGGCCCACCTTCACCTGTGTCACCGGCTTGCCTGCGGCGTCGATAAACTCACGGATGATTTCGATGCCCTGCTTCATCTCCGCTGCTGGCGGATTACGATCGTAGCCGGATTCGTTGATGGAATAGTAGGCAGTGAGCGCACCCTCCTTGCTGAACCGCAAACCGGCAACGGCCTCCGGCACCGCCGCCTTCGGCATCGCGCCCGCGGTAAGCGCCAATGCCTGTACGTGCCCATCTTTACCCACGGCGGTGATTCCCGGCTTCCCGGCCAACGAAGCGGTTTTGGCGTAGGAGTCGAGAGCCAGCAGCGTGTAGGCAGCCGAGAGCGAGCTCATTTGATTCCCGCTGATGGCAGCACCAATTCCCTGAAGGGTGGCGGGCGGCACATCGGCGAGGCGCGCGGGGAAGTGCCGGGATGTCAGATAAAGCAACTGCGCGTCATGCACCACGGGATCGTAATACAGGTCGGTTCCGGGTTCGGCCCAATCGCGCTTGGCACGTGCCCAGGGAACGCTTTTCATGATGCGGTCCGCGTCGGAATTCCGCTGCATCAGGCGATAAGTCGAAGCAAGATAAGCAGCGGCCAGATCCGAATTCCAGGTCTTCGGGTAGCGTTGCGAAAGTTCCTGTTCCACATTTGAGAGCGCGGCAACAGGGCGGATCCCCTGCCTCGCCAGCAGGTAGACCGCGTAGGCGCGCAGGCGCGCGGCCGGCAGGGTATTCGCCGGGGTAGAAGCGAAACGGTTGAGCCAGTCATCCACATTGGCCAGCATTTCGGCCGGGATCTTCTGTCCGCGATCCTTCGCCTCCAGCAGGAACTGGGCCGCATAGATGGTGGGGAATTCTGCCGTTTGCGGCGAACTGGCCCAGAGGCCGAACCCACCCTGATCGTTCTCGCGCTCCTGAAGCGTCGACAAAGTCGCGGCGATGGGATGCGCATCGCGCGTTCGGACCGAGCCGAATTCCGGCCGCGACGCCAGCAGCAGCGCCGCAAAGCCCTTGCTCACCAGTTGCTCCGTACAGGGATACGGATAAGCATCAAGCCAGGCGCTAAGGCCCTGACCCCAGACCAGCGGCAGCGAGGAAATGGAGGCCTCCACCGTGCGGTGATCGTTGTACATATCGCGGCTCAGCGGGATTTCGGTGTTGCCCCCGGTGAAGCTTCCCATTTTCAGCTGTGTTCTATACGCCACGGCCGGCCGAATGCCGACGCTCTCTTCGATGCGCGCTTCAGACGTTCCGCGCCGGGCCGTGAACCGGAGCGAACTGGCTCCGAGAATCGGGTTGGCTTTGAAGCGAAACTCCGCCACGCCGTCTTTCTTCGCGGGCACGTTCACGCTGACACTGGAAGGACCCAGCGGCGAGAGTTCATGCGAGACCTCCGCCGTGATCACGATGGGATTCTGATTGTCGCCGGGCCTGGTGTTGTTGTAAACGCCGACACTCACGGTGAACTCATCGCCCGGCGCCGCCATGGCTGGAACGTTGGGCGACAAAATGAAATCGCCCGCTACCTCAGTGGGAATTTCCGCCACGCCCACGCGCTTCGCGCTGACCGCGATGGCCACAATGCGGAGCTTGCCGTTGAAGTAATCCGGCACAGTGTAATGCAAATCCCGGCCCGCCGGACCCACGTCGATCAGGCCCGACCACCAGGCCACCGGCGGCTTGTGCTTCTTGTTGAAGGGATTCAGATGACGCGAGTAACCGCCATCGGCATCGCCCCCTGGCGCGGCCAGCGCCATGAAGCGGCGGAATTCCGGCAGAATCAGATCCAGAATCTGCGTAGTATCCACCTGAAGCATCTTCTTCTGGAAGAAGTACGCGAGGGGATCGGGATTCTTGTACCGGGCCACCTGGAGAATACCCTCATCCACCGCGAAGACCACCACGCGCGAAGCTTCGGCGGGGGCCACGTGAATGGTCAGGTTGGTGCCGGGTTTCACAGTCTTCGGTGCCGTCAGACGGACCTGCTGGGTGCGGGCCGCCAGGTTAGCCGCAAAAGGCGCGACGCCGTAAGAAAGAGGGCTCATGAAGATCTCGTCCGACGCCGGATCGCGAAGGAACTGGACACTGACGTACCCGTTGCCTTCAAAGGTCCGCGGCAAGACGATCTTCTGAACCGTGCTGGTGGTGTTCGAGTGGAACCACTGATACTGGAAGACCTTGTCGCGCTCAATCGTGATCAGCCCAGAGCCGATGTAAGGAGCGCGGATACTGACCGAAATGGTATCGCCGCCTGCGTACGAAGGCTTATCGAGCTGGATCTGAAGTTCGGCGTTACGCTCCAGAGACCGCGAAATGTTGGCCTCTCCCGCCACGCTGTAAGCCAGCCGGTTGAGTTCGGCTCCCGAGGAATTGCGCAGCACCAGAATGAAATCGCCCGGCTCCTGAGAGGGAAGAGCGAAGTTGGCACCGCCCGCCGGAATCTTTACTTTCCGAATGTCGCGAACCGTCTCCTTCATCTGCGAGACATACTTGTAGGTCTGGTTGTCCTGGCGGGTGAGCACAGAGACGTACTTACGCTGAATCCACTCCAGCGACAGTTCATCGGCAGCCACAGACGTCAGGTGTGAGTTAACGGCAATCCAGTGTGCCTGCCGCGCTGT
This sequence comes from uncultured Acidobacteriia bacterium, assembly GCA_903875575.1. Taxonomy (GTDB): domain Bacteria; phylum Acidobacteriota; class Terriglobia; order Bryobacterales; family Bryobacteraceae; genus BOG-234. Next base: position 27,598 of record CAIQWJ010000089.1, on the reverse strand, counting down.
TCCGCGCCGCATGAAATCGAGGTCGCCATCCTTCTTCACGCCCACAAGGTACGGAGCGGCGGAGACCACAGCGCTATTCTGCGCCGCTACGTTGCGGCCGCCTTCCGCCTCGAACGCGCGCGCAAGCACGTTGAGCCGGTAAGCGCGCCCGGTGAAGCGGCCCAGATCGAGCTTCAGTTCGGCGACACCTTTGTCGTCAGTCACCGAGGGCACCAGGGTTTCGTGGAAAGGCTCCCGGATGACTTCACCGATCTGGAAGCGGTAATCCGGAAACGCCGCGAACGAGGGAAGCACGGGTGACAGGCTCATCTCGGCTTCCACGCGGCTATTGGTGGCTGGCTCGCCGAACAGGTGGGCTACGGTGACGCGCGCCTTGACCTCCGCGGGAGTCAACCATGCCGGTGTTGGCCCTGCGGCGGCGTCCGAGAGGTCAAGCCGTACTTTCATGCGATCCGGTTCGAACTCCCGCACCTTGAACGACGTGCTGCCAAGCAGTTCGCGGCGATTATTGTCTTTAACCAGATACGCGGCCGCCTCATAAGTGCCGGTGGGAGAAGCGGCTTCGCTGGTCCACGCCACTTCGTCGAAAGCCGATGACGAAAGTTTCACGGAAGTGCGACTGACCACGAGCCCTCTCGGGTCGCTGATTTCGACAGTAAGCGGCAGCCCCGACAGGGTGGCCTGCCAATCCGCAGTACGGGAGATAACACCCAGATGCGTGGTCTCGCCCGGCCGGTAGATGCCGCGATCCGTGAACAGATAAGCCGTCAGTTGCCGCGCCGACGCGGCGTTCACGATGCCTCCGGTATCGAAACGCGATAGATCCACGCCCCGATTGCTGCGCAAAGGCATGAAAGAGAAATCCGCATCCTTCTGGACCAGCATCATCAGGGGGGTCTTCTCCCGGTGGAGTTCGCCGAACTTCGGGAACTGGGCATGACCGCCCGCATCGGTGGTCGCCGCCATCACAGGCAGGCCGTTGGTTCCGATCACTTCCACACGCGCGCCACCTACTGGCTGCCCGGTGTGAATCGACTGAACGAATACGTCGCGGCTGCCATCCAGGCCTTGCTTCACAATGAAGCCGAGGTCCGTGACCAGGACGAGCCGGGAGTCTTCCACGACCTGCGGCTGGCCGTTAGGGTTACCATCGTTGCCGTCGCCTTCTCCGTCGCCCTCTCCATCGCCTTCTTCGGCGTCGTCCGGATTGACCGCGCGCTTTTGCCCGGTTGGCACGGAACGCAGGTGCAGGAGGAACAGCCCGCGACGGTTCTGACTCTTGTCGGTCAGGTATTGCCCGAGGTCGATACTGTCGTAGGTCGGCTTACCTGGCTGCTTTTTACTGTAATCGCGTACGGTGTCAAACCGCTCAGTCACTTTGTCCTCGATCCCGCCGACATAGGGCTTCGAGTAATCCCACATTTGCGGGGCAAGATGCTGGAGTTGGTTCGGCAGCACACGTCCGATGCCGACCTCTACCTTCTCCACATCGCGGGCCAGGAAACCGACGCGCTTGTCTCCGGAGAGCGACAGCAGAGACCCCTGGCCGAGGAAGGTCAGCGCCTGTCGATAGGGCTCCACGTGGACGGTGGCGACGTACGGCTTGCCGGAAACGTAGCCGCCGATGCCCTGGATTCCATCTTTGGCCAGCACGTAAAGATAACGGCCCACCGGTGCCTTGAATTTGAAACCATGCGTGGTTTCACTGCCGCCATCGGAGGCAACATACGTGACTTTGAGCTGTTCCGACTGTTTCAGGATGTCGGTGCCGACTTCGGTGGCGTCATCCCAGTGGTAAGGTTTCGGCTTCGTCTCCTCTTTCTGCCTTGGGCTGTGGAGCGGCAGCAGATAGACCGACACACCGGCGGTTGCAGCCTGCTCGGTGACGGGCGAGGAACTGCTCAGCAACAACACCTGTTCCGGCTCATAGCGCGCGTTATCCACCAGCGTCATGGTCCCGCCGGTGAAACGCAGACTGGCGCGGCCGGGTATGGTGACGGTGGCCGCCAGCGGCGCGTCCGTGGCATTGCCGCCACGCGCCGCGCGGATCCCGGAATCCACTTTCAGGGTCATGGTGGTATCGTCATGCGGCATGGCGAGCGGCGCCGAATGGACGTGGGCGGCGAGCTTCAGCTTGTCGTACGCAACTGTGAAGTTACGGCCGTCGGGTGACGCTGCGTTCGGATTCAGGCCAAGGTACGCAGCGTCCTTTGCGAACGCGAAGGAAACGCGTTTTTCAAACTGGGCGGGATCCACCGGGTGACTGAAGGCGACAGTGGCGACCAGCTTCTTCAGGTTCGGATCCGTCGGGTCCTGATAGAACTCGCTTTGGGTGATCTTTGCCGTGAAGGGCTGGCTGCGGAAAGTGGCGCTGTAGTCCTCCAGTTCGATACCAGCGGCGAGGAGCCCCTTGCGGGAGAAGCGAACGGTGAAGTTGCCGTCCACCGGCCAGTCCGACTTCGGTGTGAATTGCAGTTGTTTGTCGTCGAGCCAGAACCAGACGCCGGGGATAGATGGCGACATTTCAAGGCCCGTTGTGACGCGCTTCTGCACCTGCTGGAGCGGTGCCGCGGATTGGCCGAAGCGGACCACCAGGGGCTTAATGGACTGAACACCTTTGTCGTCGTACTCAGTCAGGGGTGGTGCGACGACGGTGTACGGCACGTATTGCGGTTTCGGCAGGTGCTTGTACCAGACAAGGCCAGCGAGGGCGGCGAGGAGTCCAGCAAGGATGAGCCCCGCGCGTTTGGGATTGGCGACGGCGAACGCGGTAACCCGGGCGGACTGGCGACCGAGTCGGGGTAGCCACTCCGGTGGTTGCCATTGAATATGACCGAAAATGGAAGAAATGATCGACGATACCGGGGATTTCGGTTGGGTAAACTTCGGGGACTCTGGGGACGACATTGGATCTGCGTAAAGTATACGCGGAAAAAATGTCGTTCGCGCGAATGTGAAGGGAGATTCACACAGCGTTCATCGGCGGTTAAGAATACCGGAGTTTATCAGGCTGCCCGCTAAAGCTCGCCGGCCTTCATGCGGTCCGCCAGATAGTCGGTCGACCGCCACGTCAGCGCCAGAATCGTCAGCGTCGGGTTCTTCTCGGACGCCGTCGTAAACGCAGCCCCATCGGTGACAAACAAGTTCTTCACCTCATGCGACTGGCAGAAGCCATTCAGCGCGGATCGCTTCGGATCGGTGCCCATCCGGCAGGTGGAATGCTCATGGATCGCGAGCCCCGGCGTCCCGATATTGGTTGCGTCATACGGGAAGATCTCAGCCTTCGCGGCATGAAGGATGGAGGCCGCCGCCTCATACATCTCCTTCGCCATCTTGCGCTCGTTCTCGCGGTACTTGTAGTCGATGCGCGCGATTGGAATCCCGTACCGATCGACACCGGCGTTGCCTGTGGTGATGCGGTTATCGGCGTAAGGCAGAACTTCACCATAAGGATGCAGCGCCACCAGCGCCGGATAGCTGCGCTTCACGTTTTTCTTGAAGTCCGCGCCAAAGCCGGGCAGCATCTTTGCGAAGCCCGCATCGGCATTCGCCCCGCAGCCCCAGAACTGCATGCCGAAGCCGCGCAGATAATCGCGCTTCCGCCCGTCGCGATGGTTGTAGCGCGGCAGATAGACGTGCTCGCCGCCGATACCATCGTCATTCTGCACCGGGCCGCCGAGCAGTTCCGGAACCAGACCGTACATATGCAGTCGCACCTGCTCTGTGAGATACCGGCCGATCACGTCGGAACCGTTGCCAATCCCATTCGGATGCTGCGGTGAACTGGAGTTCAGCAGAATGCGTGTGGAATCGACACAGGATGCCGCCACAATCACCACACGCGCCCGAACCCTGCGCTCCTGTTTCGTAACGCGGTCGAAATACTGCACGCCGTTTGCCAGTCCCTCGCCGCTGGTCAGCACGCGCGCCACTACAGCGTTATCCACTACGCGGAGCTTGCCCGTGGCGAAGGCGGGCTCAATCAAATAGTCGGACGAATTGAAGAACGCCCCGATGTCGCAGCCCTTCCCGCACGCCCCGCAGTAATGGCACGGGGCCTTGCCGTTGTGAGCCTTCGTCAGCACAGCGCGGCGACCCGACACCATATTGAGTCCGATGGTCTTTGCGGCCTTCTGCATCAGGCGCTCGCCGCACCGCGGTCCCGGCGGCGGCAGGTGATACTTGCTGCCCGGCAGAGAATCGCCATCGTCATCGCCCCCGCAGACACCGATCAGTTGGTCGACCTGGTCGTAATAGGGCGCGATGTCCTTGTAGCGGATGGGCCACGGAATCTCCCAGCCATCGCGCTCGGCGGCAGTGAAATCGAGATCCGAATAACGCAGCGAAACGCGACCCCACACATTGGTCTTGCCCCCGCGTCCCCAGACGCGCGTCAGATCGAAGGGTTGGCCCTGCGGCGTGTCGTAAGGCTGCTCCTTCTTATCCACGTAGAACTGCGGCGGGCGTTGTCCCGCATCCTGTTTGAGCGGCCCTTCCCACGGCTTGACATGGCTCCAGAACTGCGCGCGATTGAACTTCGTTCCGGCGTCGAGCATGAGGACGTTGAGTCCCTTGCGCGTGAGATTCCAGGCCGCCATGCCGCCGGACGCACCGGTGCCGATGATCACCACGTCATGTACTTCGTTCGAACGCGGGGCCTGCATCATGACTGGTGCTCCGGATGGGTGCAACCCTTGAATTCGGTGAGGTACGTGTTGCCGTGCCAGCCAAGTTCCTGCGTGAGTCCGGCGTGCGACGTGTAGTAGCCGTCGATGGTCATGTCTCTGACGACCTTGAAGAATGCGCCGAGTTCCGTGGCGGGTGCGGTCGAAGCGGCGGTCAGGACTTCGGTGGCGCGCGCCGTATCGAGCGCAGCGAATTTCGCCTGAAAACGCTGTTCGCACTCGGCATCCAACAGGGCCATTCCCTTGCGGATCTGTGCGACCAACGTGGCGTTTGTCGCAAGCCGGCGATCAATGGCGGCCGGAACTCCCGCCTCGGACGCGCCCGGCGTGTCGGTGCGCGGAATGATCGCGTCGACCAACGGATTCAGCCACTTCATCTCCGCGGGCGTCAGAACCTTTGGCTTGTAAGCTCCGGCGATCTGCACCAGACCGGTTTCGTGTTGATGTTGCTGTGCTTCGAGACTGACGGATGTCGACGCCGACACGGCGATGGCGGCGAGGACTTCACGGCGAGTTCTTCCTGGCATTTGCTTGCCCTCGACGGCGATCATATCAGGGCACCGGCTGATCCGGGCGAGCATGCCGCTCTGTCAGGACTCACAGGCAGAGAAAGAACGCTCCCTTGCGGTCGCGGCTCTCCGGCTCGTCATGCCGCGTTACGTCCGCTGCTCACTTCCCCCGCTTCATTCCCGCTGTCCAGTTCTGCACTACGGTCAGAGGCTCCGAATTCTCTTCGTCCGGCCGGGTGAGCAGTAAAAACCTCCGCCCGTCGGGCGAGACATCGTAGCTGGAGGCGTTCGTCAGCTGCGTAGCAAACAGAGCTTCCACCTTTGTCACTTCCAGCATGTTTCCCTTCGACTGCACCTGCGCCGCCGTCAGGTAGCCGTCCCCCGCCGCGTAGAGCAGTTCTTTGCCATCGCGGCTCCATCGCGGCGCGACGCCGCCGGCCCTTGAGATCTGCTTCTTCCCGCCCGGGCCTGGAAACGACGTCACGTAGACCTCATAGACGCCCGTTTCGTCCGATTGGTAAGCCACCCAGCGGCCATCGGGGGAGAATCTGGGATTGTCCGCACTGAAGTCCGCGCGTTCGGGCAAATACGGCGTCTCTTTGCCCGGCGCCCCCAGGGGATTCGGCAGAAAACCGAGGCCGTTGCCTTTCAGTGCGTCCTGTAGCCAGTATGCGAGATACCTGCCATCCCGCGAAATGCTGGTGGGTGCCTTTGCCAGACCATCCGCATAGACCGGTTCATCGGTGCCGGAACCATCGGCCAGCCTGCGATAGAGATCGAACTGACCTTTCCGGTTAGATCGAAAGATCACGCTCCTGCCATCCGGCGTCCAGACTGGAAACGCATCGGTAGAGGGATCAAACGTGAGCCGGGTTCGCACGCCGCGCAGCGTGTCGAACAGCCAGATATCCACGTTGCCGCTGCCCGCGTCGCGAACCGTCATAGCAACGGTTTTGCCATCGGGAGAGAGTTCCACCTGACGGGCGTCGCCCGCACCTTCCAGTACTTCGAGACTCTTGCCTGCGCGATCCGTCCACATCAGGCGCTGGATGTTGACGCCGCGCTGATACACCAGAACTCCGTTGCCGGATGCCTCAAACCGGAGCACCTGCTCGGCAACGGGCAGTGCGTCGCCCGTGAATACCGCGTGCGCGGCATCGAAAGGCCTCGCCACCAGAGTACTGCCTCGCAGGTACAACAGATATCCCTGCGAGTACCCTACAAAAGTGCTGTCCGCGAATTCACCCAGTTCACGGTCCGCTTCCGCTGCATCCAGCGAGCCGACGTGCATGGCGAACCTGCCCTGACCGGAACCATACAGATAAAGAAAATGCCGCCCATCCGGCAGGAACCAGGGAGAGCGTTGCGGCTGCGGACTGGCGGGGACGTGCGTGGCGGGATGGGCCGTGCCGCCCGCGGTTGGGATCTGCTGCAGGGCTCCCGCATACGTCGCCGCGAAGACGATGACATCAGAAGAACTCCAGGAGCCGCCACCGATGGTCGCATCCGCGAGCGTCGTCGTGTGGCCGCCTGCAACATCCAGCTTCTTCAATTTCCCCGAGGCGAAGAAACCGATCGACTTACTGTCCGGCGACCAGAATGGAGAGGCCCCTCCCTCGGTGCCCGCCAGCATCTGCGGCGTCACTGAATCGAGAGGCCGGATCCAAAGCCCCGGCTTCCCATCCGGCCCGAACGCTTCGAAGATTACCGTCTTCCCATCCGGCGAGACGGCCGGCGGCCCTCCGGACACTCCAGTGAAACGGCCTTTCGCGGGTGCCACAATGCTGAGCCGGGTGATTCCGTCCGCCGAGGGCTTCTCGCGAAAATGAGTGAACGAAACTGCGGCGGCGAGCATGGCGCAGAGGCCTGCCACGGCTGGCCAGACCAATTGCCGGCCGCGCGCAACCGGTGCCGCTGCGGCATCCGCGCCGCTTTCCGCCGCATGTTCCAGCGCCGCGCGCAAATCGCGCGCCGATTGCCAGCGCTCATCCGGATCCTTCGCGAGGCAAAGCCGCAATGTCCAATCGAGCGATGCCGGCGCAATAGTGGCTACCGACGGTGCCGGGCGCTCCAGAATGGCCGCGATCACGCTGGCCTGGCTGGCGCCATCGAACGCCCGCTTGCCCGTGAGCATTTCATACAGCACACAGCCAAACGAAAAAATATCGGCCCGTACGTCGGTCGCCTTGCCCTGGAGTTGTTCGGGAGCCATGTACTGGAGGGTTCCCACGATGGTGCCCTGTTCGGTCAGAGTCATGGTTGCGGTCAGGTCGCGCTCGGCGCTATCTTTCGGCCGCTCGATCCTGGCGAGGCCGAAATCCAGAACCTTGACGCCGGATTTCGCCAGCAGTATATTGGCGGGTTTGAGGTCGCGGTGCGTAATGCCGCTGCGATGGGCCGATTCGAGTGCGTCGGCTAACTGGACGGCAACGCGCAGGGCCTGGGCGAGAGGCAGGGGCCCCTTGATTTCCGCGCCCTCCACGTACTCCATGACGAGATAATCGTCGCCGACGTCATACAGCGTGCAGATGTGGGGGTGATTGAGGGCTGCGACCGCTCGCGCTTCCCGTTCAAACCGGTCGCTGAATCTGGCGGAGGAAGTCTTGATGGCGACGATGCGATTCAGGCGCGTATCGCGCGCCTTCCAGACCTGCCCCATTCCGCCCGCGCCGATGCGCGAGAGGATCTCGTAAGGGCCAAGTTTTGCGCCGGGCTGAAGTTCCATGGGAGCGGGGGTTCTTACTACTATACGGAAAGACCGCCGCCTGGTGCACACTGCCTCACCGGTTTGCCAGAAGAGTGCAGCCGCACCCCCGAATCAGATTCTTGCCCGCAGTCACCAGAGTCAGCACGTGTCGGGCACCGTGGCGGCCTGAAATCTGACTGCCGGATCGCGGTAAGGAAGCCGCAACTGTTCCATCGGCATTACCGTTTCATAGTAAGCGCAGCCTCCCGAAAACCAGTTCGAGCCGCAATCCGCCGGTGCGGGTCCGGTTCCGGATGCTGACAGGCAACACGCGGATCCGGTTGTTCGGCGTGGCAATTGCACACCAACAGAAACGGCGCGACTGCATAGCCGCGCCGTTTCCCCTACCCGAGTTTCCTGACAACCTTAAATCTGGTTCAGTTCCTGCGTCGTGAAGAAGTACTTCAATTCTTCCGCCGCCGTCTCCGGAGCATCGGAACCGTGAATCGAATTCCGCTCAATGCTCTCCGCGAACAGCTTGCGAATGGTACCGTCCGCCGCGTTGGCCGGATTGGTCGCGCCCATCACTTCGCGCAGCTTCAGCACCGCGTCTTCACGCTCCAGTGCCATCACGATAACCGAACCTTCGGTCATAAACTTCACAAGGCTCCCGAAAAACGGCCGTTCGCGGTGAACGCCATAGAAGCCTTCCGCCTGCGACTGGCTGAGCTTCAGCATCCGCAATGCTTTGATACGGAATCCCGCGCCTTCCAGAATCGCGAGAATCTTACCCGCGTTGCCCAGTTTCACTGCGTCGGGCTTGATGATAGAAAATGTCGTCTGCATATCGTTTATAGAGGTCTCTTTACCGCGACTATTTCAGCCGCTTCTGAATGTTTTCGCCAATCTGCGCGGGGGAGGAGCAAACCGTGATCCCCGCCGCTTCCATGGCCTTGATCTTGTCCACCGCCGCGCCGGAACCGCCCGAAATGATGGCGCCCGCATGGCCCATACGACGACCAGGAGGCGCCGTCTGACCGGCAATAAACCCAACCACTGGCTTCTTCACGTGCTTCGCGATGTAAGCCGCAGCTGTCTCTTCCGCGTTGCCGCCGATTTCGCCGATCATCACGATCGCGTGGGTATCCGGATCCGCGTCAAACAACTGAATCGCGTCGAGGAACGTCGTCCCGATAATCGGGTCGCCGCCGATGCCGATGCAGGTCGATTGGCCGATCCCCAGTTTCGTCAACTGCCCGACCGCTTCATAGGTGAGTGTGCCGGAGCGCGAAACCACGCCCACATTACCTTCCAGATGAATGTGGCCAGGCATGATGCCGATTTTGCACTTGCCTGGGGAAATCACGCCCGGGCAATTCGGCCCAATCAGCCGTGAGCTCTTCCCCTTGAGGAACGCCCACGTCTTCACCATGTCGATCACCGGGATGCCTTCCGTGATGCAGACAATCAGCGGGATGTCGGCGTCCGCCGCTTCCATAATTCCATCCGCCGCAAAAGGTGGCGGCACAAAAATCACAGTCGCATTGGCGCCTGTGGCCTTCACCGCTTCGCTCACCGTGTTGAACACGGGACGGTCCAGATGCTTCTGTCCACCCTTGCCCGGCGTTACGCCGCCGACAACATTGGTGCCGTAAGCAATCGCCTGCTCGGCATGGAACGTGCCTTCTTTACCCGTAAAGCCCTGCACCAGCAGGCGGGTTTCTTTGTTGACCAGAACGCTCATCGGGCACCTCCCGCCAACGCCACTACTTTTTCGGCGGCATCCTTGATACCGTCCGCAATGGTGAAGTTAAAGCCGGAATCGAGAAGAATCTGAATGCCCTGTTTCACGTTGGTGCCTTCCATCCTGATGACGATCGGGACCTGAATTCCCAGGTCGCGCGCCGCCGCCACCACACCGGTCGCCAGCGTGTCGCAGCGCAGAATACCGCCGAAGATATTGATCAGGACAGCTTTGACGCTCGGATCCGAAAGAATAATGCGGAACGCGTTCTTCACCTGTTCCGGTTGCGCGCCGCCGCCTACGTCGAGGAAGTTCGCCGCACTGCCGCCCGCGTACTGGATGATGTCCATGGTGCCCATCGCCAGGCCAGCGCCATTGACCATGCAGCCCACGGTGCCTTCCAGCTTGATGTAGTTCAGACCGTACTTCGAAGCTTCCACTTCGAGCGGATCTTCTTCGTTGAGATCGCGGAGCTCGGCAATATCTTTGTGCCGGAACAGCGCGTTGTCGTCGAAGTTAATCTTCGCGTCGAGCGCGTAGACCTTGTTGTCCTTCGTGGTGATGAAGGGATTGATTTCGGCCAGCGTCGCGTCCAGTTCCAGACAGGCTTTCGAAAGCGCCATCATGGCCGCAGCCGCGCCGTTCACCGCTACCGCCGGAATGCCGATACCGAACGCCAACTTGCGCGCCTGATAAGGCTGCAGGCCAATGCCGGGGTCGATCACCTCTTTAAGAATCGCTTCCGGATTACTGTGCGCCACTTCTTCGATTTCCATGCCACCCGCCGCGGACGCCATGAAAACCAGCTTGCCTGTCGCGCGATCCAGCACGATGCCGAGGTAGAGTTCCTTGTCGATCGGCAGGGTTTCTTCAATCAGCAGGCGCTGCACCAGACGGCCTTCAGGCCCGGTCTGGTGCGTAATGAGCGTCATGCCGAGGATCTTTTCGGCAATCGCGATGGCGTCGGCTTCGTCCTTCGCAACTTTGACGCCGCCGCCTTTCCCGCGGCCGCCCGCGTGAATTTGCGCTTTCACTACGACGCTGCCGCCGAGTTTCTTCGCAACCGCCCCGGCTTCGGCGACGCTGAACGCCACCTCCCCGCGAGGTACGGGGACTTTGTATTTGGCCAGAATTGCCTTGGCCTGATACTCGTGAATTTTCATCTGGAGCTGTGCCGGAACGTGGCGGAATCGCGCAAAACGCGGCCTGGTCCCTGAATCTCCAACTTTATCATGGGGGTTGATTCGTGCCTTTTTGGGTCCCGCCCGGACGCGTGGAGAGCAAGCCGCCCCTGCCTCCGGTTCGCGGTCGGCCACGTGCGATTCCCCGGCTACCAACGGTGCCAAAATCAAGTGAGAGAGCGAGTTACCGCAATGACGATAGAAATCCACCAGCCGGAACTCGAAGCACTGCTTATGGCCCGGATGAAAGCTGGCAGCTTTCAAACCGTTGAAGAGGTGATCATGCAGGCGTTGAAGCTACACCGCCGTCTGAGGGACAAAGGTGTGAAGACCGCACAGGTGCCGACCTGATTGCAGCCCTCAAAGTCTTCCCCGTACCGGGAAATTGAGATTGAGCCTGCGCATTATAGCCGACTATTAAAAATCCCTTGAACTACTGGGTTATTAAGGGCCATTCAAAACAGAACGACCGGGAAACAATGCTGGTACCTGGAGAAAGTTCGCATTGGCACACAGCGAAACCGCACAAGGCCCTGAAGTCGGGCGATCGCATTTTCTGTTGGGAATCGGGTGCCAGGCGAATGGTTGGTCTTGCCGAACTCGTCTCGCCGGATACGGGCCTGAACGAATATGGTGAGACACTCTTCGAAGTCCGCTACCTGACTCGGCGCTTTGCTGTGATGCCAACCATCACAGAGCTGAGGCAAGTCCCGGTGGTCGACGATGCTTCATTTCTGAAGGTCGGTCCCGCCACCACGGTTCTGCAGCTAAAGCACGAGCAGGCTCAGGCGCTGTACCAATTTTTGTGCGTGAAGAACCCGGATTGCGCAGGAATCTGGTCGGACCTGGAGGCACAACCCCCAGGCCGACCTCTTTCCGGACGTTGACAGCGACTTCTCGGCCATGCGAGGTCTGCGGATTCGATTTCGCGAGGGTTTGCGGTCCTCGCGGATCGAATGTTTTGCGAAGTCCACCATTTGAGCCCACTGCCTGATGTCAAGAGCGAAGTCGAGACTCGTCTTCAGGATTTGGCAATAGTCTGCTCCAACTGCCACCGGATGCTGCACCGGGAACCATGCTGTTGACAGAATATTCTTTAAAGTGCATACTCAGGTAAGTGACATGGGAAATAGAGTTCACTGACGAGTTCAACCGATGGTGGGGCTCTTTGACCGAAAATCAGCAGGACGATGTTGCCTACTCTGTTGGTCTTCTCACGGAACTCGGTCCGGCCCTCGGATTTCCGCACAGTTCGTGCGGGAACTGCGAACCCAAAGTTCGGGGCGGCACCTGAGAACCCTTTACGCATTCGACCCGCTACGCGTCGCTATCTTGCTGGTTGGCGGGGACAAGACTGGGGCTGACCGGTGGTATGAAACATTTGTCGTACTCGCGGACCGTATCTACGACGAACATCTGGCTGAACTCAGGAAAGAGGGCAAACTGTAACGCCTGCCCGAAACTGCAAGTGATCTGTTTTGATGCTATGCCCGGTAATACCAGAAAGGAAATAATCCATCCATCATGCCTACCCGAAACTTTCGTGAATTACTCGACGCCATGCCAGCCGACCGCAGGCACAAGGTCGATCAACGTGTCCGCGAGACAATAGCTGCGATGCCACTGGACGAACTGCGCCGGGCTCGGCAGATGACGCAGGCCAGCCTTGCGGAAAGCCTGGGAGTGAATCAGGGCGAAGTATCGAAGATTGAGCATCGGACGGATCTCTATCTAAGCACTCTCACCGGGTACGTTGAAGCGCTGGGCGGGACGCTGGAAATCCGTGCGGTGTTCAGCGACAGGGAAGTGCGAATCACACAATTTGAAGAACTTCAGTGATTAGGGTCTGGTGCCAACACCGCTTCCGCGCTCGAACCCGCGACCCGGCACCCGACAAGCTGCCCCCATCTCGCAACCAACTCCCGGTTGCGAAGATAGAAGCAGACACCCGTGACTCCCGATTTACTCCATGCCGTGGCCGCTGGCCGCTCGCTCACCGAAGCTGAAGCCGAAAATGCCATGCGCGCCCTGCTCGCCGGCGAATCCACGCCCGTCCTCACAGCCGCCTTTCTCACCGCCCTCCGCATGAAAGGCGAAACGGCCGACGAACTCACCGGCTTTGCCCGCGCCATGCGCGCCGCCTCCACCCCACTGCCCATTGACCCCGCCGTGCGGCCTCTTTTAGACACCTGCGGCACCGGCGGCGGCGGCAAAGGCACCTTTAACATCTCCACCGCCACTGCGATCGTCGTGGCCGGTGCGGGCGTTCACGTTGCCAAACACGGCAATCGCTCCATCTCCAGCCAGTGCGGCAGTGCCGACGTTCTCGAGGCTCTCGGCGTCCGCACCAGCGCCTCGCCCGAGCAGGTGGCAGCATCCATCCGCACAGCCGGGATCGGCTTTCTCTTCGCCCCGGCCTTCCACACCGCCATGAAACACGTCCAGCCCGTCCGCCTGGAGTTGAAAATGCGCACGGCGTTCAACTATCTGGGCCCCCTCTCGAACCCGGCCCGCGCCGAAGTCCAGGTCACGGGCACATGGTCGGATGAAGCTGCGGAAAAGATCGCCGGCGCGCTGGCACGTCTGGGCCTGGAACGCGGCTACGTGGTTCACGGGTCGGACGGCCTTGGCGAACTCACTGTGACCGGCCCCGCACTGGTCTTCGACGTCCGCTCCGGCACCTTGAGCCGACTAACCCTCGCCCCGGAAGACTTTGGCCTCCCACGGCACCCCTTTGAAAAACTCCTGGGTGGTGACGCCGCCCGCAATCGTGCGATGATCGAGGCGATTCTGGCCGGCGAGCGCGGCGCGCCGCGCGATATCGTACTGATGAACTCCGCTCTGGCACTGGTGGCCGCAGGTAAGGCAAACGACTGGAAATCCGGCGTTGATCTGGCCGCCGAATCCATCGATTCCGGTGCAGCCAACGCGAAACTCGCCGCCCTGCGCGAGGCGATGGCGTGACGGACAGTGCACAACGAGCCAACGTACTCCTCATCCTGGCCGCCCTATTCCTGACCGGCTGCGCCAGCGGCCCCGAGCGCGCACCCGCCATCGGCGACGCCTTCGTCGGCCCCGCAACGCTCCCCATCCGCAAAGACATCGACACCAAGTCCGCCGCCGTCGCTCAGGGCCACCATGGCGACCACGTGGAAATCATCGGCCAGCGCCGCCTTTGGTACAAGGTGCGTACCGATTCCGGCATTGAAGGCTGGACCGAAGACCGGCAACTGCTCGATTCCGCCGAAATGAACCGCCTGCGGAAGCTGGCCGAAGAAACCGCCGGGCTCCCCTCGCAAGGCAAGGCGACTACCTATGACGTGCTGAACGTCCACGCCGAGCCGAACCGGAACTCTCCCAGCTTCGTGCAGGTGAAAGAAAAAGAAGTCTTCGACGTCATCGCCCACCGCGTGATTCCCAGGGCAGCGAAGTTGCCGAAGCGCCAGTTGATCCGGCCAGTGCCCAAGCCCCCCGTCGTTACGAAGAAGGGCAAAAAGAAGGGCAAAGAGAGTTCCGCACCACCGCCGCGGCCGGCACCCCCTCCACCGCCCGTAAAGGCAGCGGACCCAGAAGCCCCAACCACCCCGGAGGCCCAGGATGATTGGACGCTGATCCGCACCTCCGGCGGCCAGAGCGGCTGGGTTCTCACCAGCCGCGTCTACATGTCTATTCCCGACGAGGTCGCCCAATACGCCGAAGGCCATCGCATCACCTCTTACTTCTCCATCGGCAGCGTGGACGATCATGGTCAGAAGAAAGATATTTGGCTCTGGACCACCGCCGAAACGCTGGGGCAGGACCACGATTTCGACAGCTATCGTGTGTTTACGTGGAGTAGCGGCAGGCATCGATATGAAACGGCATACATCCAGCGTCGCGAGCGTGGCTATCTCCCTGTCATCGCAAAAGAGGGTGAGTTCTCCGTGTGCGTGGAAGACAAGACGGGTGCGCGCGTACGGAAGCTGTACACACTAATAGGGAATAGTGTGCGCCCTGCCGGGATTCAGCCCTGCGAGACGCGCACGGAAACCAACGCCCCGTTGGGTGAGAACAAGCCGATTCAGCTGCACGCACCCGTAGTGGTAAAGCAAAGCTGGACTGAAGCTCTGCGGGATCGCGTTCGCCGATTCTTCAGCAAGAAGTAGCCACACCCTCTCCCGGGATTGGAATTCCTGCCGGAATTGCCGATGAGTCTGTTAAACAAGGCTGCGGAATCCGCCTGCCCTTGTGCCTACAGAAATGAGAGATCCCATGAGCTTTGCTGCAAATCGCCTTTTTTCGACCGCAATGGGAGCCGTGACCCTGTTTTCCCTGCTCGCGGGAAGCGCCGCGACGGCGGCTACGCCGGAGGCTGCGAATGCGGCGGCCTCTGCGGCCATCGGCGTGGCCAATCCGTCCGTACCTTCCCTCACAACCACGTCGGTCACAGCGCCACAGATCCTGACGTTCGCCAAATGCCTGGAGATTGCGATGGAAAACAACCACCGCAGGCCCGCCTCCAGATTGGCCGTGACCATCGCGGAGGCCCAGCATCGGCAGGCGCTGGCGGCCTACTGGCCCCAGTTGACGGCGAAGGGCGGCTGGATGCGGCTCGATCAGCCGTCGACCTTCATCTTCCCGTCCGGCATGATGTATATCCCCTCGCAGACGGTCGATGTGCCGGGAGGCACTGCATCTGTCACCATCCCGGCCAACGCCTTTGGGCCCGGATTTCCGCCCGCAAATCTCCAGATGCCGGTTAGTTTCCCGGGACAGACTGTCAGCACAAACCCTCAGTTATTCGCCATTCCGCAGCAGAACGTGAAACTGGCGGATCCTCAAAACTTCAACGTGTCTTCCAATATGAATTGGTTGCTGTTTGATGGCGGCATGCGGAAGGGTTATCGCGAGCAGGCGCTCGGTGGCGTGCAGGCAGCGCAGGCCGAAGTGCGGCGCACGGATCTGGAAATCACCGACAGTGTGGTGAGGATGTATTACGGTGCCCTGCTGGCGCGCGAATTGCACCAGGTGGGAGTCGATACGCTTGCGCGCATGGAAGTCACTCTGGAGCTGACGGAATCCATGTATAAAAACGGAGCCGGCAAAGTCAGCAAGGCCGATTACCTGGACAACCTGGAAATGGTGGAGACGATTCGCTCCACGGTCGCGGAACTGGAGAAAAACCGGGCGATGTCGGAAGCTGCGCTCGCCTACACCATGGGACAACCCTGGACTTCGACGGTCCGGCCGGCCGACGAGGAGATTCCTTATCGCCCCTATGCGGGCAATCTGGATGAATTGGTGAGTACGGCCTATCAATTCAACCCCGATTGGTCGAAGCTGGAAGCCGGTCTCCGGGCGTACAACGGTGCCGTCACCACGGCGCGCGCCGAATACTATCCGAAACTGGCGCTGACAGGCGAACTGCATCGCTGGTGGAACAGTTACAACGCGGGCATGGCCACGGCTCCAAACAAGGAAGGCTGGAGTATAGGCATGGGGATGGAGATTCCGATTTTCGATGGCATGCTGACCCGAAACAAGGTGGCAGAGGCGCTGGCCCGCGTGGCAAAACTGAAGGAGGAACAGTTCCTTCTGAAGGAAGGCATCGGATTGCAGCTCCGGAATTCGTTTCTGAAAAATTACCGGGGGCCCAACCGAGACCGCCTGGCGCACGTCTACTCCAGCGTTCCTGCCAGTGCGTCCGGCAAGCAACTGGCGATGCTGTTCCAGTTCAGCAATCTCGTAATCAGGGATGTCACCTGTCTTGAGCCCGTCCTCACCTTACTGGACAAGGCGGACCGTATCCGCGCCAGGTCTGGCCTGGCAGGACGGGAGGCTAACCAGGCGCGATGACCGCAGGCATTCGCACGAAGCCAGAGCCGGCGATGACGGCTGGCGATCGATTCCGCGCTTCATCGGGCCCGGCGGGACTTGTGATCACATGCGCGCTGGCCCTCGGCCTCGGGTTTGTCCCCGCAGCCGCACAGGCTCCCGCTCCCGCGCCCCCGAATGAGAGTCGCCACCTTCGCCTTGCTGTGGTAGCCAGCGGTTCGGCGATGACCAACATCAACCAGAACGACGCCAAAGCCGCCGTCAAGGTCTGGCTGGACATTATTGCCCGGCAGAAGGGCTATGTGCTCGATTCGTCCGTGGATATCGCGGGAAACGTTCGTGAAATCCGTAACCGCCTCGAAAGCCACTCCACGGAGTTGATTGTCCTGACGACCAGCGATTACCTGGAAATGGAGAGCAGTCACCTGATGACTCCGGTGCTGACTCACGCCCTGTTGTCGCAGGGCGGCGCCGCCTATTCGTACCTTTTTCTGGTGGGTCCGTCCTCGCAGGCCGCTACCCTCGCGGACCTGCGCGGGCGAAGCATTCTGACCTCAACCCGGGGAGGGTCGAACATCGCCGGCGTTTGGCTGGATGTTCTGCTGGGCCGGGAGAACCTCGGACGCGCAACGTCGTTCTTCTCTTCCGTCCGCTCGCCGGAGAAGGCGCAGGACTGCATCCTCTCGCTGTTCTTCGGCAAAGAAGATGCGTGTGTGGTGGATGAAGTCAGCCTGAATATGGCGAAGGAACTCAACCCTCAATTGGGAAAACTCAAAGTCCTGGCCCGCTCCCGCCCTATGATTGGCAGCGTGATTGCGACTCCGGTTGAGCCTTTTCCGGGCCGTACGGAGTTGATTGACGCTTTGCTGTCGCTTCACGAAGACCCGCGCGGCCGCCAGGTGCTCCATCTTTTCAGGTCTGAGCGTGTGCTGCGTATTCAGTCCGGCGATATCGATTCCGTGCGCGACCTCTTTGCCGAATCCCGGCGTCTCCCCGCCGCGCATACCGCGCCCGCGTCCACAAGGCCCCTGACAATCGCCAATACGGAGGGCGCAGGCAAATGAAACGCTGGGTCAGACCGCACGGCATCACTCTCCGCATCACCTTGCTCGGATGGGCCGTAACTCTGCTCACCCTGGGCGTCTTTGTCATGGTCATCGTTCCGGAACAAAAGAGAGAATTCGAACTGAATCTGGAAACCAAGGCACGTGGAAGCGTCGTTTCCATCTCCGGAGTGGCCGCCGGGGCCGCGGTCACGGAGGACTATTCCGCCGTTGTCGATCAGGCGACTCAGGTCCTTGAGGGCGATCATGCGATCGACTACGTCATTGTCACCAAGAACGACGGGTTTTCCATCGTCGTGGAACGGTCCGCGTGGAGGATGGAAAAACTCGACGCGGCGTGGCATCCGGATCTCCGTGTGGTCAAACATTCCATCGGCATTTCTTCGCTGTTGGGCCGACGCGTATTTCAGTACGGTTACCCGCTCGATTACAGCGGCATTCCGTGGGGCTGGATTCATGTGGGGTTGTCGCTCGAAGACTACAATGCCAGCGTACGGCGTACCTACCTGACGACGGCTGCACTGACTTTTCTGTGTGCCTGCCTCAGTCCTCTGGTGTCGCTGATGTTTGCGCGCCGCCTGGTCCGTCCCATTCACATCCTCCACAGGGCTGTCCGGAGGCTGGCGGAAGGGGACCTGCATGCCCGCGCCGGGGTGAACAGCAACGATGAGATCGAACGTCTGGCGAATGCATTTAACGGGATGGCTGATACCATCCTCGCGAGGAACGAAATTCTGGATGGCGTGGCGTTTGCGGCGGAGCAGTTGCTGACCGCGAACGATCCGAACAGCGTCATTCCGCTGGTGCTCGACAAGATTGGAAAGGCCACGCGAGCCAATCGTGCCTTTGTATTCAGGAATGCCGTGGCGGAAGGCGGAGCAAACACCGAAAGCGGCAACATGTCATCCGGTTTGCGGCCGTGGCAGATGTGGCTGGCGGATCCAACAGACGGCGACCGGGACCGGGGTTGCTTTCTCTGTTCCCGCGATGACGCGGTCCGGACATCGGATTTGCTGCGGCGTGGCGAAACAGTCACATCCGCGCATGGCACCGGGCATTCGCCGGTATCCACCGTACTGGTTCCCATCATGGTCATGGGCGCATGGTGGGGAGTCCTCGGGCTGGAAGACTCCGTTCCGGAACGCGACTGGGGCGAGGCCGAAAAAGACAGCCTGAAGGCGGTGGCCGACATGCTGGGAGCTTCTATCGTGAGGCAGCGCGAACAGGAGGCTCTGGTTCAGGCAAAGGAAGCGGCGGAAGCCGCGAATCGCGCCAAAAGCAACTTCCTCGCCAATATGAGTCACGAATTGCGCACGCCCCTGAACGCCATCATCGGCTACGGAGAGATGCTCCAGGAGGACGCCAAAGACGCGGGTGACGAGAGTGCGCTGGAGGACCTCGGCAATATCGTCTTCTCCGGCCGCCATCTGCTGTCGCTGATCAACGACGTGCTGGACCTGTCGAAGATCGAAGCCGGCAAGACAGAGCTCTTTCCGGAGGAATTCCTCATCGGCGATATCCTGGCTGAACTGGTTCGGACGGCCCAGCCGCTGGCCCGCCAGAAGAATAACGAACTGGAGTGGACATGCGAGTGCCGCGAAGCCACCATGTTCGCTGACCGCATGAAGGTGCGGCAGATCCTTTTCAATCTGCTCAGCAATGCCTGCAAGTTCACGGAAAACGGCATCGTCTCGGTGGAGGCAAGCCTCGCCACCCGGGGGGACGGAAGGTGGATTTACTGGATTGTGCGGGATACGGGTATCGGCATATCTCCCGCCCAGTCGGAGAAACTATTCCGTCCGTTTACTCAGGCGGACGAATCCAGTACGCGCAAATACGGCGGCACCGGACTGGGTCTCGCCATCAGTCAGCAGTTGTGCAGGCTCATGGGTGGAGTCATTGAGCTCACAAGTGAAGCCGGCAGAGGCTCTGTCTTTACCGTTCGCTTGCCATTGGGTACGGATGACGAGCCTGGGGGCATACCCGGCGAGCAGGAGACAACTGAGGCCGTAGTTTGAGGCCGCCGGATCCAGGAATAGCACCTGCTGATCCTGTTGTTTATACCGACGCATCTCAGGAATTGTCTACGCCACTGAACTCCAGAGGTATCAACATTTTCCCCAGCCATGCCGATACATCAAATGGTGATTCTTGTGGAAGGCACGTTTGCAATGGCGGTGACCGAATGCCGGTAAGAGAGTGTGTCCTCGTCGTGGACGACGAGGAGATGAACCGCAACGTCCTGTCCCGCCGCCTCGAACGCAGTGGTTTTGAAGTGGAGGTCGCCAAGGGTGGTGCGGAGGCGCTGCGGAAGATGGGTGAGCGGCCCTACGACCTGATTCTGCTCGATCAGATGATGCCTGTCGTTTCAGGGTCGGATGTTCTGCGTGAGCTCAGAACGCAGTACTCCCAGTCGGCACTTCCGGTCATTATGGTGACCGCAATCACGGACAGTGGTCGCGTTGCAGAGGCGCTGGATCTCGGTGCTAACGACTACATTACGAAGCCGGTGGATTTTACCGTGGCACTCGCTCGAATCCGTGCCCAGTTGTCCAGAAAGCATGCGGAAACCGCCCGGCGCGAGAGTGACGAGCGGTACGAATTGGCAGCCCGCGCGGCGAATGACGGTCTGTGGGACTGGGATTTGACCTCAAACCACACCTACTACTCTGCTCGCTGGAAGGCCATGTCGGGGTCGAACGATTCTGAGACCATGAATTCCCCGGAGGATTGGTTTTCCCGCGTTCACGCGGACGATGTGGTGGCGCTGCGTGCGGCGATGCAGCGCCAACTGGAAAGCCCGCTGCCGGAGGATCCGAACGCCAACCGTCATACCGAAGGCTTTGAGGTCGACTATCGAATCCGCCGGCCGGACGGGCAGTATACCTGGATGACCGGGCGTGGCGTGGTCCTGAGAAATGCCGAGGGAACGCCGGTCCGGATGGCGGGTTCCCAGAGTGACGCAACCCGAAAGAAGACCATAGACGAGTTGACCGGGCTCCCCAATCGTCTGCTGCTGCACGAGCGGCTGGAGGGGGCGATCCGCCGTAAGCAAAGGGATTCCACGGGCCCCTTTGCCGTCTATTTCATCGACCTGGACCGTTTCAAGCTGGTCAACGATACGCTGGGCCATGTCGCCGGCGACCGGCTGCTGGTGGAGTTCGCTGACAGGCTGCGGGCGGCATCGGAAGGAACCAATGCGCTGGTGGCACGGCTTGGCGGAGATGAATTCGCCATTCTTCTGGAAAATCTTTCGGCTGTGGCTGCACTTCCGGGCGGCAAGCCCGGTACAGACACGCAGCCAATGGACGAGAAGGCATTCGCTGCGGTGCTTGGTGACCGAATCATACGGGAAATGCGACCGGCGTTTCGTCTGGGCGAGCGCGAATTCTTCGCTTCGGCCAGCGTTGGAGTTGTGATTTCCCGGGATGACCATTCCACGGTAGAGGGTTTGATTCGTGACGCGGACATCGCGATGTATGCGGCCAAGGCTTGCGGGCGGGGGCGCTGGGCGCTCTTCGACGAATCGATGCGAAAGACGGCCCTCGACAGGCTTCAGATTGAGACCGATCTTCACACGGCTCTTGTCAAAGGTCAGTTTGTGGTCCAGTATCAACCCCGGGTCGATCTGGATTCGGGACGAATCTGCGGCTTCGAAGCCCTGCTCCGATGGAAGCATCCCAGGCGCGGCCTGATCCAGCCGGACGAGTTCATCGGAATTGCCGAAGAAACCGGGATGATCCGCGAGATCGGTCTGTGGGTGCTCGGCGAGGCGTGCGAACAAATGTCTCGCTGGCGCAAACAACTCCCCGGCAGGCCGGGTCTGGACGTGGCCGTCAACGTATCGCCGGTGCAGGTACGCGATCCGGATCTTGTGCGACAGGTCAAACAGATCCTTCAGGAGACCGGTCTGGAGCCTTCGGCTCTGCAGATTGAAATCACAGAGAGCACGGTCCTCGACAAACCGGCAGAAGCCCGGGAAGTACTGCTTGCCCTCAAGGCACTGGGCATCGGCCTGAAACTCGATGACTTTGCGACGGGATATTCCTGTCTTCGGTATCTTTACCGGTTGCCATTTGATTCCATCAAGATTGATCGGTCGTTCACGCTGAATCTCGGCGATGGCGATGTCGAATCGAAGGAACTGGTCAAGACGATTCTCGCCATGGCACAGAATCTGAGTCTTGGAGTCATCGCGGAAGGCATTGAGAGTCAGGTCGCGGTCGATTTGCTTCGCGATCTGGGCTGCCGGTTCGGACAGGGGCTCTTCTTTTCTGCCGCGGTGGATGCCGGGGATGTCATGGCGATGCTGCGCAAGGATGCATGAAAAGGTATGCAGCAGCACTGACGCTGATCCTGCTGGCCCTGGCTCTGCCGCGTGCCGGACGGGCCGGCGTGGACGCAGCAGGAGAGTACGAAATCAAGGCGGCGATGTACGTCAACCTGCTTCGATTGGTCGACTGGCCCGAGGTCGCCGGTGGTGATGCCTCGGCCGCGATCGTGATCGGCGTATTCGGTTCAGAGGATATGGCGCGATCGCTGGAAGTGATCGCGCTGGCGAAAAGCATCTCAAGATCCCGCGGAATTGCCGTGAAACGTATATCTGCCGGGGCGAGCCCGGCCGGCTGCCAGAGTCTGTTCATCGGCGGATCGGATCGGAAGAAGACCGAGGCGTTGTTACAGGCGGTGGGAGCAACTGCGATTCTGACCGTCGGCGAGAACGAACGGTTTCTCGATCAGGGCGGGATGATCGACCTGGTGCTGACCGACGATCGGGTGCAGGTAGGAGTCAATCTCGACGTGACACGCAGGGCCGGCCTCACGATCAGCTCACAGTTGCTGAAGATCGCGGCCGTGAAGAAGGGTGGTGGCAAATGAGGTTCTCCGATCTGGCGGTCGGCAGAAAGCTAACCATTCTGTTCACGCTCGTATCGTGTCTGGCGCTCATGGTGTTTGGAGGAGCACTGTGGCTGTATCAATCGGCGGCGTACCAGAGATCGCTGAAGCAGGAGATGTCGATTCTCGGCGATACGCTGGCGGACAGCAGCGCGGGGGCGCTGGCATTTCAGGACGACAGGTCGGCCACCGAAACGCTCGGAGTCCTGCGGGCTGAGCCGGTGGTCACTGACGCCTGTCTCTATCGCATCGGCAACGTTCGCGCCGCCGCTTACTCGACAGGAGTGATCGGCTTGAACTGCCCGAAGACGGCGGGCCCTGACAGGACCGTCTTCGAGGGTTCGCGACTCATTGTGGTGCGCACGGCCCAGCTCAAGGGCGATGCCGTGGGGCAACTCTGGATGTCGGTCAGTCTGGCGGGCCTCTATCTTCACTTGCGGCATCTCGGCATGATCTGCGTGGCGGTGCTCCTGGGGTCTCTGCTGTTCGCGGCTGGCCTGGCCTCGAAGCTGCAGCGGCTGATCTCCGGCCCGATACTGGACCTGGCCGGAGTAGCGGCCAGCGTGTCCGAGCAGGGCGACTACTCGATCCGCGCCACGCGGAGATCGAAGGACGAGCTCGGTGTCCTGGTGGAACGCTTCAACGCGATGATGGAGCAGGTCTATCAACGTGACGAGGCGCTGGAGCGCGCGCAATTGGAACTCGAAGGGCGGGTCCGCGAGCGAACGCGCGAACTCAGCGAAGAGATCGCCACCCGCAAGCTGGCGGAGCGCGATCTGGTCAACGCGCGCGACATTGCGGAAGAATCGAACCGCGCAAAAAGCGCATTCCTGGCCAATATGAGCCACGAGCTGCGCACGCCGCTCAATGCCATCATCGGCTACAGCGAGCTCCTCATTGAAGACGCAACCGCGGATGGGTCCGAGTCCTCCGTACACGACCTTTCGGCAATCATGAACGCCGGCAAACATCTGCTCAGCCTGATCAACGACATCCTCGACCTTTCGAAGATCGAGGCCGGACGGATGGAGATATACCCGGAACCGGCGACGGTGAGCAGCCTCATCGCCGACGTAGCGGACACCATACAACCACTGGCGTGGAAGAACAGCAACGAGTTCGTGACCGAGTTACCGCCGGAGGATTACTTCGTCGACGTGGACGCCATGCGCTTCCGGCAGAGTCTGCTGAACCTCCTGAGCAACGCCTGCAAGTTTACCGACCACGGCAAGGTATCGCTGGCGGTTCACCGCGAGCCGGAGGCCGGCCGCAACTGGGTCAGCTTCGAAGTTCGCGACACGGGCGCTGGCATTGCGCCGGAGAACATTGCCAAGCTGTTCAGGACGTTCTCACAAATCGATTCGTCGGCCACCAGGAAGCATGACGGCAGCGGTCTGGGACTCGTCATCAGCAGGCGGTTTTGCCAGATGATGGGCGGCGATATTCGCGTGACCAGTGAGCCGGGGGTCGGATCGACATTTACTATCCGGCTGCCGGAGTCTACTTCCGATTTAGTCGTGTAAAAGGTGGCTCGCCTCCAGGTCCGTGACCATTTGGTTGAGGAGACGGACGGCATCATCGGGCAGCAGGAGGCGCTGCTTTACCAGTTCGCTGGCTTGTTTCACGGCGGCTCCGTAGTAGGCGGAGGCCGTGGGGTAACGCTCTTCAATGGAAGGGCGGGGATCACCCGAGGCGATTCGTTCAGCCTTCGTCTTCAGGAACGGGATGTAGCCCGCAGCGAGGGATCGCTCCCGGCCCTTCAGCGGTCCATCGGGGATCGGATTCCAACTGGTGTAGGTTCCGAGCGGAACGCGCGCCAGCAAGGACCGGATGCCACCGAGTTCGTTGCCATCGGCATCGACTTTCGGGACCATCATCGGGATGACGTGTTTGATCGCGGGCGGGACGTTGGTGATGACGCCGGATTCATCGTTGTAGCGGAACTCGGGGCCATAGTCGTAATCGAGCACAGGGTTCACGACTCCATCGGGCTTTGCGGCGTTCGGGATGTTGGGCCAGCCCATCGCGGCGGAATTCGCCGGCACCAGAGTGCCATCGATGACGCGGGGATAAACGCTGGGCGGGGGTTCGACGTTTTTCACGACCCAATCGACCAGAGCAACATAGAGGGCGCGATCCGTCTCTTTCTCAGGATTCGGATTGTTGCCTGCGGTGCCCAGACCGAAACCGCCTCGACCGCCTCCGTGCGTGGTACCGGCGTGATAGTACCGGCGTACGTTGGCAGGCAGGGGGAGATCCTCTTTACCCGTGGTGCCCGCGATGCCGACGGAGCCGCGACTATACCAGTATTCCGGTCCTCCGTATGTCTCGGTGATCTTCGGACAGGTCTGCGTCTGACGGCAGCGATGCAGTAAGCCCCAGGCGGAGTGGCCACGCACGGTATCGGTGTAATCGTCCCACCAGAGCGGGCCATCGGCACCGGGATCGTACATTTCGGCCATGTCGCCGGGCTTGGCGAAGCGGACGTTGAAGCCGCCTTCCATGCCGGCAATGCGGGCATTGAGGCCGTCCCAGACGATCTTGCCGTTTTCATCCTCATTAAAGCCGAGGTTCAGGAAAGTCTTGGCAAAACGGCCGGACTGCGAATCGCCCATGCCGATGACGTGGGGGATAGTGCCGTAGAGCGGGTTCGCGGTGCCAGCATCGTCTTTCTGCGCGTATCGGAAGAAGGACACGATGTCACGGGTCGCGGCCATACCGACACCGAGGATGTACGGGTCTTTCGCAGTGTAGACGACTTCATAGAGCAGGTTCTTATCGAAACCGTTACGGAGACAGATGCGGGTGGGGTCGGGCGTGCCGGGGAACGGAGTGGTGCGGCAGTCGGCGAACGCCCAGTCGGTCGATGGAATACTGACCACTCCAGATTTCACACCGGCGGGGGTTTCAGAAACTTCGGAGATCAGCCTGGCTTTTGTCGTATCCAGAGTGGCGGGCGCACGACCGTTGGCTCCGGGGAGCGACTGCGTGTTGCCTGTGGCGGCGGTGATACGGTCCCATACCGGACTGGTGACGGGCGAACCATCAGCATTGCGGGCAATGGGAACGTCGATGCCTTCGCGGTCGGAACCGTCGGTCACGAGGGGGATATCACCTTGCCAGCCACTCCAGAGAACGGCCTGGCCGAGCTTGTAGAGGAAGCCGTCGCCGGGATCGGCACCAACGTGGAAGGTGGAAACACCCTGATGGCCGCCACGATTGACGACGTTATAGAAGAGAACGCCCGAGGATCTGTTCATATCGACCGGCTTCACGAGCGTGAAGTTGGTGCGATATTCGACGAGGCCTTTGGCGTTGCGTGGGGCGAACTGGATATCGGTGATGAGCGCGTTGCGGGGGGATTTTGGATCGATCTCGCCGGTGGCGATGCCCTTGATCTTCTCAAACTGGCCCGCAGTGCCGAACGTCTGGCTGTTGAAGGCGACGGCTCGTGAGGCGATGGTGATCTTCGTGATGCGGGCGTGGAGTTGCGGCGCGGCGAGGCAGAGCGCGGCGATCAGGGACATTTGCGTGCGTTTCATTTCTTGCTCCAGTGGGATGAAACCTTACGGATTCGTTCTACCGCTTCCATTAGATTCGGCAACGAGTTGGCGTAGCTGAAACGAATATAGCCTTTGCCGTGGGCTCCGAAGGCCCCTCCATCGAGGCAGGCTACGCCGGCTTCATTGAGAAGATAGTCGGCCAGCTCCTTTGAGTCGATGCCGGTGCCTTCGACGTTCACGAAAGCATAGAAGGCCCCGGTCGGCAGGGGACAGCGAAATCCAGGGATCGTATTGAGGCCGGCGCAGATCGCGTCACGACGCTGGCGGAATTCGGCGGCCATCTGATCGACGCAATCCTGCGGACCTTCGAGAGCCTGTATGCCGGCGCGCTGGGTGAAGGCGGCGGTGCAGGAGTTGGAATTCACCATGAGGGTGTTAACAGCGTCGGCGAGCCAGAGGGGCATGACGCCGTAGCCGAGACGCCATCCGGTCATGGAATAGGTCTTGGAGAAACCATCGAGAATGATGGTCTTTTCCTGCATGCCGGGGAAGCTGGCGATGGAGACGGGCGTGCCGTCGTAGCAGAGGCGCGAGTAGATTTCGTCGCTGAGGACGATGAGGTCGCGCTCGCGGAGGATGTCGGCGAGTTCGGCCATATCGGCGGGCGGGATAGTGCCGCCGGTGGGGTTATGGGGCGAGTTGAGGATGACCATGCGGGTGCGGTCAGTCAGTTTGGAGCGGAAGACGTCGAGATCGAAAGAGAAGCCGCGGGCTTCGATGAGGGGGATGGCGACGGGGGTGGCACCGGTGAAGCCGATCATGGATTCGTAGATGGGGAAGCCCGGGTCGGGGTAGATGACTTCGTCGCCGGGGCCGAGGAGGGCGAGCATGGAGAAGAACATGATGGGCTTGGCACCGGGGACGACACAGACCTGGTCCGGGGTGACGGGGATGCCGCGGGTGCGCGAGACGTAACGGGCGATGGACTGGCGCAGTTCAGGGAGGCCCGCTGTGGGGCCGTACTTGGTGTAGCCTTCGTCGAGTGCGCGTTTGCCGGCGTCGATGATGTGGGGAGGGGTGGGGAAATCGGGCTCGCCTATTTCGAGATGGATGATGGAGCGGCCCTGGGCTTCGAGGGCGCGGGCGCGGACGAGGACGGCGAAGGCAGACTCGACCTTGAGCAGGTCCATGCGGGGGACAAGGCGGGATTGAGGTGGCACGAGGTTCAATTTATCACGAGATGGAAAGGATTTCGCCACAGATGCGCAGGGATGGACGCGTTCCGGGGTGAACCCCTGAAGTGAGACAGAGGGGTGCACCCCACGGGACTGCGGGA
The DNA here is from genome assembly GCA_903875575.1 of uncultured Acidobacteriia bacterium. Taxonomy (GTDB): domain Bacteria; phylum Acidobacteriota; class Terriglobia; order Bryobacterales; family Bryobacteraceae; genus BOG-234. The sequence goes on along the minus strand of CAIQWJ010000089.1, from coordinate 180 downwards.
TTGTGGGAATCGCGCAGCGATTTTCGAGAGGCCTGTAGCGGGTGTCAACGCCACGTGAGAATGTCCTATTAGTGCCAGATAGAAATGTCCTCTTGACGAAGTCAGGCTGGGGAGGTGAAAGAACAAGGAGTTCTCCCTATGACCCAGCAGGACAGAGACCGATTGGTAGTACTGCGGAAG
>CAIQWJ010000088.1 GCA_903875575.1 uncultured Acidobacteriia bacterium | reverse complement strand
GCCTTCCGCAGTACTACCAATCGGTCTCTGTCCTGCTGGGTCATAGGGAGAACTCCTTGTTCTTTCACCTCCCCAGCCTGACTTCGTCAAGAGGACATTTCTATCTGGCACTAATAGGACATTCTCACGTGGCGTTGACAAGCCTGACGGCAGTGCGGGCGTATCGCCGCTTCGAGTGATAGACTGCTACTGGCAAAAGGGCCACGATGCTCTTACTGGTAATCAAAATTCTGCTCACAGGAGCTTTTTTTATTGAGGGTGCCCTCAATCTTTATTGGGTCGCCAGCGGAAAACTTCCGGAAGATGCCGTCATCCCGTTTGAGGACGGGAGCCCGCTATTCGAGCCGGAGCCGCTGATAACCGTCGCCGCCGGGGTCCTGGAGTGGATTGCCGCCATGATCGTCGTGCTGCCAGGCACGCGCCTGAAGCTCGCGCTCGGTGCCCTGCTGCTTCTCCGTTCCATCGGCGAATTCCAATATATTGGTTTCTTCAAGCGGGTTCGTGGCAGTCGCTATGCCAAACTCGATACCTGGCTGTATTCGCCCCTGTGCTTCGCGCAGGCGGCCGGCATCTTCTGGCTGGTTCAGTTTTCATAGACCGGGCACGGCCGGGCATCAGGAATAGACCGGCCCCTGCCGGGTATCAGGAATAGACCGGCGCAACGGCAGAGTACCAAGACTAGACCGGCGCACGGTCGGGCATAACAAAAACAGACCGGCCCCCTGCCCGGCATACAATAATCGGTGGACCGATCCGCGTCTCCAGTCCACGCGCGGCGTCCAGACGAAGGGAACCATTCCAACTATGCGTTTGTCCGCGCCACTCATTCTCTCCTGCTCCGCAGCCCTTCTGCTGTCGACCCAGGTGGTCGCTCAGTCGGACCGTGCCGAGGCCCTGTTGAATCCCTTCGCCGGCCAGGCCACCGCCGTAGCGGCGGGCAAGACGCTCTATGGTGCCCAATGTCAGAGCTGTCACGCGGCAGGCGGCAGCGCCTGGGCCTTTACCCTGAGTACCGGTGCCTACAAGCACGGTAGCGCCGATGGCGAGATCTTCCTCAATATCCGCAATGGCTTTCGCAACACTCTGATGCCAGCCTACTCGCAACTGACTACAGACCAGATCTGGCAGCTTGTCGCCTATATGCGCACTCTCGAAGGCCCGAAAGGAACTCCGGCGGCCGCCGCGCAGGCAGCGCCCGCAGTATCCGCGTCTTCCGGCAACGGCAAGGCGGCGTTTGAAGGTAAAGGCGCCTGCCTCACCTGTCACCAGTTCAACGGCAAAGGCATAGCGGTGGGGCCCGACCTCACCAGCACTGCGCTCACCCTCGAACAGCTTCAGGCATCGATCACGAATCCGAATGTCGCCGCTCCTGCCGCAGGCGGAACTGGTGGTGGACGCGGCGGAGCGGGTGGTGGTGGTGGCCGTGGCGGCGGACGCGGCGGCAATGTTGCCCGCGCGACCGTCACCGCCACCACAGCCGATGGCAAGGTCTACAAGGGTACCCGGAAATCCCAGGACACCTACACCATCCAGATCATCGACACCACCGGCGTTTACCGTTCATTCGACAAAGCCGAACTCAAAGACCTGAAGATCGATACCACTTCGCTGATGCCCTCAGACTATGGCACCCGTCTCACGGCCGATGAGATCCACGACATCGCAGCTTACGTGAAGTCCTCCTCTGACCCCACCGCCACCGCCGATCCCGCCCACAGTGTTGTCTCCTGGTCGCGCCTCCTCGGCGCGGCGAAAGATCCCGCCAACTGGCTCTCTTACTGGGGCGACCTCGCCGGGACTCACTACTCCGCACTGACGGAAATTACCTCCGCCAATGTCAAAAACCTTCAGGCCCAGTGGCTGACCCCTATGGCGGGTGAAGGCCAGATCCAGTCCACGCCGCTTGTTGTGGATGGCATCCTGTACACCACGGGTCCTGTGGGAGCAGCTACGGCAGGCACCACGCAGGTCTTCGCGCTCGATGCCAAAACAGGCAGGCAGATCTGGAGCTTCAACCGTCCGCAAAAGGTCCGCAATCAGTACGAAAACAACCGCGTGAACCGCGGCGTGGCTATCCTGGATAATCGCCTCTTCGTCGGCACTCTGGATGCCGCGCTCATCGCGCTGGACGCCCACACTGGAAAACAGCTCTGGGAGGTTCAGTTGGCCGATACCAACGAAGGCTACGAACTCACCGCGCCTCCGCTGCCGGTCAAAGACAAGATCATCACCGGCATTTCCGGCGGCGAGTTCGGCATCCGCGGCTTCATCGAAGCCTATGACCCAGCCACAGGCAAGAAGCTGTGGCGCTTTAATGCGATTCCCGCCGCGGGCGAATTCGGCCATGATACCTGGGAGGGCGATAGCGCGCAGCATGGTTCCGGCGGCACCTGGATGCCCGGTACCTATGACCCTGAACTCAATACCGTCTATTGGACCGTCGGCAATCCCGGTCCGGTCACTAATGGCGACGTTCGTAAGGGCGACAACCTCTTCACCTGTTCCGTGGTCGCTCTCGACCCTGATACCGGCCAGCGGAAATGGCACTACCAGTTCACCCCGAACGACACGCACGATTGGGATGCCAACGAAGACACCATTCTGGTGGACCGCGTCTGGCACGGTCAGCCGCGAAAACTCATGCTGCACGCCGATCGCAACGGCGTCTTCTACGTGCTCGATCGCGTCACCGGAAAAATGCTGTCCGCGACACCGTTTGTGCGAGCTTCGTGGGTTAAGGAATGGGATGCCAACGGCCGTCCCGTGATCACCGACGGCTCGCGGGCGACGCCCGAAGGCGTCAGTGTCTATCCGTCGCTCGGCGGCGGGACGAATTTCCAGGCACCGTCTTACAGCCCCAAAACCGGCTGGTATTACCTCGTGTATCACGATTCCCCCGGCAACTTCTCTGCGGGTCCGCAGGCCTATGAGGCGGGTCGTCAGTATCAGGGTCGCGGCAACGGCGGCGGCTTTGGCGCGCCTCCCGCAGGTTCGGCCCCCAACACCCAGGGCGTCATGGCCATCGATCCGGAGACAGGCAAGGTCCAGTGGAAGTTCGAACTCTCCTCCGCCGCCCTGCCGCCGGGCCTGATCGCAACCGGCGGCAACGTGGTTTTCTGCGCCACCACGGAAGGCTATCTGATCGGCCTCGACGCGGTCACAGGTAAACTGCTCTGGCGCTACAACTCCGGCGCACCTTTGGCTGCGTCACCCATCAGCTATGCCGTGGACGGACGGCAGTATGTCGCAATTTCCGGCACCGGCGGGCTGTTCAGTTTTGCACTTCCAAAGTAGCGTAATCGCAGACTGACCGAACCGAGACCGGAAGGAGCGGCACCGAAAACTACCTGTCCACACCTCACCAGTTTGCTGGCAGCGGCTTCTGTGCCGCCTGGTGCAAGCCGGGTGGTTCCTCCTGGCGTACTCCACCGGGCGAACTTTGCGTCAAAGTTGAGTGCTGTCGATTTTATTCAATATAATCAACAACATCCGTATTCAGCTCCAAAACCACATGGTACTTCTATGTCCGTAGGCAACCCCTGCGCTAAGGACAAAACAGCCATGGAAACTCTCAACGCAACCCGCGACGCAGTCACCGGTCAGGTCATCACCCTGCCCGAAAAAACTCTCTCTTTCTT
>CAIQWJ010000087.1 GCA_903875575.1 uncultured Acidobacteriia bacterium | reverse complement strand
TCGGGATTTCAGATGTTTCTGAATCACCACATAGAACTTCGGTCTTCGCTCGTCCGCAGCCTGATTCTATCGCTGTTCCCGCACATTTTCATCCCCAGGGGTGGCCCGCTCCACGGGCCGTAGAGGTTGAAAATCGAATATCTATGTGGCCGCCTGAGCGCGCATCGTACAGTGGATTGACGGCGCTTCTTCCACCATGACTCTCAGCAAGATCCTTCATCAGGGACACCAATTTCGCCTCGTTCTTTGCGGCCACAAGGCAGTGGAAGCAGGTGCAGTTTGCGCGCTGCTTATGGTGCAGGGTCAATTGGGGGCGCTCACGCTGACCCACCTCGAGATAGCCAGTAAAACCGGACTCCTCGCCGTAGTTCCGGTGCTGGGCGTGACATTCACACGCCACGCGCGCTACTTCGCGAACCGCTGGACTTCGTCAGCGCTGGTAGGCCTGTTCACGTTTCTGGCCGACGCTGTCATGCACGATTCGCACTATCCCGGCGAATACACTGAGGCCGCGCTCACCGGATTGGGCGCATTTGCGTTCTCAGTAATCGTTTCCTACACGCCACTTGGAAAAAAGATCGACCTGCTGGCCGAACACTTTCTGCATCAGGCCCCGACTACTTCGTTGTGACGTGGCAACGCACGGGTATCGATCTTCCACGGGCTGATCTCGCGCAGATACGATCCAATGCCACCCGGGAACGTATAGATACCGCGCCGATTGATGCGACGCCATGATTCCCACACATTGCCCACGAGTAACCCGGCGAGCAGATAGTAAACCACTCCGGCCCACTCGAAGAAGGCAAAACTGACCACCGCTACGATCACGCCGAAAATGATCTGGTCGTGATACTTCGCCGGTGATGTGGGTGGATCGGTGAGGATGATGAACGCAAAGTAGAGAGCTGCCTCGGCGTCCGGCGAGCGATAGATCTCGGCTACAAAACGTGGATCGCCCGCGAAAGACATGATCGTGAAGAGCAGGAAATACGTACCAAGGAACGTCAGCACCAGCGGTAGTTTGTTCACTCGGTCGGTAATGAACAGACCACCTGCCAGCAGTGCGGCCTGGAGCGACAGCGGCACTTCCGTCAGCGCGCCCCACCAGCTTTGGCCGGTATGAAAGACGTAAAAACTCGCGATTACAGCCAGCGCCGCCGGATTGAAAACATTCGCGTGACGCGAGCGAAAAATGTACTTGCTGAGAACCGCCGCCACAGACGTAATGGTCACCACGTACCAGGGCTCCTGCGCGCGCAGCACCATTGCTACAATCATGCCGGTGAGAACGGCACCGCTGGGAAACTCCCAGTTCTTCTTGCGCAGCTTCAGGATAACGGTGTCAACGATGCCCGCCACAACAATTGCGCTGAGCATACCGGGCAAGACAACACTGAGACCTTCGTGCGGCGCGGCAATCCCCGCGAGAATCACCAGAATAATCGTGAGCATGCCCTTCGGCGTCTTAAAGAAATTCTTCGCTCTACGCCGCACGCCGGAGACCCCGCGTTTCAAAGCGTTCGATGACCTGCTGGTTGTCCGTAAACATCAAACCGTCGACTTCCATCCTTTCAAGAAACTCAATGCCCGCCACGGGGCCCAGCACGAACGTAGCCGTAGCCAGGGCGTCGGCCAGCATCGCGCCGGGCGCGCGAACCGTGGCGCTGGCCACCGCAAAAGCGGGTTCTCCGGTACGAGGGTCCAGTATATGTTGCCCCCTTTCGTAGTCGCCGGATGTGCAAACAGCCTGGTCGGAAACGATCAACCTGTCGACTAATTCATCGGGTTTTCGCGGATGGCGAATGCCCACCGACCAGAGTTCGCCCTGCGGATTTCGGCCTCCCAGGTAGAGGTCGCCCCCCGCGTCGATCGCGAAATCGCGAAACGGGGCAAGCTCTTTCGCTGCTGTATCCACCGCGAGCCCCTTCGCAACCGCACCCAGATCCAGCGTGAGCGGCCGGCGCAGTTTGATGGTGCGGGCTTCGGGATCAAGTTCGATGTCCCGATAGCTGACGTCGGCCACCGGGTTGAGATACGAGCGAATGATGGCGCCCGTGCGGTGTTCGCGATTGAAACCGCGCTGCTCCATGCGATGTCCAATGGCGGGATCAAAGGCACCATCGCTCTCTTCGGCGACCATACAGGCAAACCGCACGGCCTCAAAAAGGATGGGGCTCGCGGGAACGCGGACGAAGGGCTGCGTAGTGAGCAACATCAATTCGCTCGACGGTAGAAAGCGCGAGCAGCGTGCCTCAATCTCGTGAAACCACCCGAAGGCGCGGCTGATGGCTGGTTCGGCCTCAGTTGTCTCCGCCACAACGTGGATGGTGACAATGGTCCCCATCACGGCTTCGGTGCGGACGGGCATGATTACGTTCGGCCTACTTCGCTTCGCTCTTAGCCTTGTTCAGGGCCTCGATCACACCGTAATAGAAAGCGTTGGTGCTTTGCGTGGCACCTGACACATAGTCGGTCTCCGGACTCTGCCGTTGAGCGACCTGGGGGATGATGCGGCCGATGACGCTGCAGGAATAACGAGTCAGGCACTGTTCGATGCCGGCGGAAGCGATGCGTCCGCCTTCGATCACGACGAAGGCCTGAATGTCGCCGTGGCGCGAGGTGCCCCATCCCGTGTACTTGCCATCCTTCCACTTGGGAGCCGGAGGCGCGGCGGGCTGGGGCGGGGGTGCAGGGGCAGGAGCCGGAGTAATCGTGGCGACCACCGGGGCTGGCGCGGGAGCGGGCACCGGAGCGACAGCAACCGGAGCGGGTGTCACCGGCGCGGGTGCCGGAGTGGCCACGGGCGCGGGAGTCACTTCCGCCGTGTGTTCGGGCTTGGCAGCAGTCGGCTCAGGCGTGGATTTTACTTCAGGCACGGACGCCGATGGCATGGTCATCGGCGCAGGCCCATGATCCAGCGAGGCGACCTGTATAGGCTGATTATCGTGGCCGGGTTGCGTGACCGGAGCCTGTGCACCGGCCAGTCCGGGTGCTGTTTCGGGTCGAGTATCGCCCGTGGCGGGGCCCCGACCTTCGACACTCTCAGCCGCCGGACCGCGACCTGCCGGCACGCCACCCGAGCGACCGGTGCCAGGGCGCCGATCATCGGACTGAGCTTCCATTTTCGTGGCAGCGTCATTGGTCTTCGCGTAACCGGCTGCGTACACAGCCATCACAGCTGCTGCTCCGGCCGCGACCATGCCGTTGGCCACCTTCTTACTGCTGGATCCGCTTTTCGCCATTTTTACCAGTCCGCCTGTTTTACTTCACCATGATGTCGACCGCCGCCACGTGCTGTTCCCACTCCAGTTGCAGTTTGCCTGTCTTCGCCCCGGTGGAGGTTAGCGTCATCTTGTACACTTCCACGAGTTTGGCAGGCTTCGACATCTTCATTTTGACCCGCCCCAGATCCTGCTTTGCATCGTACGTCAGTCCCCACTGGCCGGTCTGCTTGTTGATGATGAGCTGCCAGTTGTCGGGGTCCTCTACCAGAGCGTATATCGTATAGTCGCCTTTCGGCACCGATAAGTTACCAATGGAAATGTCAGCATCTGTATGAAAGGATGTGGCGGAGTTCGCGCCAGCCCGCCAAACCGGATAGTTCGGGTCCTTGCTGATCAGGCCATCGGCCCCGAAGATCTTCCGGCCTCGCACGGAAGGTGCTGAGTACTTGATAGATAAGACCTTGCCTGCGATGGTGGCGGACGCCGTTGCATCCGGACTGGGTACCTGCCCCAACACCAGGCCGGTCAGCCCCAGCAACGCCACAATGCACTTTCCTGCCATGCTCATTCCATTCACCTCAAAGTCACTCCACCTGACAGGATACACGGCACCTCCACGAGAGGAACGTGGCCTGCTGGCAGATAGCGTATCAACGCGAACTTTTGCCTCGCTCGAACGTATACACGTCAGAGGGAATTGAGATATGGCGGCGCGTAAACGCGGCAGGATCATCTGGGTGGTGCTGACCCTGGCAGTGCTCGGAGGCGGTGGCTATTTCGGGATGAAGGCGTTCGGGAAGAAGCCGGAGAAGATCGAGCCGGAGAAACTGGCGAAGACGGAGCGAATGGATCTGGCGCGGTCCGTGGTGGCGACGGGCAAAATCCAGCCCGTAACCCAGGTGGAAATCAAGAGCAAGGCCAGCGGCATCATCCAGAAACTGCCTGTGAACGTGGGCGATATCGTGCACAAGGGTCAGGTGATTTGCGAACTGGACCAGAACGACCTGCTTCCTCTCCTGCGACAGCAACAGGCGGCTCTACATGTATCTGAGGCGAATCTGCGATCGGCGCAAGCGGACTACGAACGGTTCAAGGTGGATGCGAAAGGTGCCGATCTGCCCTTTCTGCAGCGCGACATGGAACGGGCTCGGACCATGTTCACAAGCGGACTGATAGCCCAAAATGCGCGGGACGACGCGGAGAAGAATTACCGGATCGCCGCCAATAAGCAGGAATCGGCACAGGCGAATCTTGCCACCGCAACCGCTACCATCGCAAGGGATCAGGCCGCGCTCGAACAGCAGCAGGCCGTAGTGGCGGCGGCGGAAGAGAATCTGAGAAATGCAACAATTGTCTCGCCGATCGACGGCGTGGTTCTGTCCCGCGACAGCGAAGTAGGGACTGCGGTCAGTTCCATTCTCCAGGTAGGCTCGAGCGCCACGCCGATCATGACGCTGGGCGATCTGAACGAGGTCTACGTCAAAGGAAAGGTGGATGAAAGCGACGTAGGGCATCTCTATCTGGGGCAACCGGCGCGGATCAAGGTGGAGTCGTTTAAGGACCAGAAATTCGACGGCAAGGTGACGAAGATCTCTCCCATGGGTCTGGAAAAGGATAACGTCACGACGTTCGAAGTGCGGGTTTCGATTTCCAATGAAAAGCGCATTCTGAAGGCGCAGATGACGGCTAACGCGGAGATCGTGCTGGAAGAGCACAAGGGCGTGCTGGCGATCCCGGAAGGCGCGGTGCTCTACAACAAAGACAAGTCCACGGCGGTGGAAGTGCCGGATGCAGTGGACCCTACGGGCAAGAAGAAGCTGAACGTCACGTTGGGCATCGGCAACGGGGCGAAAACGGAAGTGCTCAAAGGCCTGAACGAAGGCCAGCAGGTCGTGTTGCAGTAGCCGCGCACGCCTATGACTTACGTCAGCGAGCTATTGGGACAGGTGATGGGGAGTTTGCTGCGCAACAAGCTGCGCAGCTTCCTCACCATGGCGGGGATCGCCTGGGGTCTTGCATCCATGGTGCTCGTGGTCGCCATGGGAGACAGTTTCAAGGAAGGCCAGCGCAACAGCACGAAGCAACTGGGACAGAAGCTGGTTATTCTGTTCGGCGGTCGTACGGAGATGCAGGCGGGTGGCCAGAGGGCGGGCCGGCGGATTCGGCTCAATATTGCCGATTTGACCAGTCTGCGACACGAAGCGTTTTTGCTGAAAACGGTCGCGCTGGAACTGGAGAACGGGCTGAAGGCGACCAGCCCGTATAACAGTGGCAGTTTCGACGTCAGCGGCGTGGAAGCCCACTATCCCAACCTTCGAACTCTGCCGATCGGTGAGGGACGCTTCTTCACGGATACGGAAGCAGCAGCCGGGGCGCGCGTGTGCGTCATTGGCAGAGACGTGAAAAAGCAGCTATTCGCCTCACGGCCGGGGACGGTTGGAACCCAGGTTGCGCTGAATGGGATTCCATACCGCGTCGTGGGAGTGCTGGCAGATAAGGATCAGAACAGCAGCTACTCCGGGCTCGACGAAAAGAAGATCTTCATGCCATATGAGGCCATGGCGCGGGATATGCCGCCCTCAAAGAACTACCGGCCGGGGGATCTGGACGAGGTCCTCTACCAAGCCAGGGAGGGTACCGACTCCCTGGTGGTGGAGAAACAGGTGCGCAAGGTGCTTGCCCACAATCACGACTACGATCCTGCGGACGAAAATGCCATGCACATGTGGGACACCGTGGAGAGTCAGAAGCAAGTGGACGGTATTTTCGATTCCATGACGGTTTTCCTCGGCTTTATCGCGTTTGTGACGCTTTCGCTGGGGGGCATCGGAGTCATGAACATCATGCTGGTGACGGTTTCGGAGCGCACACGCGAGATTGGCCTGCGCAAGGCGCTGGGTGCCACGCGCGGACGAATTCTGGCCGATTTCCTGGTGGAAGGTACGGTGCTGGCGTTTGTCAGCGGGTTTGTGGGGTGGTCCGTGGCATTTGGGCTTTCGAGCGCATTGAAATTGGTGAAGATGCCGGATATGTTCCCCGGCCTGCCGGTGAGTTGGGAGACCACGGGGATCGCTTTCGCGACTCTGACCGTGATTGCGATTCTGTCAGCGCTGTTTCCGGCCTGGCGGGCCTGTTCGCTGACTCCTGTGGAGGCGCTGCGCTATGAGAGGTAGCCGGATATGACTTTCGGGTCAATCGTTCGCGAGGCGGGCGCGGCGCTCAGCTTCAACCGGCAGCGCAGCCTGCTCACCATGGCGAGCCTGGCGTGGGGTGTCGCGTGCTTCGTGATTCTGTATTCGTATGGCGAGGGGTTTGGCTTCGCTCTGCGGAATTCGTTCCAGGCGGTGGGGCAGGATCTGATCCTGGTATTTGGAGGCCAGACCTCGGCGCAGGCTGGCGGGCAGCGTTCCGGGAGGGAGATCCGGCTGGATCTGACCGATGTGGAGCTGATCCGCGACAATGTACCCCTGGTCAGCGCGATTTCCGCTGAGACGATGATCCGGAACGCAACCGTGGTCCGGGGCGTCCGGCAGGAAGCCATGACCCTGCGGGCAGTGGAGCCGGCGTATGAGAAAGTCCGCAACATGACGCTCGACGAGGGGCGCTGGATCAACGGCGAGGACTATCTCAACAAGCAGCGGGTCGCGATACTGGGGGCGCTGGCGGCGCGCAAGCTGTTTGGGGAGATTCCACCGGTAGGGGAATCGATTACAATCAATGGGTTACAGTTCCAGATCATTGGGCTGCTTAAGTCGAAGACGCAGATTTCGAACTACAACACGCCGGATAACGAGTGTGTTTTCATGCCTTTATCGACGGCGTCGCTGTTCCGGGATATTCGACACCCGAACGATTTTGTCTGGATGCCGGCGAATCCACAGTTCCGTAAGCAGGCCGTGAAGGATGTTCGTGCCGTTCTGGGACGCGTGCACGGCTTCATTCCGAACGACGAGCCAGCGTTGGAGATCATTATCTTCAATGAGTTCCAGAAGATTGTGGATACCATGTCGCTGGCGTTGCAGATTCTGCTGGGCCTGATTGGGGCAATGACGCTGGCGATTGGCGGGATTGGGCTGGCGAATATCATGCTGGTGTCGGTGACGCAGCGGACGAAGGAGATTGGGGTTCTGAAATCGCTCGGCGCCACGCGTCGGTCGATCCTGTGGCAGTTCCTGGTGGAGGCGATGGTGATTGTGACGGCCGGCGGGTTGCTGGGAGTGTTCATCGGCTGGGGGGTGACGGCGGGGGTGCAGACGCTGCCGCTGCTGGGGCCGCTGTTCAAAGATACGACAGGGAATGGGGATATCCACCTGCATATTTCGCAATTTGCGGTGGTGACTTCGACTGTGGTGCTGGAGATTATCGGGCTGTTTGCGGGGTTGCTGCCGGCGCTGAAGGCGTCGAGACTGGATCCGATTGATGCTTTGCGTTATGAGTAACTTATATGGATTGCTTAAAGTTTCGGATCAGGTGGATTTTCGAACTGAACGCGCTCGTAAACAGCTTCCAGACGGAGGCTGCACCCGATGCTGGTGATCCGGATTTCGTCGGAGGGCGTAGAGTATTCGCGCATTAACCATGAACCGTCGGGTTGACGGACATGGTGCTCGGCCCCGATCTGGTCCTGAGATAGCAGCAGGTACTCACGGAAGGACGGGAGGGCACGGTAGTAATCAAATTTTTCGCTACGGTCGTAGTTCTTGGTGGAAGGCGATAGAACTTCGATGATGACGGTGGCATCAGTTAGGGTGTCGGTGCGGTTACGAAGAAACTTGTCGGGGCCGCAGGTCACGAGGATGTCCGGATAGGTAAAAACGCTATACCGCTCGATGAACAACCTGAGGTCTGTACTGGCCACCTCGCAATCGCGCCCGCGCAACTGGTTCAGGAGCAGGGATTCAGCGTATGAAACGATCCGACTATGGTTTCGCGAGGCACCAGACATGGCATACATGGTTCCGGCGATGTACTCGCTACGTGTTTCAGCAGCGGTCTCGATATCGAGATACTGGTCATGCGTCAGATAGGAGACCGGCTGGCTAGACATCCTAACACCTATGATAGCCCGGATCGGCCTCAGTTGACCACGCGTAAACTAATTCGCGCTGGGTAGTTCAATCTGATCGACAACGAGGGTTTTGACTGGTTCCCTTCGCGACTCGAATTTCAATCCGAGCGCCTCCTCCACGGCAGCCACGAAACCTTCGTTTTCGTCCCACTGCAAAAAATAGAAATAGATTCCAGTGATCCCGGTCTTATCCAGCACCGGGCGGCCCATGTCGGTGGATATTGAATGGGCGAAATCCTGCAAAGTGCCGCGAGAAATCGAGTGATGGGTCGCGTTGCGACTGCCAAGGGGGACAAGCGGCGGGTCATCATCTCCTTCCTTGATCGGAAACAGCTTTGGTTTCGCCTTGCCGACGGTCAGCGCGAATACCGGCATGTCCTTCATTTCATGATGGATTTTAAGCTGAAAACGTTCGCCCAAGAGCGCTTGGAGCATGAGCCTTAACTGATTCTTATCGGACGGTGTTTCAGCTTTTGCCTTCAACTCGAATCTGTTGGAATCGAGCCACCGGGGCCCGCCGGAAAGCTCGTATTCGGTGAGATTGCAGGCCTCCAGAATAATGCGTTTCGCGGTCACCCCTCCAGGCGTGCTCGTAACACCTTCCGGCGTAAAGATCAGGCCGCCATTGCCGCCCATTCTGCCGCCGCCTGTGTCTCCCGTAATCGGTTTTATTGAAGCGGCGTTGAATTGCTTCGTTCTGTCGGGCGACTGCGCTCTTGCATCCTGCGCGCTGCCTGTCGCCATCACGAGAAATACAAACAGAGCACTGCAGCCAATCAACCCGAACACGAACTTCTGAGCATTTCTCATCGGGTGGGCTTCCTGCGTTCATCTTAGCCCAGAACGGCATCAGGTGTGTCTGCGGGGTGATATGATGCGGCCATGCAGAAAGCCATCGGGTGTGCCATGCTGGCTGCGCTGGTCGTGAACGGCCAAACCATTAACCAGCCAATCGACCAGGTAAACACGCAGTCAGCGGGGCCAATGCCGGCGGCGCTGAGACCAGTGCCTGTCGCGCAAACCGTTACGAAGATGCGGTCGATCCTGATGGCCATGAAGAGCCCGGGCAAGCCCAGCGATTCGTTGAATCAGCAACTTGCAGATAGTATGCTCGCTTTGGCTATGCCAGAACGACAACCGTCGCGGATCGAATTGGTTGCCTTCGCTGGCGAACTTTCCAAGGCCCTGAGCACTGCCAGCTTCAATGATGAACAGGGTGCGACTTTGCAGCAGTGCATCGTTGATGTTATGCGTACCGGAAATGTCACGAACTACCAGCTGGCACAGCGGTTACGTGCAATGTTGGCGGGGCTTGGGCTCAACGAACCGAATGCCGTGATACGGGCCTTCATAGCTGTTGGTGAAGCAGTGCGCGGCCCCGACGATCAGGGGCTCATCAAAACCGCGGTACCACGATGAAGCCGCCATCCAGCGCGGCTGGGAGGAGAGACCGGGGGGCTCCAGATCCGGGGAATTTTGGGCGAGGGCTGTGCAAACACAAGATTCGCTTATATCCGGGGTGGGACTCACCCGCCGAGGACAAGAAGATCGAAGAGTGTTTCGACGTCAATGCGCCAGACTTGCCGGAACCGTCGGGTCAGGACCAAACCTGACGCGTTCGTAGACCATACCAAGCCGAAGCCGGCAATCGATGCTTCCGAGGTGGATTTCGTCGTTCGGCCGGGTAAAGGCATGCTTGTTCCACGTTCCGTCCAGTTGACGCCGGTAGTGTTGGATCTGAATTTCGTCCTGCGAGATGAGCAGGTACTCCCGGAATGACGGCTATGCTTGATAATAGCGAAATTTATCGCCACGATCGTAGTTTTTTGTGTCCGGGGAGACGATTTCCACGATAAGGATGGCGTCGGTCAGGGTGTCCTGATGCGCATCCAAAACCTGAAACGGCGACCGGGCGACGAAGAGGTCCGGATAAGTGACCATGTGGTGATGCTTGACGAACAGCCGTAGATCCGCTCCGAAAGCCGAAAACTCGCCGCGTTTGAGCAGTCCGACAAGACTGGCCAAGGCTGACCCGGCGATCATCGCATGTTTGACGTTGGAAATGGCCCTTGGAGCCATCGCGCCGGCGCGAAAATCCGACCGCGTCTTAGCGGCCCGCTCCAATTCCAGATAGTTCGCCACGGTCACTGCGGGTGCCGAGCCACTCAACATAAGCCCTATGATACTCTTAAATCTGTCTGGTGGCTGAGTTTGCGGTGCACGCGTGAAGAAAATACCCTGTCACGCTGTTGACACAGCACTTAGAAATCGGATAGAGTAGAAGAGTTTGGCTGTAGCTTAACAAAAGCTTCTGGCTACCATCTCCGGCGTCGGAGATCCGGCCAGGGCGCGGTCCCGCTATCAGTGACGAACTTGCTTCGTCGAGACAAGGACCTGTCCCAATAGCCTCAGTGGCATGTAGTTCTTCAGCCGCTAAATGGATTGACGCAGTGATTTTAGAGAGATCGGCCAGCTTGTGTTTGGCTGTGCTTGTTTTTCGGTTTCGCTCTTAACTTTAAGGATTGTACGTTGCCGACATTTAATCAACTTGTGCGCAAAGGGCGTAAAGCGCCCGCATGGAAGACTGCCAGCCCGGCATTACAGAGTTGCCCGCAAAAGCGTGGTGTTTGCACCCGCGTTTACACGTCAACCCCGAAAAAGCCCAATTCGGCTTTGAGAAAAGTTGCCCGCGTGCGCCTGACCAACGGCGTCGAAGTGACGACTTATATCCCGGGTGTCGGCCATAACCTGCAGGAACACTCGATCGTGCTGATTCGTGGCGGTCGTGTGAAAGATCTCCCCGGCGTTCGCTATCACGTGGTTCGTGGCGCGCTCGATACGGCTGGCGTTGCCAACCGTAAGCAGAGCCGTTCGAAGTACGGCGCCAAGCGGCCTAAAGCCACCGCAGCCAAATAAGTAAGGGAATAAAGAAATATGCCAAGACGCAGAGGCGCAGAGAATCGCGAAGTAGTGGCGGATGCCATCTACGGATCCACGCTGGTTGAAAAGTTTGTCTGCTCGATGATGTGGGACGGCAAGAAGTCCACGGCCCAGAAGATTTTCTACACTTCGATGAAGAAGCTCGAAGAGCGCGGCGGCGGCGAAGAGGCCATTAAGCTCTTTAAGAAAGCCGTCGAGAACGCTAAGCCGATGCTCGAAGTCAAAACCCGTCGCGTCGGTGGCGCCAACTATCAGGTGCCGATCGAAGTTCCGACGAATCGCCGGACGAGTCTGGCTATTCGCTGGATTCTGCTCAATGCACGCGGCCGCGCCGAAAAAGGCATGGCGGACAAGCTGGCCAACGAACTGAACGACGCGGCCAACCTGCGTGGCGGAGCAATCAAGAAACGCGATGACGTCCATCGCATGGCGGAAGCAAACAAGGCGTTTGCTCACTATCGCTGGTAGTTGGTTAACGGAATCCTGGGAACGACTTTTTAAAACATGGCACGCACTGTACCACTGGAACGGATGAGGAATATTGGCATCGCTGCTCACATCGATGCCGGTAAGACCACAACCACGGAACGCATCCTCTATTACACCGGTCGTTCGCACAAGATCGGCGAAGTCCACGAAGGCACCGCCACCATGGACTGGATGGAGCAGGAACAGGAACGTGGCATCACGATCACTTCCGCTGCAACCACCGCTTCGTGGCGCGACATGCAGATCAACATCATCGACACTCCCGGCCACGTGGATTTCACGGCCGAAGTAGAGCGGTCGCTGCGTGTTCTGGATGGCGCGGTCGCCGTGTTCGACGCCGTTGCCGGCGTGCAGCCCCAGTCGGAAACAGTTTGGCGTCAGGCCGACAAGTACCACGTTCCGCGTATTTGCTTCATCAACAAGATGGACCGTGTCGGAGCCGACTTCTATTACTCGGTAGGCACGATCATTGACCGTCTCAAGGCCAACCCGGTTGTGATTCAGATTCCGGTCGGCGCGGCTGAAACCTTTAAGGGCGTCATCGATCTGGTCAAGATGAAGGCTGTCATCTGGCGCGACGAAACGCTGGGCGCGGAATTCGACGTTGTCGACATCCCTGCCGATCTTCTCGACAAAGCGAATGAATATCGCGAGAAGATGATCGAAGCGGTTTCCGAATTCGACGACGTGCTGCTCGGCAAGTTCCTCGAAGGTCAGGCACTGACGGAAGTTGAAATCGCAGCCGGCATCCGCAAGGCCACCATCGCTTTGAAGATCTTCCCGGTTATCTGTGGTTCGGCATTCAAAAACAAGGGCGTCCAGACGATGCTCGACGCCGTCGTGGATTACCTTCCCTCCCCTCTCGACATTCCGGCCATCAATGGCACTTCGGTCGACGATAAGGAAGTCAAGCTGGTTCGTCATGCAAGCGACACGGAACCGTTCTCGGCACTGGTCTTCAAGATTATGACCGATCCGTTTTCCGGTCAGTTAGCCTTCTTCCGCGTTTACTCCGGCAAGATGAGCGCGGGCGAGTCAATCTATAACGTTGCTAAGGGCCGCAAGGAACGCGTCGGACGTCTGATGCGCATGCACGCCAACAAGCGCGAAGACATTCAGGAAATCATGGCGGGCGACATCTGTGCCGCCGTCGGACTGAAGACAATCTCAACCGGTGACACGATTTGCGACGAAAATTCGCCCATCGTGCTGGAACCGATCGACTTCCCGATTCCCGTCATCCAGTTGGCTGTGGAACCGAAAACCAAGGCCGATCAGGAAAAGATGGGCATGGCGATCGCGAAACTGGCGCAGGAAGATCCTACCTTCCGCGTGCAGACGGACCCGGAAACCGGCCAGACGATTCTGTCGGGCATGGGCGAACTGCACCTCGAAATCATTGTGGATCGCATGAAGCGCGAATTCAATGTGGAAGCCAACGTTGGTAAGCCGCAGGTTGCGTATCGCGAGACCATTCGCCAGACGGCGGAATTCGATTACACCCACAAGAAGCAGACGGGTGGCAGCGGTCAGTACGCGCGTTGCCAACTGCGTGTGGAACCGAACAAAGACAAGGGCTTCGAATTCGTCAACGGCATCAAGGGCGGCAACATCCCCAAGGAATTCATTCCGGCTATCCAGAAGGGCGTCATCGAAGCTCTGGAAGGCGGCATTCTGGCCAACTACCCGATGGAAGACGTCAAGGTCACGGTATTCGACGGCGCATACCACGATGTCGACTCTTCGGAAATGGCATTCAAGATTTGCTCTTCGATCTGCGTGAAGGAAGCCTGCCGCAGAGCGAAGTCGGTTCTTCTGGAACCGGTGATGTCGGTAGAAGTCGTGGTCCCGGACGAATACATGGGTACGGTCAACGGCGATCTGACTTCACGGCGCGGGCAGTTGCTCGGTACCGAAATTCAGGGTGCGACGCACATTATCAAGGCAAGCGTGCCGCTGAGCGAGATGTTTGGCTATGTGAACTCGCTGCGCTCGCGCACACAGGGCCGCGGCAGTTTCACGATGCACTTCGCGCGATACGAGGAAGTTCCGAAGAACGTTTCGGAAGAAATCGTCAGCCGCGTACAGGGCAAGGGTTAGTTCAGGATTTAGCAGGAAAGATTACTCAGGAGACGGGTGGCATATGGCGAAAGAAAAATTTGACCGCAGCAAACCGCACGTAAACGTCGGCACGATTGGTCACATCGATCACGGCAAGACGACATTGACGGCGGCCATCACAAAAGTGATGTCGAAGAACAATCCGAAGCTGGCGTTTCGTTC
>CAIQWJ010000086.1 GCA_903875575.1 uncultured Acidobacteriia bacterium | reverse complement strand
TCGGGATTTCAGATGTTTCTGAATCACCACATAGAACTTCGGTCTTCGCTCGTCCGCAGCCTGATTCTATCGCTGTTCCCGCACATTTTCATCCCCAGGGGTGGCCCGCTCCACGGGCCGTAGAGGTTGAAAATCGAATATTCAGCGCTTCATCCGCGTGCGCATCCGCTTCGTGATCTTCTCCACGTCGTCGAGTTTCTTCAACAGCCCCAGAGACAAAACATTCTGGTCGTTCTTCTCTAACTCCAGCTCAATCGACTTCGAAAGCCCGGTCAGTTCCCGCGCGTCCTTCACATTCTGGTCGTAGTCGGACTTAGCCATCGCATCCGACTGCAGTTTCCCACTGGGCAATCTCTTCTGCGTCGGATCGTCATCCGCTGCCTGGTTCGACGCCGTCTGCCCGCTCGCCAGGCCCACTGTAATCGCCGTCACAAGAAACGCCCGGCGGGGGCGATGGGTCGTTTCGGGTGCGTCCATATCGCTATCATAGCCCCGAATTCAATGGCCCTGAGACAATAGTAAAAATGAAGGACGTCAACATCGGCGTGATCGGGCTCGGCAATGTCGGCTCGGGCACCGTATCCATTCTGGCTGGCAATGCCGCCCAGATCAGTCAAAAACTCGGTTTCAACCTGCGCGTCGCTGCCGTCTGCAGTCTGGACGCCATGGAGAAGACGTTGCCCGCGGGCCTCGAAGGCGTCATCCGCACCACCAACTGGCGCGATGTCGTCGAGAATCCAGACGTCCAGATTGTCGCGGAACTCATCGGCGGCACCACGCTCGCGCGCGAGATCATCGAAACCGCCATCGCCAACGGCAAGTCCGTCATCACGGCGAACAAAGAGCTTATGGCCCTCGCCGGTGCCGAGATCTGGGATCAGGCCATCCGCGCCGACGTCAACCTGGCCATGGAAGCCAGCGTAGCCGGCGGCATTCCGATTCACACGGTGCTCCGCGAAGGCATCTCCGGCGACCGCATCGTCGCCATCGCCGGCATCCTCAACGGCACCAGCAACTACATCCTGACCGAGATGGAGCGGCGCGGCGAATCATATGACAAGATTCTCGCCGAAGCCCAGGCCCTGGGTTACGCCGAGGCCAACCCCAGTGCTGACGTCGATGGCTACGACGCGCGTTCCAAGCTGGCCATCCTCTCCGCCCTCGCCTTCGGCGAACGCATCACGCCGAGCGACATCTTCGTCGAAGGCATCCGCCGCATCACCGCGCAGGATTTCGATTACGCCCACCAGTTGGGCCACACCATCCGTCTGGTCTGCTCCGGCCAGTTGACCGACCGGGGTCTGGTCCTCTCCGTGCGTCCAGCTCTGATCAGCGAAAGCACCATCCTCGCAGGCGTCAAGGGTGCCTACAACGCCATCTGGGTCAAGGGCCAGTACGGCTCCGATACTTTCTATTACGGACGCGGGGCGGGCTCCAATCCGACCGGCGTCGCCGTCGTCAGCGACATGATGCGCGTGGCTCGCGAGATCAACTCCGGCAGCCCCGAGCGCGTTTCACCCTTCGCGCACGAGCGGCTTGGCGAATACAAGCCGGTCTCCATCGCCCTCCAGCGCCGCCCGTACTACCTGCGCTTCCGTGTGGATGACCGTCCCGGCATCATCGCCGAACTGGCCGGCATTCTCGCCTCCAAACAGATCGGGCTCGAAGCGGTCCTTCAGCTTCCCAGCGATACGAAGCACGACCTGCCGTTCGTGATCACCGTGGAAGCCACCACGGAACAGGACATTCAGGACGCGGTCGCCCAGATGAGCAAGCTCGACTTCCTCCGCGAGCCGCCGCTGGCCCTGCCCATGGAACCGCCACTGTAGCGCAACCACCCGCGCCCAACACAGCACCCGACGGCACTCAGACCTCATTGCTCAGGGGTGCCCCAACCCGTCCCCGAACTCACCCTCGGTAGCGGCCCCCACCCCAGCGTAAGAGGGGCTTGCGAAGGCCCGCCCGGACGTCAGATACTATCCTTCATGGCCCGCACCCGCACCCAACAAGTCTGGATCGGCACCCGCAAAGGTGCCTTCCTCTTTAGCTCACGCGACCGCAAGACCTGGGAGGCCGAAGGCCCCTTCTTCGGCGGTCAGGAAGTCCACCACGTCGCGCAGGATCCCCGCGACCCCAGCCGCCTCTACGCCGCCGTCGGCAACGCCTGGTTTGGCTACCACCTTAACGCCAGCACGGATGGCGGCAAGACCTGGAAGGTCTCTGAAAACGGCCTCACCATGGAAGGCCTGCCGAAGTCATCGCTCACCCGCATCTGGCACATAGAGCCGGGTGCCGCCGACGAACCAGGCGTCGTCTACCTGGGGGCCGACCCCGGCGCACTCTTCCGCAGCCCGGACAACGGCGAGAACTGGGAGATGGTGGAAGGCCTCACGAAGCACCCCACGCGCGATAAGTGGTCCGCGGGTGCCGGCGGCATGATGGTTCACTCCATTCAGGCGCTGGGCAAGGGCCGGCTGATCGTCGGGATCTCCGCCGCCGGTGCCTTCCGCAGCAGCGACGCGGGCAAGACATGGGAACCCTTCAACGGCAAGGTCCTCTGCGACTTCCGACCCGACAAGTTCCCCGAGGTGGGCCAGTGCGTTCATAAGCTGCTGGCGCACCCGAAACACAAGAGCGACCTCTACCAGCAGAACCACTGCGGCGTCTATCGCGCGAAGTTCACCGCCGATAACTGGCAGGACATTTCCAAAGGCCTCCCCACTCGCTTCGGGTTCGCCCTGGCGGTACCCGCCGCCGAAGAGAAGACCCTGTTCACGATTCCGATCACGTCGCCCGCGGAGCGCTTCGTCCCGGGCGGCCAACTCAAAGTGGCCCGCAGCCGCGACGCGGGTAAGACCTGGGAGTTTATGTCGAAGGGTCTGCCCCAGGAGAACGCTTTCGCCCTGGTCCACCGCGGCGCAATGGCCTCGGACGATAAAGCCGATGCCGGCGTGTACTTCGGCACCACCGGGGGCTCGGTCTTCTACACGCGCAACGCCGGCAACTCCTGGCAGGCTTTGGCCGAGCACCTGCCGCCGGTCTACTCGGTTTCGACCGCTGTCCAGGCTTAGTTAGCCGTTCTCACCAAACGCAGAAAGGGGGCACGCTGGTCGCGTGCCCCCTTTCTGCGTTTGAAGCCGAAGCCCCGGTATTTCGCTACGAGATCTTCTTCGCCGAGAAACCGCCTTTGGAGCGGTCATACAGCCAGATCGCCCCGAAGACGAGCAACAGGAAGGCGGGCAGGAAAGCCACTTCCTTGAACGAAAGCTGCGCTGCCAGACCCTTGACCCGGTCCAGTTCCGCGCCAGCCAGCTTAGCGTAAGCGTCCGGGCTGCCGGCGAGGCGTACGGCTTCGTTGTCGAAGATCTTTCCCATTTCCGGCAGCACGAAGTAGATCGAGGCAGTGCCGGCGGAGCCCATCAGGCCCATCAGCAGAGCGCCGCCCTTGGGGAAGCGTTCCGATGCCGTGGCCAGCATGGTCGGCCACATAAAGCAGACGCCGCAGCCCCAGACCGTGGCGGCCAGGATGCCGGTGACCGGCGAATCCGCGATGCTGAGCGAGAACAGGCCGAGCGAGGCGAGCAGGCAGGAGATCCATAGCAGGCCGATCGGCGATAGCTTATGGACCAGCGGTCCGGCGAAGTGACGTGCCACAAACATGATGCCGCTCACGTAGACCAGCAGCAGAATTCCGGGCATGTGAACCGTGCGCGTCAGCGCCAGATCCACCCACTGACCAGGAGCGAGTTCGGAGGCCGCCGTCATAAACATGGCGAGAAACAGGACCACGAACATCGGCTGCGCCAGTTCTTTGAACATCTCGCCCATGGAGATGCCGGCTGCCGCGCGCTCGGTCGGCGGGAACTTCATGCCGAGGCACATCAGCACCACCACAGCGGCGGGAACCAAAACGCAGAACAGCTTGGTGCGCCAGTCCAAACCAATGCTCGACATGCCGACACCGAGCAGGCCGCCAATGATCAGGCCACCCGGCCACCAGGCGTGCAGATGGTTCAGTCTTGCCGTCTTCTCGTCCGGGTAGAGCGTGGCCGTCAGGGGATTCACGACGGTTTCCACCAGGCCCCAGCCAATACCCGTGATGGCGGCTGCGATCTTCAGGACGTCATAGACGCCACCACCAGAGGCCACAGAACCGGCAAACACGAAGAGCATGGTGCCAATGAGGAAACAAACACCGGAAAGTGGGAGCAAAAGGCCCATACCAATGATGTCAAGCAGCGGACTGCCGATCGCGATGGTCAGAGCGAAGCCGATGAACGGAATGCCCAGGATGTTGGCAATCATTTCGGCCGAATGCGCATGGTCGATCGGATCCAGGAAGATCCTCTGGAGGTCGCTCGCGATGTTAGAGCGTAACGAGGCCGCCATACCCGCGGTGACGAGGGCGAGTACGCTGACAAGAAAGATTCGGGACTTGTTATATTCGGCGTGGCGGTCCGGGGCCATAGCCTTTGCGGGAGCACTCATATCTTGTTGAGCATACCGCATTCCGGGAGGCAGTGCCACACGGAATTTGGGTGGGCGGTGCGGTTTCACTCCACTTCCGGGTGGTGCTTCCGACAGTTGCTGGTTGCCAACGGGGTCCGGGAGGAATATGCTGTAGGGCAGTTATGACACTCTCACGTCGTTCTGTTCTCGCCCAGTCTGCCGCGCTCGCTGGCGTCGCGCGTCTGACCAGTCCGGCTTTCCAGCTCCAGGCCCAGCAGCCCGCCGCTCCGCCCCTGCCGCCTCCGGACCCCCGTCAGGAGGCCACCCGCGCACAGCGGATGAAGTGGTGGCGCGACGCGCGCTTCGGCATGTTCGTTCACTGGGGACTCTATAGCGTGATCGGCCGCCACGAGTGGGCCATGGAAGACGAGGCCATCCCGGTGAAGGAGTACGAACTGCTGGCGAAGCAGTTCAAGCCGAAGCCCAACGCCGCCCGCGACTGGGCGAAGCTCGCGAAGCAGGCGGGCCAGAAATATATGGTGATGACGACCAAGCACCATGAAGGTTTCTGCCACTTCAACTCAAAGCTGACCAATTACTGCGCGCCGAAACAGGGACCGGGGCGAGATCTGGTATCCGAATTCGTGGAGGCCGCCCATGCCGAGGGAATGACGCCGGGCTTTTATTATTCGCTGATGGACTGGCACCATCCCGATGGGGCACGCTGCGCCACCGATGAAGCTGCGCGCCGACGGTTTGTGGATTACATCCACGGCCAGATCCACGAGCTCATGACCGGCTACGGCAAGATAGGTGTGCTCTGGTACGACGTTTCGTGGCCGCTCAACGTCCAGGGTTGGGAGTCGGAAAAGATGAACAAGATGGTGTTCGATCTGCAGCCCGAGATCATCGTGAACAACCGCAACGCTCTGCCGGGAGACTTTGCGACGCCGGAACAAAGGATCACGGCGGAGGCGGGCGGGCGCGCGTGGGAATCCTGCATGACGCTGAACGACAGCTGGGGTTATCAGGCGACGGACGATAACTGGAAGTCTCCGAAGACGGTGGTCCGCAATCTGGTGACGTGCGCGCGCGATGGCGGGAACTATCTGCTGAACATCGGGCCGCGCGGCGATGGGTCGATTCCGGAGCCATCGGTGCAGGTGATGCAGGCGGTGGGCAAGTGGCTGGAGGGCAACGGGGCGAGTATCTATAAGGGTGAGCCTTGTACGGTGAAGCGCTCGGATCACGCGAATTTCACGCGGATCGGGAATACCCTCTATACGCATGTTCATTTCTGGGCAGGTGAGGAGTTCGCGATTTCGGGGCTGAAAACGAAGGTGTTGAGCGCGAAGATGCTCCGGACGGGCGCGCCAGTGAAATTCATTCAGGAGGATTTGCGGTTCCGGTTCGTGGGTTTGCCGAAGACCGCGCCCGATTCGCCGGTGACGACGATCGTGGCGGAGTGCGAGGCGGAGCCGAAGCAGGATACGGACAACGTGCGGAAGACGAGAGAGCGACCAGCGGAGGCTTAGCGGTCAGTGGGCTCACTCAAGCGCGGATCGCCAGCCGTTGCGGGTTCCGGGCCGGTGTGCACGTGGATCTCCTCGCTCTGGCCTGAAAGGTAGGTGCGGTGCTGCGATGTTGCACGGATGGTATACCCGGGCGGAGTTGCTTTCAGATTGAATCGATAGCCAACGACGGCATCGGGCAGGTTCAGTTCCCTTAATGAAGCTGCAAAATGCCAGCTGCTCTGGTAGTATCTCGACTGCGCGGCGTGAACTTTGAGGATCGCCTTCACTGCGTTGATGCCCTCGAGTTTGTGAGATGCCGTCCACAGGCTATCGGGGATGGCCATCGCAGCGAGGCAAAGTGTGGCGCAAAAGAGGACAGGCC
This sequence comes from uncultured Acidobacteriia bacterium, assembly GCA_903875575.1. Taxonomy (GTDB): domain Bacteria; phylum Acidobacteriota; class Terriglobia; order Bryobacterales; family Bryobacteraceae; genus BOG-234. Next base: position 4,534 of record CAIQWJ010000086.1, on the reverse strand, counting down.
GCATGGCGGACCGCTCGTTACTTGGTCTGGCCGGCGGCGGCGGGGGCGCTTTCGCCCATCAGGGGGTCGCTGAGCGTGGCCGGTTCCTGGCCGCGGTGTTCGTGGATGCCCATGCCCTGGTCGGAGAAGTAGGTCTTGCTGCCGCTGCTGCCGAACTGGACGGGGACGGCGCTGATCGTGTAGCCGGTCGCGGTGGCTGCGAGGGTGAACTTATAGCCGCCCTTTTCTCCTGTCGCGAGGTCACGCTCGATCAGGCCGGCGGCGGAGGCACCTTCGGCACCGCTGGCGGGCGGTCCCAATTCCGTCATGGAGGCGGCAAAGCGGCCATAGCTGGAGTAGTACTGGACTTCGGCTGTGTGGATGGTCGTGATGGCTTTGACGGCGCCGGTTTCGCGCGCGCTTCGCACTGCGTTGTTCAGCTTTGGCAACGCGACTGTCAGGATCACTAAGATGATCGCGATGACGATCAGCAATTCGATGAGAGAGAAGCCCGCGCGGGGGTTACGGCGTCGCCGTTCGTATATGGATGCCACTAGTCGGTCTGGAAACATGGATCGCCCTTACAAGTCTATGACGCCCGGGTGGGCGAAAGCGTTCAGGTGGAACTTGAAGGGACTGGATAGGTGCCATTTGGGAGGGTCCGTCGGGAGTTGCGTGGTGGTGTGGATGCGACACCGGGTGGGTGAACCGATTACTCCATGTCCGCGAATCAACATCTTGTGGGCCTTTGGTCAAGGCTTTGATCTGGCTACCTTCTGCAACAGGCGCGGCCCGATGAAAATCGAGATCTACCGCCGTCTCAAGTCCCTGAAGATAGTAATTGCGCCGAAAACGAGGCCCAAGAGTATTCCTGCTCCGCAAAGTAGCCAGATGCCCTTAGCAGTGTTGGTTCGGGTTGGGTCCATGGAAAAAGGCGGAAAAGAACGAAAGCGACGCACAAGGAAATCCCGAAGTACGCCGTGGCAAAGCGCGCGATCCCGACTGCGTGGGGGACCAGTCGCGGGACCGCTCGGTAAAGCCATATCAGGAAGGCGCACCACAGGACCATGCCAGACATCAGCTTCCATGTGACGATTTGCGGCACGGCCAGGTCGTCAGGCGGAATGTGCTGCTTCGTGGATGCGGCGCATCTTGCGGAGGAAGGCGGGGAGAAGGTCGAGGCGGAGGGCGTTGGGGCCGTCGGAAAGGGCTCTTGCCGGGTTGTCGTGGACTTCCACGAAGATGCCGGAGATTCCAACCGCCACCGCCGCTGAAGCCAGGGGTTCGATGAACTGAGGCTGTCCTGCCGAAGCACCGCCGCCGCCCGATGGGAGCTGGACGCTGTGGGTGGCGTCGAAAACTACTGGCCAGCCGGAATCGGCCATGACCTTGAGGCCACGCATGTCCACGACCAGATTGTTGTAGCCGAAGGAGGAGCCTCGTTCCGTCAGCACTACCTGCTGGTTGCCGGTGGAGGCGACCTTGTCGGCGGCGTGGTGGATATCATGCGGGGCGACGAACTGGCCCTTCTTCACGTTCACGATGCGGCCGGAGCGACCGGCTTCGAGGAGGAGGTCGGTCTGGCGGCAGAGGAAGGCCGGGATCTGGATTACGTCCACCACCTCGGCGCTGGGGGCGATCTGGCTGGTCTCGTGGACGTCCGTGACTATGGAGAAGCCTCGCTTGCGGAGGTCGCCGAGAATGCGGAGGCCTTCGGCGAGGCCGGGGCCACGGTAGCCCTGGAGGCTGGTGCGGTTGGCCTTGTCGAAGGAGGCTTTAAAGATGTAGGGGAAACCCTCGGCGGCGGCGATGGCGGAGATGGCGTCGGCCATCTTATTGACGTGCTCTTCGCTTTCGATCACGCAGGGGCCGGCCATCAGGACCAGACTGGCCGGGTTCGTGAAATCTTCGAAACGGATGCTCATTCGCGCCTATTCAGTATCGGGCAGCAGCGGGGCCAACTGGCGGGCGAGGCGGTGTTCGCGGTACTTGTACGCCGCGCCGACGAAGGACCGGAACAGCGGGTGCGGTTCGAGGGGCTTCGATTTGAACTCGGGATGAAACTGGCAGCCGAGATAGTAGGGATGGTCGGCAATCTCGCAGATTTCGACGTAGGTGCCGTTGGCGGTCTCGCCGGTGATCTTGAGGCCCTTTGAAGTGAGGGCTTCTTCGAATTCGCGGTTGAATTCGAACCGATGGCGATGGCGTTCGCTGATTTCGTTGACGCCGTAGGCCTGCGCGGCGAAGCTGCCGGGTTTCAACTGGCAGGGCCACGCGCCGAGGCGCATGGTACCTCCCAGTTCATCGACACCCTTAAGTTCGCGCAGCTTGTAGATCACGCGATAGGGGGCGGCAGGGTTGAATTCGGTGGAATCGGCACCCTTCATGCCGCAGACGTTGCGGGCGTACTCGATCACCATGGTCTGCATGCCGAGGCAGATCCCGAAGTAGGGGACCTTTTGCACGCGCGCGAATTCGATGGCGTTGATCATGCCCTCGATGCCGCGCTTGCCGAAGCCGCCGGGGACCAGGATGCCATCGAAGGCTTCGAGTTCGCGCTCGAGCTTGCCCTTTTCAAACGCCTCGGCCTCAATCCAGTGGATTTTGACCTTCACGTTGTGGGCTGTGCCACCGTGCAGGAGCGCTTCTTTCAGGCTCTTGTAGGAATCTTCGTACTCGACGTACTTACCGACCAGCGCGATATCGACTTCATCCTTCGGATTCTGCATGCGGTGCAGCATGGCCTTCCAGTCATCGAGATGACGGGGGCCGGTGGCATCCATATTCAGATGCTTGAGGATGATTTCATCCACCTTCTCTTCGGCGAAGGCGATGGGAATTTCGTAGACGGAGTGAACGTCTTTGGCGGCGATGACGGCGTCCTTGTCGACGTCGCAGAACAAGGCGATCTTGTCCTTCATGTCGTTGGGGATGGGACGTTCGGTGCGGCAGAGCAGGATATCGGGCTGGATACCGATGGCGCGCAATTCCTTGACGCTGTGCTGGGTGGGCTTGGTCTTGAGTTCCTGGGCGGCGTTGATCCACGGCACCAGGGTCACGTGGACGAAGATGCAGTTTTCGCGGCCCACTTCATGGCGAACCTGGCGGATGGCTTCGAGGAACGGGAGCGATTCGATATCGCCGACGGTGCCGCCGATTTCGCAGATGACGACGTCGACTTCGCTGGCCAGTTTCTTCACGCCGGCCTTGATTTCATTGGTGACGTGGGGGATGACCTGGACGGTTTTGCCGAGGTAATCGCCGCGGCGTTCGCGCTGGATGATCTGTTCGTAGATGCGGCCGCTGGTGAGGTTGTTGTCGCGGGTGAGCGGGGAATGGGTGAAGCGTTCGTAGTGGCCGAGATCGAGATCGGTTTCGGCACCATCGTCCGTGACGAAAACTTCGCCGTGCTGGAAGGGACTCATGGTGCCGGGATCCACATTCAGGTACGGGTCAAACTTCTGGAGGCAGACGGTGAGACCGCGGCTTTCGAGCAGGCAGCCGATGGAGGCCGCGGCGATGCCTTTGCCGAGCGACGAGACAACGCCGCCGGTGACGAAGATGAATTTGTTGGGAGCGGCAGTGGTTTTAGGCATTGGGAACCTTTGCATTATGCACTGCGGCCTGGCCCGCGCGCATGAGGGTCTGGACGCGTTCGAGATCGGCCGGGGTATCGACACCCATGGATTCGTAGTCGGTTTCGACGACGCGGATGGTGAAGCCGTTTTCAAGGGCTCGCAGTTGTTCGAGTTTTTCGGCGCGTTCGAGGGGGCCGACGGGCAGTTCGGAGTAGCTCATCAGGAATTCGCGGCGGTAGACGTAGAGGCCGGTGTGTTTGAAGTGCGAGTAATCACCTGGGTCGCGGGTGAACGGGATTGCGGAGCGAGAGAAATAGATGGCGTTGCCGAAGTGGTCGACTACGACTTTGACGACGTTGGGATCCTGAATTTCGCGCGGGTCTTCGATGCGCTTTTTGAGCGTGCCCATGGGGATGGCGGGGTCATCGAGCATGGGGAGGAGGGCGGCGTCGATGGCACCGGGATCGATGAGGGGTTCGTCGCCCTGGATGTTGACGACGAGTTCGGAATCGGGGAAGGCGGAGGCGACTTCGGCGACGCGGTCGGTGCCGGAGAGGTGGTCTTCGCGGGTCATCATGACGCGGGCACCGAAGCGGCGGGCTTCGTCGCGGATGCGTTCGTCGTCAGTGGCGATGACGACGGAGGTGAGGTAGCGGGCCATGCTGACACGTTCGTAGACGTGTTCGAGCATAGTGCGGGAGTCGAGAAGGGCTAACGCTTTTCCGGGAAAACGGGACGATGCGTACCGGGCCGGAATAACGCCCAGGATTTTCGGCGGCACACGTGATATTAACATACGAAACCCTGGGGAATCGGGTTGAGGTTGGGGGAAAGACCTTTCGACGGTGGAGTAGGAGAACGAGCGACGAATAGCACGGCTCGTTCTCCCCTCATCGAACCGGACGTGCGGATTTCCCGCATCCGGCTCTCCTGAAGACTCTCGCCTCAGGCATGCGCAGGCAGTTGTGCGGTTTTGC
>CAIQWJ010000085.1 GCA_903875575.1 uncultured Acidobacteriia bacterium | reverse complement strand
CTGGCGACGATCCGGTAAATCGCGGGGATCCGAGCGGGAAGATGGATTGCTGGACCTATTATCTGCTGCTGACGATCGAGTTTGGCGATAGCGATCCGAACAGCAGTGATATGGGGAATTGCGCGGGGCTTCAAGACGCGATGTGGGCAAATCTGGATCCGTGCTCGGTCTATTCGGAACTCCGGGAGTCGGTTGGGTTGACATGTGATGCGACGCCGCCGTGTTATCAGGCGCAGAATTCGGGCGCGTGCGCGGGGCCGGGCGGCGGAGGGACAGATCCTGTCCAGACCGATCAGAGCAACGGCGGAGGACCAGGACTTCCCGTCCTTGTATTTGCTGACGCCCTGCCTAAAGCGCTCAAACTACTCGCCAACTTTTCTCCTTCGCCAAATAGTCTGTGCGAAGCGGAGCTTGGACTACTTGGGCTTGGGTCGAAAAACGTCCAGGATCTTGCCAACGGCGGCGCTACTTTTGTCGACGCTCTGACAAAGCCGGAACTGCTTGCTGTCATGATCGACAAAAAGGCTGACTTTGCCGTGCCTAAGCCGGGGGATACTCAAATTTATTTCTATCAGGGGATGGCTTGGGAGACGTCAATGGCGCAGTTGGAGGGCGCGATCCTGCATGAATTTCTTCATGTTGGAAACCGCACGGACCTCGATATATTAGGGACGTTGTTTGGACCGGGCACATACGCTACCAAGGAGATTTCAGAAAGGCTTACGAAGGACTGTTTTGGGGACTGAGCCATGCGCAAACCATCCATCTTCGAGCGGTTTTTGATACGAATGGCCAGCTTGTTATTGGTCGGCGTGCCGTTGTTCGCCTCCGGCAATACGGTGACCGTGCGCGCATTTGACCGCACCGGCAAGAAGCTGGAACCCGTGAAGGTCGTGTTCTTCAAACGTGATCTGCGTCTTTGGGATCCGAGTGCATCTCATGTGTCTGCGGATTTCGCTTCGTACTTTCAGGGGCCAGTCGGGATCAATATTCCCTACGGGGATTACAGCATCACTATCGAGGCGGGGGGAATGAGGATGGGAAAGATGGTCCATGTTCGAGGGGATGAGCTACTGGTTTTGTTCCAGCCGGTTGGCTATGACATCGATACGCCAATCATCATGCCGCCGACGCTCGGTAAGATCACTGCTCGGGAGCAACTTGCGGATCTCTGGATAAGGGTCGTGAATTCGAGGTTCGAAGACGATTGCTGCGCGCTTGCGGCTGTTTCGCCGGAAGGCAACTTCACTCTGCCGCATCTGGAGCCCGGCGAATATGTTTTCATTGTGAATAGTCCGACCGGGGTACTGCTAGTCGCTACGGGGTCTAGAAACGAGGACCGCTACGCGCGGGTCATGATCGACATCGATATCGAGAAGAAGACTTTGACCACCAAGACTATTGGCGGAAAAGTCGAGTGACGGGTCGGTCGGAACAGAGGTGGGGGCGAGTTCCTCCGCCTCGGGCTTACGCCCGAACCAAGAGTACCCGTTCGTTTTGAGGGTGGGCCAAATTAAACTGCCGAAGTGGGCCAATTCAGAATACCGAAATCATATGGGCAGTTCCTTTGGCAACAGCTATGGGCAGGCCTTGGCTCAGGGTTATTTTCCGGGCATGCCAGCGGACGCATGGCAGGGACTTCAGGCCTATCTCACGGACTTGGCCACAACGCTGTTGCAGATCCCGAAACTGTCAATGCCTCAGGCATCGCAAGATGCCATCAGGCAGGCGGCGGCGACGCTGTTGGCAGGCCTTAATGTGCCTGACGGTGCGATCACCGCGATCCTAAACGGCCTCAGCGCGAGCTCGGATTCGACAGGTGGGCACTGGAATCTTGAGATATCTATTGACGGCTTGCGGTCAGCTCTTTGCCCCGGAGTTTCTCAATGCCCTGATGCGGACGCGATCTTCAATCAGATTTCGTCTGCGTGGAACGGCTTTCGAGACAGTTCTCCGACGGACTCGGGCCACGTGAAGTCAACGGTCATCATCGATCCCGCCAAAGGTGAGGTGCAGGGCATTTGTTCCACGTGGATTGCTTCAATAACAACGCGGGCTTCGGTTATAAGCTACTGCATTCCATGGTTGATGTCTTGTTCGGAACTCTGGGCAACGGCCTAATCAACCTCGACAGCGCGTGTTCACAGTAGGACCACAATGAAGGTGTGCCTCACTTTACTGTTGACTTTCGCAATGGCGTATGGAGGGACAGGCGTCCGCCTGGTTATGGACAGCCGCGTTGATTCGGCAGGTCCGGGTATCCAAAGTTTCTCAGTAGCAGGCGTGGCGCTCTCCGTTGACAGGCAGGTGGCGATATGCCTTGAGGTTGGGCAGGTCCGGCGGTTGGTTCTTCTCAGCGGGGCTGGGCAGCACGTGGCAGACCCTGCGTCGGACGGTGATTGGCAGACTTGTTCCTCAAAACTTCGGTGGTCGCCAGCGGGGGATATTCTCGCTGTCGAATCAGCCTCCGGGATCGGAGTATTCAGTCGCGATGGCGTCAGGTCCTGTCTACTCCCGATTTCAACCGGACTTGATGGCATCGTACTCCTTGGTTGGGTGGATCGGGACCGGTTTGCGCTTGCAACCGGTTTCGGCCCGGGGCTCATACACGGGTATGCACGGGACACAGTTGTACGAATTTATGACGCCACATGTTCGCTGCATCAGGCCTGGACAGTTCCCGGCCGAGTCTACGCGGGTGACGCGTCGCCGATGTCTGGGGAGATCGGGATGCAGCGCCGACTCGACCCGATTGCGTTCCTCGATACGCGCACTGGAGCAATTCGGCAAGTGGACACTGGTGAGTCGGTCCGGATTGGTGATGGCGGCAGGATTGCCTGTTTTGCAGGGAACAAGGGTACAATTACGATTCGCTGTTATCGGAGTGAAGGTGGACGACCGCCGAGTGTGGCAACATTCGGTCCGCGGACCGTAGGAATGGGGCCGATTGCGACCGTGGGAACGCGGCAGGTTGTTCTGGAGGTTTCTTATAGCCGTAATCTGTTTTCAGAGTCGGAAAAATCTGAACCAAGGCGATGGATCATCTGGGACTGCAAGACCGGCGACGAGGTCGCGCAGTTGAAGGTACAGTTCCAGTCAACACGGCCCGGCACAATTCGTGGGAGGGCGACTCCGTTCCTGGCCGATCTTTCTCCGGCGGGAGATTTACTGGTACTCGCCGGCGATGATCGCGTTCTTCTCTATGAAATCCCGGACAGATGAAACGAATGAACCTTGTTCACCGCGATGAAATCGGCTCGGCACAGTGGATGCGCTGGGCAGACCGTCTGAACTGACGAACCCTGAGACTGTGCGACATGACCACCGGCATGAATAAACGGAACGCCAAGCACGTCGGCGTATGAGCGGCAGCGCGATGCGTTCTACAGACTTCCGCTCGTCGAACCTCACACCTTCAAAACATCGTCTTCCCGCGCAAACAGCCGATACAGCACCGGGTTCACAAAGAAGCCCAGCAATAGACTCGAAATCGGCCCCGCCACCACCACAATCGCGAAGGGCTTCTGCGTGTCGCTGCCTACCCCCGTCGCCATTGCCGCGGGCAATAAGCCCAGGCACGCCACCAGCGCCGTCATCATAATCGGACGTAACCGCATCAACGCCGCCGACTTCGTCGCCTCGTTCACACTCATGCCCTCCAGCCGAAGTTTATTGATGTAGCTCACCAGAATGACCGTGGTCTCGACCGAAACTCCCAGCAGCGCCAGCAGGCCCAGCACGCTGGAAACGCTGAAGGGCGTATGCGTCAGCCGCAGGGCCAGCAAGGCTCCCACCGGCGCTGTGAGGCCCACACCGAGAATGATCATGAGCGGAAACTTGAAATTGCCATAAAGGGCGAACAGCAGCAGTAGTATCAGCGCGATCGCCAGTGGGCCGATGATGATGAACTGCGCCTTCGCCTCCACCAGTTCGCTGTACTCGCCGCCCCACTCCAGTCGATATCCCTCCGGCAGTTTCACGTTCTTCGCCACCGCATTCTGGCCGGTCTTGATGACACCTTCCAGATCCCGCCCCTTAACCGAAAACTGCACGCCGATATAACGGGAGTTGTTCTCCCGATAAATGAAGGAAGCGCCCGACGATTGCCGGATCGACGCCAGTTCCGACAACGGTATCTGCTGTCCTCCGGGTGCCGGCACCAGCAAATTGCCAATCTCTCTCTCTCCTGAACGGTATTGCGGCTCCATTCTCACAACCAGATCGAAGAGCTTTTCGCCCTGCTGCACCTGCGTCGCGGTCTGCCCCCCAATTGCCGCTTCCACCACCGCGCCCACATCCGCGATATTGATCCCATACCGGGCAATCTTCGGTCGGTCCGCATCGATCAGCAAACTCGGCTGTCCCAGTTCCCGCACCACGGTGGTTTCATCGAAACCCGGTGTCTGATCCAGCACTCGCTTAATCTCAACGCCCTTGGTCTGCAGAACGTTCAGATCCTCGCCGTAAATCTTCACCGCCAGCGCGCTCTTCAACCCGGTCAGGGCTTCATCAACTGCGTCTTCCGCCGGTTGCGTATAGTTGAAGATCACGCCGGGAAAAGACTCGAGCTTTGTCCCTACGTCCGCAATCAGGTCGGCCTTCGTGTGAATCGAACCCTGCTGCCATGTCTTATCGTCGTAAGGCTTGAGTCCCACATAGAACTCGCAGTTGAAAAAACCTGTCGGGTCCGTGCCATCATCCGGACGTCCTAACTCTGACCCCACCACAGTCACCTGCGGGTACCGTTTGAGAATCTCCGTCACTTTCGGCGCAAACCGGCCGGCATCCTCGAACGAAATCGTGTACGGCATTGTTGCCCGCACCCACAGCGCGCCCTCATCCAGATGCGGCAGGAACTCGCCGCCGATATTGGGGATCAGCGTCATGGTCGCGCCAAAAATAATCACAGCCACGGCAAGCGTCAGCTTCGGAAACCTCAGGCAACCGCCCAGCATGAAGCCGTAGATCCCGCGGATCCATTCAAACACCGGATTCCTGCGGTCTTTGACTCCGTTCTTAAACCAGAACGAAGCAACCACCGGCACAATCGTGAGCGTCAGCGCCAGTGCGCCGATCAAGCCGAACGCCATCGTATTTGCCATCGGACGAAACAGCAGTCCGGCCGGTCCCGTCAGCGCGTAAATCGGCAAATAGCCGGCAATGATCACCGCGACAGAGTAGAAAATCGGCCGGTCCACGTCGCGCGCAGCCGTCAGCAGCACGCTTTGCAGGCTGTACTTTTGCCCATGTCGCAGCCCCAGCTCGCGGTAGATGTTCTCGATCATCACAATGGTGCCGTCAATGATGATCCCGAAATCGATCGCCCCGATGGAAAGCAGATTGGCTGCGTCGCCGTGGGCCTTCAGAATGACGAACGCAAACATGAGAGCGAGCGGAATGGTCAGTGCGGCAATGAGGGCGGCCCGCACACTTCCCAGGAAGAAGATCAGCACGATCACGACCAGCAGCATGCCGCGGATCAGATTGCTTTCTACCGTGTCGGTCGTGATGCGGACCAGATCGCTGCGGTCATAGAATGGCCGCACCTTCACGTCGGGCGGCAGAATCGACTTGTTCAGTTCTTCGGTCTTCTTCTGGACACCCTGCAGCACGTTCTGCGTCTGCTCGCCGGTACGCATGAGGATGACGCCCTCCACCGCATCGTTGCTCTTCTCGAAGCCGAAGATACCCAGTCGTGGCGCATGGCCGATCTCTACATGCCCGATATCCTTGACCCGCACGGGCGTGCCATTCGTGCTGCCCACCGCGACCTCGCCAATATCGGCGACGGTTTGCAGCAGACCCAGGCCGCGAACGTAGTTGAATTGTCCGCCCTTTGAATAGAAGCCGCCACCGTTGTTGGCGTTGTTCGCGGAAAGTGCGTTTACCACCTGCACCACCGGGATGTGGAAGTTGTAGAGTTTCACCGGATCCAGCAGCACGTGATACTGCATCGTGGTGCCGCCGAAACCGGAATCGTCCGCCACGCCAGGCACGCCGCGATACGCGCGCTGTACAATCCAGTCTTCCATCGTCTTCAGCTCTTGCGGCGTGCGGTCGGGGCTCTCCAGCGTGTATCGGTATACCAGTCCGCTGGGGCTGAAGAGCGGTGACATACTGGGCGCCAGACCTGCCGGCAGCGACGCGTCGGCAATTCGCTGAAAGGCCACCTGCCTCGCGAAATAGGCGTCCGTGCCTTCGTCAAACGTCAGCGTCACCTGCGAAAGCCCGTAGAGTGAAATCGACCGCATCACCCGCATCTTCGGCGTGCCATTCATCGCCAGTTCCAGTGGCAGCGTCGTCAGCCGCTCCACTTCTTCGGCGGCGTGGCCCGGCCATTGGGTAATGAACTCCACTCTCGGTGGCGACAGATCCGGATACGCGTCAACCGGCAGTTGCAGGAATGACCAGGACCCAGCCGCAATCAGCAGGACGACAAACATCATCATCAGAAACCGCTGACGGAGTGCGAATTGAACGACGTGGTGGATCATGTGTGTCTGGCTCGCTTCTGTTCCGTGAACTAGTGCTGCAGCGAATTCTTAAACTGAAGGAACAGACTGCCGTCCCCCGCCACGCTCTCGCCTTCTTTCAGGCCCGTCTTTATCTCCGTCCGCCCGTCCGCTGAGTCCCCGGGCGTAACAAGCCGGCGCGCAAACTGATTTGTCCCGGTCTGGACGTAAACAAACGGCTGATTTTCGGAGTCCCGCAACACTGCGGAATCAGGTACCAGCAGCGCATTCGCCGTGACGCCTGCACGAACCAATGCGCTGACATACATGTCCTTCTTCAGTCTGTGGTCCGGGTTCTCGGTCTCGATTCGCTCCTGCAGCGTACGCGTCGTGGGGTCCATAGCCGGCGCGACATAAGAAATTCTGCCGTGAAATACCTGCGGATAAGCGTCCGTCGTAATATCCACCGAGTCGCCCACATGAACACTCCCCATGTCCCCCTGATACACATTGACCAGAACCCAGACCTTTCCGGTGTCGCTGATCGTGAAACACTGCGTCGCGCCCGCCTGTAACAACTGACCAGGCCCGACCAGTCGTTCGACAATCTCCCCGTTTACCGGAGACAACAACGGAATCTGCAACGTTGTGGCCTGCTTCGCGTCGGGATCCGCAATCCCTAACGCGCGTAATACGTCCGCGGTCGATTCCACATCCGCCTGTGCCTGCGCCCGGTCGGATTCCGCCTGCTCCAGATCACGCTGCGGAATCGCCTTATGCGAGTAGAGATCCTGTGCGCGGGTGTAGTTCTTCTCGGTAAGCTGATAAGCGTTCTTCGCCTTCTGGTAGGCCGCCCGCGCCTGCGAATAGTCCGGACTATTCACCTGAAGCAGCGGTTGCCCGGCCTTCACGAAATCCCCAGGGGCCACCAGAATCTCGCGTACGGGGCCACCCACCGCAGAAAACACAGGCGTGGTGGATAGTGCGTTATACGCCACCGAACCAGTGAAACGCAGCAACCGGGGCAGGGAAGCCTTCATGGCCTGAACCACCTGTACATGTGCCAACTGGTCCGCAGGCACGCTGAACAGTTCCGCCGTGCCGGTTTTGGTCTCGTCTGCGGTGTAGGAAGTCATCTCCGCCGCTTTTTCGCCGCGGCTGCCGCAACCGCTCAACAGCACAGCGTATGCAATCAGGAGCGCCCACGTCGGCTTCAGCATATTGTTCGTCGTCATTCTCACGGCAGACTCCTTGTTCCCGCGGCGGCGCGCACCTGTTCCAGCGAAACCATGTAGGCTGCCAATGCCTGCCGGTAGGCCAGTTGGTTCGCCCGGTAACTTCGTTCGGCATCCAGAAAATCCAGCAGGCTCACTGCCCCGCGCTGGTAGGCGTAGTCTGTTATGTCCCGCGATTGCGTCGTCTGGTCGAGATACCCGGAACGAAAAAGACCGATGATCTCGTCATTCGTGTGCAGCCCTTCATAAGCGCTGACCACGTCCGAAATCACTTGCTCCGCCGCCTCCCGGTACAATTCATCCGTTTGCGTGACCGCCGCCTGGGTGCGCGCAATCTCGCCCTGGTTGCGATCGAACACCGGAATATCCATGTTGAAGAAAAACGCCGCCGTGTTGAGGCCCCCCACGTGGCTGTAGTTGAAACTCACTCCCAGATCTTTCTTGCTGTTGGCTTTCGCCAGCGCCACCTGGCTGTGTGCCGCGATCACGCTCCGCTGCGCCGCCGTAAGATCCGGGCGCGAGCGCATCGCCAGCGCCTTGAGATCGTCCAGCCCGGCTCCAACCGCCCGATACTCCAGCGTCCCCTCCACGTCGTAACTTTCGGGCACGGATTCAAACCCAACCAGTTGCCGCAGTGCAGCCAGCGCCTGCGCCCTCGCCAGTTTCGCAGCAGAGACGTCCTGCTGAAACTGCAGCATCTGCAGCTTGATCTTCAGCAAATCGTTCTCGCTCATATCCCCGGCCTTCACCCGCGCCTCGCTGATATCGATCGTCTTCTGATAACTGGTCAGGTCATCCTGGGCCAGTTCCAGCATGGATTTCGCCAACAATACGGCCACAAATTGCTGCGCTACGTTCAAAGTCAGCGTTCGATGATAATCCTGCACCTGCGAACGCGTCACCGATGTCTGGTCGTGCGCGGCCTGCAACCGGTTTTGCCGTTTCTGGCCCCGTTCGATCGTATAGCCCAGCCCCACATCGAACTGCGCCGTGTTGTTAAAATAGCCCGGCGTCGCGAATTGCGGCAGATCGAAAAGGGGGACGAACTGCGAGTCCCACGAAATCGTGGGATTGGGACGCAGGTTCGCCGTAACCTCCTGCGCCTCGTTCTGTACGATGGTGGACCGGGCCGCTTCCAGCGCGTGATTGTGCCCAATGGCCAGCTCGATCGCCTGCTCCAGACTGATCCGCACCGCAGTCGTTTGCCCTGGCTGCGCCCGGGTTGTGGTGCCGGCAGCCAGCAGCAACGCCACCATCAACATCCCCGGTCTCGCGACCCTCACAGTTTGCCCTATGGAGGTCAAAATCCCATCCGTAGCAATACGGACTTCACCTGATTCCAACATCTTCTTGATTTCCTCAAACTACGCCAGAACAAAGGATTACGGGTTATCGCAGGAAAAAAGGACGGAATCCGGCCACGCGGAGATGAACGCGAAACACCGTCAGTACCGCCGTGTCGGCGTCTGCCGGCCATGCAACGTAATTGCTCATCGCGGAGTGGCTCCTTACCTCAATCCAGCTGCCAACACAATCGGCAACGCGCCTTCGCAGGCTAAGCGTCGCGCAGGTGGGCGGAAGGTGGACCGCGGGTGAGCAGATCAAAGACGCCGTCCGATTCAACGTGCCGGATTGCAAACGTCCGTGCCAGCAGACCATGCAGTTCAAGCGCGTGGATCATATGGACCACGACGACCTGCTGGGCAGCCTGATGCGCCGTAATGCAAACGCCGCACCTGTCAACAGGCTCTTTCAAGTGGGTGTGGGCCGACGAAACAGACGCGGCCGATACGCACAGCATCGCGGTGATCGCAAGGATCACAGAAGCCAGCCGAAGCGCACGGAGCGCGTTCGAGATCGTACGGAACATCTTCTTCCTTAGAAGGTATCACCTTTCAGGTCACGGCTGTAAGTCCCGCCGGTACCATGTCACCTGGCGCGGGTATGTGTCTGAGAGTCCGGCTCACTTCGTCACTGCATTTCAGCAGACGCGCATGTGCTGAAAATACCTTAATGTCGTTGATAAGTCAGGACTTCCATGGCAGAATGAGAAGTGTGGAACTCTCGGTGGGGCGGAGACTGTTGGTCGGTTTGGTGGGAACTTGTCTGTTTTCCTCTCTCGCCACGGCCTCATGGATGGCTACCGGGCCCTTTGGCGGTGACGCCGATATTGTTCGTGTCATTGGGCAAAGCAGCACTCCCCAGGCGAAAGGCCACCTAATTGCTGCCGCTCGTAATGGTTTGATCTACTCTTCGGCAAACGGCGGTGCCTCGTGGTCCTGGCTGAGCTTCCCGGCCCAGTTCGCGGGCGTCCTGCATTCTCTGGAAGTGGATCCCCGCGTCGTTAGCACATGGTATGCCGGTGTAGAAAGCGAATTCAGCGGTGTTTCAGGCGTTTATAAGACCACCGACGCTGGCACGACGTGGACGTTATTGCCCGGTACGCAGGGTCTGGGCATCTGGTCCCTGGCCATCTGGGCTGGCGATAATTCGGTAATTGCTGCCGGCACCTCCACCGGAGTTTACCTGACAAGTGACGCCGGGGCGTCATGGAAACGCATCTCGCCCGAATCCAATGAAGATCTCCGTCCAGTCGTTTCCCTGGCTTTTCACCCCACCAACCGCGACATTCTATACGCAGGTACCACCCATCTCCCCTGGCGAACGGCGGATGGCGGTGCCACCTGGCAGTCGATTCACACCGGCATGATTGACGATTCAGACGTCTTCAGTATCCAGGTCGATCGGAAGAATCCCGAACACGTGATGGCCAGCGCCTGCAGTGGCGTGTATAACAGTGAAGATGGCGCCGCTCACTGGACAAGGCTGGAAACGCCGAAAGGCGCGTTTCGCACTCATTTTGTCGCTCTCGATCCACGTCATGACAACATTGTGTTCGCGGGCACGACGGAAGGTTTGCTTAGGTCCGAAAACGGCGGCAAGACGTGGCGCGTGTCGTCCACCCAGAGCGTCCGCGCTGTTTCCTTTGATCCCCTGACCGAGGGGCGGGTTTTCTTTGCAGCCTCCTCAGGCGGCGTTATGGTCTCAAACGACGAGGGCATTACTCTCCGTGAATCCAACGTCGGCTTCACCAACCGTAATTTCACCGGTCTGACCGGCGCGGGTACGTCACTCTATTCCAGCAGCGTCTTCGATGCCGGGACCGCCGGGGTCTACCGGACCGAAAACCTGGCGCTGCGCTGGGAACGTGGCGCCGGGCCGTCAGGCGATTCCCTGGTCCAACTCGCCACGGATCCCGACAGCCCAAGGCACCTATACGGTGCCGGTTACCATGGCCTCTTTGAATCGCGGGATGCCGGTGTTGCCTGGTCGCTTCGGAAGGGCCCCGACGGGTCTCAACCCGTAACCGCTCTGATGCCACTGCCCGGGGGGGTGCTGATCGCGGGTACCGCGTCCGGGATCTTCCGCTCCACCGATAGCAACAGCTGGAAGCCGGTTCAGCCCGGCAAAGTTCAGTTGTTTCAACGATCCGGGGCGCATAGCCTCGCGGCTCTGACCACTACAGGTGCCCTTAGCAGTACCGACGATGGTCTGACCTGGAAGGCCTGTGGCGAACCTGCCGCAAAGGCATCCTGGTATGGTCTCGCCTTTGACTCGGCCAACCCACTGGTGGGCCTTGCGGCGACGTCTTCAGGGCTGTTTCGTTCCACGGATGGCTGCACCACCTGGGTTCCCGTCCTCGCCGGGCTGGATGCCGCCACGGTCGGTCTCGTGATTTTCCACCCCACCCACGCACGGGAAGCTTTTGCCTCCCAGGCCGGGCGGGTTCTTGTTTCAACCGATGGCGGCCAGCGCTGGCAGCCAATTGATGAGGACTCCGGCGGTAACGCCGGACCCTCGTCACTATTCGTTCTTTCCGCGTTTCCGGACAGGCTTTTTGCCCTGTTCCCGAGGCGTGGCGTCTATTCCACCAGCATCGGGATCTGGAACTCGGCGAGGACTGATACAATGTCCACCGTAGCGTTTCGACCCCGAAATGATTGATAATGGGTATTGATGTTTACACAGGGAGACAATTCATGATGAAGCGGTCACAACTTGCCCGGCCAGGCCGGCAGCTTATGTTCTGCGCCACAGCGGTTCTTGCCATTACCGGAAGTCTGTTCGCTCAAAGCGCCAACAGCGGAGCAAAGGCGGCAAGCACAACGGACGAAGGCGGCTATTCCTCCTGGGAAATCACGCCGTACATAGGGGCCCAGTGGTTCCAGGTGTATCAGCACCACAACGCCCCGAATTATGTTGACAGGTACGGTCCCGGCTGGCTCTTCGGTGAAAGGTTTACTTTCCACGTCGATCCGAAGATCTCAATTGAAGGGTCCATGAACATCGGCTCGAATCGCCTGTATCTCCAGCCCTTCGGTCAGCAAGGCTACGCGTCCATTAAAACGCATAACATGCAGATTGCCTTCGATCTGCTTTATAACTTCCAGCCGCGGACAGCAGCCACCCGCTTCTTCATCCTCGCCGGACCGGCGGCAGAACTCTATGCCCCCAACGGCACCAACGGCCCCAGCGCAGTCGGTACTTTTGTCCAGCCGTTGTTCCCGCTCCATAAGAAAGTCGAGCCCGCGATCACCTACGGCGTCGGCATGACTCATTACTTTAATCAGAGTTATGGCATCCGCGTGGACCTCGACGGTCGCTTCGGACCCAAGGCCCATTACAACCTGCCTGCCGGTCCGTTGGGACTGAATACTCTTTACCTCCCCAACCGCGGAACGGCGAGTTCCATCAGCGCCAACGTCGGCCTCGTGCTTCGTGAGCACTATATCGCTCCTCCTCCTCCTCCGATGCCCGCTCCGGTGAGCCAGTCCATTCGTGTGGATATCGCGGCTGCTGCCGGTTCGGCTCCAACGATTTCCGGCGCGCATGACGTTTGCCCCGGCGACGACCTTCGCCTGACCGCCAACGCGGCCGGTTTCCCCAATCCCACTTACCAGTGGCGTGTCGATGGTTCGGCTGCTTCCGGTGCCACGGCCGCTGCCTTCAGCGCTCCCACGGCAACCGGCACCGGTGCCCGCGCGGCAACTGTCGTCGTTGGGGGCGGCACCACGGTGGCGACCTCCGCTCCGTTCACTACCGCCCCGATGCACACCTATCACCTGACTGCTGAAGCTCCGGGCGTCGGCAATCGCACCGCTTCCTACCAATGGATGGCGGGCGGCCAGCCCATCGCCGGTGCCACCAGCGCCACCCTTGACCTGCCGAACGACGCTGCAAAGTCGATCACGGTCCGTGTCACCGTTCAGAATGCCGCGGTCACCTCGGCCCCGGCCAACTACACCATCCGCGCTCTGACTCCCCCGACTCTGACCTTCGCCGTCAACCCGACCTCGGTGCCTTACACCAACGGTCCCATCGCTCTGACCTCTACCTCCGGCGCTTCGCAGTGCGGCGGCGCGGTCACAGTGCGTTACTCCGGTGAAGGCGTAACAGGTAGTTCGTTCAACCCCGGCAGCGTGAGCGGCTTCGATATGGCCAACCGCCTCCGTCAGCAGACCAAAACCGTGACCATCACGGCCACTGCCACGGATGCCAAAGGTCAGACCGTTTCCCGTACCGCCAACGTGACCGTGACCCTGAGCCCGGAAGCCCGCCGTCTTGACGACGTCGTCTTCCAGAACCTCAGCGCCCGCGTCAACAATTGCGGCAAGCGCCTCCTGGTGGAAGAACTCACCCCGATGCTCCGCAACGATCCCGGTGCCCACGTCATCCTGATTGGCCATCGTGACGAAAAGACGGAAAAGGGTTCGAAGAAGCTGGATGAAACCCGCGTCCTCAACTCCGCCGCCGTTCTCAGCGCCGGTAAGGGCGTCTGCCCGCAGCTCGATCTCAGCCGCATCATGACGAAGACTGTTGGTACCGATCAGGCCTCCACACCGCGTCCCGCGATGTGCGGCTCCTCCACCAACGTCAAGGAAAAGAGCGGCCAGGCCGTGAAGGAATCGGACAAGAATGCCCAGTTCCGTCGCGTCGAAGTCTGGATCGTTCCGAGCGGCGCTTCCGATCCCGCCGGTGTCTCTGGCCTCACGGCTCTGGACTCCAAAGCGGTTACGAAGCTCGGTTGCCCGAAATAAGCAACCGCTAATCAAATAGACGATGCCGCGCGCGGTTCCGGGAGGATGGCCTCCCGGGCTTCGCGCGGCATTTGTTTGTGGGCGCGGATTTTTCGCGCGTGCCCACCTGAGATTATGGAAACAGGTATCCGTGAAGACTACTTCTCTCGACAAGAACAAGATCCATATTTTGCTGCTGGAAGGCGTTGATCCGAGCGCCGTCGATGCGTTTCGTGAGGACGGCTATGACGACATTGAGTACCATCCAAAGTCCCTCCCGGAGAAACAACTGATCGCAGCCGTCAGGAAGGCGGCATTTATCGGTATCCGGTCCGCCACGCAGCTGACCGCCGGCATTTTTGAACATGCCGACAAACTCGTGGGTGTGGGTTGCTTCTGCATCGGCACCAACCAGGTGGATCTTTCCGCCGCCCAGCAAAAAGGCGTCCCCGTCTTTAACGCTCCGTTCTCCAACACCCGCAGCGTTGCGGAACTCGTGCTCGCGGAAACCATCTTCCTGATGCGCGGGGTGCCGTGGCGCAACGCGCTCTCTCACCGTGGCGGCTGGGCGAAGACGGCGACGGGTTCGCATGAAGTGCGAGGTAAGACGCTGGGCATCGTCGGCTATGGCCACATCGGTACCCAGGTCGGTTTGCTCGCCGAAGCAGTCGGGATGCGTGTCATCTTCCACGACGTGGAAACCCAGCTCGCGCTCGGCAATGCCACCCCGGCGGCCTCACTCGGGGCGTTGTTGTCCCAGGCCGACGTGGTGACGCTCCACGTGCCAGAGACGCCTCTTACCCACAAGATGATCGGCGCGGCGGAGATCGCGCAAATGAAGCCCGGCGCTAAACTGATTAACGCCGCGCGCGGCACCGTGGTCGATATCGACGCCTTATCGGAAGCTCTCAAATCCGGCCACGTGGCGGCCGCCGCCCTCGATGTGTTCCCGGTGGAGCCGAAGACCGGCGAAGAGTTCGTCTCGCCCCTTCGTGGGCTCGACAACGTGATCCTCACCCCCCACATTGCAGGTAGCACGGAAGAAGCCCAGCGCAACATCGGTAAAGAAGTGGCCGACAAGCTCATTCGCTACAGCAACAACGGGTCAACCCTCGCCGCAGTCAACTTCCCCGAAGTATCGCTGCCCGCCCACCTCGGCAAGCATCGCATCCTGCACATCCATCGCAACCAGCCGGGCGTGCTCTCGGCCATCAACGCGATCTTCTCCGAGGACAAGATCAACATCGCGGCGGAATACCTGCAAACGAACGCTCAGATCGGTTACGTGGTCATCGATATCGATCCGGGCGAACGTGGCTCCACAGCCCGCCTCAGAACCCGTCTCGATGGCGTGCACGGCACCATCCGCACGCGTCTTCTCTATTAGCGAAGTGTCCAGGAAGTGCTGTGGGGCGGCTCCAGCCCCCATGCCGGTTTCTAACCGGCCTTACCCTCGGCGTAGGATTGCCTGGCAATATATCAAATCGCGGCCACAAAATAAAAACGGGAGACTGCCTCGCGGCGTCTCCCTGTTCTGACTGGTTTTCTCCGACACCCGAATGCCTCCGCGCATTCGGTACTCTGATTCCCCGGACTTTGCCGTGGGATATGAGCCCGGGATACCTCCGCGCATCCCGGGCTCCCGCGACCGGCGGTGTGTCCGCTCATGCCGCGTAAAATCAGCGTTTCCGGATCCGCTCCTCCGACTCGACGGATACAGGATTCGCGAACGACCAGAAACAGCCGTTTACTGTCTACCTTGTGGCACTCGGTACCCGGATGTTACAGGCTATTTCGCGAATCCAAGTTTTTTGAGCGTAGCGGCAGGTTCGGCATCCTCAAACTGCAGCAGCATGGCCTTCTGGTAGCCCTGCTCCAGTGCCACCCCGGCCGGTGGAAGATCAAACGGGAACAGCTTCCGCAACGCGTCCACTCCGATTCCCAGTTGCCCCTTCGCATTCAGCCCGGACTTCTCCATGAAGCGGTCGGCGAAATCGAGGTCTTCCGTTGGCACGGCGACGAAGCGTGTCCCCGTCCAGTCCAGCGCTGCCAGCTTATGGCCAGCCTCCAGGCAGTGCAGGCAATGCGGATTGAAGAAGTAAATGAAGACCTTGCCCTCCCGCAGCGGGATCGGCGAACCCTTCTCGGCTGCCACCGTCTCCGGTGCCTGCGTTCCGGTGTGCCTGGTAGCCGAGACCCCATAAGACACCAACCCGAAGACAGCCACCGCCCCCAGGATAATCGCCGCGTTTCTGACGTTACTGCCGCCAAATGTCTTGGCTGGCCGTGCCCACAACCCAGCCAGTACGGCCAACAACAGCATGATGCCGTCGCCGATAAAGAACTGTGGTCCCACAGCGCGCTTCAGCCATGGGAAACACGAGCAGTCGCTGCCGGCCAGTTCCTGGTAGTGAATCCCGATAAAGACAATAAAGGAAATCAGCAGCAGCGATGCCATCCATGCGCCCCAGCGGCGAAAACGCGGAATCAGCAGCAGGATGCCGGTGAATGTTTCTGCGATCCCGAACATCACCGCGGCAAATACACTGAGCGATTGCGGAACTTTGGCAACAGCCAGCCGCACCGCGGCGCCAGTCGGATCCGTAGCCTTCCACAGTCCGGCCACCAGGAATACGATAGACATCAGGACCGCGCACGTCCAGCTGAGTATGACCTGCCAGTTCGGTTGATCCTGCGGGAAATCGGGCTGGTTCGCCCTGTGAGGCACTGCGTCTGACATATAAATCTGAGTATAGGGGAGGCACCCCCATTGCGCCCTTACTTCTCCGCGAACCAGCTCAGGAACAGGCCGTCCGGAGCCACATCTTCCCAATACGATATCGGTTCGCTGCGGACCGTCCGGCAGTGTCTTGCCAGCAGCTTCTCCAGTTCCTTCCGTTGAAACCAGCGCTCCCACGCAGGAGTCTTCAGCCGCCCCCACTGCTCGGCGTTCTTATCAATGATCGCCAGCTTTCCGCCGGGGCGCAGCACTCTGCACAACTCGCTGACCGCCCGCTCGATATCCACCGCGTGCTCCAGCGATTCCGTCGCATAGACGCCATCAAAAGCCCCGTCGGCGAACGGCAGTTCCGTCAGGCTGCCGGAGACTCTGCAGATTCCGGGCCCGACAAACTCCAGCATCTTTTCCGAAATGTCCATCCCGGTCAATCTCGCGGAAGCCTCGTGCTCTAACAGTACCCGCGCGTAGCGCCCCTTTCCGCAGCCCGCATCCAGCAACCGCGCATTCGCCATGGGCGCAAAATACCGCAGCAGAACCTGGACATGCTGTATCCGCGGATCGATCGTGGAAGGGAAGTGCTCCTCGTCCCCGGCGGCTTCGTCGAAGCTGCGCCGGATCTCGCTCCTGAGTTCAGGATTAAGCTCCGGCGCAGCCTCGCGCCGCCGAAATCGACGAAGAAATTTCACTTTGTGGGAGTTACCAGTGACTGAGCCGCGACCGCAAGGGAGCGACTGCAACCAGGCTGACTAAGCGTGCGTAAGGAACACCGGCAGATCCATCTTGCCCGTATAGCTCGGCCGATAACGCTCAGTGTCGTACATTTTCGCCACATCTACCGCGCGCGGTCCCAGCTTCGGATCCGGGATCGGCACGGCCGCGTACTTGCCGCCATTAATCGCCGTCATCACGCCCTTGCCGCCCTTCGCGATGATGTCGATAGCCATCCCGCCAAACGTGTTCCCCACCATGCGATCCACAAAGTCCGGCGCGCCGCTGCGCAGGTCATATGTGAGGTCGCTGACAATGGTTTCTTCGCCGCGCTTCTGGATGTACTCGTTCAGAACTTCCGCGATGTTGGCCTTCTTGCGATGCCCGAAAGCGTCCGCCTGGCCGTACTCCTGCACCTGGTAGCCTTCCCATTCGGCGCCTTCGGAAAGCAGCACCAGCGAATAAGAGCTCGCGTTGTTGCGCTTGTCTTCCAGCACCAGTTCGATCAGCTTGTCGCGGTCCACCTTGAATTCCGGAATGCAGCAGCGAATCGATGCCACATAGGCCGTATAAAGTGCCGTATAGCCGGCGTCGCGCCCAAAGATGCGGAAGATGCCGACACGTTCGTGCGAACCCACTGTGGCGCGCTGTCTGTCGATCGCCACCATCGCACTGTTTACCGCCGACGAGAACCCGATGCAGTACTCCGTGTTCCGCACATCGTTGTCCATCGTCTTCGGGACACAGATGACCTTCACGCCCTGCCGGTCCAGATGCGCCGCGTAGCTCAGCGTGTCGTCGCCGCCGATTGCCACAAGATAATCGAGTCCCAGCTTTTCAATGTTCTTCAGCACCTGCGGCGTCATGTCGTAAACCGTCGACGTCACGCCTTTCTTGGTGTTTTCCGAAGCTGTAAAAGTCTGGCCGGAGAGAAACTCCGGGGTCTTCTTCATCTTCAGGGGGTTGGTGCGGGAACTATGCAGCCAAGTGCCGCCCGTGCGGTCGATCGTGCGGGTATTCTCGCGCGTGAGGGGTAAAACGTAGCGGGAAACGCTGGCCGGGTCGTCGAAGTTGACGTGGGTCAGGCCTTCCCAGCCGCGCCGGATGCCGGTCACTTCCGCGCCGATCCCGCCGCCGCTGTACACAACTGTCTTAATGACGTTATTCAGTCCGGGAACGTCGCCGCCACCCGTCAGAATTCCGATTCTTTTTGCGCTCATGGTTGCTCCAAAGTATGCTCGAAGAAAAATGCGTGAACCATTATTGTAAGGGTTCGCCTTCGCCGAAGCCGCCAGACCGCTCAAAACCAAAAAGGGAGGCAAACCACCTTCGGTCTGCCTCCCTTTCAAAAGAACAATTTACCAGCGCGGTTCGCGCCGGCGGTTGTCTCCGCCACCACCACCGCCGCGGTTGCCACCGCCACCGCCAAACCGGTTGCCGCCACCGCCGCCGCCCGAAGGCCGCGCTTCACGGGGACGTGCTTCGTTCACCGTCAGGTTGCGGCCATCCAGCTGCGAACCATTGAGCGCTTCAATGGCGCGTTCCGCACCCGCATCGTCCGTCATTTCAACGAACCCAAACCCACGTGACTTCCCGGTGTCCCGATCCTTAACCAACTGGGCGCGTTCCACCTGACCGTAGGCGGAGAAGGCCGCCTCGAGATCCTGTTCGGTTGTCTGGAACGAGAGGTTCCCGACGTAAATATTCTTCATGGTCTTAATCAATCATCCTAAAACTGCCTTATGGCAGGCTGTCTGCCGCGGGGCAGATTTGTCCTGGGGGAGCTAACGTCGGCCGAAAATGGAGACAAGGCGGGCAAGTAAGCAGTCAGTGGCATCAGACAGCCACACCCATATGGTAGCGCGTTTTGGGGCATTCTGTACCCCCGGTTTTTGGGCAGTTATTCGGTGGCGGAGCGCTTCGCCAGCTCGCCGATAATCGGCAGGACGTAGGTTTCCTCATGGCTCGCCTTGATGATCATGAAAATCGATACGAACAACAGTACGCCTTCGAGGATATGTCCGATGGGGACAAACCGGTCCGATCCGGCGTCCATGATGGGCGCAATCCACTTCAGCAGCAGCCAGGTTGCGAAAAGATAAAGACCCTGAAATGCATGAAAACGCACGTTCGGGTCCATTTTGAACTTCTTCGACGCCAGCACGATCACCGCCGCAATCCAGCCCACCGTTGGAATGTAGCAAAGGATGGCTGCGGTACGTGGCGACATACCCGCAAGCGGGTCGTGCGCCGGAACTGCGTGGAAACTGCTCGCGGTCGGTCCGGCGGTGGTCGACGCCTGGCGTGATCCGCAATTCCCGCAAAATGCCGCGGCTACGGCTACTTCACGTCCACACTGTGTGCAATAAGGCATGGCTATCTAAGAATACGGTATGCCATCCCGGTTTGTTCCGCAAGAGGCCGCCGAACTCCTGCCAGTTTCGCGCTTAGATTGAACAAACGGGAACTGCAATGAGTTTTGCCAGCGACCTTCGCCTGACCAACGCCGACATGGAAGCCATGCCGGACGACGGCAACCGCTACGAAGTGATCGACGGAGAAATGTACGTTTCCCCTCCGCCGAGCTTCCACCACCAAACCATCCTGGTGAACGTCGCGTTCGCCTTCGGCTCGTATCTGCGCCACCATCCGATAGGCCGCATCACACCAGGCGTGGGCGTGATCTTTGACGACTACAACGGCGTGACTCCCGATCTTGTCTTCGCAACCCACGAAAAGATGCATCGTTCTATGGTGGGCGGACGGTTCCGTTCGGCACCTGAAATCGTGATCGAAATCCTCTCTCCGGGAAGTACCAACGAACGTCGCGATCGCCACGTCAAGCACAATCTCTACGCAGCCAGGGGCGTCGGCGAATACTGGCTGATCGACCCGGAAAACCGCAGCGTTGAAATCCACCGCAGGGATGAGGCCGGAAATTTACTGTTCCACAAGACCCTTCAGCACAGCGACGAAATAACCTCCGCCTTTTTACCCGGCTTCAGAGTTCCCGCCGAAGCGTTTTTTGCCTGATACCCGGCCAACCACCGCGCCAGGGGTTTGCCGCCGGGGAATTCGACACCTTAGAAGAACAAATACTTACGCCACTGCTCTTCGCCCTTGCCCAGCAACCGCATCAGATGCCGACTGGTATGCAGGCTGAACGGCTTTGGCTGCCGGGCGAGCTTCATCCCCGCCTCTTCCGGCGTCCGGCTCCCTTTCTTGTTGTTGCACGGATGGCAGCATGCCACCAGGTTTTCCCACGCCGATTCACCCGCCCGCGACCGCGGAATCACGTGGTCCAGCGTCAGTTCCCCCGCAGGCATGAGCTTCGCGCAGTATTGGCACGTATAGCGGTCCCGCATCATGATATTCTTCCGCGAAAGAGCCCGCGTCTGGTGCGGGATTCGGCGATATTCCAGCAACCGGATCACGCTCGGCACCCGCAGTGAACGCCGTGTGGAATGTACCGCGTGCGACGACAATTCCTCCGCTGACGCGATGCCTTTCAGAACCAGAACCAGCGCCCGCCGCGCCGCGCAGATATTAATCGGTTCGAAGCTTGCATTCAGTACAAGTACGGGCTTCTGAAGTCTGGCTGTGGCTTGAGTCATCTTCCTTAAACTCTCCATCCTGGCGTTCTCGCTCCTTATAATTGTCCGCGAATTTCCGAAATCTCTTCCGCTACGTAAACCGTCTCTCCGCGCGCGCCAGCGTCAACAAAGACACATGACCCGCACCCGCCTTTTTCAACGCCCGGGCGCAGGCGCTTGCCGTCGCCCCAGTCGTAAACACATCGTCGATCAGTAAAACTCTCTTCCCCGTGAGCCCCATCCCCTCCCTCGCCGCGAACGCTCCCGCAATATTCCGCCGCCGGCCCGCACTGGTCAGGCCTGCCTGATTCACCGTCGCCTTCGTCCTTCGCAGGGCATTGGAAATCGGTATCCCTCTGTGCCGCGACACCTCGCTAGCCAGAAGTTCGGCCTGATTGAACCCACGCTTCCATCGCCGCTTCCAGTGCAAAGGTACAGGCACGATGACGTCATAACGCTCGTCAATCGGCAGAGCCTTGTCCATCAACAGGGAAAGCCTGGGTGCCAAAGGCTTCATTCCGGAATACTTCAGCAGATGGATCAGGCTCCGCAGCGCGCCATCATAGAATCCGAAACTCGATGCCCGGTCAAACCCGAGCAATCCCGATCTGCATAGCCCGCACACTCCGTTTTCATCCAGGGGAAACGTGTTCTGAAAAGGTGCGTTGCAGGAGGCGCAGAAGTAGTCGGCCTCCAGCGGCTTCGGCGCGCTCAGGCACCCCAGGCAAACCGGAACCCGGGTAAAGCCATCAAGGGGAGTTTCGCAGACGCGGCAGTCTGCGGGAAAGACAAGCGAAAAAAGCCCGTGCGGGATCGCGCGGAACGTGGAAGCGGCCATTCTCGTTAAAGAACTCGAGAAGGCGCACCTCCTGACAAGTGGGGACAGTGCTCGGCTGTGCTCTCCGGAAGCGTGAAGCCTGGCGGCTCAACGTTTTGCCGGATAAACCGAGCGTGGATGATTTCCTGGAGTGCGGTGTGAACCAACGCCATCAAGACCCTTCCAAGTAACCAGTGTACGGAGGGTTTGCCGTTATGTCAAATTGACCGGAGGCGTCGGGCCCCTATTTGAACAGGCTCAGCGCCATCTTTGCCATGACATACAGTACCCACATCCCGACCACCGCTCCCAACCCCGCCGCCATGCCGGCCCGCGTCAGCTTTGAAAAGCCAAACGAGAGCATCAGGATCTCCATGAAGCTGAATACATCGAGCGACGTAAACAGGGCGTACATCCCCTTCGACGTTTCCGACTTATTCACAAATGCCCCCACATTGGTCGCCAGAAGATTGCTGATATCGAGCGCCGTCTTATCTGGTGCCGCCAGCAGCACCAGGATTGTCATGAGAACCGTCACCAGGAAGTAAGGGAAAAACGCCAGATTCACCATCGCGAACATGCTGCCGAATTTCGGCGCGCGGCTCGTCATCATCCCGAACGCAAACAGGATTCCCGCCACCGCCAGCATCACAAATGGTGTTCCCAGCAGCACCGCCGCGTAACTGATGTAGGTGGCTACGGGCGATGTTGCCCGCTCCATTGCCTGCTGCATCTGCTCCGGGCTCATGTTAGATCCGGCCAGTCGCTGTCGCATGATCAGTTCCATCCCGAGCACATTCACCGTGACGATGGTGGATATCATCAGCAGCAGCGTGTTCACGACCAGAGGTGTCACCCAGGCCGCCCGTCGCTCCGGCAGCCCGCCAAACACCGTCCCGGGGCTGAAGAAAACGTCCAGTAAGGCTCGCATGGCATTTTAGATTATCACCATGCGCTGCTAAACTGAAGCGCAGATGACGGAACTGGAGATCAAACCGACGGCTGGCATGCGGGGGCGAATCGCCGCCGTCATTCTGTCTTCCTCCGCCATACTGTTCGCGCTCCTCTGGCTCCTCACCGGCGGCGGTGTGGGCCTTTTCGCCCGCA
The DNA here is from genome assembly GCA_903875575.1 of uncultured Acidobacteriia bacterium. GTDB lineage: Bacteria > Acidobacteriota > Terriglobia > Bryobacterales > Bryobacteraceae > BOG-234. The sequence goes on along the minus strand of CAIQWJ010000085.1, from coordinate 11,109 downwards.
AAGTCGACCTCAAGACCTATCTGCCGGACGCCACCGGCCTCGGTGCCAGTGCGGCCGTCCGTGTAAACGGCATTCAGGTTGGTTCCATTCGCCGCATCGGGATTTCCGGATATCTTGATCGCCAACGCGCCGTGCGCGTTGATATGCGGATTGAAACCACGTATCTCTCAAGAATCCCCATTGATTCCCTCACCAGCATCAACTCCGAAACCATGATCGGCGATAAGTTCCTGGATATCGCCGCGGGCAAGAGTCCCGTCTTCGTAACCGAAGGTGCCGAACTGCCAAGCGAGCCTGCTGACACTGCGGCGGATAAGGCCGACCTTCTGCTGGGCCTACAAAACAGCCTGCACAAAGTGGATTCCATGCTGACGGAGCTGGCTTCACCGGATACCGCGCTGGGCCATTATGTAGTCGGCGAGGCGGAGTATGATCAGATGCTGCGCAGTGTCCAGGTCTTTGAGCGCGGCATGCACTCCCTTGTGGCGAACAGCAACCCGGCGGGGGCGATAGTCTTTACGACCAATCTGTACTCGAATACCGATAAGCAGTTACGCACCATTAACGACATCCTTCAATCGATTCAGCGGGGAGAAGGTGCCGCCGGCCATTTTTATGCAACCGACGATCAGTACAACCAGCTTCTGTCAGCCATGAAGGATCTGCGAAGGTCGATGGCCGACGCCCGTACCGGCCTCGAGAACATTGGACCAGGCCTGCGCGATGAAGAAGCCTACAACCGCGTTCGCCGTATGCTGGCCTCCACCGATTCCATGCTGGCTGCCCTCAACCGTGGTGAGAGTTCCACGGGTGAATTACTGAACAATCCGCAACTCTATGAATCCCTCGTCGGTTCATTGAAAAGCCTCGGTGAGTTGCTGCGCGATTTCGACGCGAAACCGAAGAAATATCTTCGTATGAAGTTGTTCTGACCGACCAGGTTCGCCACCGTGGACCTGAATGCGATATACATATCTGGTATGTCGAGCACCCAACCGAGCAAGAACTCCTCCTCTCAGACGGACCGCCGCGCGTTCCTTTCCGCTTTCCTCGGAGCCGCTGCCCTGGCCCCCGCTGCCCTCGCCCAGGCCGTGAATCCTGTTCCGGCGCCCCGCGACTGGTCCGGTAACACGCCGCTCCAGTATCCCGAGCCCGATGTCCTTTCACTGGATAAACGCTTCGACAAATACGTGATCGGTAACACTCCCATGCGCCGTCACTACACGGGCACGATGTGGGCGGAAGGCCCGGCATGGAATGGCGTCGGACGCTTCCTCGTTTGGAGCGACATCCCGAACAACGTCCAGATGCGCTGGACCGAAGAGGATGGCCGCGTCACCGTCTTCCGCAACCCCTCCAACTACAGCAACGGCAATACGTTTGACTTTGAGGGCAGGGAACTCTCCTGTGAGCATGGCGGCCGCCGCGTCGTGCGCTATGAATACAACGGCACCGTGACGGTAATTGCGGATAAGTTCCAGGGCAAGCCCTTCAACTCCCCGAATGACATCGTGGTCCACCCGGACGGCACGGTGTGGTTTACCGACCCCACCTACGGGATCATGGGTAATTACGAAGGTTTCAAGCACACTCCCGAATTGAAGCAGGCCGTCTATCGCGTCGATCCGAAGACCGCCCAGATCGACAAAGTGACAGACGACGCCGATCAGCCGAACGGCATCTGCTTCACCCCGGATTACAAGAAACTCTACGTCGCCGATACCGGGACTCCGCAGAACATGCGCGTTTACGATATCGACGGCAAAACTCTAAAGAACGGTAAGAACTTCGTTCAACTCGACATCCCCGGTACCAACGTGAAGTCCGCCCCGGACGGCATGCGCTGCGACGTGGACGGCAACGTCTGGTGCGGTGCCCGCCCCGGCGTGCAGGTCGTGGCCCCGAACGGGGACCGGATCGGCCTGATCCGCCTGCCGGAAACCTGTGCGAACGTGTCATTCGGCGGCACCAAGCGCAACCGGCTCTTCATGGCCAGCAGCCAAAGCCTGTACTCCGTTTTCGTCAACACGCAGGGCGCGCACAACTGCTGAAACATGGAGCCCGAAGATCCGAATCGCGCGACCTTTCGGGTTAAGCTCGCAGCGGTTCTTGCAGTGGCGGGAGCGATCTGCGGATGCATTGCTGGCTTCCGCCACGCAGGGCTCGGCGGTACCGTCGTTGGCGTGCTTCCGGGCTTTTTCGGCGGCATGGCGTTCGGCGGTTCGTTTGCCGGATGACTTTTCTCAACCGACCTCACTGACCAGCAACTGCGTCCCACCTGCCGCAACCGCCCTCTCGCGCGCGATCCCGCTCGGAATCAGCACCGTGAATGTACTTCCCCTGCGGGGCTCGCTCACCACGCGGATCTGGCCACCCAGCATTTCACAGAAACTCTTTGTGATGGCCAGCCCCAGTCCGGTCCCCCCGTACTGCCGCGTGGTCGAGGCATCGCCCTGGGCAAACGCCTCGAAGACGCGGCCCAATTGCTCCGTGGTCATGCCGATTCCGGTATCCGTGACCTGAAACTCCACGTAGGTTCCCCCGGCTTCCTCTACCCGATCCGCCCTTAGTTCCACGGTGCCCGATTGCGTGAACTTGCAGGCATTGCTCAGAAGATTCAGCAGAATCTGTCGCACGCGAGTCAGGTCCGAGCACATCTGCTGGTCCGCAACATGGACAATCAGCCGGTTTGAGTTCTTCGCCGCCAGGGGTGCCGCGACAGCGGCTACATCATTGGTCATATCCCTGACATTGAACTCCTCGTTCCAGATTTCCACTTTCCCTGCCTCAATCTTCGACAAGTCCAGGATGTCGCTGATGATGGCGAGTAGCTGCTTTGCGGAATTCAGGATTCTTTCCAGGTCCGCCCGGAATTCATTCAGCCCCATATCCTGAGCTTCATCGGAGAGTAACTCACTATAGCTAATGATGGCGTTCATCGGCGTCCGCAGTTCGTGGCTCATATTCGCCAGGAACTGGCTCTTGGCCCGGCTCGCCGCTTCGGCGGCATCCTGCGCTTCCTTTCTTTCCGTGACATCCGCCATGACGCCCACGAGCTCTTTCACGCCGCCCGGCCCGCCTACCAGGCGTACGGATGTGCGCAGCCAGATAATCCGTCCATCCGCTGCAATCATTCTGTGTTCGAACCGTCGCGACAGACCGTCTTTTGCCGCAGCATCGCAATGTGCCTCTGCCGCGGCCCGATCCTCCGGGTGTACTCTATCCCGCCAAAAGTTGCCGTTTGCCATCCACTCATCATGGGAATAGCCCAGTAGCTCGTCGGCCTCGTGATTCACGAAGGTAAACCGGGCAGTGTCCAGATTACGACGCCAAATCACCACCTGGGCTGATTCGACGAGTTGCCGGAAACGCTGCTCGCTTTGTACCAGATCGAGCGCCTGAGCCGTGAATCTCCGGTCGATCAATGACGTGATGATGGTCAAACCAAGAACCACAAGTGCAACCGTGACAATGGCGGAGATCCCGAGCGACGAGATTTCCAGCGAATCCGTGAGATCCGGCGCCGCGTTCATCGGCATGAAAGAAACCGCGGCCATTCCCGTGTAGTGCATGATGGGAATCGCCGCGCCCATCAGCGCCGCGCTCGACAGCTTGCGCCAACCAGCGTCCACGCTTTGATCTCTCAGGTGGAATGTCAGCCAAAGCGCCACCAGTGAGATGACTACTGCCAGGATCACCGACAGGGTCACTATCGGGACCGAATAGTGGCACATGCCAGGTAGTCGCATGGCCTCCATCCCGATATAGTGCATGGCTGCGATGCCGATGCCCATGGCCACAGCCCCTAATCCCGCCCGGAGCGGTCCCATGCGGTCCCGGCTTACTGCAAACAGCGCCACTCCGGATGCGAATACCGCTGCAAGGAGCGAGATAGCCACTGTTGGCCAGTGGTAATAGACCGCGACAGGCAAGGTGTAGGCCAGCATTCCCACGTAATGCATCGACCAGATTCCCAGACCCATGGCGAACGCGCCACACGTCAGCCAGGTAAGTCGCGCTTGTCCCCGGGCCACCGTCACACGCCCCGCCAGGTCCAGTGCAGCGTAGGCGGCCAATGTCGCGATCAGGACTGACAGCGCGACAAAACGGTAGTTGTAGGTCCCCTGGAGCGGGGAAGCTAAAAAAGGGTCGGGCACGCCTGTAAACTTATCGGCGCAAACGGAAGTTCCTTGAGGGCTTCAGACGGGCCCCTGTTTACTTTGTCTTCGGGCGGGCGATCAACAGGCCCAGCCAGCAACTGATCGGCCATGTCAACAGCCATGACAGCCACTACCAGTGAGGCCAGCCTTTGCTCCAGTTGGGGATGATGCTGGCGATGCCCATCAGTTCGCCCACGACAAAGAACCAAAGCACGTGCTTCGCCGCCCGGGCCGAATCGAGCCGGGCGCAAAGCCAGGCGCAGAGGATCGACGCGAGCACAAAGAAGCCGGTGCTTGTCATGAGCGCCGTGGCGGAAGGGACGCGGCCTCCCACGTAGTCTCCAGGGAAGATCAGTGAGAGCAACGGATCGCTCGCCAGGACCAAAACAACCGAAAGAACATAACACCCTGCCACAATACCGATGGATTTCAACATTCGTTTATAACCTCGCCCCATTCTTCAGAATTGAGTCCCTCGTAATCTTCGCGACGGAGGGGACGCCGCACTGCTGCAGGATCATGGTCAGTTCGGCCCGCAGGATCTCCAGCACCCGCTCCACTCCGGGTTGGCCGAACGCCGCAAGGCCCCAGATGTAGGGGCGTCCGATACCCACCGCCCGTGCGCCGAGGGCCAGGGCCTTGAATACGTCTGTGCCGCGGCGGAAGCCGCCGTCGACAAACACCGGGATTTGGCCTTTGACCGCGTCGATGACCTCCGGCAGGATATCCATGGTGCCGCGACCCGTCTCCACAGCCCTGCCACCGTGGTTGGAAACCACGACGCCATCCGCGCCGTTGTCACGGGCGAGGACTGCATCCTCCGCCGTCTCTATGCCCTTGAGAATCACTTTCATGGACGTCATCTTCTTCAGGCGGCCGACATAACTCCAATCGGCGCCGACTGGATTGCTCTCGCCCGAGAGGCCTGCAAACATGGGACGCGTTCGATTTCGTGCCGCCTGATTGCCCGTGATCGGGTGGCTTACATGGCACGAGAGACATTCGCGCGTGTCGGTGCGGGCGAGGCGCTTCAGTGTTTCGGTGTTGCGCCCGCCGATCTGGTCGATTGTCCAGGCCAGCACCGGGCAACCGGCGGCCTCTGCCCGCTTCACCATCTTCTCGGTTTCATCCCAGGTGTTCGGGATGTAGAGCTGAAACCACGGCGCGGAGCCGCGTTCTTTGGTCACATCCTCCACGCTCGTGTTGGATACGGTGGAGAGCATCTGCATCGTCTTCTGCGCCTTGGTGGCGCGGGCGGTGGCGAGCTCTCCCTCCGGGTGGAACTGCTTCTGATGGCCCACGGCGCTGGCATAAATCGGCATATCCCAGGTGGTGCCGAAAACCTGCGTTTTCAGGTCCGGTGCTGTTACACCTGCGAGGTGGCGTACACGCAACTGATAATGCTGCATGGCTTCACGGTTGGCACGCAGGGTCACATCGTCGTCGACGCCCGTTGACAGGTAACCCCAGTGCGCGGGAGGCAAGGCCTTATGCGCGAGGGGCTCAAAATCCATCGTGCTCAAAGCGTCTTTTGCGCTGGCCGGAAGAAGATCGCCCTGCTGGGCGAGGAGCGGGCTTGCGGCCAGGAAACGGAGGAACTCTCGCCGTAGCTGAACATTTGGATTCATTGGTTGCCCAGTGTAACAAAAACTCAATGTCATAATCGTAGAACCTCCCCGATGCCTATTCGCAGCATGACCGGCTTCGCCCGTGTCTCCCGCTCTCTGCCATCCGGCGAACTCACGCTCACGCTCAAAACTGTTAATCATAAGGGCCTCGACCTCCACTTTCATATGCCTTCGGAGTTTGACTCCGTGGAGCCTGCTCTGCGCGCCGTCATTCGAAAGCGCATTGTGCGCGGCCATGCTCAGGTACAGGTCTCTTTCAAACGCCACCCAGATAACGCCACAGGCGCGGGCGTCATCAATGAAACTCTGCTGCGCGCCTGGCTCGACTCCTTTCGCGAGATGGCCACCCGCTACGGTCTCGAGTCCAAACCCGACCTCAATCAGGCCCTCCGCCTGCCCGGCATGATTGAAACCCGCGCGGCTTCCACCGAACCAGACCCTGCTCTTGAAGCCGAAACTCTCTCGGCCGCTGCCGAAGCCCTCGACGAACTTGATCAGTTCCGCATCCGCGAAGGCGCGTCGATCGACGCCGAACTTCGCGCGCGCGTGGCTTCCATCCACGACATCGTGCGCAAGATGGAAGAGATCCGCTCGCGTGCGCTGCCGTATTTTCATAAGCGCCTCAGTGACCGGCTTTCCGAACTGCTCAGCGGGGCTCATGTGGAACCCGCCCGCCTCGCTCAGGAAGCCGCGCTGATCGCCGAACGCAGCGACATCAGCGAAGAGCTCGTGCGATTGAAGACACATGCGGATCAGACAGTTGTGCTCATCGCATCTGAAGGCGAAACCGGCAAGAAACTCGACTTCCTGCTCCAGGAAATGAACCGGGAATCGAACACGATCCTCTCGAAAACGGGCGGCCTGGGGGACCAGGGGCTGGCCCTGACGGACCTTGGTTTGGCGGCCAAAGCTGAGATTGACCGGATCCGCGAGCAATCCCTGAACATCGAATGACCACCGTTTTCATTATTTCTGCTCCCTCGGGCTCGGGAAAATCCACCCTTGTGAACCGGCTCATGGCCGAAGTGGAGGGGCTGACGTTCTCTGTCTCCTGCACGACGCGGGCACCCCGCGGCAGCGAAGTTCCCGGCCAAGCCTATGATTTCATTGACCGTTCCGAATTCGAGCGGCGCATCGCGGCCGACGAATTTCTGGAACATGCCGAAGTTTTTGGCAATTATTACGGGACTCACAGCTCGGCCCTCGATAAGGCGAAGGCTGCGGGCAAAGATCTGGTGCTCGACATTGACGTACAGGGTGCGGCACAATTAAAGAAGCGGATACCCGACGCTGTAACAATTTTCATTTTGGCCCCGTCACGAGAGATCCTGGAGCAGCGCCTTCGCGCCCGCAGTCAGGATTCGGATGAAACGATCCGGCGGCGGCTGAATGACGCGATGGGCGAGATCCGAAATTACGGCCAGTACGATTATGTGCTGGTGAACGAGAATCTGGAACCGGCGGTAGAGTCTTTGAAATCGATCGTGCGCGCCGAACGCGTGCGAAGAGTACGGGTCGAAGAAAAGATCCGGCCGATTTTGGCCACGTTCGGACAGGAATAAAGGATTTGATCATATGAGCGAAACTCCAGTACGAAATAACGCACACTGCACGCTGCCCGACGATATCGACCAGAGCACTTACCGGTTCATCATTGTGGCGGCAAAGCGCGCACGTCAGCTTCAGGGCGGCCAGCGCCCGGTGCTGCCAACCTCTTCCAAGAAATCGACCGTGATTGCGATGGAAGAAGCACGCCGCGGTCTGGTGAAGTACGAACTGCCGACCGACGCACTGTTTCCGCCGGAAGTTCTCGAAGAAACAGCCATTTAACAGGCCGCCATGCGGATTATTCTCGGTGTTACGGGCGGGATCGCGGCTTATAAAGCTGCCGATCTCGCCCGTTCGCTCGTTCGCGAGGGTCATGAAGTACAGCCTGTGCTCACACGGTCCGCCGAAGAGTTCGTGAGCGCGGTGACGTTCGCTTCGCTTACCGGCAAGAAGGTGCTCACGAATCTGTTCGAGCCTTCGGCTGCCATCGAGCATATCGACGTGGCTCAGGGGAACGATCTGCTGCTGGTTGCGCCTGCTACGGCGAACATTCTGGCCGAATTCGCGCATGGTCTGGCTGGCGGTTTTCTTTCCACACTCTATCTGGCGTTTCGCGGACCGGTGATTCTGGCTCCCGCGATGAATACCAACATGTGGGAACACGACGCCACGCGGGCCAATCTGGAAACTCTGCGGCGGCGTGGTCACGTGATTGTCGAGCCCGGAGTTGGGATGCTGGCTTGTGGCACTTTTGGCGCGGGCCGGTTGGCTGAGAACGAGGCTATTCTGGACGCGGTTCGCCGGGTGGTCAACCCCGTGGTGCGCGATCTGGAAGGCGAGATTGTTCTCATTACGGCTGGTCCTACGCAGGAGACGATCGATCCCGTACGGTACATTTCGAATCGCTCGTCCGGCAAGATGGGGTACGCGCTGGCTGAGGCTGCTGTGGAGCGTGGCGCGAAGGTGATTCTGGTGAGTGGTCCTGTGGCGCTGGATGCTCCGCGTGGCGTTGAGATGGTTCGGGTGCGAACTGCCGCCGAGATGCGCACTGCTGTTTTTGCCAAGCTGGAACCCGCGACGGTGGTGATCAAGTGTGCTGCTGTCGCCGACTATCGACCCGCTGCTCCGGCTGATCGAAAGATCAAGAAGAAGGGCGCGGCCGTCACGCTGGAGCTTGCTCCGGTGGGGGACATTCTGGCGGAACTGGGTCAGACGCATGGCAACCGCCTGCTGGTGGGCTTTGCGGCTGAAACCGACAACCTGCTGGAATATGCGCGACGCAAACTGGAAGAGAAGAACTGCGACATGATTGTGGCGAATCGCGTGGGCGGCGAAGGGTCGGCGTTTGAGTCCGATACGAATGAGGTTTTCCTGGTGATGAAGGGCGGGGAAGTGATCGAGGTTCCGCGGGCTTCGAAGCGTGCGATTGCGGATCGGATTCTGGGGCAGATCGTGCGGCTGTCGCAGGGCGTGGCGGTGACGCGATGAGTACGGACGATCTCCGTCGACGGATCGAGTATTTCAAGGATTTGGGCGTTAAAGAGTTGTATAAGCGTGAGCCTTCGGGGGGTCCGGAGCCTGCTGCTGCGGAACCGATCGCCAACGTCGTTGAGGCAACTCCGGCGGCCCCTTCTGCGCCCCGGATTGAGCTTCCCAGTCTGGCACCGAGCGGCGACACGCTGGTGCAGATCAGCGCCGATATCGGCGAGTGCACTCGTTGCGTGCTGCATAAGGGTCGCAACAAGATCGTGTTTGGAGACGGGAATCCGAACGCGCAGTTGCTGTTTGTCGGCGAGGGTCCGGGTGCGGATGAGGATGCGTCCGGCATTCCGTTTGTGGGGCGCGCGGGGCAGTTGCTGACGCAGATGATTGAGGGCACGGCGAAGAAGGAAGGCATTCCGCTGACTCGTGCCGATGTTTATATTGCCAATGTGGTGAAGTGCCGTCCGCCTGAGAACCGCACGCCGGAGGCTGATGAGATGGCGATCTGCGGGCAGTTTCTGTTTCGTCAATTGCAGGTGATTCGACCGAAAGCGATTTGTGCGCTGGGGTCCACGGCGGCGAAGGCGTTGCTGGGTGGCAAGGATGGGGTGACCCGGCTGCGCGGGAGCTGGCACAAGTGGAATGATATTCCGCTGATTGTGACTTATCATCCATCGTATTTGCTGCGGGCTTACAACGTGGAAGCGAAGCGGGAAGCCTGGGAAGATTTGAAGAAGGTTCTGCACTTCGTTTACGACTAACGGGCTGCGGGTGAAGGCAGGGCTGGTTAAACGACTGGTCCGCACGGCGAGCGAAAAAGCGCAGGCCAAAGGCCTACTCCACACAGACTGCAAAGCAGGGGATAGCGGAATGGCGGGCAGTTGCGATAATCGCTCCCTTGCGGTCGCGGCTCTCTCACGTGTTAATGTTGACGTACAATCAGTTCGATGCTCTCTCGCACCCGAATTCTTGCACTTGTTGCCGCCTGCGCGGCGGTTTACGCTCAGCCTCCGGCCGGCGGCGGGCGTGGTGGCGGGATGGGCGGTCAACCTGACCCCATCGACTTCAACGATCACACTGGTTTCAAACAGATCTTCGATGGCCAGACGCTGAATGGCTGGGATGGCAATCCGGCTGTCTGGAAAGTGGAGAATGGCGCGATTGTGGGCACGTCCACCGTGGCGAAGCCTACTGGCACCACCTTCATCATCTGGCGTGGCGGTGAGCCTGCCGACTTCGAACTCAAACTGGAACTGAAGCAGGAAGGCGTGACCGGCAATACTGGCATTCAGTATCGGAGCCTGAATATTACGCCGACGTTTGGGCGTGGTCCGGGTGGTGGCGGCGGTGGACGCGGCGCCGGCGGGGCTTCCGGTTTCGGTGGCGGTCGTGGTGCGGCTGGTGGCAGCGGTCGTGGCGGCGGTCGGGGCCCGGCGATTGTCAACGATCCGAAGTGGGACCTCTCGGGCTATCAGGCCGATTTCGACTTTGTGAACCGGTACAGCGGGCAGTTGGTGGATACTTCGTCGACACGGTTTATCCTGACGCCGCGCGGGGCGATGGTGGATTCCCAAGAGGGGCAGAAGGGGCGTCTGCTGGGCAGTTTGGGGAATCTGGATGAGCTTGCGGGGTACGTGAAGATCAATGACTGGAACCAGTATCATCTGATCATCAAGGGAAATACGCTGATCCACATTCTGAACGGGCATGTGATGGCGATCACGCTCGACAACGACACGAAGCTGCGCACGATGAAGGGGCTGATCGGATTTCAGATTGAATCGAACGGGGATTCGGTTGTTTCGTTCCGGAATGTGTGGCTGAAGACGCTTTAAGGCACGGATTTCACACAGAGTCCACAGAGTCCACAGAGGCCCACAGAGAGCACAGAGAGGCGGTTTTTGGGTGGGTTCACTGGCCCGAAAAATGGGTTTGCAGGCGGTAAAAATGGGTTCGCAGGGGCTAAAAATGGGTTCGCATTTTTTGGCTGAGTATTTTTTTTCAATCAGATAGGTGGGATCGTTTGGTGAAAAAGCAAAACTTTTCGCCACAGATGAACACAGATGAACACGGATCGCAGCGCTTGCCATATGAAGAGTTGTATCATGGCGGCAAGCGGAAACCTGCGTATGTTTATGATTCTATTGTGAAAAATGCTTGTGAATCAGAAGGTTGCTTCGGCTGGCGGGGCACGATTCACTGCATGCGGGACACTCTGCGGCCCGACAGGTGATGCAACCGCCGGGTGAACGAAACCGTTGCGCCCCGGGCAGAATTGACCGTCAAAGCCG
>CAIQWJ010000084.1 GCA_903875575.1 uncultured Acidobacteriia bacterium | reverse complement strand
CTGCTTCTTTCGCGAAACGGCCATGCGCCCCTGTATAGCGCGGGTCAATTCATCCTGCCTCTGCAATTGTACGATCGTATAATCGCCGGTCTGGCTTACGCTCGCGTGGCCGGCAATCTTGCTGGCCTCAATGGCACTCCCGCCGACCTCCTGACGCCAGGTAATGTTTGCCCGTCGAAACGAGTGCAGCCCGAATCCCTCAAAGTCGCACCCGGCGTCCTTCGCCGCGATCTTCAGCGCCTTGCGGACGCCCGAGTCCCACATGGGCCTGGTTCGGTCATCCTCCTGCGCGAAGATCCAGTCGGTCGGCTGCGAAATCCCTTTCTTGGCGATCCACGCCTCGTATCGTTCGGCCAGCGTACCCAATGCCAGTATGCGCTTACTGTTTCTGGTCTTCGGTTCGTCCACATCGCCCCGGCAATGGCGTTGCTGAATCTTGATGGTGCCGGACTTCAGGTCCACGTGTTTCAACTGCAATCCGACCGCCTCGGAGATGCGCGTCCCGGTCGAGACGCACGTCTCGCAGATCAGCAGTTGCGGATCCACCAGGCGCGCGAAAACCTCCGCTGTCTCCTCGTGGCTGAGGATTTGATCCGGCCGCACGCTCCACTTCCTGCCCACCTTTACACGCGCCATTGGGTTGGCGAAAGTCTCGTCGAGGATTTCCCACTCCTGCGCGCGGGCGAAGATCCCGCTCATGATGTTCCGCAAGTCAACCATCATGTGCCAGGACGAGCATTCGTGCTGGAGCCAGTCGAGGATATCTTTGGAGCGGAACTCCCCGAGGCGTGTGGCCTTCCAGCGCGGCATGATGTGGTTGTCGAGCCGGGATCGGTACTTCTCCCGCGTTGGTGTCGCGAGTTTGACTTTCAGATTATCCACATAGTCTTTGCGCCACATCTGCGCGAGGTTGCCGAAAATGATGGCGCGGACATCGACGGGTTGTTGCGCCTGCACCGCCGCATCGCAGCGCGTGGACGCGGCGTTTGCTTCGGCGAGGAATTTGTCGCGTGAGATCTCTGCCTGCTTACGGGTGAGGGCGTCGACGCCTTTGCTCGCACCAATCGTATGGAATTTTCTGCTGGTCTTTATGGTGCCATCCGGCAGCATCTCGTCATGCCGGTACCGGAAGAACCAGTACGCACCTTTCCGATCCTTGCGCTCATGCACTTTTGGGTGCTGAACTCTCTTGTTCAATTCGACGCCTCCTGTCAGCAACAGAAGGTTACCTCTCTGCGACAACATAAGCAAGTCACCCATTTTCAATAAGTTATACGGAAAATGCCACGAGGGATTCTTTCTGGCAGATATAAAGCGTTTCTCGCGCCCTGGTGGCGCCAACGTAAAAGACTCGGGTCACCGAATCCCGAGGTTCACCGCTACGCTGATACTGCGCATCAGCAGCCTGGCTGAGATCCGGGAAAAGATAGACCACGTCCGCCTGCGCCCCCTTCACTGAGTGGATCGTCCCAACCACCACCTGTGGCGGGTCAACGAGCGCGCGTGGGCCATACGCGGCGGCGACATCGGACGGAAATTGAAAGCGACCGCGCACGTCAGCAGTCATCAGCCGCCGCCACCAATTGAGCAGCGCGCGGTAGTCACCGTTCGATGCTTCCATAAGCGACGTGAGGGCCCCTGTTTCGAAGATCTCCTCAAGCCGCCCCACAGTCGCGGCCTGCACCCGATCGCACTGCTGGAGATGCTCCTTTGCCCCGCTCTTCAAAATCCCCTGCGACACCATGCAGTCCGCCCACAGCGCGAGATCGCCAAAGGTCCACGGACGCTGGCCCTCGCCAAAGCTCGGGTGATTTACCAGCAGTGCCAGAACGCGGCTCGCGCTCGTATTCTTCTTGCCGATGCGCAGCGGGTTCCAGAACCCGTTGGACTTCCGGTACGGATTATGGAATGGGATGCCGCGCTTACGGAGCGCAGCCACAACCGGCTGCAACATATAAGAGCAAGCTGCCAGAAACATCACTTTCTTGCCCTGCTTCAGGTGTTCTTCAGCGCTCTTAAGGATGAAGTACTCCGGGGACTTGTAGGTTCCGGTCGAGAGCCGGTGGACCGCACCTTCCGCCGGCCGCGCCAGGTAAATCTTTTCCTGGCGTCTCGTTACCTGGTGGATTAGCCGGTCGGCCACCTGGTGCACGGCGCGCGGAACGCGAAACGACTGTTTGAGAATAATCTTGTGGTCGTCCGGAATGTCTGGGTAGAGGATGGCGTCCGCAGAGGCCCCCGCGAATGAATAAATACACTGATCGTCGTCTCCGGCAAGCACGAAGTATTGTGCCCGCTCACCCCATTTCCGGACGAGCGTCAACTGCATTCGGTTCAGGTCCTGGGCCTCATCCGCGAAGATCACCTTCGGGGCGTTGGGCGCAACAGCGACATCGTGGAGGCACTGGTCGATGAGATCGGTGAAATCCATGAGGCCGCGCGCCCGCTTATACCGCGTCCATTTTTCAGAGAATTGGCACAGCACCAGCGGCCATCCATTCTGCGGAATCATCAGCCCGCGAAATTGGCCCAGCTGCTGCAACAGCCTGTCGCCGTCCTTGGCTGTGATGGCGTCCTCGGCGACTGTGCCATCCTCGCCGTCGAGTTTGCCCTGCTTTCGCGCCGGCGTGAGCGCCAGGCGCGGATTCTCGCGGTTCCATTCGTCCACGCAGGATTCCGCTACCACGGGTTCGCCCAAGGCGTGATAACAAAATGAATGCAGCGTACCGATCCTGCTCGGGCTGATGGGCAAGTCGCGTCCCGCCAGTTCCGCGGCAGCAGTGCGGGAGAAAGAGGTGACCAGGACCGACTCAGCATCGTACCGAAAAACTGCACGACGGATCTGACGACCAATGTGAGTTGTTTTGCCCGTCCCCGGGGGGCCGAAAATGCGGTATTCGGATGTGACGCTGTGGTCCTGTTCGCCGATCTCGTCAACCGTGCCGGTGGCTTGTTCATTGAGCATTGGTCTCCTCCTTGCCCGGCGGCGAGTACTCGGCGGGATCGAACTGATCGACGGGCAGCATCCATCGGCTTTGCTCCTTGAACCCCTTGCCACGCACCCTTATGCTCTTTCCACCGACCGCGCCGAGCATCGACGCGATGACCTTGACCGAAAGGTTCTGGAAGGTGGTCTTGTTGACGAACATCTGAAGGTCGCTCGCGCAGATT
>CAIQWJ010000083.1 GCA_903875575.1 uncultured Acidobacteriia bacterium | reverse complement strand
TTCGAAGGAAGAAGGCGGACGCCACACCCCGTTCTTTAAGGGTTATCGGCCGCAGTTCTACTTCCGCACCACGGACGTTACCGGTGTGGCACAGTTGCCGGAAGGCACGGAAATGGTTATGCCGGGCGACAGTGTGAGCCTGGTTGTGGAGCTGATTACGCCGGTCGCCATGGATAAGGGTCTGCGCTTCGCCATTCGCGAAGGCGGTCGCACCGTTGGCGCTGGTACGGTGGCGGAGATTCTGAGCTAAAGATGGCACTTAAAGATCGCATTCGAATCCGGTTGAAAGCGTACGACCATCGTGTGCTCGATCAATCGACCACCGAAATCGTGGATACAGCAAAGCGGACAGGGGCCACAGTAGCCGGCCCCATCCCGCTGCCCACGCAGATTTCGAGAACCACGGTGCTGCGTTCGCCGCACGTGGATAAGAAGTCCCGCGAGCAGTTCGAGATCCGGACGCATAAGCGTTTGCTCGATATTCTGGAGCCGACGCAGCAGACGGTTGACGCGCTGATGAAGCTGGATCTGCCAGCCGGCGTGGACGTCGAAATCAAAGCTTTCGGTAAAGGTTAATCGGTCAGGGTTTTAGCAGTAAAGGGTTAAGCAGTTTGTACACGCGGCCAACGTTCGTAACAAAGAACGTCGCGTGGCGGGAAAAGAAGATGACGCGGACGGAAGTTGCAAGACTACGCCGCGTGTCCCGAGGACTATAAAAATGACTCCAGGAATTCTGGGAAGAAAAATTGGCATGACGCAGGTGTTCCGGCCGGATGGGCAGGTGGTTCCGGTCACCCTGCTCAAGGCGGGTCCCTGCACTATCGTGCAGCGGAAAACAGCGGCAACAGACGGTTACGATGCGGTGCAGGTCGGTCTGCTTGAGTTCATCAAGCCGAAGCGGATCAACAAGCCACAGACGGGCCACCTGAAGAAAGCGGGCGTGGACGGCGCGAAGCTGCTGCGCGAGTTTCGTCTCGGCGCAGGTTCGACGGACTACAAGGCCGGCGATCAGGTTCTGGTCAGCGACTTTAAGCCTTCCGACATGGTGGATGTGATCGGCGTTTCAAAAGGACGCGGCTTTGCCGGCGTCGTGAAACGTCACCACTTCCGTGGCGGCGAAGGTTCGCACGGTTCCATGTTCCATCGCGCACCGGGTTCCATCGGTGCCTCGAGCTTCCCTTCCCGCGTCGTGCCTGGCATGCGCATGGGCGGCCACATGGGCGATGAACGCGTGACGGTACGCAATCTGGAAGTAATCGATGTGGACACCGAGGACAATGTGCTCGTAGTTAAGGGCGCAGTTCCGGGCCCCAACGGCGGCTATGTCGTCGTTCAGAGGGCGAAGAGGTAATCATGCCCAAGGTAGACGTTCTCGATCTTAATAACACGAAAGTCGGCGAGCTGGAACTTTCCGACGCGGTCTTCGGAGCGGAAGTCAACGAAGCTCTGCTGTACGAAGCGGTCCGCCACTATCTGGCTGGCAAGCGCGGCGGCAATGCCAAAACCAAAACCCGCCACGAAGTAGCTGGTTCGGGCAAGAAACTCTGGAAGCAGAAAGGCACTGGCCGCGCCCGCACGGGTTCGGTGAGAAGCCCACTCTGGCGTCACGGCGGCACGGTTCACGGACCGGTTACCCGCGACTACTCCTACAAACTGCCACGCAAGATGCAGCTGGGCGCGCTGCGCTCGGCTCTGTCGGCAAAGCTGACCGATGGCGATCTGCTGGTGGTTTCGGCGTTCCAGCTGAACAGCCCGAAGACCAAAGACATGGTGGCCACGCTGAAGAAATTCAGCGCGACCAAGAAGGTACTGCTGGTGGACACGGCGGAGAATCGCAATCTCGAACTGAGTGCGCGGAACCTCGAAGGCGTTGAAGTAGTCCGCAGCAATGAAGTACATCCTTATCACCTGCTGGGCGCGAACCGCATTCTGCTGACGCAGGCGGCGGCCACGAAGCTGAGCGAGAGCCTGGCGAAGTCGGCTCCCAAAGCCAAACAGGAGGCCAACTAATCATGGGCATGCATGACGTTCTCAAGCGGCCGCTGGTCACTGAAAAAGGCATCACCAAGAAGGACGAAGAAAGCACGCTGTGCTTCGAAGTCGCTCTTGATGCCAACAAGATTCAGGTACGCCAGGCGGTGGAAAAGCTGTTCAATGTAAAGGTAGCTGCGGTACGGACGGCGACGTTCGACGGTAAGCTGCGCCGGCGCGGACGTTTCGCGGGTTACCGGTCGGATTGGAAAAAGGCTTATGTACGGCTTGAACCCGGGCAGAAGGTACCCGAGTTCACCGAAATGTAAGCGGGGAAAATAACATGGCAATTAAAAAATACAGCCCCACTACTCCCAGCCGGCGTTTCACAACGTCGGTGTCGCGCGAAGATATCACGAAGCAGACTCCTGAGAAGTCGCTGGTTGAGCCGCATCGCAAATCGGGTGGCCGCAACAACACTGGTCGCGTGACATCACGCTTCATCAGCGGCGGTCACAAACAGAGCTATCGCGTTATCGACTTCAAGCGGGACAAATTCGGAATTCCGGCCAAAGTGGCCTCGATCGAATACGATCCGAACCGCTCGGCGCGCATTGCGCTGCTGCACTACGCGGACGGCGAGAAGCGTTACATCATCTGCCCTGACGGTCTTAAAGTTGGTGCGACGATCTCATCGGGACCGGAAGCCGATATTCTCGCGGGCAATGCCCTGCCGCTCAAGAACATCCCGGCCGGTACGGTTGTCCATAACATCGAATTACGGCCTGGCAAGGGCGCGCAGATGGCGCGTTCGGCCGGCACGCAGGCCCAGTTGGTTTCCCGCGAAGGCGCGGTGGCCCTGCTGAAGCTGCCTTCGGGCGAAGTGCGTAAGGTTTCCACCGAATGCATGGCGACGGTGGGTGTGGTTGGCAACAGCGATCACGAAAACGTGTCGCTCGGTAAAGCGGGACGCAAGCGCTGGATGGGTAAGAGCCCGCACAACCGCGGCGTTTCGATGAATCCGGTCGACCACCCGCATGGTGGTGGCGAAGGCAAGACGTCTGGTGGACGGCATCCGGTTACCCCATGGGGTCAGCCGACACGTGGCTACAAGACGCGTAACAACAAACGTACTGACAAATTTATTCTGAACCGGAGGGGCAAGAAGTAATGGGACGCTCCGTAAAAAAGGGACCGTTTGTCGACAAGCACCTTGAGGTGAAGATCGACGCACTGAACGCGGTGAATGAGAAGAAAGTCATTCGCACGTGGTCGAGGCGTTCGACGATCCTCCCCGAGTTTGTAGGCCACACCGTTGCAGTGCATAACGGTAAGAAATTCATTCCGGTCTACGTGACCGAAAACATGGTTGGACACAAGCTGGGCGAGTTTTCGCCGACGCGCACCTTCAAGGGTCACGCGGCCAAGGCTGCAACCGAGAAGTCGTCCAAGTCGTAGGCGGAACAGAGGATCGATATGGAAGTCAAAGCAGAAGCCAGATATATGCGCATCTCGCCGCAGAAGGCTCGCCTTGTGGTGAACCTGATCCGCGGACACAAAGCCAGCGACGCCATCGTCACGCTGCGCTCGGTGAATAAGCGGATTGCGCCGGCCGTCGAAAAAGTACTCCACTCGGCCATCGCGAATGCGGTGAATATGAATGAAGACGTCGATGTGGACGATCTCATCGTATCCGAAGCGTACGTCAACGAAGGTCCGCGCCAGCGTCGTGTGCGTCCGGCTCCGATGGGCCGCGCGTACCGCTATCAGCGTCGTACGTCGCACATCGTGGTCAAGGTAGCCGAGAAAACGGCAGCTGTCAGTGCGGAGAGGGCATAACGAATGGGTCAGAAAGTTCATCCTTACGGCTTCCGGCTGGGTTTCAACAAGCCCTGGCGGTCGCGCTGGTTCTCCAAGGGGAACTATGCCACACTGCTGCAGGAAGATCAGGAGCTGAAGGACAGTCTGCGTGAGCAGCTGAAGTCCGCCGGCATCAGTTCGATTGAAGTGGATCGCCCCGGCAACAAGCTGCGCGTGACCATTCGCACCTCGCGTCCCGGTATCATTATCGGTCGCAAGGGCGCGGAAATCGAAAAGCTGAAGTCCTCACTCGCAAAGAAGACGGGCCGCGAAATCTTCATCGACATTCAGGAAGTGCACAAGCCGGAGCTCGATGCTCAGCTGGTGTCGGAATCGATCGCGTTACAGCTGGAAAAGCGCGTGGCATTCCGCCGCGCAATGCGCAAAGCCGTTGATTCGGCGCTGCGTTTCGGCTGCAAAGGCATCAAGGTCCGCATCTCGGGCCGTCTGAATGGCGCCGAAATCGCCCGCAGCGAATGGTATCTGCAGGGGCAGCTTCCGCTGCACACTCTGCGTGCCGATATCGACTACGGCTTTACCGAAGCGCACACGACTTACGGCATCATCGGCATCAAGACCTGGCTCTATAAGGGCGAGATCCTGCCGGGTGGCAAGCGTTCGCTGGCGCAGGAAAGCGAACCGCGCCGCAATGAACGGCCTCCGATGCGTGATCGCGATCGTCGCGGCCCGCGGGATGGTGCAGGTGCGGGTGCTCCGCGTGGCGAACGTCCGGCAGCAACGGCTTCGGCCGAAACCGCTGGCGTGGCGCAGGCAGCTCCGGATCAGCGCGCAGCGCGCACAGGTGGCCCGATCATGCCGCCTTTGATGCCGCCTTCGCAGCCGGCGTGGAAAGAATCAGCTGAAGTGGCATCGGAATCCGTAACACCGGATTCGACGAGCGAAAAAGAATAGTTGGGGAGATCTGAACTATGTTGATGCCCAAGAAAGTTAAATACCGCAAAGTCCAGCGCGGTCGCATGTGCGGCAAGGCCTGGCGCGGTTCGTCGATTTCTTTCGGCGAGTATGGATTGAAGGCCATGGAATGCGGCTGGATCACGGCGCGGCAGATTGAAGCGGCCCGTATCGCGATGACGCGTTTCATTAAGCGTGGCGGTAAGGTCTGGATCCGCCTGTTCCCCGACAAGCCCATCACCAAGAAGCCGGCTGAAACCCGTATGGGTAAGGGTAAAGGCGCACCTGAGGCATGGGTCGCGGTCATTCGCCCGGGCAAGGTGTTGTTCGAAATGGAAGGCGTGTCTCCTGAGATGGCGCGCGAAGCGATGCGTCTGGCGGCTCACAAGATCCCGCTGAAGACGAAGTTCGTACTGCGGGAGGCGGCGGAGTAGCGATTCCCGCAGGGGAACTGCGATTCGCAGGTAAACACAGATGAAGAAAGACAAACTGAGTGGTCTCGACCCGGCGGAAATGCGGGTCAAACTGACGGAAATCGAAGAGCAGAGTTTTCAGCTCCGGTTCCGTATGTCGATGGGCCAGACCGAGGGCCTGCGCAAGATCCGTGAAATGCGCAAGGACAAGGCGCGGCTGCTGACTTACCTGAGAGCGAAAGAGCTCCAGGGTGCCGGTGTGCAGGGAGCAAAGTAAATGGCTGAAGAAAAAGTTTCGACCGAAGTAAAGCCGATCGGGCGCAAGACCGAAAAGGTTGGCGAAGTGGTCTCGACCAAGATGCAGAAGACCATCGTGGTGCAGGTCAGCCGTCGCGTACCGCATCCGCTGTACAAGCGTATCGTGAAAAAGCACAAGAAGTTCTATGCTCACGACGAAGCCGGTACGGCGCGCGTGGGTGATGTGGTGCGAATCGCGGAATGCCGGCCGATGAGCAAGCTGAAGCGCTGGAATCTCGAAGAAGTCGTTCGTCGTTCGGCTCTGGTTGGTGCGGCGAAGCCGTCCGATCTCGACGTTAAAGTTTAAGTTCGCTTCGGAGTAGTTTTCGAAGCACAAGATCTGATTCAGGGAACAGGAAAGAAGGAAAACCGCCATGATTGGGATGAGAACAATCCTCGAGGTAGCCGACAACAGCGGCGCACGCAGGCTTTCGTGCATTTTGCCGCGCGGCGGCGATCTTGGGTTACGGGCTGGCCTCGGTGACGTTGTTACGGCAGCCGTCAAGGAAGCCGCGCCGGATTCCGCCATCAAGAAGGGCAAGGTTGTGCGTTGCGTGATCGTCCGTATGCGCAAGGAAACGCGCCGCCGGGATGGCAGCTATATCCGTTTTGATTCGAACGCGGCGGTACTGATCAACGATGTCGGCGAGCCGGTTGGCACGCGCGTCTTCGGACCGGTGGCCCGCGAACTGCGCGACAAGCGTTACATGAAGATCGTATCGCTCGCACCGGAGGTTATATAAGATGCCAGGGATTGCAAAGAAAAAGAACCCGCCGGTCCGTATTCTTCTCAAGAAGAACGACCAGGTGAAGGTAATTGCGGGACGTGACCGGGATAAGACCGGCCGTGTACTGGGTGTGATGGAAGCTACCGGCCGCGTGCTGGTGGAACACGTCAACATGATGAAGAAGCACACGCGGAAGAACCCGGCCAAGCAGATTGCCGGCGGCATCGCGGAAAAGGAATCGCCCATCGCGGTTTCGAACGTCATGATCGTGTGCTCGAAGTGCGGACCCGTGCGGATCAAGAAGCATGTGGAAAAGCTGGCCGGTGGCGTGACGCGTCGTACGCGTGTTTGCCACAAATGCGGTCTGGCACTGGATAAGAAGTAGGAATATATGGCAGCGAGACTCAGAGAACATTACCTGAAAAACGTAGTACCGGTCCTGACGCAGGAATTCGGCTACAAGAACGTGATGGCGGTGCCGAAGATCGATAAGGTTTCGATCAACATCGGTATGGGCGAAGCCACGGGCAACGCCAAGCTGATGGATGGCGCGGTGAACGAGCTGATGGCCATTGCCGGTCAGCGCCCCGTGATCACGAAGGCCCGCAAGTCCATCGCGGCATTCAAGCTCAGAGAAGGTATGGCGATCGGCACCATGGTCACGCTCCGCGGCGACCGGATGTACGAGTTCCTCGATCGTCTGATGAACATTGCCCTGCCCCGCGTCCGCGATTTCCGCGGCGTATCGCCGAAGGCCTTCGATGGCCGCGGCAACTATACGCTGGGTATCAAGGATCAGCTGATTTTCCCCGAAATCGACTACTCGAAGGTTGAGAAGACGAAGGGAATGAACATTTGTATCACGACGACGGCCACGACCGACGCCGAGGGTTCGGCGCTGCTGAAGCAGATGGGCATGCCGTTCCGCCAGTAGTGGCATTGGTATAAGAGCAGAAAAGGGATATCCATGGCAACAGCCGCGAAAATCGCAAAAGATATTAAACTGGCCAAGGCGCAGAAGGCAAAAACGCCGAAACTGCAGTGCCGCCACCGTAACCGTTGCTGGCGCTGTGGGCGCCCGCGGGCATTCCTGCGCAAGTATGGAATCTGCCGGCTGTGTTTCCGGCAATTGGCGTTAAGCGGCGAGATTCCAGGCGTAGTGAAAGCCAGCTGGTAAGCAAAGGAGGTACGGGCAAAAGTGACTAGTGATCCAATAGCAGATATGCTGACCAGAGTGCGCAACGCCATGGTCGCGCGGCATCCGAAAGTTGACGTTCCGGCTTCGAAGCTGAAGGCGGAAATCGCACGGATAATGAAGGAAGAGGGCTACATTGCCAACTTTAAGGTCGCCGAAGAGGGCGTGAAAAAGGTCATCAAGATCTACCTGAAGTACGCAACGGACAACTCTCCGGTGATTACCAAGATTGAACGCGTCTCGCGTCCGGGTTGCCGGGCGTACGCCGGCAAGGGTGAGATTCCACAGGTGCAGGGCGGCCTCGGAATCAGCATTCTGACCACGGCACAGGGCGTGATGACGGGCCGGACGGCGCGCAAGCAGGGCGTCGGCGGCGAGATTCTTTGCAGGATTTGGTAGCAGTTCTATCGGCGTCCGGTGCTTCATGCATCCGGATGCCGAAATTTGAAAAGGTTCGATAACTCATGTCCAGAGTAGGAAAAAAGCCGATTCCTGTACCTTCCGGTGTGAAGGTCACGATTGGCGAACAACTGAAAGTGCAGGGCCCCCGGGGAACTCTGATGGTTCCGGTTCCCAAGGGGATACGCGTTGAGCAGAACGGAAGCAATCTCGATATTTTGCGGGATTCCGACGAACATGCCGCGCTGCACGGGCTGACGAGAGCACTCGCCGCCAACGCCGTACAGGGCGTTGGTCCGGGTTTCACTCGTGAGCTCGACATCGTGGGCATTGGTTATCGCGCCGAAGTCAAAGGCAAGGTCGCCATCTTCGTGCTGGGATACTCGCATCCGATCGAAGTTCTGCTGCCGGAAGGCGTGGATCTGAAGGTCGACAAGCAGACCCACCTCGTTCTGAGCGGTCATGACAAGCAACTGATCGGCCAGGTAGCGGCCAACATCCGCGGCCTGCGCAAGCCGGATCCCTACAAGAACAAGGGTGTCCGTTACACCGGTGAAGTGCTGCGCAAGAAGGTCGGTAAGAGCGGCGCTACGGGAGGCAAGAAGTAAATGATCCATAAAATTTCCAAAGATGAAATTCGCCAGCGGATTCATACGCGCATTCGGCGTAAGGTTCGCGGCACCACCGAGCGTCCCCGTCTGGCTATTTTCCGCAGCGTAGCTCACATTTACGCGCAGGTGATTGACGACGCCAAGGGCGTTACTATCGCGTCGGCGAGCAGCAGCGAAAAGGGCTCCACCGGCACCGGTGGCAACGTTGCGGCTGCGAAGGAAATCGGCAAGCGCGTAGCAGAGCGGGCCAAAGAAAAAGGCATCACGCGGGTTGTATACGATCGTGGCGGCTATTTGTATCATGGCCGTGTCAAAGCGCTGGCCGATGCGGCGCGGGAAGCTGGACTGGAGCTCTAATGCCCGTAACTACCGTCAAGCGGGTTGACCCGCAGGCTTTGAATCTGAAAGAAAATGTCGTCGCGATTAACCGCGTGACGAAGGTCGTCAAGGGCGGCAAGAACATGAGCTTTTCGGCTCTTGTCGTGGTGGGCGATGCGCAGGCGCGCGTGGTTGGTTTCGGTGTGGGCAAGGCGAAGGAAGTTCCTTCGGCCATCCGCAAAGGAATCGAAGCCGCGAAGAAAAATCTGCGCCGCGTTCACCTGCTCGAAAGCACTATTCCCCATCAGGTGCTGGGTAAGTTCGGCGCCGGGCTCGTGATGCTCAAGCCGGCTCGCGAAGGTACAGGCGTCATCGCCGGCGGACCGGTTCGCGCCGTGGTTCAGGCGTGCGGCATTCCGAACGTGCTGACGAAGTCGATTGGCAGCCATAACCCGCACAACGTGGTGAAGGCGACCATCAACGCTCTCGAACAGCTGCGCGACATCAAGGCCGTGCGCGAAATGCGCGGGCTGGACATTTCCCGCTCCGACGCTTCGAAGCCCGAACCGGCGAAAGCCGAATAGTTCCAAAGGATAATGGATATGGAAGGCAAGATCAAAATCAAACTGATTGGCAGCGTCATCTGCACTCCGGAAAAGCACAAAGTCATCGTGCGCAGCCTGGGACTGACGAAATTCAATCAAGTGGTGGAAAAGCCGGACACACCGGGCTTCCGTGGTTTCGTGAAGAAAGTGCCGCACTTGCTGGCACTGGTTGACTAAGTCGACGAACAGTCAAGGATTAATGCGATGAATTTAAGTTCACTCAGACCGCCGGAAGGCCAGAAACACCGGAAGAAGCGCATCGGGCGCGGCATGGGCAGCGGGCGCGGTAAGACCTCCACCCGCGGTCATAAGGGCGCACGTTCTATCTCGGGCTACAGCATCATGCGCGGTTTCGAAGGCGGCCAGATGCCCCTCCACCGCCGTCTGCCGAAGCGCGGCTTCACCAACATTTTCAAGAAGGAATTCGCCATCGTCAATCTTTGCGATCTCGAAAAACTCCCGGGCGACACGTTCAATGCGGACCGTCTGATGGAACTCGGCGTGATCAAGAAGCTCGGCGATGGGCTCAAGATCCTCGCGAACGGCAACATCACGCGCAAGATCGAAGTAGAAGCGCACATTTTCTCCAAAGCGGCAGCGGAAAAGATTGAGAAGGCCGGCGGCGTAGCTAAGGTCATCGGGGCGGCAGCGGCTTAGGTGTTACCCAGCCTTAAGTGCGAACAGAAGCAAGAGCACCCGGAAGCAAACCGCCCGAAGGAGCAAGAATCCCGTGAAGTTCTTTGAAGCAGTTGCCAACGTCTTTCGCATTCCGGATCTCCGGAAACGGGTTCTGTTTGCACTGGCGATGCTGGCAGTTTATCGTCTGGGCAGCTACATTCCCACGCCCGGAATCAATATCACCCGCTGGCAGGAATTCTTCCAGGGTTCCCAGGGATCCATCTTCGGCTTCTTTGACATGTTTGCCGGCGGTAACATTCGCCGGCTCTCTGTCTTTGCGCTGGGGATCATGCCGTATATTACGGCATCCATCATCCTGCAGCTGTTGACAGTGGTTGTCCCAACCCTCGAAAAGCTCTCCAAGGAAGGCGAACTCGGCCGCCGCAAGATCACCCAGTGGACCCGTTATCTGACGGTGGGGCTGGGCCTCGCGCAGTCGTTTGGTATCGCGCTCAGCCTCGAAAACATGTCCGCGGGTGTCGTTATGAACCCCGGCATCGGCTTCGCGCTGATGACGATGCTTTCGCTGACCACCGGTACGGCCTTCATCATGTGGCTCGGTGAACAGATCACGGAGCGCGGCATCGGCAACGGTATGTCGCTGATCATCTTCACGGGCATCGTGGTTGGCATCCCGAACGGCATCTACAACCTCTACACCAACGTTTTTGTCACGCACGAGTGGAACTTCCTGACCCTGATCCTGATTCTGGTCATGATGGTCGCGGTTGTCGGCTTCATTTGCCTCGTGGAAATGGCAGAACGCCGGATTCCGGTGCAATATGCCAAGCGCGTGGTTGGGCGTCGCGTCATGGGTGGTCAATCGACCCACATGCCGCTCAAAGTGAACGCCGGCGGCGTCATCCCTGTCATTTTTGCTTCGTCGATCCTGGCGTTCCCACAGACGATTGCAAACTATCCCTGGGTAAAAGCCAACACCTGGCTCACCAATATTCTCAAGAGCATACAGCACGGCGAACCGCTCTATATTCTCTTCTTCGTTGCGCTGATCATCTTCTTCTGCTTCTTCTACATTTCGATCATCTTCAATCCGAATGAAGCGGCGGACAACATGCGCAAGTACGGCGGCTTCATTCCGGGAATTCGACCGGGGCGCAGCACGTCGGACTACATGAACACAATTCTTACCCGGATCACGCTGGTGGGCGCAGTCTATCTGGCCATCCTGTGCATGATCCCGGACATGATGCTTTACGGTATCCACCTGCAGCATCTGCCGCTGGTTGGCAACTTTATCGATCAGTATTTCCCCCGCTGGATTCTGGAAGGCCTGAACGTGCAGTTTTACTTCGGCGGTACTTCCCTGCTGATCGTGGTGGGTGTGGCGATGGATACGGTCAATCAGGTGGAAGCACAGTTGATCATGCGCCACTACGACGGCTTTACGCCACGGGCTGGCCGCATTCGCGGGCGGCGCGGCTAGGTTTGATGGTGTCGTCAGAGCAAACTGCGACGCCGGTTGCGGCGTCGTCTACCTTCAGCAATGACAGCAGACGGAGGCCTCTGGCGATCGTGCTGTTCGGGTCTCCGGGCTCCGGAAAAGGAACGCAGTCGAAGTTCCTGGTGCGATGGCTCGGGATTCCTCAGATTTCCACCGGCGACATGCTCCGGGAGCATGTGCGAACCGGAACCCCGATCGGGAAGTCGATCGCGGCGCGGATGAAGGCCGGTGAACTGGTGCCGGATCGTCTGGTGAATGATTTGGTTTTTGATCGGTTGCGTCAGCCGGATTGTGCGCGCGGGTTTATTCTCGACGGCTATCCCCGGACACCGGAACAGGCTGCTGAAATGCAGGAGGTTCTGGCAACAACCCCGACGACTGAGGTGGTGATCCACCTGGTGGTCGATTACAACGTGATTATTGCGCGAATGGCGGGTAGAAGGGTGTGTCCGCAGTGCGGCACTCTCTACAACGCTATCTCGAACCGGCCCGTCAACGCGGGAGTTTGCGACCTGGATGGCGCAACGCTGGAAGTTCGCGAGGACGACCGGCCGGAAGTGGTTCGGGCCCGCCTGAATGAGTACGATGCCCTGACAAGGCCGGTGATTGACTTTTTCCGGCACTCGGGAGTCAAGATGTTTGAAGAAAATGCCAGCGATTCAACTCCCCCGGAGATCTTCGGACGGATACAGACGAATCTGGCGGCTGACGAGTTTATGGAGCTGGCTGGGAAATGATTGTTATTAAGACCCGGACGGAGCTCGAAAAGATGCGCCGCAGCGGAATGCTCGTTCACGAGATTCTGAAGGCGCTGGGGGAAATGGCGAAGGAAGGGGTTTCCACCTGGGACCTCGAAGTCGCCGCGGTAAAGATGATGCAGGACTCGGGTGCGAAGCCAGCTTTCAAAGGCTACTATGTGCCGGCGGCGGGTGAACGGTTTAAGTATGTGCTGTGTACTTCGGTCAATGAAGAGATCGTCCACGGCATGCCGAACCCGAAACGGATTTTGAAGAGCGGCGATATTGTATCGATCGACACGGGCGTTTCGCTGGACGGATACTTTGGCGATTCGGCCATTACGGTCGGCATCGGCGAGCTAAGCAGCCAGGCCAAGAAGCTGCTGCAGGTGACGCGGGAATCGCTGGAACTGGCGATCGATAAGGTTCGCGAGGGTAACAGGTTGTTCGATATTTGCGGGACGGTGGAAGAGCACGTTGTGAGCAATGGGTTCTCGATCGTCAGGGAATATGTGGGCCACGGAATCGGGACGCAGCTGCACGAAGAGCCGCAGGTACCGAACTACGTGGACAAGCGGAATGAGAATCCCCGCTTGCGCGAAGGCATGGTGTTGGCCATCGAACCGATGGTGAATGCGGGCCGGCCGGAAGCGAAGGTTTTGCGGGATAAATGGACCGCAGTGGCAAAGGATGGGTCGTATTCGGCTCATTTTGAACATTGCGTGGCAGTGACCAAAAACGGGCCGTGGGTTTTGACGCGGCCGTAGGGTAGCGATAAGTAGCTGAAAACAGGGCGGTTGATGTCCCGAATCGAAGCGACGGTTATCGAAGAATTACCCAGTTTGCTCTACCGCGTGGAGCTTAGTGGGATGATGGGAAGTAATGCGCGTGTTCTGGCACATGGTGCCGGGGCCGCCGAACGGAATTGGGTCCGGCTGTTACCGGGTGACCGGGTGGAAGTAGAGTTTGCGGAACGCGACCCGACGCGGGCCAGGATCGTTAAGAAGATAAACATATGAAGGTTCGAGCATCAGTTAAAAAGATTTGTGTGAAGTGCAAACTGGTTCACCGCGAAGGTGTGGTCCGGATCATTTGCGTCAACCCGAAGCATAAGCAGCGGCAGGGATAGCAGCCGCAGGGTTGCTGAACAGACAAGGAAAATAAAGATATGGCACGTATTGCGGGCGTCGATCTACCGCCGAAAAAGCGGGCTGAGATTGGCCTTACCTACATTTATGGAATTGGACGGACGCGGGCGAAGAGCCTGTGCCACCGTACGGGTATTGATCCGGACAAGAAGATTGGCGACCTGACCGAAGAAGAGGTCAACAACGTCCGCCAGATTCTTGAAGAAGAAGGCGCGGTGGAAGGCGATCTCCGTAAGGAAATCTCGCTCAACATCAAGCGTCACATCGAAATGGGTTCCTATCGCGGCCTGAGACATCGCCGCGGTCTGCCAGTGCGCGGACAGCGCAGCCACACCAACGCACGTACCCGCAAGGGGCCGCGTAAGGGCACCGTGGCCGGCAAGAAGAAAGCGACGAAGACATAATATGGCAAAAGCACCCGCGAAGACGGCTAAGAAAAAGGTCGTCAAGAAGAAGGAGAAGCGCGTTGTCCATAACGGCATCGTGCACATCCAGGCGACGTTCAACAACACGATCATTACGATCGCGGATCCGGAAGGCAACACTGTTTCCTGGTCGAGCGCCGGATCGCTCGGTTTCCGCGG
This sequence comes from uncultured Acidobacteriia bacterium, assembly GCA_903875575.1. Lineage (GTDB taxonomy): Bacteria > Acidobacteriota > Terriglobia > Bryobacterales > Bryobacteraceae > BOG-234. The sequence goes on along the minus strand of CAIQWJ010000083.1, from coordinate 77,479 downwards.
CTCCCGCAAGGGTACGCCGTTTGCAGCGCAGCAGGCAGCTCTGACGGCCGCCAACAAAGCCAACGAAGTCGGCCTCCGCACCGTGGAAGTTCGCGTGAGCGGTCCGGGTTCGGGACGCGAGTCGGCCGTTCGCGCTCTGGCTACCGCAGGTCTCGAAGTGCGTGGCATCCGCGACGCAACACCGATTCCGCACAACGGTTGCCGCCCGCCGAAAAAGCGTAGAGTTTGATTTTCAGCCACCAGCGCACACAGGTTAACGCGGGTTTTCTTATCCGTGTTGATCTGTGTGCATCTGTGGCTAATTCTGGTTTGTTACTCTGATAGAAGCAGTCAAAGCGGGATGAAGATCTTCCGGGATCGTAAACCGCACGTGAAAGGAATCACCATTGGCACGTTATAGAGGTCCGGTCTGCCGTCTTTGCCGGCGTGAAGGTATGAAGCTGTTTCTGAAGGGCGAACGCTGCCATTCAGTCAAGTGCGCCATTGAAAAGCGCAATTTCGTTCCGGGCCAGCATGGCAAGGATCGCAAAGTGAAAAAGATTGTGGGCTACGGCCTGCAGCTCCGCGAAAAACAGAAGGTTCGCCGCATCTACGGCGTCCTCGAATCCCAGTTCCACATCACCTACGAGAAGGCCGTGAAGATGAAGGGCATCACGGGCGAAAACCTGCTCAGCACTCTTGAGCGTCGCCTCGATAGCGTCCTTTACCGCATGGGTCTCGCGACCAGCCGTTCACAGGGCCGTCAGATCGTCGGCCACGGTCACATTCAGGTCAACGGCCGTAAGGTCAACATCCCTTCCTTCATCGTAAAGCCGGGCGACGAAATCTCCGTCCGTGAAGCGAGCAAGAATAACCCCACCATCCTGGCCTCCCGCGACGCTACAGCGCACGCACCCTCGCCGGGCTGGATGGACGTGGATCGCGAAAATCTGAAGGGCCGGATCATTTCCACGCCGCGCCGCGACGAACTGACGCAGATCCCCATCAACGAACAGTTGATCGTCGAACTTTACAGCAAGTAGTCGCGGAGATTCGGTTGTTGGTCTGAAGTACAAAAACCGGCGTGTGCGGATTGAGATAAAGCCACGCCGCTATTGGAGCGGATAAAGAATGACATTTAAAAGCTTTCAGAAACCCAAGCGTCTGGTTGCGAATACCGAGACACTGACGGAACGGTTCGGACAGTTCACCGCCCAGCCGTTTCAGCGCGGCTTCGGCACCACGATCGGCAATTCACTGCGCCGCGTGCTGCTTTCGAGCATCGAGGGAGCGGCCATTACGGCGATCCGTATCGATGGAGTGGATCACGAATTCAGCCCCATCCCGGGCGTTGTGGAAGACGCCACCGACATCATCCTGAACCTGAAGCAGGTTCCGTTCAAGGTGATGGGCGATGGCCTCAAAACCGTGCGCATCCGGGCCGACAAAGCCGGTGAAGTTTTCTCCGGCGCCATCGAAACCGATCAGGACGTAGAAGTTCTGGACCGGCATCTGCACATTGCAACGGTCAGCGAAGGCGGCAAGCTCGATATCGAGATGCGCCTGAAGCCGGGCCGCGGTTATGTCAGCGCCGATAAGAACTTCGATGAAGATCTGGCCATTGGTTACATTCCGATCGACTCCGTGCACTCCCCCGTGCGCAAAGTGAATTTCACGGTGGAAGCGGCTCGTCTGGGTCAGATGACCGATTACGACAAGCTGACGCTCGAAGTCTGGACCAACGGCGCAATTTCCCCGCAGGATGCTATCGGCCATGCCGCGAAGCTGCTGAAAGATCACATGACGATCTTCATCAACTTCGAAGAGCTGCCGGATGCGGTGGAAGAGCAGGCGGAACGTGGCGGCGATCGTGTGAGCGAGCAGTTGAATCGCTCGGTGGAAGAACTGGAACTTTCGGTACGTTCGTACAACTGCCTGAAGAATGCCGGTATCCAGACGATCAGCGAACTGGTGCAGAAGTCGGAATCGGAGATGCTGCGGACGAAGAATTTCGGTCGCAAGTCGCTCAACGAAATCAAGGAAATCCTCTACGGCATGGGCCTCGGTCTGGGCATGAAGCCGGATGCCAGCGGGCATCTGGTGGCAGCGCCTCCCCCGCCCCCCGGCTCCGTGATGGAAGATATTCCGGAAGACACACCGTACGAGTAATTTGGATTCACGAGTTGGGTTGGCCGGCTGGTTAATCCGAAAGGTTCAGAAAAATGAGACATCGATTTGGCAACGTAAAACTGAAGCGCGATATCGGTTCGCGGAACAGTCTGTTTAAAAACCTCACGACGAGCGTGATCACCGAGGAGCGCGTCATTACGACGGTGCCCAAGGCAAAGGCGATTCAGCCGTTCGTGGAGCAGATGATTACGCTCGCAAAGCGCGATACGCTGCACACGCGTCGGCAGGCTGCCGCTTTTCTGCAGACGCCGGCATCCGTGAAGAAGCTGTTCGATACGCTGGGCACGCGGTTTGGCCAGCGCGCCGGCGGCTACACCCGCATCACGCGCCTTGGACCCCGCAAGGGCGATGGCGCGGAACTCGCGATGATCGAACTGGTGGGTTCTGAACTGGTGAAACGCGCCGCGGAACGCGCCCAGCGCAAGGAAGAACGCCTCAAGGCACAGCAGGAAGGCCGCGAACCCGAAGAAGGCGACGAGAAGCAATAGTTCTCGTTTCACGAATAGAAATGAAGAAGGCCGCGAACCGGGGAAACCCGATTCGCGGCTTTTTTGTGCTTCCATGGACTCCGATGGGGGTGGATCATGCCGGAGTATGCGTGCTCCAACAACCATGCGCCCAAACCAAACATGATAAGCAACGCCACGATCTGACAGATTCGAATGACTGTCTCACGCATAAGAAAGGGCGGCCAATGAGGCCGCCCCGTTGATTGTGCGTCGCGGCGCTCCACCTTACCTCAGAAGGTGTACTTCAGTCCGCCCCAGACGCCGATGGGTGTTCCCGGAGCGAAGAAGGTAGAACTCCGCAGCGGATAGTTGCCACTTACCGCCGGAAACGGCCGGGCGATGAAGTTATAGCTGTTATCGAACGGCGTAGTGCCCAGTTGCGCGCCGGTGTAGTAGCGGTGATTCAACAGATTATTGACCTGAACGAAGGCTTCCACTCTCTTGTGAAGCCGGTAGCGCGCGGAAAGATTCGCCACAACGTAGCCGGCTGAGTAACCCGGACCCAGGTAGTAAGGCGCGAGCAACTGATCCTGATTGTTCTCATTGCCCCGTGCGAATGAGCGCCCGACGCCGACCAGATTCAAACCGACGAAGGCCCTCGCGGTTGGCCGGAAATCGAGAAATGCCTTGCCGATATTGCGCGGGCTTTGCGGGATGTAATTGCCCGGCACGATGGAGATGTCGCCGCCCAGTCCAGGTCCGCCGTCGGCAGAACTGTTGGCACCGCCATTAATCGTCTGCGGGCTCTGGTAGGTGACATTTTGGAAGGTGTAGTTGCCCCCCACATGCCACTTCGAGAAGGTTTCAGAAAGACTGAACTCAAGACCATCGCGGCGGGTCTTGCCAAAATTGGTAAAGTAGCCGAGGCCGGTGGTGGCAGAGGAAACGAACAACAGATCGTTATAGTTCTGCGAGAAGAAATAGTCGGCGCTCCAGCGAAGTTTTCCCTCGGTCACGCTGCGCGCGCCACCTTCGAAAGTCCGGGTCACCACCTGGTTCAGAGGAGGATCGCTGACCAGAGCGTTGGGCAGATTGCAGGGGTAGTTCGGATCGGCGCAACCGAGTTCCATGGTGGTGGGGGCGCGATTGGCTTCCGAATAGTTGAAGTAGAGGGTGACGAATTTTCCGGTATTGAATGTCAGACCGACGGACGGGTTAAAGCGCTGGAAAGTGTAATCGCCATTGAGAGAGCCACGGCCGCCGTTGGTACCATTGCCACCGAGGATAGCCCCCGGTATTCGGTCGAAATTATGCAGCCGTTCGTGGTTGTAGCGTCCCGAGACGGCGAGCGTCCACCTTCCCGCCGACAGTGTGTCCGCCACATAAAAACTCGGGGTATTCACGGTCCCGTGCAGATTCACCCGTGAATCGACAGGGGTACCGTTCGAATTGCTGGAGCCGTCCGCAAAAAACGGCACTGATGTGATGCTGATGCGGTCCGGATTCAGATAGCCGAACTGCGTGGATTGCTGAAAGGTAACGCCACTACCGTTCCAGGCCGCTCCAACAATGAGATTATTGCGGCGTGTCTTCCAAAGTGCCTGCCCGGAGAAACCGTAGTTGTGTTCGTGAGTCCACCCGCGAGTCGTAGTGGCGTCGCACTTCTCGAGGGGCTCGTTCTGGGTCAGGGCCTGACCGATGCAGCGCCAGAACGGAAACGGCGTATTTGAAGTGTTGGCACCGCTGGCCGGGTAGCCTGTATAGCCGGCCGCCTTCAGCGCGGCGATGTCCGCCGCGCTGGGCTGGTAGACCGACTCGTCGAAGGAGTTGCCGTTAAGATTCGGATTGATGGAATCGGTGCGGACATAGCGAAAGAAGGCATTCCCCGAAACAGTCAGCGTCCGATTCGCCTGGTGGGCCGCATTCAGCGTGACGGCAGGCGAGCGGTTCCAGTTCTTATCTGTAATTGTGTAGACGCTGGTGTAATCCTGCGCCAGCCAGCGCCCGTCCTGGACGCCGTTACCGGCAAGGGTATTGTCCGCATACGAGAGGCTGAGGCTCAGGTAGCCCTTTCCCCATCGCTGGCCGAGTTTGGCAAATCCCTGCCGAACTTTTGACGGCGAGAACTTCCGCCAGCCGTCCTCGTTAAACAGAGTCCCTGCCACATAGTAGTTGAACCCGCTCTTCGTCGAGCCGCCGTATTCCGCGGAATCCGTCACCCGTCCAAAACTGCCCCCACTGATCTGCACCGACCCACCCGGTGCGCTGAAGCCGTCTTTGGTCTGGAGCGACACAGCTCCACCCAGCGTATTCAGACCGAAAACCGGATTCGAGCCCGGCATAAGCGCCGCTTCCGAAATTGCGATTTTCGGGATGAGATCCCAGCCGACCACGTCGCCGAGCGGCTGGTTTTGGCGGACACCGTCCAGATAAACGGAAATCCCCTCGGGAGTGCCAAGGAGGGGAGATGCGGTGTAGCCCCGGTAATTCAGATCCGGCTGGAAGGGATTGCCCTGATTCTCATTGATGTAAACTCCGTCGAAGTGTTTGTTCAGGAAATCCGAGAGATCCGGCGAGCCACTCTCCTCCAGGTCTTTGGCGCTGGCTGTTTGAATGGCAGACGGTATTTGATCGCGGGAAAGATCGCTGCCCGGAAGGGGCGTCGAAGAAACGACGCTGATGGAGCTTGCCTGCGAACTGAGTTCAAGGGTGATCGTTCGCACGAAGGGCTTGCCGGACACCACGTCCAGCCTGACGGACTGCGTGGCGAACCCCGCCTTTGTAACCTCAAGACGATAAGCGCCTGGCGTCAGGTTCACCGCCGTGTACCTGCCCTGGATATCGGTCTCAAAGCTGGTGGCCGAACCACCGGATGCTCCCAGCAATTTCCCCGATGCCCGTACGGCGGCACCGGAAGAATCCTTCACCTCCAGCCGGATCTCACCGGTCTGTTGTGCCTGGAGCAGCGCCGTGGCGGCAATGGCAACCAAAAGAAAATGACGGGCGCAGAGTCCGACCCTGCCGTTAAGCGATTTCATACAAAGAATAATCTTCCTGCCGCATCGCTGTTCAGGCTTTTTGCGGACCCGACAAATCTTTACCGAGGCGTCTCGCGAAAAATATATTGAACAAAACCGCAGAAGAAGGATTAATCACTGTGAAGTTCGATTTGCAGGAGCAGGAACCATGAAGAGAAGCTTGCCCACATCAGTTGCATGCTGTGCTTTGCTGTTGACGGCTTGTTCGAAGCCTGCCCCGGTTGAAACCAGCGGGCAAAAACCGGCTGGGCCGCCTGTGCCGCGAATCTACGTCAGCGACGAAGTCGCGGGGGACCTGAGCATTATCGACTCGGTGACTTTTGCTGTCACAAACATCCATCTGGGTAAGCGCGCGAGAGGCATCCATGCCAGCCCGGACGGGAACTTGCTTTATGTTGCGTTGAGCGGCAGTCCGATCGGCGGACCCAACGTGGATGAAAGCAAGTTGCCACCGCCCGATAAGAGCGCCGACGCGATCGCTTTTTCGACATCGCCTTAAATAAGGTTGTGCGTTCGCTGGAGGGTGGCTCCGACCCCGAGAACTTCTGTGTCAGTCCGGACGGCAAGACCATTTATGTTTCAAACGAAGATGCCGATGGCATCAGCTTTCTTGACATTACAACGGGTAAACTGACGAAGACTATCAAGACCGGTGAGGAGCCCGAGGGCGTTTCCGTGACGGCGGATGGCCGGTTTGTCTATTCAACTAACGAAGTAGATGGCACCGTTTCGGTGATTGATACCGCGGCGGGCAAGCTCCTCAAACAGATCAAGGTCGGTCGGCGTCCGCGCAATGTGGTTTTCATGCCGGACGGCAAACACGCTTATGTGAATGCCGAAAACGATGGAGCGATCGGCTACCTGGACACCGTGAAGAACCTACTGATCAAGCCGATCTCCATCGGGACGCCGGGCCAGATCAAGCCCATGGGCATGGCGCTGTCACCCGACGCTGCAAAGTTGTATGTGAGCACCGGCAAGGGCAAGTCGGTATTCGTAATCGATACCGCGACGAACCAGCCCGGGGCGTCTTTCGAGGTTGGGCAACGTCCGTGGGGCATCGCACTCTCGCCCGACGGTAAGACGCTTTATTCGGCAAATGGGCCTTCCAACGACGTGTCGGTGGTCGATCTTGGAACGAACACGGTAGTGAAGAAAATACCTGTCGGTGCGGGTCCGTGGGGACTGGTCGTGCTGCGTTGACGACGGCACAACCAGCGGATAAGCACTATGGTTGCTGACGCATCAGATTCGTCGACGGTACTGGCTGTGACAGAGAAAGGCAGGCCAACGAGTACCTCGGAACTCGAAGACGAAGTAGCCGCGCTGTTCGACCAGTTTCGAATGCCGGTCCTGAGATTTATCCTGTCATTTCGCATCCCCGTTGCCGATGCGGAGGAACTTGTTCAGGAAGTATTCCTGAAGTTGTTCCACCATTTGCGGCAGGGCAGGCCTCGGGTCAACCTTCAGGGCTGGATTTTCAGGGTTGCTAACAACGAGGCGCTGAAGAATCGTGCACGGGGCAAACGCTACTCAGATCGTTTCATTCACATACCTGGGCTTTCGGGTGTAGCCGCCGACCACGATCCTGGACCCGAGCAGGCGGTTGCGACTCTTCAACGCCGCGAGCGGCTGTTGACCTTGGTAGCAGCGCTGCCGGAACAGGATCAGCATTGTCTGGCACTCCGTGCGGAAGGACTTCGTTACCGGGAGATCTCCGAAGTACTCGGCATTTCACTGGGGTCCGTTGCAGCGTCACTGGAAAAGTCTCTGTCACGCCTGGCAAGGGCGGAACAAGTATGAAAGGGGAATTTATGCGAGCTGAGAACGTGCACTTGTCCGAACACGATCTTGTCCTGGCCGCAGACGGTGAACTACCGACGCGGCGCAGGGCGATAGTTACCGCTCATCTGGAGACCTGCTGGCAATGCAGGGAGAGAATGGCAACTCTGGAGAGTACGATTACCGACTTCGTCCGCGCGCGCAATTCGGAACTGAATTCACAACTACCGCCGCCCGATGGGCCCCGAGCTCGGTTACAGGCGCGAATGGCCGAGGCCGCATCGTCAACTCCGCCAACGCATTCTCGTTTTCGTAGCTTCTTGGTACCCACCCCGCTGTTCGGCAGGCTAGCAATGGCATCTGGAGCGTTCCTTGGCGTTCTGCTGACCATTATCCTGATATTTCAGTCTACGGTCAACGCCGAAGGACCTAAACCGCGTCTTGCCGTCACGCCGGGAGAAGCCCGCCCAATCACGCTTTCTGAGGTCTGTGGCTACTCGCGGGCCGAAGTCATTTCCCGCGATATTCCCCTCGACAAGCAGAACAAAGTTTTTGCCGCCTATGGGATTCGGGGACCGCAGGCGAATCAGTTTGAGGTCGACTATCTTATTACGCCGGATCTGGGCGGGACCGAATCGCTTCGGAATCTCTGGCCACAACCGTACTCGGTGCGCTGGAATGCGCACGTCAAAGACAAACTGGAGCAGCGTTTGCACGAATTGGTCTGTAGTGGAAAGCTCGACCTCGCGACCGCGCAGCATGACATTGCCGCAGACTGGATAGCTGCATATCGGAAATACGTGAGTGCCAACGTCTCAGACTGAAGAATTCGGCCGCACAGACCAGAACCCAAAAAGGCGGCGACAACCGCATCACCCGCCCTGGCCCCCGCAAGGGTGATGGCGCGGAACTCGCCATGATCCAGCTGGTGGGTTCCGAGCGAATGGGTTCCGAGCGAATGGGTTCCGAACCGGCGGGTTCCGATCTGCTGAAGCCTGCCGCGGAACGCGCGTAGCGTGCGGAGGAGCGGCTCAAGGCTCAGCAGGAAGGCCGCGAACCGGGGAAACCCGCTTCGCGGCTTTTTTTGCGCTGTCGGGGCGTTGATTCGCGCCGTACATACGAGCCCGACAGCCCGCCCCGGTTACGCTATTCATTAGGGACAATATCGAGGATGACACTGGAAGCTCAGGAACAATTCGAGGCGCTGGAGGGCCGGCTCCGCGCCATGCTGCCGGAAGAATATCAGGATGGCTACGAAGATGTCCAGCCAGTCTCGATGGGTTCGGCAGGCCTGAAGTACGACGCTGAGGGCCGGGTGGCATGGGACGAAATCTGGGAGACCTTTTGCGATCTGGCCATGGCCGGTGGCCCTCCCCATAAAGGCAAACTCCTGGAGCCTGGTTCGAGCAGGGAAATCGACGCGGAGCCGGACCGGTACCGGCAGGTGGTCGATGAGATCTGCCGGGGAGTCGCGATGGTCACGGACCTCGCGGTGAAACCGTCTTCGGTGCCAGGCTGGGTGGGGGCAGAGTGTTTGTGGGAAACGAAGGCCGCCTGGCTTGAGCGCGCCATCATCATGGAAAACGTTTCCGTCCGCAGCGAAGGTACCGTGCTGGAGTTGCCCGCCGGACCGGGCTATCGCCTCGAAAAAGAGATCAAGAACGTGATTACGGTAATTGCCAAGACCTGCCATTACTGGGATGGGCACATGTGGTCATTCCAGCAGAGGGAAATTGGCGGGGTGATCGCGGAGATGGAGGCTGTCTCGCCTTTGATTCGACCGGCAGTTGACGAGGGCATTGACCAGGGCGGCGTGTATCGGGCGATTCTCGACAGGATTTCCGAAGCCATTCAGCAGGCGACCCATCTGCGACCGGTTGAGCCGCAATGCACGGGCTGGTTTGGCATGGAGTGTCCCGATGTCAGGGCGGCGGTCTGGATGATGCGTGCTTTCGTCGGCTGCAATGTGCTGTCCAGGCGGGAAGGGACTGTGCTGTTCGTGCCCGTCAATCCTGCCAGCGATCCCGGGGGCGAAACCGTGATTCGGGCGGTCACGCGAGTATACGGTTTTGCCGTCGCGCGGGGCGTCATCGCTGCCTGACGAGAGACAAAGCGTTCAGATCTCTCGTGTCACAGTATATTCGAACTCCAGTCCGGCTTTGTTCCCTCAGCGCAGGATGCGGGTCACGATAGCGCCATCCACTTCCCAGGCCGCCAGCGCTCCGCCGCCGGGCAGGCCGACCAGCGCAGGGAATCCCCCGCCCTGCTCCGCCAGCACGTCGACTTTGCCGGACTTCCACACCGACACCTTGCCTGACTTCTGCCACGCAACGTAAGTATCGGAACCGCTGGCCGCAAGAGCAATATCCACGCCCGCCCCAATACGAGTCTCCGGCACTTCCGGCGTGGAAATAAACACATCGTCGCCACGTCGCCACGCGCTCACGAATTTGCCCCGGGTGAACAACAATCCGCCGCCATCCATAGGGCACGCGTTGATGGTCCATGTGCCGGAACCTACCTTCTCCGGCTTTGCCACAACCTGCCCGTCTTTCAACGGAATCGTGTAGAGATCCCGGCTCTCGCCAAGCACATTCCGAAACATGACGGCAAAAGTCCCGTGCCCGGTGGCCGCGAGCGAAGGAGCGCAGCACTGGCAGATGCTCCCGCCGGGTGCTTCGTAAATCAGGATGTTCTTCGCCCAGGTGGCGCCGCCATCCTTTGAGAACGAGCCATAGAGACGCGTGCCCGCACTCCGGAGATCCAGCCATGCGGCCGCAAGTTGTCCGTGACCATCGGAAACGATGGAGTGCAGGCCTTCCCGCGGCGCGGCAGGTACGTCGTTGACGATGGCCGGCTTTGACCAGGTCTTGCCCTGATCGGTGGAACGCCAGACCAGCAAGTCTCCATCCAAAGGCAGCCCATGCGCGTGCGTTCCCGTGGCGAGAGTCTGGCCGACCACCGCGCTCACAACGATCTCCCGATCCGTAATCAACACCCGGGGCCCCCGATGCCGTCCGGTAGCCAGAACCGGATATTCCGAGACCAAGCGAGGCGCCGCGAACGTTTTGCCGCCATCGGGCGACAGGGCAAACATAATCGAGCCGCCCTTCGCGAAGGCCATGGCGACCATTCCGTTGCCGGCAGCCAATTGCGGCTGCCGATACGGCACCTTATCGGGCCCCGGACCGATCGACATGGTGAGAAATGAGGCAAACAGCGCGAAGACCATGTTCATAGATCGGCCTCCGGAAGCTCCGGCAATAGCCCTGGATAGGCGGAAAGCCGGCGCGGACGCCGGGCGATCCGCGTAAGACCGACCATCAGGCCCGCACAGGCAGTTGCCAGCACGGCGTAGGGGGTCATCCACGCCACCGTCGCCCGTGAGCCGCGCGGCTCACCGAGAATACGCTCACCATATTCGGCGGCAAGGCGATCCAGGATGGCCGCTTCACCGCTTCCCTGCTTGAGACGAGCCACAATTTCCGCGCGCACTCTATCCGCCGCTTCCGACTGGTGAATCTGCACCGGCTGGCTCCAGCAACAGGGTGCCAGCACTCTGGAAGTCACGCGGTCATAGATCGCCGCCTGTGCGGGAGTCATGGGAGGCGGCACCAGACTACTCGCCCTCAGTGCCGGCGCATGTGCGCCGACACTGAGGAACAGAAGAAGACTCGGCAAAATGAGTTTTCGCATAGCATCTCCCTTTTAGAAGCTGGCGCGCAGCCCGAACTGCAGGCTCCGCGAATCGCTCACCGCCGTAATCTGCCCGAACGTCGACGAGGGCGTGGTCGGATAAGCACCCGCCCCAAAGTTGCCGTTCAGCGAAACAATGTTGGTATGGTTCAGCAGATTAAACGCTTCCACCAGCGCCTGCAGATGAATCCGCTCGCTGAGGGCAAACGTCCGGCTCAGCCGTGAATTCATGTTCACAACAGCGCGGCTGCTGCCGAGATTGCGTCCGATGAACTGACCGTTGACAATCGGCCGCCCCGCCGTCCCCTGAATCGTTGTTACGCCGGAGGTGATGTTAAACGGCAACGCCGAATACGCTGTCACCGAAGTTGTGAACTGGAAACCGTGGCTTAACTTTTCCCACGCCGTTTTCGAAGCACCCATGCCTGTATGCGCCGTGCCTTCGAACGCCAGCCGGCTCCGTTGGTCGTCGTCAGACCGTCCGTAATCCTGCCAGATGTTGTAAGGATTCACCGGAGAACTGAAGAAGTTCTCACCCACGTTATCCAGCGCTTTGGAATATGTGTAGGAAACACGATAGTTTCCCCACGCCGCCGGCCGCTGCACAAACGAAATGTGACCGGCGTCATAGTGCGAATCCGCGAGCGACGAATACTGACTGTTGTTGCCGTAAGCCGGATTCGGACGGCAGCCGTTGTTGGTGCCCGCCGCCGCGCACGTCGGGACATTCTGATTTACCGAAATGATCAGGTGCAGGCCGCGAACATGCTGGAAGCCGGCGCTCAGTGTCGCGCTCCTGCCCAGTTGTTGCTCGATCTCGAAACTGCCCTGCTCCGAATAGGCGCTCTTCATATGGGGATCCATCGTCGTGAGGTTGAACAGAACCCCCGCCGGAATCGTGAGCGAGCCCAGAATATTCGGAAACACCGGTGCGCCCGCCTGAGTGGGCGAAAGGCTGATGCTCAGTTGCTGCAGGTTGGCGACATTCGACGTGTTGCCGGCCGAAAGCAGCGCATTTGCCAGCGGACGGAGCGGAATCCTGTCGTAGAACAGACCGTAGCTGCCACGCACCACCGTGCGGCGCGCAGCAAACGGGGTCCACGCGAAACCGGCCCGCGGAGAGATGTTGCCGCGCTGGGTGGCGATCGTCTGCAGCCATTCCAGATCGTAACGGACACCGATGTTCAGCGTCAGATTGCGGGTTGCCTTGTACTCGTCCTGCGCATAGAGACCGAAGTTCGGATTGGTTTGGTGGACCTGCGTCACGTTGAACGTCTGCGCGAAGCCGCTGTTGCTGTACGCTCCGCTCAGGAAATTGGCAAGCGACGAAAACGTGTAGCTGCCGCGAATGGTGCGGGGGAACGTAATCGTGTCGTTGTTATAGAGGAAGTCTGCGCCCACCCGGAACGAATGCGCTCCCTGCCGGACGGACAGGCTGTCCGTCGCTTCAAACAACCGGTTCCGTCTGCCGGTGGGCGAGCCCGAAAGCGTACCGAAGCTGGCCACGCCGGAAATGCTCACCGAAGGCCCCACAGGCTCTGAGGGTGGCGCGGCAAGATTGCTGTTCGTGAACTGGACCCGCGTCTCATTCACCATGCGCGAAGAGAGCGTCAGCACATTCGAAGCAGTCAGCGTGTGGTCGGTGTCAAACAGATTGGCGGATGCCGTGGGCGCGCTCAACGCTCCGGCTCCGCGTGAATTCAGACTCGCCACGTGATACAGGTTGTAGCGCGCGCTGAACTGGTCGCGGCTGCTGAAGCGGTGGTCCACCTTCGCCAGCAGATTCTGGTTATGGATCGGGTTGCGATACTGGCCCGTCGTGATCGGAGGACCTGGATAATTCACCGCCGCAAGCCTGGCGTTGATCAGAGCCACATTCGCGGGCAGGATGCTCACAAAACCCGACTGATTCAATTCACGGGTTTCGAAGTTCGCAAAGTAGAAAGTCCGGTCGCGCCGCACGGGTCCCGAAAGACTCGCCCCCGCCTGCGCCTGCGTCAGAGGCAGAACAGTATTGGAAAGCGAATTCGCGGCATTGAAACGGCTGTTCTTTAGATAGCCATAAACCGCGCCATGCATGTCATTACCGCCGCTCTTCGTCACCAGATTAATGTAGCCACCGAGCGCGCGGCCAAACTCTGCCTGCCCGCCGGAGGTAACAACCTGAAGTTCCTCCACCACGTCGACGCCCACGAACGTGCCCGCCAGCCCCGCCGCGTCGTCGTTCGCGCTCACGCCGTCAATGATGAAACTGTTCGAGAAGTTACGCTGACTGCCGACCGAGATTCCCTGCCCCGGGATCGCCGAGGTCTCCGCGAACAACTGATTCGATGCCGTGTTCGTGGGCGAAACGCCGGGCACGAATAGAGCGATGTCCAGATAGCTGCGCCCGTTCAGTGGCAGATTCTGAACTTCGGCCTGCGAGATGGTTCCCGCGATTTCCGTGCGCGCGGCTTCCAGCACCGGAGCCTCGCCGGTCACTTCCACCTTCGTTTCCTCGCGTCCCACGGTCAGAGCGAACGGCAACTCGAAAGCCGCGCCCACGGTCAAAGTGACGGGTCGGGCCACTTCCTGAAAACCCGCCTTCTTCACGGAGATCTCGTAAGCGCCGATTCGCAGATACGGGAAGCGATAGCGACCGTCGTGATCCGTCTTCCCCGCAGTGGCAATATTTGTCTCTAACTGGCGAACGCTCACGTCCGCCGCTTCTACAACCGCGCCGGTTGGGTCGGTGACTACCCCCGCCACCGTCGCGTAATTCACCGCCTGCTGGGCCGCTGCAAACGGAACCCACAGGGCCATACTCAACACGAATACCGTCAATTTTGGGGATTCTCTTCTCATTCTTCTCTCTCATTCACCATCGGCATCGGGCAATGTCCGCAATACATTCGGGGCAAATCAGCCCCGCGGCGGAGGCCGCTGGAAACGGGAAGAGTCGAAAGGAAAAGAGAGATCGGGAGCCGTGTAGAGTCCCTTAAGCGAGCCGGAGGCCGCTGGCGCAACAGAAAAAGCAACGGCCGCGGACGGCGAAAACAATGAGCCACCCGGCTCGGTGGCCGGATTATCCGCGTCCGCGCACGCGGCCGCCCGCACCGCGGGCCCCGCGCACTACCGGCAGAACCGCCGCGCCTGTGGCAAACGCACTTCGTCTTGTCCCTGCAGCAGCAGGACGCCATCGACCCCGTTGAAACGGAAGTCCACGGCGCGCCCGCCAGCGACAAAGAAAGCGCCAGCGCCAGAAATGTGCGCAGTAAGAGAAACATCAATTCAGCAAAACGAGCAATTGGAAATGGCAGACTTTAAGCGTCTGCCCCAGGAGAAAACAGCCGGAAGGGTTAAACGGCTGGTGGAGGGCGCTGGAAGGAGTTGGATGAGATCAGCGTCGCGGTCGGCTGAAACGATGCCGCGGCGATTTTGTCGCTGACTGCAAAGAAGAAACCAGAGGAGCCATGACCCGGTTCGGTGCCGGCAACGGAAAGCACTGGCGCAACCGCGGCGCATTCATCGGAACAACTGCTGGCCTCGCGAACAGCCGGGCCGCCTGCATCATGCGATCCCTTCGGGCAGCACGGTTTCCCGCCATGAGCCCTCAGGCAGCACTTCATCTGCGAAGTTCCACCCGACGCGGCAGCCAAAGCCACCGGCGAGGCAATTTGCCATACGAAAAGCAGCGCGATCGCCAGACCGATCACCCGCCGCCACCCGCCGCTCATGGAAAAACCGCCCATCCATCGAAGAGAATAGCACTACCGCGACGATCCATCGCCCCACAGCGCGAATGCCGCCCAGTAAAACGGATGCCGGTAAGCCGATGACTGCATCATCTCCAGTTCCGTCTGCCGCAGCGCCGCCGCTCTCGATACCGACCCGCCGCCAGCCGTCAAATGCCGGTGCAGCAGCGTCATGAAACTGCGCGATGCCGCCGAATCCACCTTCCAGAAGCTCAGCACCGAAGATCGCGCCCCGGCGGCAGAAAGCGCCCAGCCCATCCCCATCAGTCCCTCGCCCGGACCTGTACTGCCCAGCGCGGTCTCACAGGCCGAAAGCACCACCATATCCGCGCGGAGATGCAGCGACATGATGTCGAGCGCGGTCAATATGCCGTCGCCTTTTGTGCCAGCTCCATCGCCCAGCCGTACGAACGACGACAAGGGATCGCTGTTGTTCAGCCCGGCATGCGCGGCCAGATGAATGACACTAGCCGAAGGTGCCTTGTCACGAAAAGCCGTCGCGGTAGCCGCAGTTCCGGTCAACACCACGTTGTTCCCACGGGCGTAATGAATCGCAATTTCCCGCACCTCTTTTGCCGCGTCCGGTAACGCCGCCGATGACGGCAGCGGATTCCCCATGGCCAGCAGCCCAATCCCGCCCGTTGAAGTCTTCCCCCCTCCGTTGCGCTGCCTTATCTCGAGCGCAGCTGTCAAAGAAGGCGTCAAAGCGATCGCCCGGGTCTCAATCACGTGCTTGCCCGAACCGTCCACCAGTGCCTCGAACGGAACGTCCCACAAGGCCGCGTCGGGCGACACGATCCATTCCGTAGTACCGCGTAACTCGGCCATCGCCGGAGCCAGGAGCCGCTGAAACAGATGCTGGGCCGCCGTCTTATAACCAAGTTCGCGATTCGCCAACTGTTCGCGGAACGCGCGTGCTTCTGCCGCCAGCGTGTGTTTCGGGTCCGGCAGAATATATGCCTTGATCACAGGCTGTGCTGCCGTCCCCTGATGCACCACAAAAAGAGCCACTCCCGAAGGCACCAGAAAGTAGTCAAGCAGCGCCGTCCTCGGACTGGGTAGCAGTTTCGCGATTCTGTCCGGGCCCGCCGCCTCAAAATCGGCCGATTGAACCGCCAGATCCGGATGATTGTCGTACACGAGCCGGCGGAATTGACGGTACTCGCGCATCGCCCCTTCTACCTCCGTCACGTTCGCAGCCGTCGGATTGCCCGATACGGCGTCATTCGCGGCCGCCAGTTTCTTCCGCAGCGTCTCCTGTTGGGACAATTCCTCCGCGCTCATCACAGCGCGTTCATCCAAACCACCGCGCAGCAGGATATCCATCAACACGCGCGCTTTCGCCTGCTCCGCCCGCCGCAGTGCCTCGGAGGGCAGTTGCAGCCCGATCAGATTCTTCACCGCCGCCTGGTAAAGCGGCAGCATATTGTCGAAGGCACCCTTGAGATCCGCCGCCTCTCCCGAATTCTGGGCGCGCATCGTCTCCGCAAGCTGCAGCGCCTCGTCAAAACACACCTGCGCCGGCGTCAACTCTCCGGCGGCGGCCCTCGCGGAGCCAAGTGCCAGCAGAGCCTCAAAGGTACGCAGGCCCGACGATAATTGCCGCGCCACCGCCAGCGCTTCCGTCGCGTCCCGAACAGCGCCCGCCGTGTCGCCGCGCCGCAACAGGGCATCCGACCGCATGCGCAGGCCGATACTTTCAAAATCCGGGATCTTCACATTGCGGGTAATCTCAATCGCCTGGCGAAACGCTTCGTCCGAACTTGCCGTCTGCCCCGCCCTGTTGCGCATGTCGCCGACGTTCAGCAGTGCGCCCACGTGAACGCGCCACGCATCCGGCGCGGTGCTCAGTTCCACGGCTTTCTCGTAAGACTTCCATGCCTGGTCCAAATGGCCGGAACGGAACTGGGTCTCGCCCAGATTGTTGTATTCGATGGCTAGATTGGCGCGCGGCGTGGAAGCAGTCTCCGACGCCAGAATCTCCGCCTGCATGTGCAGGGCAGTATCAAAATCGCCAAGAGTGGAATAACGCACGGCCAGATTGTCGAGCAGAATCATGGTGCCGTTATGATCCGTAGTGGTTCGGCTCAGCGCCAGCGCCTGTTCGAGCAACTGCATCGCGTAGCGGTACTTGCCCTTTGACTCGTTGAGATCCGCCTCCATCCACATGGCGCGCACCAGATGTTCCTTATGCCCGCATTTGACCGCCAGTTGGTATTCCAGTTGCGAGAGCGGCAGCGCCTCATCCACCCGGCCCAGTTTTTGCAGCGCCAACGCCGCGCCGTGGACATTCTCAGCCTGCAGGTCGATATCGCCGGTGGCTTCCGTCACCTTCATCCCGTGGCGGTAGGCATCGAGGGCCTCGTTCAGTTTCCCCACCCGCGCGCGGCAGATGCCAATCCGACGGAAGTAAAGACCGGTTCGGTTACCCTGGCCAGCAGTCTCCGCCAGCGCTACAGCTTCCATGTACGACTTCTCCGCCGCCGCACAGTCGCGTTTCGCGAACTCGGCGTCTGCCCGCTGCTCCAGCGCAGCCACGTCCGGCCGCGGCGTCTGAACCGCCGGATTCGGGAGCGGCATTTGGGTGGCCGTCTCGGTGCGGGCGGTTTGGCCGTGAAGCATCGAAGTGCAGACGAACACGGACAGGGCGACGGCAAACGCCACCCGACCCGACCGCTTCGCTATGTTCCGGAGCTGGACCATCTCTAACTATAGAGTGCGCGTTTTTGCCCGATATTGGCAATACGGCATCCGATATCAAACCTTACTCAATATTAAGATGGAGGAGCGCAATTCTTTCATGACCTCTCACGTACTGCAGTGCGGCGTTATCGTCGCTGTCCTCGCTTTCCTCGCCCTGCAGTTCCCGGCCGCAATGACCCGGCTGGCGGGTGGCATCATTCGGCAGCTCACCTGGCTGGCCCGACGCAAGACGCTCTGCTGGATTGCCGTGGGTGCGTTCGTACTTCTTCTCCGCGCGGCCTTGCTGCCCGTCTGGCCGATTCCCAAACCCGTCATTTACGACGAATTCAGCTATCTGCTTCAGGCTGATACGTTTGCCCACGGTCGCCTGGCCACGCTCACTCATCCTTTGTGGCAGTTCTTCGAGAGCATCTACGTGCTCCAGCAACCCAGCTATGCGTCAAAATATCCGCCAGGGCAGTCCTTGTTCATGGCGCTCGGGCAGGTCCTGTTCGGGCACCCATGGTTCGGCGTCTGGCTAAGCGCCGGCCTTATGGCTGCCGCTCTCTGCTGGGCCCTGCAGGGCTGGCTGCCGCCCCGCTGGGCACTGCTGGGAGTTGCGATTGCCGGACAAGTCTGCATCATCGGTTACTGGATGAACAGCTATTGGGGAGGCGCTGCGGCCGCCATCGGGGGCGCCCTCGTCGTGGGCTCCTGGCCGCGAATTGTCCGCAAGGGCCAGGTCCGGTATTCCTGGGCGTTGGCCGCCGGCGCGGTCCTGCTGGTGCTCACCCGTCCCTATGAAGGGTTACTGCTCCTGATGCCCGTGCTGATCGCGCTGCTGCGCCGCAACCGCGCACTTGCCTGCTGGGGCCCTCTAATGGTCGTTGGAATTCTGGGTGCAGCATGGCTCGGCTACTACAATTTCCGCGTCACCGGCAGCGCCCTGCGCCTGCCCTATCAGGAGTACTTTTCGCAGTACGAAACCACGCCCCCGTTCAACATCCTGCCGCTCGCCGCCAGCCGCCACTTCCGGCATTTCAATCTCGCATATCTCGATCATGGCTATGCGCTGGACCTCTACCAAAAGTCCCGAAGCGCTGCGTTACTGACCTCGCGCCCCATGGACTGGTATCGGGCGCTCAAAGAGATCCTCGGCGACACCGTCTGGCTGCTGCCGCTGATCATGATGGCTCCCGTGCTCTTTCAGGTACGGCGAACGCGGCCCATCATGATCTTGTTCGCGGTCATTGTGACGGGTTCGCTGATCGAGGTCCCTTTCTTCCCGCACTACGGCGCTCCGTTCACCATCGTGATGCTGCTGGCGGCTGTGGAATCGCTGCGAGCCCTGCAAACCTGGAAATACGGTGGCCGGCGTGTCGGCCTGTTTCTGGTCCGCGCACTGCCCGCAGCCACGCTGCTGGTAATCCTGGGAAACGACGCGCTGCTGATCGCGCGGCACCAGACTTCAGACGCTGTGCAACCGATCAACAGTCATCGCGGAGAAATGGCGCAACAGTTACTCGAAGACCATCCGGGCAAACATGTCATTTTCGTGCATTACAGTGGCCTGCAAAGCCCGCACGAGGAATGGATCTATAACCCCGCCAATATCGACGAATCGCCCGTCGTCTGGGCGCAGGATATGGGCGCGGACAACCAGTTGCTCATGAACTACTATCGGGACCGATCATTCTGGTTTCTCGATCCTGACCAGCGTCCCCTGTTGGTCACTCCGTACGCCGCCGCGCACTGACGCGCGGCTCCGGATCAATCGAGGTTGTCGCAAATGAATTCGATCATGTTGTGATCCGGATCCATGATATAGATCTGCGGCCTTCCCACAATGGAATTGGGTCGCACGACGATCTTGTGCAGATCGTTATCCGGCAGATCTTCCCGATAGCCCTTTGCTTCCAGCCAGGCCATCGTCATGCGGTAGCTTGTCATCCCAAGCGCGAAATGAACGTCAGTCGGATCGGCTGGCTTGTCCCCGCGCATAGTGGCACCGTCGTAAACGGCGATATGCAGGTGCTGGCCGCCGCCGAACTGAAACCAGGCACCGGGAAAGGCAAACGCCGGCCGGGCAATCTCGCGTAATTCCAGCACATCCCGGTAGAAGGCGCGGCTCTTATCCAGATCCCGGGTGGCCACGAGCACATGGTGAATACAAGGGGCGATCATAGGCGTATTTCAGTGACGATCATACAGCATTCGCCCGCCCCGCGCGTCAGCGCAAAAATGGCAGATACGCCGGCACCGACAGTCGCCACTCGCTGAACCGTTGGCCGAACCGTGCCAGCAGCAACCCGTCCTCCACTCTCACGCGGATCTCCGTACCCACTACAAACAGCACCACACCCAACGGCCACCCCGGCAGCGTTCCTACCCAGCAGATCGAGGCCAGCAGCATTCCCAGCATGGAAGCGTAGATGGGATGGCGCACCACGCGATACGCCCCGGTCTGCACCAACTCATGATCGGCATTGAGTCCCGCGTCGATTCGCCACTGCCGCCCCAGATGGCCGACCGCGCTCCAGGCCATCAGGATCGCCGGGATCGCGAACACCACACCCAGCAGGGCGCGCCACACCGCCAGCTCAGAATCCCAGATGTGCATGCGCGGGCGGTGCATGAATACACAGAAAAAGCCAGCCATCTCCAGCAGAATGCCCCAGCGCGCTTTCGGCTCCATCTGCACTGCCTGCTGCCCGCCTTTGCGACGCACCGCAAAAGCCAGCATCCAGCTGAACCAGGCAATCGCGAACAGACACAAACGTATCACCGGGCTGAGTGGATTCATGCGACGCTATTCTACTCCCATCGCTTCTTTCAGTTGGCGAGCGCGCTCCCGGCTGACGTCGCGCTCCTCGCCGTTCGAGAGTTTCACCCGCCATGTTCCGGAAAACCACGGCACCAGTTCCTTCACTGTCTCCAGATTCACCAGTTCCGACCGGCTGATGCGCAGGAAGCCCGAGGGCTCCAGCAATTCTTCCAGTTCCGAAATGCTTTTCTCAATCAAAAGCCTGTCAGTTGCCGTCACCGCGAAAACCAGCTTGTCTTCAATCTCCACACGAATCACTTCGCGCAACGGCACGATCACAATGCGCTTGCCTCGTCGGGCCGCCAGTCGGCGCAGGGGCCCGACGCGTTCTTTTGCGAGCTCTTTCACGCGGCTGTGCTGCTCCGCCTCGTCGCGCATCCCCGCAGCCGCGTTCCGCCTCTCGCGAACCCGATTGAGCGCACGCTCCAGCCGCTCCGGTTGCACCGGCTTCAACAGATAGTCGACGGCGTTCGCCTCAAACGCGCGCACCGCGTATTCATCATAGGCCGTGGCAAACACAATAGCCGGAAAATCCTTCAGCCCGGCGATCTGCCGCACCACCTCAAAGCCGTTCAAGCCCGGCATCTCAATATCGAGCAGCACCAGATCCGGCCGCAGTTCGCCGATCATCTCCACCGCCTCAATGCCGTTGGTCGCCTCGCCCACGATCTCGATATCGCCCGACCCTGCGTCGAGCGCGCGCCGGAGCGCAAGCCGGGCCAGGTCCTCGTCGTCCACCAGCAGCGTACGAATTCTCATGCTGCCATCTTTATACAACGCCGCGGGCCTCAAAACTAAACTCTACCCAGCCGACGCCGTGAGCCACGCTGAGCGGTTCCGCCTCGCCCGTGAACAGACGCAGACGCGCGCGAACGTTGTCGAGCGCATGACCCGGCCGGAACATCGACGCCAGCTCCGGCAGCGCGCTCTCATCCGCCGTGTTGCGCACAGAAACGCGGAAGCCAAGGGGCGATGGAGAAACCTGCACCTGCACCTCGCCCCCGTTCACGAGCGGGGCAATCCCGTGCTTGATCGCGTTCTCCACCAGCGGCTGCAGCACCAGGCCCGGTATCCGCACATCCGGGAGCAACCCCTGCGGCATCTCCACTCGCAACCGCTTGCGGTAGCGGGCGCTCTCAATCGAGAGGTAGTCGCGAACGAATTGCACTTCTTCCGACAGCGTAACGGCATCCGCATTCGAACAACCAAGCGTGTAGCGGAACAAATCCGCCAAACGGCCGATCATCTGCCGCGCCGCGACGGGATCTTCCTCAATCAGCGCGGAAATCGTGTTCAGCGTATTAAAAAAGAAGTGCGGATTGATCTGCGATTGCAGGGCGCGCGCCTGCGCCTGCGAGGCCGCCACGGCCAACTCTCTCACTGCCGCCTCCTGCTCACGAAGTTTCGCCTGGCTCGCCTCCACCTGCAGCTTCAGCTTCATAAAAGCCCCGATGATCAGCGCCAGTATTCCGCCAATCAGCCCGTCCACCACCAGGACCTGAGGTAAGAAAGGTATTTCGAAATGAACGCCCGAAGGCAGCCGGGAGATGAGGGCAAACGAAAGGGCACAGGCCGATGAGGCAGCAACCGCGTTATAGACCACATAAACCGGCCCTGCGATCGACGAAGGATAGCCGGCAAGAATTCGCCGCAGCCAGGCATTGCCCGCGCCGCACGCCATACCGAAGCAGAGTGAGAAAATGATCCCCGTTACAGCGCACCAGAACAGCGCCAGCGGCGTGACGAAAATTCGCAGCGCGTCGGCGGGGCGGCTGAAGGACGTGAAGAACGCCGCCCAAAACGGTCCCGTCACCGCTCCGAATACGACCCACTTCGCCACCAGTGCGGGAAGTTCCCGGAGCGACGGTGCCTGATCGCGCATGCGGAACATCGACAAAACCCATCTCATGGCTCTATTGTGCCTCCCGGCGCCGTCGGGTTGTTATAAATTCGGACGAACGGTTGGGCTTTGGCTCTCAATGGTCAGGCAATAGTGAGAAAGGCCGCCCGCAGCCGCTGCCAGCTCACCGATAGCTCCTCCGGCAGCATGCGGGTTTCCCCTACCGTTGTCATGAAATTCGAGTCTCCAAACCAGCGCGGCAGCACGTGCATGTGGATATGACCCGCAATGCCGGCACCGGCGCTTTCTCCAAGGTTCATGCCGATGTTCAGACCATCGGGCCGATAGAGACTCCGCAGATGCCCCTCGGCCTCGCGCGTGAGCTGCATCATCTCAAAAGCCGCCGCTTCGTCAATCGCGTTCAGCTGAGAAGCATGAGCGAACGGCACCACCATCAGATGACCACTGGTGTAGGGAAACCGGTTAAGTATGACAAAGTTATGCGTGCCACGATGAACAATCAGATTCTGCTCGTCTGTCTGTTCCGCTGCCAGGCCGCAGAATACACAACCCTCCCGCGTGCGCTCACCCGTCAGATACTTGTAGCGCCAGGGACTCCAGAGATGATCCACGTTGACCTGATTGGGGGCGTTGCCCGTTTAGGCTGTGGCGTTTTCCGTGG
Organism: uncultured Acidobacteriia bacterium; assembly: GCA_903875575.1. Taxonomy (GTDB): domain Bacteria; phylum Acidobacteriota; class Terriglobia; order Bryobacterales; family Bryobacteraceae; genus BOG-234. Next base: position 54,583 of record CAIQWJ010000083.1, on the reverse strand, counting down.
CCGGTACCGCGGCAGCTTCGCCCGCCGTCGCCGAACTGTTCACTACGTCCTTCAGTTCCTTGCTTGGCTTGAAGTAAGGAATTTTCTTGGCCGGCACATCCACGCGCGTGCCTGTTTTGGGATTGCGGCCGATGCGCGCCTGGCGCTGCCGTGTCCGAAAACTGCCAAAACCGCGAATCTCGATCTTGTCGGCATTTCGCAGCGAACGAACGATGCTGTCGAAGATCGCTTCCACGATCACTTCGGATTCCTTGCGTGTCATCTCCACGACTCGCGAGACGTCTTCAATCAGATCGGCCTTTGTCATCCTTCACCTTCCTAAAAGCATTTCTCTCAACAGTATACGCGTTCCCGTCTCGTCATGGAAGACCCGCCTCAAGCGCGCGCGGATTACTCAACGTTCCGCGGCAGAACGCTTTCAATTCCGGAACTCGCGGCCGTCGCCCGCCGACGGTAATCTTCCAGCCGGTCCCGCTCCGCAAAATCCGCCATCGCCTTCAGACTCAGGCCGATCTTCCGCTCCTCTTCATTCACCCGAATGACCTTGAAGTCCGCTTCAAAGCCTGGTGCCAGTGGCGGCGGATCGGACTTTCTGCCAGACCATCCCGGAACCTCCGAAAAGTGGCAAAGCCCCTCCACCCCTTCGGCCAGTTCCACAAACGCCCCGAAACCCGCCAGCCTCAACACTTTACCCCGAACTGTATCGTTCACATGGTGTGCCCGGAACCAGGTTTCCCACGCGTCCGGCTCCAGTTGCTTCACTCCCAGCGATAGGCGCTTATGCGCGGCATCCATGGCCAGAATCACCGCCTGCACAGTCGACCCCTTCCGCAGAATCTCGCTCGGATGTTTGATTCTCTTCGTCCACGAAAGATCGGAGACGTGCACCAGACCGTCAATCCCCTCTTCAATTTCAATAAAGGCCCCGAACTCCGTCATATTGCGGACCCGGCCTTCCACCACAGACCCCACGCTGTACCGCTGTTCCACGGTCGTCCAGGGATTCGCTTCCAGTTGCTTCAGCCCCAGCGAAATCCTCCGGTCGGCGACGCTGAACTCCAGCACCACAGCCTCCACCTGATCGCCAGGCTTGACCACCTTGGAGGGATGCTTCATGCGCCGCGACCAGGTCATTTCACTGATGTGGATCAGCCCCTCAATCCCGGGCTCAATCTCGACAAAAGCGCCGTAATCGGTCACCGTAACGACACGACCCATCACACGGGTACCCACCGAGATCCGTTCGCCAATCTGCGCCCAGGGGTCAGCCGCCAGTTGCTTGATTCCCAACGACACCCGCTCTTTCGAGGGGTCGTACTTGAGCACCATTACGGTCACTTCAGTGCCGCTTTCCAGCACTTCCGAAGGGTGGTTCACCCTCCCCCAGGAGAGGTCCGTCACGTGTAAAAGCCCGTCGATCCCGCCCAGATCCACAAATGCACCGTACTCGGTCAGGTTCTTCACAATCCCAGTCAGGATCGCGCCCTCGTGGATCGTCTCCAGTGTCACGGTCTTGCGGGCGTCCACTTCTTCCTGAACGGCCAGTTTGCGCGACACCACTGCGTTACCGCGTTTCTGGTTGAGTTTCACCAGCTTGACCGGAATATCCTGGCCAAGAAACTGGTCCACGTTGCGGATGGGCCGCGGATCCACCTGCGAGCCAGGCATAAACGCGCGAACCCCGATGTCCACCGAAAGCCCGCCCTTGACGCGGCCCAAAACCCGCCCGGAAATGGTGAGTTGCTCGTTGAGGGCGCGCTCCAGGTGGTCCCAGATCTTGAGACGAGCGGCTTTCTCGTGCGAGAGCTGCATGCAGCCCTCGGAGGTATAGCCGCCCTCCACCATCACTTCGACGATGTCGCCTGGCTTGACCGTGTGATTCCCGGAAAAATCCTGGAACTGCGCCAGCGGCGCCACGCCGTCAGACTTCGCGGAGTAATCGATGTAAACGTTGCCGCCCTTGATCTTCAGGACGCGCCCCTCAATCACCTCATGGCGCGCCGGAGGCGCAAGGTGACTGAAGTCTTCTAAAAAGTGCTGATACTCTTCCGCGTCGACGCTGCTGACCGGGGATTCTCCCGCGGCTTCAAGATCCGGCGTGTCGTTATCGATCAAAGGTTGCTCCCACCCGCCCTTTCGCGATCCTACAGGCAGGACCGGATCTGAAACGGGATTCTATCAACTATAGAGAGCCTGCGCCGCCATGTCAAACCGGGACCGAATCCCGGGATTCCCGGCACTGGCCCTGAGGGTCAGAGCCCTTCCGCTACGGCCGCCGGAGAGATCTGCCGCATGACGTTGGTGACCAGTTGCCGATATCCGGGGTTCCGGTTATAAGCCTTCAGCTTGCCACGCAGGTTCTTTCCCTTGTAGGGACTGGATTCCTCCAGTGCCTCGGCCACATGATGAATCGCATCGCGAGCGCTGGTAAACCGACTGGCCCCATTGTTCCAGCCAAACGGGTTATTCCGCCGGCTCGTCTTGCCACCACCCGATTCCACAATCGCCAGGCTCGGCAAAAGCCGCCAATCCAGATGATGCTCGTCGGCTTCCACAATAAATGCGGCGGTGTCGGTTTCTACGGGAGCGGCGCTGGCTTTCAGAAACCGACGCAGAATCGCCTCCCGCATGTCATACTTCCGGTACATCGGAATCATGTCGTGGTCCATATCGGCGGTGGCTGACACCGCACCCAGGACTCCCGCCATGATCACCAGCCCGGTTTGCAAATAAGATCTCATCGAATGTCGTTGTCCTCGTGCTTTTGTTGCAAGGTAGACGGCTCTCGGTGTTTTGAAGTGAGCGGCCAGGTAAACCCTTGTCGAAATGAACTGATCCTGCTTTATTACTTATCGTCAGATCAGTCTGTCGTTCAGATCTATCGGTCAGAACCGGACCGACTCCGGATGACCCGGCTGGTCCAAATTCTAAGATTATTGTACCAAACCGCACTTTTGCAGATATTCGGGTTGCCGGATTGCTGCTGCCGTTCGATACTGTTGGGTAACTGATCATGCCGACCACGTTACCCGTCAGCACGCGGGCCGCACGTCCTGCGGGTGCCATGCCATGGAGCGCAGCGTCAGCCTTCGGCGTCCGGTCGGGGCGCGCGCTGTTGCGGGCGCGCATGCTTTTCGTACTGCCTGCGCTGGCGGCCCTCCTCGCCGCCCGATCTCTGGCCCAGGCTCCGGCCCAGCCTGCGATGGATGAACCCGATCCCCCCCAGGAACCCCAAACCCGCGCGGAGGTCATCGAAGCCGCCCGCAACATCAGGGTCAGCCACTTCCATCCCCACCACCTCAATCCCGTGGTGAACGCAGCGGAACAGTTTGTCAGCCATGGTCTGGCCGCATGGAACGCCTCCCAGAACGGGGTCCACGGATTGTCGCTGAATGTCGGGGGCCTGTCCATCGGTTCCCAGATTGCCCTCGGACCGGAATACGTGCTCAAGGCAGGCGATTACTACCAGCCCCAGCTCATCTGGGACACTTATGCCGTCGCCGCCACCGACAAATCATACCGGATCCAGAGCGGTGTCCTGCTTCCCCGTCTCGCCAAAGGCCGCGCCTTCTTCGGCCTGAATGCCTACCGCTATGAATACACCAGGCTGAATTACTTCGGTCCCGGGCCGGATTCCGTGCAGTCCGGCGTCAGCAACTACTCCCAACGTGAATCCGGCGTCGAAGTACGCGGCGGCATCATCGCCCACCGCCACCTACGGACCGGCTTCACCGGCAGCTATCGAGCAATCGCCATTGGCCCCGGCACTTCCGCCAACCTCCCGCCCACCGACGCGATTTACACCGTGGCAACCGCCCGCGGCATCGACCGCCAGACCAGCTTCCTGACCGGAGGCTTCTTCTTTGAGTACGAAGGCCGCGACCAGCCGACCGATCCGCACCACGGAGCCTACTTTCAGGCGGCCTTCCAGAACGTCAACGGCCGCCGCCGTGCCCTCGGTGGGTTTAACCAGTACGATTTCGACGCGCAGCTCTACATTCCGTTCTGGAATCACCGCCGCATCATCGCCTTCCGCGGCCGCGCTTCACTCACGGATCCCCACCAGAATACGTTTGTCCCTTTCTATCTGGGCCCGCATCTGGGAGGCAGCGACGATCTCCGCGGCTTCAGTTCATTCCGCTTCCACGACCAGAATTCGGTCATCGCCACCGCCGAGTACCGCTGGACCGTCATGCCGCTGCTGGACATGACGCTTTTCGCCGACGCGGGCAAGGTTTTTCACGACGTCGACAATATGAGCTCTGCCCACTTCATGAGCGATATCGGCTTCGGCTTCCGCGCCCGCAGCGGCAACAGCGCGCCAATCAAGCTCGACGTCGGCATCAGCCGGGAAGGAGTACAGGTTTGGCTCATCTTCTCGAATCCTTTCTAGCGAGTACCCCCCGGCCACTTCTGCTCCTGTTGGCCGCCTTGTCGATACTCCCCGTCGCCGGCTCCACGAAGCATCGCTTCTATCCGGATGACCCGATCGCGAAGGAACCGCCCCCCATCTCCGTTGGTGAGCTGCGAATTGACACTCACACCGATGCCGGTGCCATGGTTGAGGAAACTTTGCACCAACCCGGCAAAAACGCCGACACCCTTTCCCGGACCAACCGCGCCCCTGCCCTCGACATCAACACCATCGACGAAGTACCGGACAGCGACTGGTACACCAACCGTCACGACCTCCATCCGCTCACCAATTCCGAACTGGCGCTCGGCCCTGGTGGCAACGCACCCCCAACGGTCAACCAACCCTGGACGATTGTCGCCGCGAACGAGGGGATGACCCCCATCTTCCGGATCCAGGACTCTTCCGGGCGCGCCTTTGCCCTCCGCTTTGACCCCAAAGGCTACCCGGAACGCACGACCGGTGCCGACGTTGCCGGCTCCCATATCCTGCACGCCATCGGCTACAACGTCCCGGATAACTACGCCGTCCGCTTTGACCGCCGTCAGCTGCGCATTGGTTCCAACATCCGTTACCTTCGCGACGGACAGCGGGTTACCCTCCGGGAGTCCGATGTGGATCACCTGCTCTCGCTCGTCACCAGATATCCGGACGGCACCTGGCGCGCCCTCGCCAGCCGTTTGGTGGACGGCGAACTCCTCGGCCCTTTCAGCTACGCCGGCACCCGCGACGACGATCCCAACGACATTTTTCCCCATGATCATCGCCGCGTTCTCCGGGCGTTATTTGTCTTCAGTGCCTGGCTGGATCACGCCGATACCCGAACACTGGGAACGCTCGACACCATCCAGTCAATCGATGGCATCCGTCGCGTGCGCCACTTCCTGACCGATTTCGGCTCCTCGTTCGGCAGCGCCAGTCTGCGACCCGACGAGGCCTGGGAAGGACATACTTACGCAGTCGATCTCCGCTGGGGCCTTCGGGAATTGCTGACACTGGGGGCCTATTCGCCCAAGTGGGAACGGACGCACCCAAGAATTCTCCCTGGCGCTGGCCGTTTCGTGAGCGACACCTTCGATCCCGCCGCCTGGAAGCCGACCTACCCGAATCCAGCCTTCGACAACCGCACCGTGGCCGACTGCTTTTGGGCAGCGAAACAAATCAAGGCCTTCACGGACGACCAGCTTGCCGCCCTGGTCCGCTCCGGCCAGTATTCCGATCCAAAGACCGTGGACGCCATCGTTCATACGCTGGTCATTCGCCGGGACAAAATCGCCGCGTACTACTTCGCGAAGACGCTGCCGCTGGATGGTTTCGAAGTACGCGAAGGCACCCTGGGTTACAGGGACCTGGGCGGCAACGGCCACTACAGCGTGGTCTGGTCACGCTATGACAACGATACAGACAAGAAGTCCCCCCTGGATGTCCCGTCGACATTGGCGGTCCCGCGCATCGCCGGCTATTTAGCGGCGGATATTGGAGACGGCAGTCATCAGTTGACGGTTTACGTCCATGATGGCCGCGTGGTCGGTGTCACCCGGTAAGATCCCGGCCGCAAAAAACGCTCCCTTGCGGTCTCGATTCAGTAACGCGTTAGCGCTGCGGAATCGCTGCCGCAAGGGAGCGATCACTACAATAACTAATTACGCCCCCGCTAGAATTTCAGCGCCACGGTCATATTTAGCAGCGCAACACCGCCATATCCCTGTGTGCCGGTTTGGGTCTCACCGTAATTTGCGGGATTTATCTTACCAAAAGTCGCAGCGTTAGCGAGGCTCTGGACGTTCAGACTTGTGCTGGGGCCGTTCCAGTTGTACCACTTGAACGGATTCTGCATGTCCAGGCGCAACTGCAGGTGCAGCCGATCATGCAGCGGAATCTCCTTGTACATCGCGAGGCTGGCCGCAATTATTCTCTGGTTGTCCCAGACATTGGCACCCGCGTTCCCATTGGTGAACGCGGGCGCATATGTGAAGCAACTGTTCCCATAATTTACGATCGTCTGGCCGCAATTGATCATGCTGTTCTGGTTCGCCTGAGTAAACCGGTCGCCACCCAGATCCTGCCAGCTGTCGCGAAGGGAGGGTCTCTGCAGCAGGATCAAGCCGTTGCCGTAGGTCGGCATGAAACCTGGATATTGCGGCACGTTGATGTTGGTGAAGGTGGAACCACCAGCCGTGTAACTCGGTAAGGAAACCCCGCTGATGCTCATGCCGGCCGGTTGCCCGGAAGCGATGGTATAGGTCCACGAAAGGTTGTAATCCCCGAGAATGGCATTGACCACGCGATTGCTGTGGCCGAGGAACTGACGGCCCTTTCCTACCGGGAGTTGATAATTCATAGTCGCCGTAAAGTTGTGCGTCTGATCCGAGCCCTGGCGTGCCTTGTAAAGGTGCCAGTCCATATACGGGTTGAGGTTCGTAGTGCTGCTCATCCCCATCGATTTCGAGAGGGTGTAGAAGCCCTGGAAACTCAGCCCCTTCGTCAGCCTCTGCTGGAAACTCACGATGCCGGCGTGATGGTCCGAATGGACACAATTGCAGACTACGCTGATGTTCCCGAGGTTGGGATATGGCCGGGCATATTGTGTCTGGTACGACGTAATCGAGTTGCTTGCCCACTGATACCGGTAAAGAGCGTTGGCAGGATCGTTCAGGTTGATCGTCGTGCCGTCATGGTTAGCGCTGGGAATGATTCCCGTGGGCAAGGTGTTGATGTTGATGCTTCCGTATCCCTTCACGCCGACCGAGCCTTCCCACCGGACCTCCACCATGGATTTCTTGCCCAGTTGCCGCTGAATGGCGATGTTCCAGGTTGCAACATACGGCGTCTTGATATTCCTCGGGACGATCGTTGGGCTGACGCTGCCGGCGTTGGTGGAAACAGTCGGTGCGGAACCATCCCCTCGCAGAGCCGTGTAGGCCCACGCCGGTATTCCGTTATTGAGGTTAAAGAGGGGCGCGAAGTTGCCCGAAACCTGGCTATACGTGGCAGACGTCTTGGCCAGAAGTTCGTTGGTGAAAATCAGGCTCGTGCCGTCGGAGAAGGTATCGAGGTGCGAAAGGCGGGCGCCGGCGCGGATCACCATCTTCGGTGAGACGCTCCACGCGAGACCCAGGGTCGGGTCAATGCGGCGCCAGTCGGTATCGAACGGGGTACCGTCCTTGGGATGGGTGTAGGCACCCATGCAGCCGCCCTTCGGGCAGAACGGCAGGTAGGCTGTATTCGTGTAAGTCGAATTGTCGGGCAGTGAGAGGTCGAACAAGCTGATGTAGCCGCCCAGATAGGTTTTGGGCGGTTCGACGTTATAACGTACTCCCATGTTCAGGGTCAGGGTGCGACTAACCTTCCAGTCGTCCTGGAAATAGAAGCTGTGCTGCCGGGACCGCGTATAAAGGTTGTCGGTAGTCTGGCTGAAACTAAAACTGCTGATGTCACCGGTCATAAACTGCGCCAGGGTGATGCCACCTGTATTGGCTATCGCGGTTCCGTTGGCCTGCAGTCCGCCGACGCCGGAGTAAGTGAAGGAACCATCCACGTTACCCGGGCCGTTGTTCGCATTCGAGTGGTACCGAAGCAGTTCGTAACCCATTTTGAAGCTGTGAGCACCCTTTGACTTGCTGAGATCGTCTTTAAAGGTATAGTTTTCATTCACGGTCCTGCTGCCGCAACCAGGAGACAGATTTCCCTGATCCGTGATCAAACCGGGAATCACGCCCGGCAGACAAGTCGATGGCAGGCCCGCGGACCCTAAGCCGATCAGCGCAGCGTAATTGTTATTGAGCGTTATCGATGAATTGTTTATGTCCGTCGAATAGTAGTTCAGGCGGATGTCGTTGACCGTCGTCGGGTTCACAATCCATGTCGCCCCCACGGAACCGGTGTTGCGGTAAGTAATGCCTTTGTTCAGGGTGCTGTCGAAAAGGGAATTGGTGATGGCCAGCGGGGGCTGTCTCCCCCATTCCTGGTTATAAGTATATGTAGTAAATGCCTTGATTTTCGGCGTGAACTGGTGGTCGATACGCGCCGTGTGCGAATGATACATCGTGATCTTCATGGGCCCAAGCTGAACGTTGTTCGACGGACCGGTGTTGGTCCACGAACCGGGGACATTAGGCGCGCCAATAGGATTCAGTCCCAGAAAAGTTGTGGCCACTTTGCTCCAACGGGACTTTGGAATAATATTGCCGATGAAAGGCTGGCGGCTCCAGACTCCATTTACAACGGCGGTGGTATCGGGGTCGTAGATCTGATTAGGCGTCACGCCCGATCCGGCGAAGCTAAAATCGCCGTTCAGCATAGCGGTCGTCGGAACAGTCGCGAAAAGCTGTTTACCCTGCTTCTCGATCAGCATCTGCATGCCGTAAAAGAAGAAGGTCTTGTTCTTGCCGTCATAGATCTTTGGAATATAGACCGGGCCGCTGAAGTTGGCATCCGGATTCTGGACAATGAGCGGGGGCGGATTGATCAGGAAGCCCGGCTGGCTCTGCGAATTGCGGTACTGATCGAAGAAGCGGCGTTGCTGCATGCTGCGCGTGCGGAACTGATCGGAAAGCAGGCCATGGATCTCATTGGTGCCGGATTTCTTTACAACGGAGACGCCAACGCCAGCTGAGTGGCCGTATTCCGCAGGCATCGCTGATGTGAAGACTTTGATTTCTTCGATGCTGTTATCCACGGTTTCCGACTGGCCCGTACCTCGACCTCCAAAGCTCGCCAGGACGCCGTCTTCGAAGTAGGCCATCTGGCTGCTACCGATGCCGTCTATGGTTCCAAACAGGCCCTTGGTGCCCTGGTTTGAAGCGATCGTAACCCCGGGCGTAAAAAACAAAACCGCCGTTGCGTGCCGCTGGTAGTTCGGCAGCTCGTAGAAAAAATCTCCATCCACGGTGGTGCCGCTCGAGGAAGTCTGGGTGTCCAGCAATTGAGCGGTTCCTTTCACCTCCACCGATTCGGTGACAGCACCCACTTCCAGGGCAAAATCCACGGCAAGCGTGGAATTAATCCGCAGGTCGACGCTGTCGCGGACCGTCTTCCTGAATCCCGGGAAAACACGGTGATCCGATACGGCCCCGGACGCAGACTGAGGGCGCGGTAAATACCTTCGCCGTTCGTGGTTGCGGCGGTCTCGAAATTTGTCTCGGTTTGAATCAGCGTGACCTTGGCATTGGCGATGACACCACCGGTGCCGTCGGTTACGCGACCCGTAATGTTGCCGTTATCGATCTGCGCAAATAGCGGCAACGATGCCAGCAACAACAAAGCTACTTTTGTTCCTGTCATAATCTCCCCTGACCCAGAAAAAATGCGACCGCCATGGCCCGGACCAAGCCAGCTGCGGAACCGCTTCCAGGAATCAAAGTAAATATATACGCTTACATTCGTGACGTCAAGAAGTAATTGTGAGCCTCACACTCCTGCTGAAGCGGAATGGCCGGTCCAATTCGGACTACCCAAGCCTTTCCGAGCGCACCCCAATCCCACTCCTGAGGTTCTCACTCAACAGGGGCGACCATTTCGCTCAGCTCCGGCGGCCCGCCCGGCTTGACCGTCACCTTCGTATTTGCCGCCTGGCTTGCGGTCGCGCACGCGGCATCACCTGGGTCACGGCACTGTATACGCTTACATCTTTCCCCTCAATTCACCACCTTCCGTCGGAATGCGAATTCATCCCCACGAATTCCGCCGCTCACGCTATCCTGAACCCATGTCCCATTCCCATGCCGGAGGCGGCCACAGCCATCACCAGGAGCACCACTTCCGCTCCACGGAAGCCGTCCGCGATGTCGTGATCGGGATGTCGGATGGCCTGACGGTTCCGTTCGCGCTCGCAGCGGGCCTCTCCGGCGCACACGTCGGCACCTCGGTCGTCGTTCTCGCAGGCCTCGCGGAAATTGCCGCTGGTTCCATCGCCATGGGCCTCGGCGGCTATCTCGCCGCCAAAACCGACGCTGAGCACTACGAAAACGAACTGCAGCGGGAAATCCGCGAAACCCGCGAACTCCCGGAGAAAGAGAAGGCCGAAGTCGAAGAAGTCTTCGAAGGCTTCGGCCTTACCAAAGAACAGATGCGCCCCGTAGTGGCGACGATCATTGCGGACGAAAAACGCTGGGTGGATTTCATGATGAAGTTCGAACTCAACCTCGAAGCGCCGGACCCGGGCCGCGCCGCCCGCAGCGCCTCAACCATCGCCGTCTCCTACATCGTCGGCGGACTGATCCCGCTGGCCCCCTACTTCACCATTCACGAACTCGACCGCGCCCTCATCGCCTCCGTCGCCGTCACCCTTTCGGCTCTCTGCGTTTTCGGCGGCGTCAAAGCCCGCTTTACCGGCATTCCCATCTGGCGTGGAGCACTCCAGACCACCCTCATCGGCGGCGTGGCCGCGGCAGCTGCCTTCTCCATCGCCAGACTTTTTCGGTAACCCGATTTGTATCGCATTGCGCCGCCACTATACGGCCCGTTAGACTGATAGAGGAGTCATACAAGCAGTGAGTCTTTGGAATAAAAAAGAAGAGCAGCCCGCGCCGCGTCCGGCAGCAGCGCCGCCAGCCCCACCGGCTCCGCCGGCCGCACCCCCCAAGCCGGAAATCAGGAAGGAGACAGTTCCCGTGTCATCAATACCCCATCGAGTAGCCGAATCGGCCAGCACCGCCACCATCGGCAAGGCAGTCAAAATTGTCGGCCAGATCTATACAAAAGAGGACCTGAACGTCGATGGCGACGTGGAAGGGACCATCGAATCCACAGATAATAAAGTAACGATCGGTACTACTGGCCGCGTCCAGGCCAGTGTGAAGGCCCGTGAAGTCGTCATCTTCGGCCAGGTCCAGGGCAACGTGGAAGCTGTCGACAAGGTCGATATCCGCCGCGAAGCCAAGCTGATCGGCGACATCACCACCGCGCGCATCAGCATCGAAGACGGCGCCCTTTTCAAGGGCAGCATCGATATCCGCAAGCCGGAACCGAAGGCTGCCGCGCCCGCCACCAGTGCTCCGGCGGCAACGCCTGCTTCCCCGACCGCCGGAATTCCGGTGAGCCGCTAAGAACTACGGAGACCGTGCCCCGTGCAGCTGCAGGAAATGTTTCGCTCAATGTTTCATAAAGGAAGCGAAACCGCCGCGCCTGCACGGGTCCAGTCTCAGTCCACTCCCTCCCCAGCCCCCAATCTCGCGTTCTTGAAGCCCGCCCGAAAAGATATTCAGTCCACCCGCCAGAGCCGCGGCCTGGAGCAATTTTTCTTTAATCTCCAGGGCGAAGTCGGTCTCTCGATCCTCGATCTCGCCGGTGCCAGCCAGCAGAATATCGACTTCATTACCAATCTCGGACACAAAGTCTACTCCGCCAACGTCGCCTACAACATGGAAGAGAGCTTCGGCTCCGACATCTCCGGCCAGACCAACCCCGGTCGCATCGACTACTTCCTCCGTTCCGTTTTCGACTACCCGCCGGAGACCTTCGACGCCATTCTGATGTGGGACTCCATGCAGTTCATGGGCCCCGCGCTGCTCAACGCCACCGTTGAACGACTCACCGACATCATGCGCCCGCGTTCCTATCTGCTGGCCTTTTTTACCGTGAACGACAAGGTGCAGGAAGTCATGGCCCACAACTTCCGTATTCAGGACCATAAGACCCTGCTGGTTACTGAGCGCGGCATGCGCGCCACCGGCCACGTCTTCAATAACCGCTCACTGGAGAAGCTCTTCGGCAAGTGCGAGAGCGTGAAATTCTTCCTCTCGCGGGAGAACCTGCGCGAAGTTATCGTCCGACGTTAAAAGAACAGTCCGACGCGATTCGTGTCTTGATCAGTTCCCGTCGCACCGTATCCACCTCTGTTTCAGCCAGCCTTGCCTCCAGTAAATCGCGGCGCGTCATCGCGTGTAGCGCAAGCGCGCGAGTAAAATTCAGGTCCTTCTCACGACCGGCCACGTACTTTGGGATCGCAAGATCGTGAACGTCCAGACACCAACCCCGGGCGTTGCGAGTGCCTTCGCCAGTCACCAGCACAAGACGTTCCCGCCAACCTTGCGGAAGAATCGCGGTGGTCTCGTCCACACCGTGAGCGTAGTAGCCAAAAGACCGTTCAAACGGCGACCCTTCCCCGATGGAACCGTCAATCAGGTCGCCCCTTTCCGGAGAGTCCAGAGGGAACACATCCGCTTCGTTTGAGAACAGCAGTTCCTCCGGCGCGTTGGGAAACGCCCCCAACACCGACTGACTGCCGATCACGACGATATCGTCCAGGCCTACAATAGCCGCCGATGCCCAAATTACATGCTCCAGCTGATCACGCGTCATCGCGCCCCATCTCAAACTGCCGGTAAATAGCCCAGCGCTCGGCGGGCTTCAGAATACCCGCAAACGGCGACGTCTGCGGCAAGGCCGTCATCCGCTCACGCTCCTGCACCATCAGCCCCAGCAGATCTTCCAGTGGCAGATCCAGCAGCCTTCGCCATTCGTCCAGATAAGGCCGCGAATGACCCGCGCCTTCGTACCAGCGCTTCAGATTTTCTCTGGCGATTTCCAGCAACGCAGGCTCGCTACGCAGCTTTTCCGCCACCGCGTTGTGCAGCGCCAGGCTCCGTTCGTCGATGCGTTGATGGTTCATACCCCTTCAATCCACAACCGTGATTTCCCTGCCGTCTTCACTCACCGCGCGCAGCCGGATCTCCGTCCGTTCCGCCGGCAGCAGTTCCGGAAAACGCTCCGCCCACTCCAGCAGCACAAGGCCTCCGCTGCGAAACAGATCGTCGAGGCCGAGGCTCTCCACCTGACGAGCTTCTTCCAGACGATACAGATCGATGTGGAACACTGGCTCGGCGTCGCCATACTGATGTATCAGCGTGAACGTCGGGCTGGACACATCGTCGGCTCCTGTCACGCCTCGGCCTTCCACAATGCCCTTGGTGAGCGTGGTCTTCCCTGCCCCCAGGTTGCCGATCAGCAGCACCACGCCGTGCAGTTCTTTCGAGAGTTCGCGGCCCAGCGATACCGTCTCTTCGGCGGAGTTAGTGTGAAAAGTTCGTGATCGCACGAATGCCCTCCGGCAGGTATCGCAACAGATCCGTCGCGATGACCGGTTGTTCGCCGAGATGCCGCGCCGCGAGTTCACCGGAAAGGCCGTGCAGATAGACTGCTGCAGCTACGGCTCGCTCCAGGTCTTTCGGGAACTGCGCCGTCAGACCTGCCGTCATCCCGGTGAGGATGTCGCCGGTACCACCCGTCGCCATCGCGGGCGAACCGGTTGGATTGATCCACACGCGGCCATCGGGAAATGCTATTAACGTGCCTTCGCCTTTGAGCACCAGGACAACCCCTCGCGCAGTGGCGAGCTCGCGGGCAACGCCGATCCGATTCGACTGGACATCCGCGATGCTCAGACCTGTCAGTCGCGACATCTCGCCTGGATGCGGCGTCAGCACACGCGGCGCGCCAACCGTCTTCCAGTCACTGCCCACCATGCAGTTCAAGGCATCGGCATCCACAATCAGCGGCTTGTCGAGTTTCGCAAATACTTCGCGAACGACTTCGCGCGTCTCGTCCTCTGTTCCGATGCCCGGACCGATCGCCGTGAGCGTGCGAGTCGCAGCTAACTCCATCACTCGCGCCAACGCCCCGCGCGAAATGACACCCGCACTGGTCTCGGCGAGAGGCTCCGTCATCAATTCCGGGCTGAACGCTGCCACCGCGCCCAGCGCCGATTCCGGGCACGCCACGGTGACCAACCCGGCACCCGCTCGCAAGGCCGCCAGTCCAGCCATGGCAGCAGCGCCGGACTTCCCCCGCGAGCCCGCCACGACTAATACATGCCCGAAACGCCCCTTGTTGCCATCACTCGCTCGTGGGGCGAATACGGGCGCAAGGAACCAAGGTCCCACGAGCGACAACTGAATGGCAGCATCGTCTTCGAACATCGCAGGCGGCGTGCCAATGGCGGCGACCCGCAACTCTCCCATCAACCCCCGCGCCGGTTGCAACGCGTGGCAAATCTTAGGGGCAGTGAAAGTAACCGTGGCATCCGCGCGCACGTGCTCGCCGGGAGGCACTGGATTGTCTCCCGCCAATCCCGATGGAATATCGACCGCCACAACCTTCGCCTGTGGAAACTCGGTGTTGATCGCGCGGATGGCATCGAGCGCCACACCGCGGGCAGGACCGCTGAGCCCTGTGCCGAGAACCGCGTCGATCACAAGCGTGGCATCCCGCATCGCCGGTGTGATGGCACCGGATTCCTGCAACCCCGCAGCCCGCAGCATGGCCAGATTTGCCGCCGCGTCACCGCTTAGCTCCGTTGCTGCAGCCACCAGCACCACGTCAATCCGCGCACACGGAAATCGCGTGTGGAGAATGCGCGCAACCGCCAGCCCGTCGCCGCCATTGTTTCCCTTCCCGCAGATAACGGCGATGCGATGGCCGGAGACCGGTGCGAATCGCTCTGCAATAAAATCCACCACACGCTGCGCGGCATTTTCCATCAGGATGATGCCGGGAATGCCGGCCGCTATGGTCGCGCGATCCACGGCGTTCATCTGAGCAACGCTCAGAACTTTACGGGGATTGCGGCTCATATGCCCTTCACAATGAGAACTGTCATATCGTCGGCCTGCTCTTCCGACGTATCCCACTGCCGTACGGCTTCCAGGATCTTCTCCACAATCTCTTCCGGCTTTAGTTCGCGATTCCGCATGACCACTTCCGCCAGCCGGTCCGCCCCGAAGTCCTCACCATACGAATTCTCCGGCTCCGTAATGCCATCCGTGTAGGCAATCAACAGATCGCCCGGACCGATCGCAACGCTCTCTTCCTCATACCGCAATATAGGAAAAGCGCCCACCACGGAGCCAGTCACTTCCAGGAATTCATAATTCTCACCACGCACCAGGAGCGGCGGCAGGTGGCCGGCATTGGTGTAAGTCAACCTGCGGGTATCTTCGTTGTAGAGCCCGAAGAAGAAGGTTGCGTACTTCTCCGGCGATGTGCTCGCATAAAGCAGACGATTCAGACGCGCCACGGAACTTGCGGGGGCAATCGCACCGCCGCTATCGGACAATTGCGTCCGCATGATCGACTGGATCGACGCCATCAGCAGCGCTGCCGAGATGCCCTTGCCCGCGACGTCTCCCAGTCCAATGGCCAATTCGCCGTCGGCCGCCATGAAGTAATCGTAGTAGTCGCCAGAGACGCTGCGTGCCGCGTGACAGACCCCCAGCATCTGTACTGTGCGCAGCACCGGCGGCTTATGGGGGAACAGCCGCGTCTGCACTTCGCTCGCAATGGCGACTTCGGATTGCAACCGTTCCTTCTCGCGCGTCACTGTGACGAACTGTTCCAGTTGCCCGGCCATCTTGTTGAACGAGTGGCCCAGATCCGCCAACTGGTCCCTGCCCATGACGGGAATACGGTGCGTGAATTCGCCTTTGCCGATGAGCGTGGTGCCGTCATAGAGATTGCTGAAAGTGCCGGTCAGCGTCCGAGTCATCGAAACGCCGATGTAGATGGAGAGGATCAGCGCGCAACCCAGCAGGCCGGTGAGAACGAACGCAATATTCAGCGAAAGCTCCGAGGATTCGACCTTGCTGGAGTAAATGACGTTGAGCACGGCCGAAAGCCGCGTGCCACCGAAGATGCCGAGATTCACACCTGAGTTCGGAATATTCCAGTCCGCGATACTCAGCGGTGCCACGCAGTACACTTCAACATCCAGCACATTCCACGCCGGAGGCGGCACGCCCGCCACTTCCTGGCTGAAAGTAATAAATCGGCCATCGCTGCCAGGAAACATGAAACCCTGGGGCGCAGTGGTGCCAGCTGTAGTAGCCGATGACACCAGCGGCATGCGGATGGTGCCCAGACCGGGCACGAGATTCGTCTGCGCCCTCACATCGAGGGGCACCAGAATCAGTGCCCTGCTTTCGCCACTGTGCGCCAGCGACATCAGATAGTAATTGCCGTCCCGATAGGCGACGCCGGTATAGTCATCCCATTTGCCGGACGGCATTTCAATCTTCGCGTCGGCTGGATAGCGGAATGGTTCCTGCCCGCCGACAACCAGTGCTTCAAAATTGCCGATTCCCGTAGCGGTCAACTGCTGCGCCACAGCAATGCGATCTTCCGGCAACGACCGCGCGAGTAAACGCGCAGGCGTCTCAATAGCCGTCTCCCGCCGGTCCACCGCGGAACCCAGCAGATAGCCCGCAAACTGCGCCGTGAGCAACCAGCCCAGCACAAAGAAGAGGCCGAGGATCAGCACGATGGGCGAGATGCCCATGAATAGATAGGTGACAATCAGGCGGTTTTGCAGCCGCCAGATCAGTTGTGTGCGCCGGAGCGCAAGGCGAATCAGAGCGACACCGCCCCACACCACCAGCACCGCCAGAGTCAGAACCAGGGGAAGGCGGCCCGTGACCGTCAGAAAGATATCCAGCAGCAGGGCAGCGATCGCGCAGACACGCAGCGTCGTCAGGTGAAATCTGCCGATGGAGGGCCAGTTCACGGCTAGGTCTTACTCCCATCCACAACCGGAATCACGCTCGGCGCGATCGCGGGCACTTCTTCATCCACGGGGCCAGCCGCATGAGGCCCTTCGAGCTCTTCGGTCAGCGTGCGCTGGAGGATCTCCAGCGCGGCCTCCGGCGTATCGGCGAAATGAAACAGCTTCATGTCGTCGGCAGCGATGGTGCCGTACTTAATCAGCGCATCGAAATTGATCACCTCTTTCCAGAATTCGGAACCATAGAGGATGATGGTCATCTTCTTTTTGATCTTCTGCGTCTGGGCGAGGGTCAGGATCTCAAACATCTCGTCCATAGTGCCGAAGCCGCCGGGAAAGACGACCAGAGCCTTCGCCATGTACGCGAACCAAAACTTGCGCATGAAGAAGTAGTGGAACTCAAAGCTGAGTTCGCGCGTGATGTACGGGTTGGGGAACTGCTCGAACGGCAGACCGATATTGAGACCGATGTTCTTGCCCTTCGCGTCCGAAGCGCCGCGATTGGCCGCTTCCATGATGCCGGGACCGCCGCCGGAGCAGACCACGAAGCGGTAAGTGCGCTCGCGAAAGGTCTTTGCCCAGGTGGTGACCATAGAGGCCAGAGTACGGGCTTCCGTGTAGTACTTGCCCAGAGGGCTGTCTTCGTGAATGCGCGCGGAGCCGAAGAAGACGACGGTGTCGCGGATGCGCTGACGCCGCAGGTGCGAGAGCGGCTCCAGATACTCCGAGAGAATGCGGAGGGGCCGGGCATCGGGGCTTTCCAGGAATGGATCGTTCAGGTAAGCGAGCGACGGGCGCGCGGGGTGTGCGGCGGTGTGGTCTGGTGCCGGTATCGGTTTATCGCTCATGACTTTTGTTCGTTTCCTTCAGCGCGTTTTTTCAGTTCCCGTACCGTTCTGAGAATCTCTGGCAATTTTTGGAAGGCGGTGATGGCGCGCAGCCATTCGCCTGCATCAAATGCCGGGGAGCCGGACATACGGGCTTTCGCAGGAACGTCGCCACCGATACCGCTTTGCGCGTAAATGGTTGCGCCTTCGTGGATCGTCAGGTGGCCGGAAATCCCCACCTGGCCCGCGAGCAACACGTTCTTCTCCAGAACGCTGCTGCCGGCGAGGCCCGTCTGGGCGCAGATGATGTTGTCTTCGCCGACTACGCAGTTGTGCCCAACCTGCACCAGGCTATCGATCTTGGCACCGCGCTTCACGCGGGTTTCACCCATCGACGCGCGATCTACCGAAGTGAGGCTCTGGACTTCCACGTCGTCCTCAATCACAGTGATGCCGGATTGCACGATTTTGTAATGCGTGTTATCGGCACGTTTCGCGAAGCCGAAGCCGTCGCCGCCGATCACGACGTTGTTCTGCAGGATGACGCGGTCGCCGACGCGGCAGAATTCGCGCACGACGGAGTGGGAGTGGGCGGTGAAATCGTCGCCAATCACCGCACCGTCATAGATGACTGTGTGGGGATGGAGTACTGCGTTGCGACCGATCACGACGTTCTCGCCGATGGCTACGAAGGCACCGACGGATGCACCTTCGCCAAGTTTCGCGGTTGCGGCGATGGCGGCTGAGGGATGGATTCCCGGTGCGGGTCGCGGGGCCTGGTAGAACATGCCGAGGGCGCGGGCGTAGTCGTAATACGGGTTGGTGGAGATCAGGGTTGGCACGCCTTCCACCGGTTTCGCGGCTAGCACGGCGCTGGCCTGGGTGAGCTTGAGTTTCGGGGCGTATTTCGGGTTGGAGAGGAAGGTGAGTTGGCCAGGTCCGGCCTGCTCCAGGCCTCGCACGCCGGTGATCTCTATGTTTCCCTCTGCGCCGACAAGGGAACACCCCAGCGCGGCAGCCAATTCATCGATCTTCATGGTCAATCAACAGGTTACACCGGGGCGGTTCCGGCCACGGAGGGCGAAAACCGCAAATCGCTGAAAACAAGCCAAATTCAGTTGTGATTCGCGTGTCACCGGTTAGTTGGCCGAGGGGCGTTCGGCGCTGTCGATGACCAGGACCTCGATGGGAAGTTTCTTTGCGTCGAGTTTGAGACCAATCTCGTGGAGCGCCCCAAAGACCGAACCAAGCCCCGGCGTCGCATTGGGCGATGCCAAATCCGGACTGATGTCGTCAAATTTCAACCTGACATCATAGTTGCCCTCGATCTTCGTCTCATCGAGAACGGGTTTTCCTAACTGGAGCCACAAGCCCTTCGACAGCATCTGTATCGTGGCACCCCGCATCCAGATACCGCCGCCCAACTGGATCCTCCCTGTGCTTCCGGCGGGTGCATCACTTTTCACGGGCGGCAGCTTCGGCCCGCCCTTCTCCACGCTCAAGACATAGCCGGACATCATGCGTGTCTCGCGGTGCAACTTGAGTTGGAACCGATCGGCCAGCAGCGTTTGCAGCATCGCCCGAATCTGTGACGCATCCGCCTGTACCGGGGCCTTCGCCTGGATGTCATACCAGGCAGACTCAGCCCAGACAGGCCCACCATCCACCTGATAACGATCCTTTTCATAGGCGGTCTCAATGAAGTGCTTCAGCAGTCCCTCCATAGAAAAGTCCGGCCCCATACGGTAAGGAAAAGAGATCCGTTCCAGTGGCGCGGGCTTGATGGAGGCGACCTCAAATGCCGGGGCCTGGGCTTGGGCGCTCATTGCGGCAATAAGAACAAGTAACCAACTGGCCTTCATTTTTGCTCCTCTCCCACCGGGTAATCGGGGAAACAGTTCATTGCCCCGGTCGCAGCAATACTGGTTGGGGTCCCCGGCGCCGTCGCGGCGATTGTAGCCGGTTTTGGATCGAGGGCTTTCGCGATCTGGGCGCGGGCTGCATCGAGGTGCGCCCTGGTGATTGCGTCCGCCGCCGTAGGCCGCGACTTCGCGAGCGCGGCATCGAGCGATTTCAATTCCGCACGGTAGAGTGAACGCTCGTCGCTGCTCACGCCGTTGGCGCGCGTGACCGCCAGATCCAGCCAGGCTCGCTGGAGATTGCGGCGGTAGGGGTCGATCTGGATTCTCGTCGCAGTGAGTTCGCTCCAGACTCCTGCGCGCACCATCGTCAGGAAGTCTTCTGCCGGCCACAGGCCTTGCTCCACGATGCGGAGGAATCTTGCGCTGTCCAGAAGGCTGGTCAGGACGCTCGATTGCGAGTTGCGGATGCGGGTTAGCGAGCCCGCTGGTTCCATGCGGCGCAGCACATCCGGATCGAGCAGCCATGTCGGCGTCGTGAAGGCGTTCTGCAGGAGAAACGCAACTGCTGCCTTCTGACGCGCAGCGGGGATGGGCGTGAACACCGGGCCGGTCTGACCGGCGTTCTTCGCCTGCGAGGTTGCCCCGCCCACTATCGCCGTCACATGGTTCAGTTCGGTGGTCCACTGGCCCAACAGCACGCCGTACATTTCTACGAGTTGGTCCAGTGGTTCACCGGAATGCGCGGTCGTCGCGGGCACCAGCATCTTCTGGATGCGCTTCAGATTCTTCAGGCCGAGTTCGGTGGAGAGGATGGCGTCTTCATCACCTACCGCTTCGCGCAGTTCGCTGGTGTCGGCTCCCCCGCCCCAGCCGACGAGTGTGGTGTAGCGCAGCCAGGGCGTTGTGTCCTGCTCGCGCGCCCATTGATCGAGCACGGACTTTTCATCTTCCGGCGTCGCGGCACCGTTGATCGGCGCATAGCCCCAGTGAATCGCCCATTTGTCGTACGGTCCTACGCGCGGTGCCAGATCATCGGCGGGGATGCCGTCTTCCGGCTGCGCCACGTAGTTGAAGCGCACGTAGTCCATGATGGAGGGCGTGAAGCCCATAGTGTGCAGCCACGCTTTATCGCGCATCTTGGCCTGCGGGTAGAGCGAACTCGCTTTCAGGTTGTGTTCGAGGCCGAGAGTGTGGCCGATCTCATGGGCCACCACCATCTGGATGGCGCGCGACATCGCTTCATCGGAGAGCGGCAGCGTGGCAGCGCCCGGATCGAGATCGGCGATCTGCGAGAAGTACCAGTTGCGCGCCAGCGTCATCATGTTGTGGTAGAACTCGATGTCGGCTTTGAGAATCTCGCCGGTGCGAGGGTCATGCACGTTGGGCCCGAAGGCGTTCTGCACGGTGGAGGGCAGCCAGCGGATCACGGAGTAGCGGACGTCGTCCGGATTGAAGGCGGGGTCCTCCGTGGCGTCCGGCACCATGCGGACCTGAAGGGCGTTGCGGAAGCCGGCCGCTTCGAGCGCTGGCACCCACTCTTCCACTGCTCTGCGGATGGCATCGCGCCACTTGACCGGCGTGGCGGCGTCTATGTAGTAGACGATGGGCTTCACGGGCTCGGAGACTGCCGCATTAGGATCTTTCTTTTCCAGACGCCATCGGTCGATGAGGCGGCGCGTGTAAGCTCCCTGCTGATCCGCGCTGTAATCGTTGGCTGTGGTCTGGAAGAAGCCGACGCGGTCGTCATAGAGGCGGGGCCGCATGGGCTGGATGGGCAGGCGCACCATGCTGTGGTGCACCACGATGGTGGCATCGCCGGGGCGCATGAGACCGGCAACGACGTTGGCGTCGTTGCGTATCCAGGTTTGGGTTGTTTCCGCTTCAATGTTTTCCGGGAACGCGGATACGTGATTGATCCACGAGCGAGTCAGGTCCATGCCGGAAGCTCCGAGACGGGTGCGGATGCCGAACTCGGCGAGGTCGCTGGTGAAGAGGCGCGTGACGTCGATCACGGGTGCGCCTTCGGGCGAGAGCGCGAGAACATCGAAGGCCATTACGATGGTGTCGGTGTTGGCGGCCTTGACGGCCGGGGCGATGGGAGAGCGGGGATCTGCGGTTGTTTCGAAGTTCACGTCACGCAGAAGGACGCGTTGGCCGAGGAGCTGCCAGCGTACGACGTGGTCGGCTACGAGGAAACCGCCGAAGCCGACGCCCTGCGTGGTCTGGCTGACGCGGGCGTTCCAGAGGAATTCGCGGTCGAGTTCGGCTTTGGGGATTTCGTAGAAATACTGGTCGGCGAGTTGGTGGATGGTGAAGATGCCGTGTGAGGTTTTGGCGTCTTTGGTGATGACTTTGTCGTAGGGTTGGGGGTCTGCGGCTATGGCGGAGAAGGAAAGGACGAGGAGCGTGATGGCGAGGAGGGCGCTTTGGACCAGGGCGGGGCGGAAGCCCCGCCGCAGGGCCGAAGCCCTGACCCTACGGCGCTGGTTGAAGAGATTTATGGGATGAGTTGGGAGGGTTGGCGGGCACACTTGTCCTGTCACTGTGCTCATGGTCGGCATCAGTGACAAGTTTAACTGTTGCATGGCTAGTCTGTGCCGTAGGAGATTTCGAGTTTTCTGGCACGCATGGCTGCCCAGACGACGACGAAGGCTGCGATCAGAAGCAGATTGGCTATCGCAAGACCGGCAGGAGCCGGGTCGATATCGACGACCAGCAGAGCCATGATATTCCTGGCATTGCCCCGGGGGTTGGGCATGGCGATGGGGCAAATGGATTGCAGCCAGTAGATGACGCTGAGCTTCTTCAGGAGCGCAGGCAGGAAGCCGTTGATGCTTTCCCACATGAGCAGGCCAGCGGCCGGAATCAGCGGGTTGCGAAACAATACGCCCGACGCGAGGAACAAGCTGCCGTAGCCGATGCAGGCGAGCACAGCCGCCGTAAAGTAAGACACCAGATGCGACATGCCGGGGCCGGTGAACATATAGGCGTGCATCAATTCCCTGCCGTGGTGCCAGTACATGGCTGGGAACTGGAGGAGCGTGGAGCCGCCGAAGATCACCACGGAAGCGACGAGGCCGGAGAGAAATTTACCTGCCACCAGGACTTCGCGGCGCACCGGAGCCAGCATGTAGTAGTGCAGGCTTTTATCCATCATCTCGCCGCGAAAGAGGTTGGAAAAGATGCCGACGCAGCCGAAAAAGATGGCCACGCGGAGATAGAAGACCTGAAAGATCCCGGAGAAGATCTGGACGTCATTCGCGAGCGCGTCCGTTTGGTTACTGAAGAGCCAGTGCCCCACCATCGGGATTTCCGGGCAGAAGGCGAGAAAGTAGATCCAGAGTCCGCGCTTTGCGAAGAAGGTTTTGCGCAGGTCGATCCGCATGATGGCGAGGATCTGGCGCATCCATAAACTCCAGTTGCTGTGGGTCGCGGGTGTCACCGGGTGCTCTCCTCGTGGCCGATCAGGTATTCGTAGACAGATTGCGCATCGTCATCCGCCGGTGCGACGGATTCGATCTGGACGCCATTCAGAGCGATGTGGTTCAGCAGTTTGTAGAAGCCTTCGGCGCTGCGGGTGCGGACCAGAAGGCCGGCGCGATCGGCATGGAGGCGGACTTCGACTACTTGTTTTTCGCCGAACAACTGCGAGGCCAGATATTCGGGCTTGTCGCAGCGGATCAGGACCTGCATGGGGTGCTCGGAAATCTCATCGCGCATGCCGCGGATTTGACCTTCGGCTACGACGTAGCCCTGGTTCATCATGATCACGTGGTCGGAGATGAGGTCGACTTCATGCAGGATGTGGGTGGAGATCAGGACGTGAGAACCTTCGGCCGCCAGTGCCTGAAAGAGCGCGATGGTTTCCGCGCGTGCAAGGGGGTCGAGACCGTTCAGCGGTTCATCGAGAACCAGAACGCGCGGGCGATGGGCGATGGCCTGCGCGAGTTTGATACGCTGCCGCATGCCCTTGCTGTAACCGGCGATGCGGCGGGCAGAGGGTTCGCGCAAGCCGACACGGTCAATCGCTTCCCAGGCGAGGCGCTGGGTGTCTTTGGCAGAGTAGCCGAACAAGCGGAGGTAGCATTCGACGAATTCGTAGCCGGTGAGGCCGCGGGGAAAAGAGTCGTACTGGGTGGAGTAGCCGACCATGCGGAAGAACTGCTCGGCATCGTCTGGCTCCACGCCGCAAACGACCACGCTGCCGCGCGAGGGATGCAGCAGGCCGGCGATCATATTCATGAGCGTCGTTTTGCCCGAGCCGTTGGGGCCCACCAGGCTGGTGACGCCGGGCGGGATGGAGAGGTTGACGCGGTTCACGCCGAGGACTTCGCCGTAGAACTTGCTGACGTTGTCGAAGACGATATCGGTTTGCGGTTTGGGGGTCATCCGGCGACCTCACAGACTCGCAGCTTGCGATTGATGATTAACAGCAGGACGCCGCAGATGGCGAGGAGCGCGATCCATGCACCGTACACGGGTATGTCGTCAACGGGACGCGTGTTGTGGAAGAGATCCTGCGCCACGGTCTGGATCAGCGACTGCATGTCGAGGTAGACGCCGTTGTTGGTGCGCATAACGTTGTTGATCATGGCACCGAAACCCTTGCCAATCGCGAAGACTGCAAGAATCAGAGCGCCCGCGACGATGCGCCAGCGGACCAGGGCCGACATGGCGAGCCCGAGCAGGGTGAAGATCGAGAGCACGATTCCGGAGATGAGCACGGTGGCCGTCGCCAGGTAGAAGTTGTCGAGCATCCAGTTCCAGCCCACGAGCGAACTCTGGATGGTGAACATGAGCAGGCCGGGCACGAGGGTCAGGGCACCGGCAAGGGTTGCGATGACTGCCCCTTTGCCGAGGATGTATTCGGTGCGCGAGAAGGGTCGGCTGAGATAGAGCGAGAGCGCGCCGTTGACCAGATCCGGGGCAACGAGAGTGGGGGCTATAAAGGCGGTCAGGAAGCCGGCCAGGACGAACTGGAAGCCGAGGATGTTCAGGAAGAAGTTGCCGTCGATCTTGAAGAAGCCGGCCTTCTGGTTCACGAGCGCGAGCAAGGTTGCGTTCTGATTGACGTAGAGAGTCGCCAGGACGAAGATCATCGGGACGAAGCAGAGCAGATAGCCGATCAGCAGCAGGCGCGATTTGAAGACGGAGCGAAAGGCGTAGCGCTGGAGGACCAGGAAGCGGCTGGCTGGCGGCGTCAGAGGGCCGGAATAGGCTTTATAAGTTCGCTTATAGACGGCCACTGAGAACCTCTTTCTTGATGTCTGGCGTCTTCATGTCCATGGCTTTCAGGAAGATGTCTTCGAGGCTGTCGCGGCGGTAGTTCAGACGGCGAAGCTGGATGTCGCGGGCGGCGGCGAGGCGGTAGATGTCGCGGATCTCAATGCCTTCGGGCAGCACGGTGCGGATTTTGCCGGCGGTCACGGAACAGACGCAGCCGAGCATTTCGATGGCGTCGGCGAAAGTGCCATCGTCACCTTCGGTTTCTATTTCGACGAAGCGGCGGTTGGAGGCGCGCTCGGCTTCGAGGTTCGAGTAGTGGACGATCTGACCGGCTTTGAGAATGACGGCCTCTTCGCAGACTTCTTCGATGTCGCGAAGGAGGTGCGAGCAGACTACGATGTGCATGGTGCCGAGGTCGCGCATTTCCTGGATCAGTTTGATCATGCGGGTGCGGGCCTGGGGATCGAGGCCGTTGGTCGGCTCATCGAGGATCAGAACTTTGGGCCCGTGGACGATGGCCTGGGCGAGTTTCGCCATCTGCTTCATGCCGAGCGAGAAGGCACCCATCTTGCGATAACGGGCTTCTCCGAGGCCGACATAAAAGAGTGCCTCATGCGCGCGTTCGAGCGCCTGTTCGGCGGGGAGGCCGGAGAGTTCCGCGCCCAGCCGGACGAAGGAAACGGCCGGCATGTTGGCGATGAAGCAATCGTTCTCCGGCATGTAGCCGATGAGCGCACGGATCTGGCGGGCCTGTGTGCGAACGTCGAAACCCATCACGCGGGCCGTGCCGGAGGTGGGCTTCCAGAAGCCGAGAAGCGTGTTGATGAGTGTGCTCTTGCCCGCACCGTTGGGACCAAGAAGGCCAACCGTGCGAGCGCGGAGCTGAAGATTGAGGCCGCGAAGAATCTCGCGCTTCCCGAGGGTCACGCGGAGATCTTCGAGCTCGATATGGGGTTCCGTCACCGGGTCACCATGCTTTTCATCATGCCGAGCGGGCCTGTCGCCTGCATGGCGAGGAGCGAGGTCACGTCCATGCCGAAAATGGCACCTTTGGCGGACATATCGATACGGTCCGGGCTGGCCCAGAAGGCGACGAGACCGCCGGAATCACCGGTCTTCAGCAGGTCGAGCGATTTCTGCTGGTTTGGGGTCAGGTTGAAGCCGCCGAGGAGAGCGAGAATCGGGGTCAAGGTTTGTCCCATGTTGTGGTACATGACGGCGGAGAAGTTGGTGTTGCCATCGTGAGAGAGCTTGGATTGGAACGCGGCGGACTTAGGCAAAGTATAGCCGGTCTGCCGGTTCTGGATGGAACGCACCACGAGTTCGCGGCTGGTTGCCATGACCCAGTAGCCATCCACGAACGTCCAGTCGGCCTCCCAGGGGAGCTTGTCGAACTTCAGGGTGTAGTAGGACTGGCCGTCGGCGTCGGTCTGGGTGAGGTGGAGTTCGCCGGTGCGGGTGTGATCGCTGGGCGAGGCGTTGTACTCGGCGGCGACCTTATTCATGGCGGTCTGGATGCGGTTGGCATCGTAGACCTCGGCGATGATTTTGATGGCGGGTACGGGGACGAGCGGGCCATCGAGAGCGACGGTCACTTCGCCGCCGAAGGCGCTGGCGAGGTCAGTGACGGCGAGGGTCTGGTTGGCGATCTGCGACATGGATTTCATCAGGTCATCCACGATGAGGGTCGGACTCTTCAGGATGGTGGAGACGGCGAAGCCGGCATCGGGCGAAATGAAGTTGAGAGTGCCCATGGGGCCGGGAGTGGCGAGCCACGAGGCGACGCCGGTGCGGTCTTTGGCGAAGAAGACGGAGGCGTGGTTTTCGCTGTCGGCCAGAGTGCCGGTCGCCTTGCTGGTGGCGAGGAAGTAGCGCACGTCCTGAAGGCCTGTGGTGGCGGGCAGACCGGCGGCGAGAGTGGCGAGGTCGGCGGCGAAGAGCCAGCCAGCGCCCTGCTGGTATTCCGGCGCGAGCTTCTGGTAGAGCGGGGTGGAAGTGAAACCGCCGGATGGAGTGACCGGCTTATCGGAAACGATAAACAGGTTGTTATCGAACTGCATGTGAGAGACCAGATCCGCTGGCAACTGCGATTTGAGATAAGTATCGAGGCCGGGCTGGACTTCCTGCGCCATGATGACAGGCGAGCCTTTGAAGGCCGTGGCGTAGACGACGATCTCATTGCCGAGGTATTGAGTGGCGGTCGTCATCTGCTGCATGGTCTTGTCAAAGTTGTCCCTCTGCGTGGGCGTGAGTTGATTCCACCATGTGGCGAGCGGCCCGTTTTCGGCGAGTTTCTGATGGAAGAGCACATTGGCCTGACTGAGCGTGCCGCCGACATTCGGAATGGCAGCCACGGCTACGGTGTTGGCGGGCAGCAGCGAGATCAGAGCGGATTGGTAGCGCAGCCCCGGGGCGGAGATGGCGGTGATCTGGTGATTGAGAGCGGCGAGGTCGCCCAGGAGTGCAAGGTATTCGGAAGAGTTGGGACTCCAGTTGAAGGCCTGGGCAATGGGAGCGGGCGTCATGTTGGGAGCGGTGCTGGTTTGATCGCCCTTGTGAAGGACATCGTGCTGCGAACCGTGGTCCACCCAGACGGTGCCTTCGGCAACTGCTACACGCGAGCCGGTGGTGCCGGCGTCGACGGAGAAGACCGTGCCCTTGACGGAGACGTTGCAATCTGATGTTGCCACCTGAAGCGAGCCGCGGCGCTGTTTCGCCGCCGCGACGATGATGTTTCCCATGCCGAGATGTACAGTGGAGCCGGTCCAACTTCTGGTTACGTAAACCTGAGCCCGTTGGTTCAACTCAACTTTGGAACCATCGTTAAGGCGGAGGATGGCGGTGGAATTTTTCGCGGTGCGCACGGCGTCATTCTCATTGAGTTCGGCACCCTGGGAGATCAGGACGAGGGAACCGCCGCTGACGCGGTAGAGGGCTCCATCGATCTGTTCGACGGTGGCGCGGGGGCCGCCGCGGAGGGCGGGAAATTCGTAGTAACCCCAATAACCAGCTCCACCGACAACCAACATCACGGAAGCGGCGACGGCCCAGAGTTGGTAGTTGACGCGGCTGCGCGGCGGGGCGGGCATCACAACGACATGGGCGGCGCGATTGCGCAGGCGGTCCATGGCGCGGCGGCATTCGACGCACTCGCGGACGTGGACATCGAGGAGCATCTGCCGGGAGGCATCGAGCGAACCGGCGAGCGAGGCGGGCATGATTTCGATGAAACCGGCGCAATCGCGAATGGCACGACCGGAGGCGGCGGTGACGGCATCGGCCGTTGGGAAGAGCCGCTGGCGCACGCGGGCGGCGGCCTGTTCGAGCTCAGCAGCCGTTGGTTCCTGCTCGCGGATTGCCTGCAATGTTTGATCAAGATTCTGTTTCATCGGACACCTCCCATCTCACGAATATCTTTTTGTAACTGCTTGCGGGCGCGGTGAAGAGTCACGGCGACCACCAGAGCGGAAACCCCGTACATCTCCGCGATCTCCGGATTGGAGTGCCCTTCGATGAAGCGAAGGGCGAACATCTCGGCGGAGCGGCGGTCGAGCTTGCCGAGGGCGTTGCGGAGGAGTTCGCGAAGATCGCGCTGGTCTCCGAAACCGAGGCCGCGGCTGGCGGGTTCGGCGACGCCATCGAGCGGGATGTCTTTGCGCGACCGCAGTTCCAACAGGTTCAGCGAGGCGTGGACGGCGGCGCGGCGGAGATAACCTTCCGCGTTTTCGATGCCTGCCGACGAGGCATCGCGCGAGGCCAGACGGAGGAAGACGGTCTGGAGGACGTCTTCGGCATCCTGCGCGCTGCCGGTCATCCGGTAGGCAACCCGAAAGATCAGGGCGTGGTGCGCTTCGAAGGCGCTTTCGAGCGTCAGCGGTTCCCAGGCACCGGGGCCGTGC
Source organism: uncultured Acidobacteriia bacterium (assembly GCA_903875575.1). Classification (GTDB taxonomy): domain Bacteria; phylum Acidobacteriota; class Terriglobia; order Bryobacterales; family Bryobacteraceae; genus BOG-234. The sequence goes on along the minus strand of CAIQWJ010000083.1, from coordinate 25,862 downwards.
GGCGGGGATGGCTGGCGGGATATGGGGGTTTCTTCAGTCGCCACTTGCATTCACCAGAGTAGACCGAGCGCGGGGCACATTATTACAGGCGCACGAATGGCGTGGCGTTGCGTCAGGGTCAGAGCTTCGAGCGATTTTGGCGCGAGGTTATTCCGATTCTTCGCGTTTGCGGGGGACATCGCAGGGGAAGAAGTCACCCCGGTACCTGTAGACGTCCCTTTTGCCCAGCGCTTCGCGATGAAAACGGCTGGCGTTGTACTCGATTTCGTCGGTCGAAAAAACGAAGTTGTCGTCGGCCGGCTGCCAGGGTAAGTCCCTTAATTTGTGGTAGTAGAGGAGGGAGCGGGCGGATTCCTGCTGTTTGAGGAGTTTGGCCTCGCGGTCGGCCTGGACCTGTTTGAGGTCGGTCATCGCGTTTTTCCAGGCGCGCTGGGTGCGTTGTTCGTAAAGAGAGAGGCGCACGAGCTCTTCGGAATGCTCGGCGGTGGTAATGGCGTCGGTGACGGCGTTCTGAATTTCGGGATGCTCGGTGGCGAAGCGGTTTTGGGTGCCATCGAACTGGCCGAGGGCGACGATGTTGTTGCAGCGGGCGCGGATGGATTTGAGACGCCAGTCGTGCTCGGCGATCGCGGTGGCGAGCGAGGTTTCGATCTGGCCGACGGGGGCCAGTTCGTCGATGGTGTTGGCGAGGAAGATGTCGTAGTGACGACGGTCTTCGTCGGACATGATGAGGACCTGGGCGGTGAGGCCGTGACGGAGGGCGTTGTAGCGGGTGCGGTCGGTGTTTTTCTTTTTGAGAGATTGCGGCGTTTCTGAGATGGGTCGGACGTTTGGCATGATGTGGTGTTCCTCATGTCCGGTTTATCATGCGGGAGTCCGGAGTTTTGGCTGGAAATTTATTAAGTTGTTGATTTTATTGGTAGATATAGTTTTGAAATGGGCAGGACTGGGGATTCGGGTGGGGGGATTTTGACGCGAAGGACGCCAAGTTTCGCGAAGGACGCCAAGAGGAATTCTTAGGGGCGTGGGTGGGATTTGAGCTTACAATGTGGAGGGAGACGATCCGAATGGGACACGATGGTGAGATCGACGCTTTTCCTTGTTGCGCTCGGATGGGGGATGCGCTCCGGGATGAAGACGAGATGATCATCTGGACGGCGAAGTTCCGAGAGATTGGTATTCGCGTGCCCGACGGAGGCGACAGCGTGGTCGTTATCCAGTTCTGCCCCTGGTGTGGCTCCAGGTTTCCGGAGACCCTTCGTAACGAATGGTTCAACGAGTTGGAGCGCCGCAATATTGACCCGTGTGGAAGCGGCGTGCCACCTGAGTTTCTCGACGAACGATGGTACGCCGGGCAGGTTGAATCGCACAGGCTGTCTGGTTAGCGATAGGCTTCCGATCCTGGCCGACGCGAAGGCGGAGGGATCCCGTCATATCGCCGTGGAGAGTCTTGATATCGCCCGAACCTGTGCGGGCAAAATGCAGAATGCCATCGAAGATTCGCATGGCCATACTGCGATCAATGGTGCGAACGTCGGCAGCGGCCTCGTCCAGCCATTCAATCCCGTACGGCGGCACTACTGGGAATCTTCCGTCCTGACGCCAACAGCGGCCATGACTTCTTCCATCGGGATGCCCTTGCCGCCACGTTTGGCGAACCAGGCGCGCCCTTCGCGAAGACGACGGCGCTCCAGTTCAGTAACAGGTTCATCATCCGCAGGAGCAGTTTCCGGCCGATGCGCTGGTTGGATGGTCATCACTTCCAAGAGGCGGCTTACGGCCTCGAACTGACCGGGATCGAGTTGATCCAACAACAGATGGGCCTGATCTTTGCTCTGTGTTCTCCATTCAAACGCAAATTCGGTGGTGGATCATGCGGCTTAAGGTTCGGCAATATTTGATCCGCGTATCAGCCACCTGTTTTATATTCACATATTCCAGAATTCTCCGGTCGCCGGTTCCCGTGAGAGCATTGCGAAGTGCGTTTTCCGACCAGGGAAATCCAGTGACGTATTTATGCGCGGATGCCGACGCTGCGGCATAGGCGTAGACAGCGAGGAAATCGTCCGCTTCCAGTTGCGGATAATCGGCCAGGATCTGCTCCTGAGACGCTCCACTGGCGAGCCATTCGAGGATCTTCTGGACCGTGATCCGATGGCCACGGATGCAGGGTTTCCCGAAGCGGACTTCGGAGTCGATTGTGGTCCGCTCCAGTAGTGAATCGTGGGTGACCGGCATTATCTTCTATGGCGAGAAACTTATGAACGACGCCGAGGCCTGTCTACGGGATGATGACGTTGTTTTCAGCGATGACCGTGAATGCCGAGAGCAGATTCGTCATGCCGAGCAACTGGCGGATGCGGGGGCCGAGGTTGATGAGGACCAGTTCCTTCCCCGCCGATTTCGCCGAGACAAACACACGAATCAGCGCGCCGAGGCCCATGCTGTCCATGTGGGTGAGGTCGGTGAGGTCAAGGACGATGCGGCTGTGATCCGGGAGGAGGCCGCTGACCTGGTTGTAGAGCAAGTCGTTGAGGCCCGCCACGAGGCGGCCGTGACAGTGCACGATGGCGGTGGAGCCTTTGCGTTCCACATCGAAGGTCAGGGTGCGGGGGGCGGCTTCGTCAGGCATGGGGATTCCTTATGAAGAGTGTAGCGTTTCACAACGCCGGACGCGAAAAGAGCCATAATGGACGGAAAGGGAGGGTGCCGTGACGCGTACCGCGTTTCGTTTTTTGGCCATATTCGTCTACGCTGCGGTTGGGTTCGCTCAAGATCCGGTGATCGATGCGGCCCGGCGGGCAGCGACAGCGTTCGCCAAATCACTGCCGGATTACGTGGTCCGGAGAACTACGCAACGGTACCGGAGTTCGCCGGTATTGGGTTCCAGTCGTGGGGCAGAGACGGGCTGCATTTCCGTTCCCAACGCGCGCGGCCCGAACAACTGCCCGCCAGCGCAGGCACCTGTCGCGCAACCCGCTGAGGCCTGGCGATTGTTAGATACAGTGACCGCCGATGTGGTGGCGCAGGGTGGCAAGGAAGTGTATCTCGATTTGCTGGTGGATGGCTGGCCGACGCAGGATCCGGGGAAGAACGGTTGGTGGTCGGAAGGTGAGTTTTCGAATACGCTGGAGGTGATTCTTTCTCCGAACAGCGGGGGATTGTTTTCGGAGCCGCGCACGACGACGATCGCGAACCGGGCGGCGATCCGTTACGACTATGCGGTGGAGCAGCCGAATTCGAGCTGGCACATTTCGGCGGATGCGTCGGGGTACGCGCCGGCGCATGGCGGGACGATCTGGATTGATAGTGCGACCTCGGGGGTGCTGCGGACGGAGATGGCGGCAAGGGAATTGCCGGAGAAGTTTCCGCTGAAATCGGCCAATTCGACGGTGGAGTACGGTTTCGTGAAGATCGGCGAGTGGAGTTATCTGCTGCCCACCCATGCGGAGACTATCATTTGTCCGCGCGATTCGGCGCTGTGCAGCAGGAACGTGACGGAGTTTCGGAACTACAGGAAGTATTCGTCCGAGAGCAGCGTTCGGTTTGAAGGGACGGTGAAGTAGGGATTCAGACCGTCACGAGTTGCAGGTCCGGAGCGAGGCGTGCGAGGTCTTCCGGATCGCTGGTGGCAACGGCCTGGCCCGCCCTTCGGGCGCAGACGACGACATGGGCATCGACAATGTCCGTTGTTGCCGTCCGCGCCAGCAGAAGACCAACCTCTGTCGCATCGAAGCCGCTGAGAGGTATGAGGTCCGTGCCGGGTTGGCGAATGAGCCGGCAGAGGCGGACCTGGCGCGCGAGATGATGGATGACCTGAGCGAGCGCCGTTGCGGGAACGGTGATGCGAAGGCCGCGTTCGGTGGCGCGCGCGATGAGCGCCAGTACCCGGCGGTCGTCTTTGTCTATGGCGATCAGGGCGCAGGCATCGAGCGTGATGCCGCTCACGCCGCTCGCCTGGTGCCGTGGCCTTTGCGTGGCGATTTGGGGGAGAGGAGGGCGTCGGCCCAGGCGCGTTCTTTCTGTTTCAGTGGTCCACCGGTGCGTAGAAGCGTGGTTTCCAGCATTTCCTGCCAGCCGGCGGCGTCAAAGAGGGCGACGCCGAGGGCGTGCGGCACGAAGGCTGAGACGCTGGAGGAGCTGCCTGCGTTGACGATTTCGCGTACCTGGGTGAGTTGATCTTCCGGCAGAGTGATGGTGAGCTTTCGGGTTGCGATACCAAAAACCATACCGTGTTTTGCCGGGGCCTGGGGGAGAGGACGTGCCTTGAAGACCGCTCCCTTGCGGGTCGCGGCTCTCTAACGTATTAGTACTAATGAGCAGCGCAAGGACGCAGGGATTGGCATCCATATGCATTCTTGCATTTTCTTCGGTGTACTACCATTCAGGGTTATGGAGCCACGCGAAGCGCGCACCATTCCCTCGCTGGACGGACTGCGCGCGATCTCCATTGTGCTGGTCCTGCTGGGGCATGGAATCGGCGGCGCCGAGGGGCATTCCTTTCTCTTTCGGTTTGCGCTGCTGCACGCGGATCTGGGGGTCAGGATTTTTTTCGTGATCTCCGGATTTCTGATCACGCGGCTTTTGATTGAAGAGAAGGAGCGGTTCGGGTCAATCTCCCTGCGGCTCTTTTATATCCGGCGGGCGCTCCGGATTCTGCCCGCATTTCTGGCTTACGTGGGGGTGGCTTTTGCGCTCAGTGCATTCGGGGTGATTGAGATTCCGGCACGGCTCTGGATCTTTGTACTGACCTACACGATCAACTTCACGCAGAGCGTGTGGCAGGTGGGACATTTGTGGTCGCTCTCCGTGGAAGAGCACTTTTACATGCTTTGGCCGCTGGCGATGCGGTTTGCCAGTCTGCGAGCGTGCGTGTGGATCGCGGTCACGGCAATCTTTGGGGGTGTGCTGGTGCGTGGTTTGTTTGTGACCACCGGGTATGAACTGATCAACCCGCAATTCCGATATGCCACGCCACTGGTGCTGGGGCCGATCGCGATGGGGTGTCTGCTGGCGATGGCGCAGGATCGGGTGCGGCGATTCATCGGCGCCTTCCCGCAGTGGACCGGAGCGACTGCGACGGCGGCGGGCATTGGGGCCCTGCTGGCGATGGATGCGCTGGATCTGGGGAGCGCAAACAGGATTCTGCGCATGGTGATGGATCTGGTGCTGACCGGTCTGCTGGCTCGGTTTGTTTTCGTGCCTGGGGGCCTTGCGGGGAGGGTTTTGAACAGTGCACCGCTGGTGTTCGTCGGCAAGCTGAGTTACTCGCTTTATCTCTGGCAGCAGCTCTCCATGAACCCGTTTGGACATGCCATTCTGAACCGGTTTCCGTGGAATCTGCTGGTGGCGTGCGCGGCGGGGTGCGCGTCGTGGTTCGTGATCGAGACGAGGTTTCTGCGGCTTCGGCAGCGATTCCGTCGCGTCAGCCTGAGCCCGCCGGCAGAAACCTGCTAATTCCTATCGGGAATAGGGTATACTCGAACGAGTGGAAATACTCGCTGGATTCCTGATTGCGCTGGCTATTGGTGCCACAGGTGTTGGCGCCGGTAGCATTACGGCACCGATCCTGATCCTTTTCTTTGGCATGTCGGCACCGAACGCGGTGACCACCTCGCTGGTTTTCAGCACCATCGTCAAGCTCATTGCGACTCCGGTTTACCTCTCGCGCGGGCACGTCAATTTCAAAGTGCTGGCGTATATTGCGGGTGGTGGATTGCCCGCGGTGATTATTGGCAGCCTGTTGCTGAACCATCTGGACAAAGAAGGTCTGACGCGGCCGATCCTGATCATTGTGGGGATCACGGTGTTGATTTCGGCGATGGGGACTTTTTGGCGGAGCATGTCGCCGAAGGGGATTGAGCGGAAGGCGGTGGGGTCGCTCTGGGTGCTGCCCGCGGTGTTTGCGCCGATTGGATTTGAGGTGGGATTTTCGTCAGCTGGTGCGGGGGCGCTGGGGACGGTGGCGCTGATGCGGTTTACCGAGCTGCATCCGGCGGAGATTGTGGGGACGGATCTGGCGTTCGGGCTGCTGTTGTCGCTATTTGCCGGGGGTATTCACGCGAGCACGACTGGTGTGCCGTGGCCGGTGTTGTGGAAGTTGTTGATGGGTGGCGTACCTGCCGTGTTGATCGGGACTCAGTTGACGAAGGTGCTGGAACCGCGCAAGATGCGACTGGCGCTTTGTGTGTGGCTGATTTATATCGGCGGGCAGCTCTCGTGGCGGGCGATCCAGACTCCGGCGAAGGCACCGGCGGCGAAGGTTACGCAGAGTTCGCCGGCGCGGTAAGGCAGACGGGCAAACCTGTCATTCCCAAAGGCGCTACTATGGATGCAGAATGGCATTGCAACAGTTGCAGGCTGGCGACAGGGACAGGATTCTGGCGATTGCGCAGCGTCACGGCGTCACCAGCGTCAAGGTTTTCGGCTCCTTTGTACGTGGTGAAGCCAGGCCCGACAGCGACCTTGACCTGCTGATCGAAGCTGGTTCGAAGACCACGCCGTTCTTCCCCGGCGGGTTGATTGCCGACCTGGAAGACGCGCTCGGACGCAGAGTAGATGTAGTGGAAGAACAGGGGCTACACCGCCTTCTGCGAGAACGCATCGAGGCCGAGGCCGTGCCTCTTTGAGTGAGTGCGATGTCAATGCCGCGGATTCTCAGCCGGAGATCTCGGGCACGCGCGATGCCTTTTATCTGGCACACATGTTGGAGTGCATCGAGAGCATTGAGAACTACGCGGCGGCCCACAACATCGAACTCGACGAACTGACGCAGGATGCCGTCCTGCGAAAACTGCAGCTACTGACGGAGTCCTCGAAGCGGGTATCGGCGGAGCGAAAGGCTGCATATCCGCTGGTCCCGTGGCGCGAACTGGCTGGATTCCGCAATGTAGTCGTGCATGACTACCTTGGTATCCGAATAGAACGTATATTGCCGATCGTGCGCGACGATATCCCGGGACTCAAGGTTCAGATTCTGGCTATTCTCGTGGCAATTGGATAACGCAGACCAGCGATAGACTGAGACGCGCCCGAAACCCGGTCCGCTTCTGCTATTCTGAAGGCGCTTTTTACCCTATGCGCCTTCGTCACGCACTGCTGGTCGCTCTGCTCGGACTTGGCACCGGGATTGCGCTTCTGGCGCAGCGACCGTTTAAAGAATATCCGGCCATTGAGTACGGGAATTTTCCCATTCCGGCGGACTCCAATACCCGAACTGATTGGGTGCGTGCGCGGCTGAAGTATCCGGATGTTTACGGTTATCCGACCAAGCCGTTGTTCAATAACGACGGCACGCCTTTCGCAGGCTACTGGACCATGGATTATCCGCGCTCCGACAGGCATCTGCTGGCCGGCGTGCAGCGACTCACTCGTATTAATGGGCGCCTGACCGAACAGGTGGTGGAACTCGATGGCACCGATGACGTCTACAACTGGCCGATGATGTACGCGGTTGAGGTGGGTCACTGGCTGTTGCCGGACGAACAGGCCAAGCAACTGGGCGAGTACCTGCTGCGCGGCGGTTTTCTGATGGTGGACGATTTCCACGGTGACCGCGAATGGGCGCAGTTCGTCTACAGCATGTCCCGGGCGCTGCCGGGGCGGCAGATTGTGGATATCCCGGATAACGATCCGATCTTTCATACGATCTATGATCTGAAAGAGAAGTTTCAGGTGCCGGGCGCGCAGTTCTTCGATTCGGGGCTGGAATACGAGGCCGGCATGGATCGCGATCCTGTGACGGGCGAACGCGACTACAAAGCGGGCAAGACGCCGCACTGGCGCGCGATCTATGACGACAGGGGTCGGGTGATTGTCGCGATCTGCCACAACATGGATCTGGGAGACGGCTGGGAGGTTTCGGACGAGCCCAGATATCCGGAGAAGTGGGCGTCGCTGGCGTATCGGGTGGGGATGAATTACTTTGTTTACGACCTGACGCATTGACAGCGATGGAACTCACCTTTCAGAGTTACGCGTTGCTGCTGCTGGTGGCGGCCGTGGTGGCTATGGCTACCCGCAGGATGCGATTGCCCTATAGTGTGGGGCTGGTGGTGGCGGGCATTGCGCTGGCGATGCTGCCGTTTGCGCCACACGTTGGCCTGACGAAAGACCTGCTGTTCAGCGCACTGCTGCCACCGCTGCTGTTTGAAGCTTCGTTCTATCTTCGCTGGCCGGATTTGAGACGCGATGGGGCGGTGATCGTACTGCTGGCCACGCTGGGGGTGGTGCTTTCCGCGGTGGTCACGGCAGCGGGCATGCATGCCCTGGCGGAGTGGCCGTGGGTGGCGGCCGCGGTGTTTGGCGTACTCATTGCGGCTACGGACCCTGTCTCTGTGGTTGCCACTTTTCGCGATGCCAGGGCACACGGGCGTCTACTGCTGCTGATTGAAGCCGAGAGTCTGCTGAACGATGGCACTGCGGCGGTGGCGTTCGCGGTGGTGATTGCCGTCGCGGCCGGGCAACAGGTTTCCGCGGGCGGAATTGCGGGGATGCTGGCGCTGACCATCGGCGGCGGCGTGATTTGCGGAGGTGCGGTGGCTGCCGGGGCGCTGCTGCTGATTGGGCGCACGGAAGATCATCTGGTGGAGATCTCGTTGACGGCGATTGCGGCCTACGGATCATTTCTGCTGGCGGATCATTTCGGCATGTCAGGCGTGTTGGCAACGATTACGGCTGGCGTGACCATGGGGAACTATCGCGGGTTGGGCGAGGTCTCGGAACGCGGCAAGGAAGCGGTGCAGGCGTTCTGGGATTTCGCGGCTTTCGTGGCGAATTCGCTGGTGTTTCTGCTGATCGGCATGCATGAGGCGCAGCGAAGTTTTGTGGCGATTTTACCGGCGGCGGGGGCTGCGATTGCGCTGGTGACGGCGGGCCGCGCGGTGGCAATTTACCCTTGTTGCGCGATGTTTGCCGGGTCGGGATTGAGGGTAGCGATGAAGCACCAGCACGTATTGTTCTGGGGCGGGCTCCGCGGGGCTTTGGCTCTGGCGCTGGCGCTGGCACTGCCGACCGATATCCCGCGGCGCGAGGACATTGTCACGGTGACATTCGGAGTGGTGGCATTCTCCGTATTCGTGCAGGGGCTGACGGTGGCACCGCTGCTGCGCCGGATGGGCGAGATCCCGCGCAATCACAACTGATCTTTATAATGCTCCAGGGCGACTTTCACTAACTGACTTCGTGTGCGCACGCCCAGCTTGGCGCAGACCAGGCGGAGTGACGCTTTCGCCGCACCTTCGGAAATATTCAGCTTGATCGCGATATCGCGATTGATGAGGCCCTGGAGGACGCAACTGACCACCGCGCGATCGCGTGGCGTCAGCGCGGGGTGTTCCGGCTTGCGTGTGCGGTCCATGGAACGAAGTACTGCGGCGAGGTAGGACTTTTCGATGGACACTTCTCCCGCGGCCACGCGCAGGATGGCTTCACGCAGCAGGGAAATAGAGTGGTGCTTGTGGACGATGCCTGTGACGCCGGCCTGCACCAACTGAATCGCTTCGGGATCGCTCATACCGGCGGTGACGGCGAGAATCTTCCCGTCAAAACCTGCGGCGCGGGCACCGAGTGCGAAGTCGATGGCGCGTTCAGAGCCGAGGTCGACATCGAGGAGAACGACGGCCGGATTGGCCTGTTTCACCATGGCAAGGGCTTCGGCGGCAGAACCGGCCTGACCGGCGACGACAAACTCCGGTTCCTTTTCGAGCATGCGGGCCAGCCCCTCGCGAAACATGGCGTGGTCATCCACCACCAGAAGACGGATGGTGGTGTCATGGGTCACGGCTTCATCGCCTGTCGCATTCGTCATTGCATTTGTCATGAAATCACTCTCCACATTTCTGTATTATGCCCGGCTCTCGGCCGGAACTATCTGCAATTCAACGGCAAAACAGGAGCCAGCGGGGGTCGGCTCATAGCGCAATTCGCCTCCGTAGCCGCGGACGACGGTCCTTGAAACATACAGGCCGAGGCCTGTGCCATCCGCGCCCGGCTGGAAGGGTTCGAACAGGTGGGCGGGGGAGGCGAGTCCCGGGCCCGAATCCTGAAAACGCACGATGGCAGTCCGCTCGCGGGCATCGACCGATACCGCGAGGTTGCGGACGGGCCTGTTGAGCACGGCGCGATGGCTGTTGCGGGCGAGGTTGAGGAACACCTGAAGCAGGCCGTGGCGATCGGCAAGGATGACGGGAGAAACGGGGGGACCGGACCACTGGATGGAGCCGCCCATATCGTGCCAGTCGGATTCAATGACGATACGGAGATCGTCCAGTACGGCCTGGAGGGGCAGATTCTGCACGTCGTCAGCGGCTGAGACGCCGGCGTGGAGATCTCCGGAGCGCAGTCCGATGGATGCGACCTTTTCCAGGCCGTGGACCAGGGACTCAAGGGCGCGAAACTCTTCGTCCGGAGCGAGGCCGTGTTTCTCACGCAGATTCAGACTGACGACGGAGATGGCGGAACAGAGGTTTCTGACTTCATGGGAGACGGCGGCGGCGGCGATGAGATTGCCGCGCAGGAGCTGGCGGGAGTTCTCCTCTTCGTGCTCGCGCATTTCTTCGGAGGAATCGACGACAATGGCGGCGAGGCGGTAGCTGGAATCGACCGCGTAGGAAGAGAACCAGGTGTTGGCGAGGAAGATCTCGCCGTTATCTCGGCGGCCCTGACATTGGGCGGCGGCGCGTAGTCCGACCGGAGTTCCGGAGTCTGTACTGCCGGGTGAGAGGCCGACCTGGAGGGCGTCTGCCAACACAGGCAGGTAGTGAGCGATCGCTTTCCCTTTGAAGGATTCCGATTCAGGGAGGCCGAAGATCTGGTGCGCGGCCTTGTTCGCGGCGATGACCACGCCTTTCGCGTCCAGAGTGAGGATGGCAGCGGGACTGCTTTCGGCCAGGGTGCGGAGTTGCTCTTCCGCGTCTTTGCGGAGAATCTGTTCCTGTCGAATTCGGGCGAGATGTTCGAGTGCGACCTGGCGATTTCGGATGAGACCCGCCACCATCAGGCCGCAGGCGAGGTACGAGATCACGGCGAAAATAAAGCGCAGCAGCATTTCCACGTAAGGGCTGGGCAGGTCAAAACAGGAGCGGAGCGAGGAGCAGAGCAGAGCCAGAAGGAGGATCTGGACCGGGGAAAGGACCACCGCGCCCAGCATCATGGGCAACACGTAGAGCACGCCGAGAGACATGCGGTTGCCGACGGCCCAATCCGCCACGGCGATCAGCGCGACGAGGCCGGCAACCAATGGCAGCAGCTGCGTACGGCGGGCATTGAGGAGCGGGGAAAGCACTTTCCTCGATTCTGGCATACAATCCGCCCGGAACGGGACTTCGCGCTGACTATCGAAAGATAGCCTGTAACTTTCTTCTACGAGAGTTACAGCCTGTTTTCGGTAACTAACAGTACTTTTGATGGCTCTTTCTTCGGTTCGTCTTTCCCTGGACGCCAGAGTAACTTTCTTTCGATATTGCAAAGGAATCTCTCTCCCCGGCATAGAAAGTATTGATTGGACTCAGTTGAGTTATCGTCGCTAGACTCGGTTTTCGGTGATGTTTTCGAACGCGTCGACGAGTGTCCCCGAACTACTAACTACCAGGGAGAAAGCCTATGAATACGAAGTTGACTTTTGCGCAGAAGGTATCCCGTCTCCGGACGCGTTTGCGCGATAAAGAGTGGCGCCGGTTTGGCACGTTGCTTTTAGTGGGAAAAGGGACGGCTCTTGCGCTGCTGCTGGTGGCCATGGCGTTTATCAATCCAAGCCTGCTGGGGCTGGGAGCTTATGCGGCGGACCCGGTGCTGAAGGGCAATGACATTGTCAACCCGCTGAACACAGTGTGGACGCTGCTGGCGGCGTTCCTGGTTTTCGGTATGCAGGTTGGTTTCACCATGCTGGAAGCGGGCTTCTGCCGGTCGCGGGAAACGGTCAACGTGCTGATGGAGTGCGTGGTGGATACCTGCCTCTGCGGGCTGCTTTTCTACGCGTGGGGTTTTGCGTTCATGTTCAGCCATGGCAATGGTTTCATCGGCATGAACTGGTTCTTCCTGCAGGGTGCCCCGGCGACCTATGAAGGCACGGGCGTGGCGTTCCTGGCGGTCTGGCTCTTCCAGTTCGCGTTTGCGGATACCTGCTCCACGATTACCTCGGGCGCGATGATTGGCCGCACGGCGTGGATTGGCGATCTGCTTTACAGCCTTTGCGTTTCCGGCTTCATTTATCCGATTATTGGTCACTGGACGTGGGGTCCGGACGGTTTCCTCGCCACCATGGGCGCGAAAGATACGTTCCTGCCGTGGGTGGGAACCAGCTTCCACGATTTTGCGGGTTCGACGGTGGTGCACTCCATCGGCGGCTTTGTGGCGCTGGCGGGTTCCATCGTACTGGGTCCGCGGCTCGGGCGTAAGTTCAAGCGCGATGGCGGCGGCCCCATGTTGCCACACGATCTGACGATCGCGGTATCGGGCGGCCTGCTGCTGTGGTTCGGCTGGTACGGTTTCAATCCGGGCAGCACGCTCTCCGCCATGGATATGGTGGGCATTGGCCGGGTAGCGGCTAACACGACGCTGGCGGCCTGCGCAGGCGGTCTGACGGCGATGTTCGCGGCGTGGATACCGAACAGGAAATGGGACGTCAGCTTCACGACCAACGGCTTTCTGGCCGGGCTTGTCGCGATCACCTGCCCCTGTTACTGGGTGAGCCCGACGGGTGCTGTACTGCTGGGCGCGATCGCCGGCGTGATCGTATATGCCGGTGTGGAACTGCTTGAATATCTTCGGATCGACGATCCGATCGGCGCGGTGCCGGTACACGGTCTCTGCGGGATCTGGGGGACGTTGTCTCTCGGGCTGTTCGCCTCGGGCGAATTCGGTGCCACGGGTAACTTCGGTCCGGATAACTCCGCTCCGCTCAAGGGTCTTTTCTATGGCGGCGGTACTCAGATTCTGGTTGCGCAGTTTATCGGCAGCGCGATCACGGTAGTGGCAACCTTCGCTATTTCGCTTGTAGTTATGTATGCTCTGAATTCGCTTAAGTTACTTCGCGTATCGAGGGAAGGCGAACTGGAAGGTCTGGATCTCCATGAACACGGTATCTCGGCTTATCCTGAATATGTCATCTCTTCGTTCGTAACGCCGGCGTCGATGCAGCTTACCCGCGACCCGCGCTGAACTTCGTGGCATGAACCTTTGGTGGGGCCGTCAGGAAGTGGCGGCCCCACCCGGAAAGTGAAAACAGGAGAAAAGGTATGAAAAAGATCGAAGCGATTATTCAGCCGCATAAACTGGACGCCGTCAAAGACGCGCTGAAAGCGGCGGGCATCGACGGCCTGACGATTTTCGAAGTACACGGCTACGGCCGTCAGAAAGGTCACACCGAGGTTTACCGCGGGGCGGAGTACAAAGTGGACGTGCTGCCGAAGGTCAAGATTGAACTGGTGCTGGACGACGTGGATCTGGATCGTGTGATTGCGGTGATCACAGAAGCGGCGCGCTCCGGCAAGATCGGTGACGGCAAGATTTTTGTTTCCACCATCGACGAAGTCATCCGCATCCGCAACGGCGACCGCGGCGCGACGGCGCTCTAAGCGCCGCACCGTCACGATTGCGAGAATTCACCGTCACCACGTGGATGACGTTAAACGACAGGCCAGATGCAGACAAATGAACAATCGAGCGGCACGGCGCGAGTCGTAGTCGCCACAACGGTAGCACTTTCTTTTATTACTTTCTGGCAGGGTGCGGCGATCGTCCTCAGCGACCTCGCCTCATCCGCCTTTTATGCTGGTGGCATTGCGGAACAGGCCATTGGCAAGAGTGCTCCGTGATTCATTCTGGCCGTGATGCTTTTCAGCTTCGCGGTCCGTTCCGTTTATATGGAAGGCTGCAGTATGTTCGTGCGCGGGGGCGTTTACGTCGTGGTGCGGGACGCCATGGGCCCTTTCATGGCGCGGCTTTCGGTTTCGGCTCTGATTTTCGATTTCATTCTGACAGGGCCGATCAGCGGCGTGAGCGCGGGCCAGTATCTGGGGCGGTTGCTCAACGAAATCGCCGAACTCACGCATTCCAGTATTCGCGTGCCGCCGAACGCGTTTGCGGCCGGTTTTGGTTTGATCGTGACCGCGTATTTCTGGCGCTGCAATATCAAGGGCATGCATGAATCGAGCGACAAGGCGCTGCGCATCATGCAGATCACGACCGTGATGGTGGTGATCTTCCTCATCTGGTGTCCACTGACCATGCTGATGCACGGTCCGGCGCAGATTCCACCGCCGCCGACATTTGAAAACCTGCATTTCACCGACGACAGCATTGGCTGGTTTAAGGGCACGTTCTGGGTCACGATGGCGCCTGCACTGGCGATGATGGCTTTCGGTCACTCGCTGCTTTCGATGAGCGGCTTTGAGACTTTGGCGCAGGTCTACCGCGAAATCGGTTATCCGAAGCTGAAGAATCTGAAGCTCACGGCGAATACGGTCTGCATTTATGCCGTGGTCTGCACCGGCGTGGTGACGGTGTTCGCGGGCTACATTATTCCGGATTCGGTGCGGGGGCAATACTCGCAGAACCTGCTGGGCGGCCTCGCCATGTATCTGGCCGGCCCGCATCTGCTGCGCCTCACGTTCCATATGTTTGTGGTGACGGTGGGAGTGCTGATTCTGTCGGGCGCGGTGAATACTTCGCTGATCGGTGCTAACGGTATTTTGAATCGCGTGGCGGAAGATCGGGTGCTGGTGGAGTGGTTCCGCAAACCCCATAAGAAATTCGGGACTACTTACAGGCTGATCGACTCGATCACCATTCTGCAGGTGGCGACGATTCTGTTCAGCCGCGGCGATCTGTACATTCTGGGCGAGGCTTATGCCTTCGGCGTGGTCTGGAGTTTCTTCCTGAATTCGCTGGGTGTGCTGGTGCTGCGTTTCAAGCGTCACGATCAGGAATACAAACATCCGGGCAATTTCCATATTGGCGGCCGGGAGATCCCGATCGGTCTGATTACGACCACGCTGGTGCTGTTCCTGGTGGCGCTGGCGAACCTGGGCACGAAGAAGATCGCGACTATTTACGGCATTGCGTTCACGCTGCTGCTGTTCGTGATTTTCACGGTTTCGGAACACATCAATAAACGGAACGAGGCGAATCAGCCCAAGAAGGGGCTGGAAGCTTTCAATCTGGACGCGCAGAGCGAGATTTCGGATCAGAGCGTTCACGCGAGGCCTGGCTGCGTGATGGTGGCTGTCCGCGACTATACCCAGTTGTCGCATCTGGAGAGCGTGCTGCGTAAGACGAATTTGCGGCGGCACGACATTGTGGTGGTGACGGTGCGGGTGATTATTGGCAGCGGCGGGTCAGACCTTCGCAATGAGCAACTCTTCGACACCTACGAGCGCGAACTGTTTACGCGTGTGGTGGCGATGGCGGAGAAAGAAGGCAAGACGGTGGATCTGCTGGTGGTGCCGGGTATCGAGCCTTACGATGCACTGGTGCAGACGGCGGCGCGGCTGAAGGCATCGCGGCTGGTGACGGGTGTATCACCGAATGTGGAGTCAGGGGATCTGGCGCTGAAGATCGGACAGGCGTGGGAACGTTTTGCCGGAACCGCGGCAGCCGTTGTCGCTGGAGACGCTGGCGCCGGGGAGGGCGAGCACGTATGTCAATCTGGGTCCGCACCCGCCGCGGCTGTGGCCGGAAGATGTAGAACGGGTTCACGATCTTTGGCTGGAGTTGTCGACACGGCTCGGTTCGCATCTGCATCATCGGGATGTGGTGAGCGTGGCGTTGCGTCGGTTGAAGCATGAAGTGGATAGCGAGCGGCGCGAAGAAGTGTTCCTGGATCTGGAATACGAGATGCAGTCGATTCACGGGGTAGAGGTGGAGCCGGACGACGTGGTTTAGCGTCTCATTGCGTCGTCCAATCGCATCGCGGTTGCCCGGGTTGAGCAGTCCGATGCGGCGGACTGCTGGGCGTTTTCGCCCGTGGGACATGGGTGGGTGAAACAAGCGCTGTCCGGACGAGCGCTATTTTCCCTTGTTGGCAGCGGCGAGGCGGGTTCGCAGGGCGTCCGCATCCTTTTGAATTCCCTCGCGCTCACCCGGGGTCCGCTCCTTCGCGGCCTGCACGTCCAGTTCCTGAAGAACTGCGGAATCGCCTATGTTCGACAGGATGGAAGCGGCAGTTCGACGAATGTACCACTGTTCGTCTGTCCGCAGTGCGTCCAGGAGCAGATCGCGATTGCCGACCGGATCGATTCGTCCGATAGCAATCAAGGCGATAACCCGAATATATTCATTTGCTTTGGACCTTTCGGCTGGGCGTGCCAACTCGATCAGCACGGGAATCGCCTGTTGTTCTTTCAGATAACCCAGTGCGACCGCGGAGAGGCTTAACAGGTAGTATTCCGGATCACCTGGATGTTCCGTCTTGTACTGTTTCACCAGATCCAACAGAACTGCGGAAACACTCGCGCGGTCGCCTGTAGCGAGTAGACGCGCCATGAAAGCAGCGTCGCCATCTCCAATTCGAGAAAGCTCCTTCTTTACCGCTTCGACAAGCGGGGCGGGCCGTACGGCCTGAAAGGCGCAAACGGGGCGAAGGAACATAGTGAGCAAGATCAAGATCCGAAGCGAGAGTCCAGTAGTCATCTTCACCTATGCTGGCGTACGCCTCCGGGCCGAATGCAATTGGGTGCCGACTGTGTGTGACGAAGCGAATGAATCTAACGGGCAACCGGTCGACATCTACTTTCTCTTGTTGGCAGCAGCCAGGCGGGTTCGCAGGGCGTCCGCATCCTTCTGAATTCCCTGGCTCTGAGCCGGCGTCGGTTCCCTGGCGGCAGCGACATCCAGTTCCTGCAGAACTGCGGTATCGCCTATGTTCGACAGGATGGAAGCGGCACTTCGACGAATGTACCACTGTTCGTCGGTCCGCAGTACGGCGAGAAGCAGATCACGATTTCCGACCGGATCTGTTCGTCCAAGCGCCTGCAAGGCGATCAACCGAATATCTTCATTTGCTTTGGACCGTTCGGTTGGGCTTGCCAGTTCGATCAGGAGGGGAATCGCCTGTGGTTCCTTCAGATAACCGAGCGCGAAAACAGAGAGGCGTAACAGGTAGTATTCCGGATCACCGGGATGTTTCGCCTTATTCTGTTTCGTCAGGTCCAACAGAACTGCCGAA
Source organism: uncultured Acidobacteriia bacterium (assembly GCA_903875575.1). GTDB lineage: Bacteria > Acidobacteriota > Terriglobia > Bryobacterales > Bryobacteraceae > BOG-234. The sequence continues at coordinate 8,698 of CAIQWJ010000083.1, read as the reverse complement.
ACACTCGCGCGGTCAACTGTAGCGAGTAGGCGCGCTATGAAAGCATCTTCATTCTCTCCGGTTTGCCCAAGCACCGCCTTGACCGATTCGGCAAGCGGGGCAGCCTTTTCGGCCTGAAAGGCACCAAGCGACTGAAGAAACATAGTAAACAAGATCAAGATTCTAAGCGAGAGTCCGGTAGTCATCTTCACCTGTGCTGACGATAGCATCCAAAGGCATGGCACAGTTGTCGAATTGTTTTCAGGGGGCGTCCAAGCCACTGGCGCGGGTGACAGGGCGACGGTATTGGGTTCCACCGGGGATGACTACTTTCCCTTGTTGGCAGCCGCAAGGCGGGTTCGCAGTGCGTCCGCATCCTTTTGAATTCCCTGGCTCTGGCCCGGGGTTGGTTCCCTTGCGGCCGCGACATCCAGTTCCTGCAGAACTGCGGCGTCGCCAATCTCCGACAGGAAGGAAGCGGCGCTTCGACGAATATACCACTGTTCGTCGGTCCGCAGTACGCCGAGAAGCAGATCACGGTTTCCGACCGGATCAATTCGTCCGATAGCAATCAAGGCGATAACCCGAATATCTTCATTTGCTTTGGACCTTTCGGTTGGGCGTGCCAACTCGATCAGGACGGGAATCGCCTGTTGTTCTTTCAGATAACCCAGTGCGCCCACGGATTGGCGCAACAGGTAGTATTCCGAGTCGCCTGGGTGTTCCGCCTTGTACTTTTTTGTCAAATCCAGCAGAACGGCCGAAACACTCGCGCGGTCGCCTGTAGCGAGTAGACGCGCCATGAAAGCAGCGTCACCATCTCCAGTTCGAGAAAGCTCCTTCGTGACCGCCTCGACAAGCGGTGCTGGCCGTTCAGCCTGAAAGGCGCAAACGGGATGTAAGAACACTATGAGCAAGATCAAGATCCGAAACGGGATTCCAATAGTCATCTTTTGTTTCCTCTAGCGAGACGCCATGATGTTCTTTAAATAGACCAGATTGGCCTCCGCGATGCTGAGATCCGCAGCAAGAGACCCTGACAAGCCGCTGTACATCAAAGACAAGGGCGACGGGGCGTGGTTCAAGCCCTGCGCGTGACCGATTTCATGTGGCAAAATCATACCCGTCAGTGCCCCGGGGAAGCCTGGCCTCATTGGCGAGGCACATCCATATCCGCCTTGCGCCAGGAGCGGAGTCCCGCGATGCACAGCAGCATAAAGACGAAATAGAGAACGGCCGTCAGCCGCAGTCCTTTGTAAACGTAGAGCGGGATGTAGATCACGTCCACCAGAATCCAGAGCCACCAGGATTCGAGGAGTTTGCGGCACTGTCCCCAGGTGGCTGCGAGCGAGATTGCGGTGGTGAGGCCATCCCAGGCGGGCACGGTGGAAGGCGTGAAGGCGGCGAGGAAAGCACGTAAGGCCAACGCCGAGACCGCCGTCAACGCGATCAGCCAGGCCCACTGGCGCACGGTGGTGCGGGTGACCGGGAGTTCCGGACGGCTGCCATCGGGGTGAGCCCAGGTCCACCAGCCATAGACGGCGAGAATGACGTAGACGACCTGTAATCCGGCATCGCCGAAAAGGCCGGAATTCACGAAGACCACGATATAGAACAGGTTATTGGCGATGCCGATGGGCCAGTTCCAGATATTCTGGCGCGCGAGGAGCCAGACGCAGAGCGCGCCGGTGATAAAGCCAAGGATTTCAACGGGATCGGTATGCCACATGCGGGAACTTCCAAGGATAGCGGCAGGCAGAGTGTGAAGGGCGGAGGAAGGTCGCCGCGGGGGCATTTCTTACGAAACTGTTTCAACTATTCATCCCAACTGGCCGATATTTCAATTAGCGGACAATGGCGACCACATGAACAGTCTCAGCGAAGGAGTCGAGGACGGCGCGGGAGCGGGGACAGTCGCGTCCATTGCGGTCACACCGGAAGCGAGATTGAGTACCGTCTGGCGTGAGGCTGCGGACGCGGTGAACGACCACCTGGCACTACTGGACGGCGAGGGCCGGATCGTAGCCGTGAACGCGGCGTGGTGCCGGTTTTCGGTCTTAAACGGAGGCACCGCGGACGGCTGCCTGGGTGGCAACTACCTGGAGGTCTGCGACCAGTCGAAGGGAGGCTTCGGTGATGAAGCGGCAACGGTAGCGGCAGGTATCCGCGATCTGCTGGCGGGCCGGTGCGAGGAATTTACGCTGGCGTATCCGTGCCACAGCGCTCAGGAGCGACGCTGGTTCCTGTTGCGGGGCCGGCCGATTCGCGGGCAAGGTGCTGCGCGGGTGATCATTCGCCACGAAAACATCTCCTCTCATGAGGCCACGGGCGCGGAGAGCAATCGGGTTCTTCAGATGATCGCGCGGAATGAGCCGCTGAATGCGATTTTCCGGGCGGCTGCCGCCCAGGTGGAATGGCAGCATGCGGGTGTGCGATGCGAAATCGTTCTTCGTTGCGGGGATCGGCAGGAAACCGTGAGCGCTGACGATTTCCCGACCGTTTTGTTTCAGGAAGGCCGGACGAACCGTATAGCGGCGGGAGCGGGGCGTTTTACGTCGGATCTGGTCAACCTGGCGCAGACTGGCGGACCCTCGTGCATGAGCAAGTGCGCGGCCAGGCCGGGGGAATGCGGCGCAGGGAAGCTGCCGGAGGTGTTCCAGTCCTGTTCGATTGCGTCGCTGGCTCTCGATCACGCAGCAGCGCTCGAAAAGCTGGCTTATGAAGCGCAGCATGACGCGGTGACGGGCTTGCCCAACCGTTTTATATTCCAGGAGCGACTGCAGAGTGCGATGGAGGGAGCGGAGACGGGTGGCCATGGATTTGGTGTGATCGTACTGGACCTGGACCACTTCAAGACCGTCAACGAGTCGATCGGCCACGTGGGAGGCGACGGCATCCTGCGGGAGGCAGCGCGTCGTCTGCTCGGGCTGATGCAACCGGCCGACCTGCTGGCTCGCCTTGGTGGCGACGAGTTTGTGATTCTGACGGGCAGCGGATGCCCGGCCGCGGTGGCCACGCTGGCGGAAGAGATTGTCACGGCGTTTCGAACGCCTTTCCGGTCAGAGCATAGCGAATTCTCTATCACGTGCAGCGTGGGGAGCAGCATATTTCCCGCAGATGCCAGCGATCCGGCCGGGCTGGTGCGCGCGGCGGAGGAGGCGCTCCATGAGGTCAAGAAGACAGGACGCAACGACTGGAAGCGATTTGACTTCGCCGTGGGCGCAGCGGCACTGGCGAGACAGGATATTGAGCGCTATCTCCGGGAAACGCTCAAAGAAGGCACCGGCCTGCATCTGGTTTATCAGCCGCAGACAGACTCGCGCGACAGCATTGTGGGCGTGGAAGCGCTGGTACGTTGGGACCATCCGATACTGGGGCGGGTATCGCCGGCTCAGTTTATCCCGATCGCGGAAGAAGGCGGCCTGATCGTGAAACTCGGCAATTGGGTGCTGCGCGAAGCCTGCCGTCAGGCCGTGCAATGGGCAGAGGAGGGTTTTGATGTGCGCATGTCTGTGAATGCTTCCACGGTGCAGTTGTGCCGTCCCGATTTTGCGTATATTGTGGGGGCGGCCATTGCGGAGACCGGCATCGACCCGACCAGACTGGAGCTGGAAATCACTGAGAGCGCGCTGATGCGGCATCTGGAAGAGGGGCGGCACGAGATGGCTAAGGTTCGGCGAATGGGCGTCAAGACGTCGATCGACGATCGACGATTTCGGAACCGGGTACTCGTCGCTGCATTGCCTGCAGGACCTGCCTGTCGATGCGATCAAGATCGACCAGACGTTCGTGCGCGAACTGGATGGCGGAAGCCCTAGCGCTACTTCTATTGTGCAGGCTATTGTCACGCTGGCTCACAGCCTGAACCTGACGGTGGTGGCGGAAGGAGTGGAGACCAGCAGCCAGATGGCGCGGCTCAAAGCGCTGCGATGTGATGTCATGCAGGGCTACTACCTGCATCGGCCGGCACCGGCGGAGACTGTGCGCGGATTGTTGGCGGCCTCGCGTGCGAAAGGCGATAACACTTCGGTGCCAGTCCAGACGCCTTGTGAATTCGCGGCCTAGCGTTTCGTCCGCGCGGCGGCCAGTGCTGCTGCCTGCGGCGAAGGCACGTATTCCAGCACTGCGCCCTGGGCCTTCAGCTTCGCGGTCAGCGCCGCTTTGTCGATGGCCTGCACGGCGGCCTTCCCGTCAATCGCCATCTTTGCCGCTACGCCTGCGGCCTGCCCCAGAATCATGTACTGGGGCTCCATGCGCACCGAGGAATAAGCCACGTGGCTGGCGGAAAACGCGACCGGCACGAGTAGATTCTCCGCTTCTGCGCGCTTGGGCAGCATGACGCGATAGGGGATCTGATAGGGTTTCACGCCTACCTGCATGTCGCCTTCATTGCGCACGAAGCCATCCGGACCGGCAATTCTTTCCACGTTGTGGGAGTCGCTGTTGTAGGAGCCCATACCGATGGGGTCTGGCTTGGTGAGGTCGGTTTGCAGGTCCTGCTGCACCATGACGTATTCGCCCACCATGCGGCGGTCTTCACGAATGTAGAGTTGTCGCGGCCAGTGGTCGGTGTCGGTGAACTCGGCAGCACAGAGGCCCCAGGAATTCATTTCGGCGCGTACGGCGGCGGGGACGGCAGGGTCATTGGCCAGATAGTAGAAGAGACCGGCCTGATAGGCCTTGTGGGCCTGCCAGATTTCTTCGCGCTTCGTGTAGGAAGCGTTGGGGTAGTCCCAACTGCCGCCGATAAAGTCTGTGGAGAAGGCGCCGTTGTTGTTGACGTCCGTGGTGCCGTTGGGGAGGCGGTCAATCTTCATGAGCGTGCCGAGCGCCGGGGGCTTGCCTTCGGCCTTCATGCGGGCTTCTATGAGTCGCGCCAGGAGTTGGTAGCGTTTTGGGTCATAGCCAGCGGGCTTGGCGAACGGGACGCGATCGGCTGCGGCGCTGAAGCACATGCGGAAGTTGTAAGCCTGCACGGCTTTGTCGGCGGTGCCGGGCGCGGGTGGGGCGGCGGCGCTGATCTCCGGCCAGAGTTTGCCTGCAGCGTCGCGCGCCGGAACGTCCACCAGAAACTGGTGCAGCGGGGTTTTGTCGCGAACACCCGCGAGGGTCTCGCCGTATTGCGTGCTTGATTCGCGGCCCCAGGTCCAGGTGACGCCGGATTGCGCCATGAGGTCGCCTTCGTAGCTGCTGTCGATGAAGATCTGCGCGGTGTAGGTGTCGCCGTTTTCTGTGTTGATGGAAGTCAGACGCGTGCCTTGTTTGGCGACGCCGTTTTGCTCGCGGAGGCGGGCATGTTCCACGAGGGTGACGCCGGCGCCGGTGAGCATTTGGCGGAAGATGTCTTCGGCGACGTGAGGTTCGTGGAGCCAGGCGACGTCGTTGGCGAAACTGGTCATCCCGTAGTGTTGGCCGACGCGATAGTAGAACTCATAGGCGTAGCCGCCGATCACTTCTTTCCTGCCGTAGTCTGTGAAGCCGAGACCGCCGGAGACCATGCCACCGACGTGGGCCGTGGGTTCCAGCAGGGCGGTGCGGAGGCCTTCGCGCGCGGCGGAGACGGCGGCAATGACGCCGCCTGCGGTGCCGCCGTAGACCACGACGTCGAAATTGCGCGTGGCGGCGGTGGCGGTCAGGGCGAAGGCAAGCGCGATGACGCAGATTGACGGGAAACGGGAGAAAGCTTTCATGAGATGTATGTTAGTCCAGATGGTTTTGAGTGCCGCTCCTTTACAGTCACGGCTCGTGAGCGGAGTTAGTCTGGCTTCTTCAGGAGAGCGGCGGGGTCGAAGATTCGTTTCTCCGGTGCAACTGCTTTGTACGGCGTGAAATCCGGTGTGTCGGTGAAGAGATCCCGCAGGGCCGGTGCCGTCTGGTCCATCAGGTTCAGTGCGGGAATGTGCAGCAACTCAAAGACAGTTTTGAGCAGGCCGGGGAAGCTGGAGTTGGTGTGGGATACATAGTCTCGCCTGACATACGGTCCGGCTGCGAGCAGCACGGTGCGGTGTGCGTCCACCAGATCGATGCCGCCGGCGGCTACATCCTCTGTCACGAATACCGCCGTCTCCTTCCACCACGGAGAGTGCGAGAGGTATTCGAGGATGCGACCGAGGGCGAGATCGTTGTCAGCCACCCAGGACGAGGCGTAGGGGTAGGCGCCATCTGGGCGATCTTCGCCGGTGCGATCGTTGGGCAGCGTCACGTAGAGGAATTGCGGGAGCGCCTCTTTGCCGGATTTGTAGCGCTGATCCAGTTCGGCGATGAAGCGGTCGGCGCGGGTCTGGTCGGGAATGTCGGTGGAGAAGCCGGGATAGTCGCGGGACGTGTTGCGATAGAGCGCATCGGGCATCGGAATATTCGTGCGGTATTGCGCGCCGGTCTTGTCGGTCGCCAGCACTACGCCGGGCAGTTCCACGCCCTCGCCAAAGTTGCGAAACGTGATGTGGTTGCGTTCCAGATGGTGCCACAGGGTGCCGTTTTCGGGCGTCTCCTCCGGCAGGATGCCCGTATTGGTGCCTGCGAAAAGAAGGCGGCCTGGCGTGCTGCCATCGAGCGCGAACTTCCTCTGCCCACCGTACGAGGCGTAGAGCCCCGTCATGGTGAAGAAGTCCGGGATCACGCCGGTCAGCCAGTGATGGCCGTCGACTTCGGACTCACCATCGGAGTAGAAGTTGTCGCTGAAGGCGAACTGCTTCGCGAGGGCGTGCTGATTGGGCGTGATCGCCGCGTCTTTCACACTGAAGCGGGTGCCGCCGCCATCGGCGCGCCCGTGCATGCCGTAGCGGGCAAGAGACGCGTTGCCTGTCACGTGGCCGTTCGAGGCTTCGCCCACGTCGCCCAGGATCTCATCGAAGGCGCGGTCCTCTTTCACAATCAGGATGACGTGGCGGATGGCGGCGGGCATGGAGGGCGTGATGCTGTTCTCTACAAAAAAACCGTTCGCCGCGAAAGTGGTGGCCGTGAGCTTCTGAAGATCGGCCTGCGCGGGCATCGCGAAAGACGACAGAGTGCCGCGATAGAAAGTAGAAGGCTGATTGGGATCTTCGAAGGGCCGGCGGGCATTGGGCCCGGTGCCCCGCCCTCTTGCGTTGACCACCCAGACGCGGCCATCCGCAAGGCCGACGCGTGTGGGATACCAGCCCACCGGCAGATGCCCGATCACCACATTGCGCGTGGTGTCAATCACGCCAACCGCGTTGACTCCGGACTCGGCCACCAGCAGCCACTTCGTCACTGGATCGTACGTCATGCCAGCGGGCACGAAGCCCCGCAGCGGCAGCAACCAGGGTACACGCAGAGGGATCTGGCCCAGAACCTTGTGGTCAGGTTCCGAGATCACGGTGATGGAATCGGAATGGGCGTTGGAGACGTAGAGTTTGTTCTCGACCGCCAGAACGGACGATGGCGAGGAGCCTCCGATCGCCGTGGTGACCGGCTGGCCGGTACCATTCGGAACGCTGGCACCCACCGGACTACCGGTGCGAAGCCAGGCGTCCACCACGGGCTTCTGCGGATCGAGCACATTGATCGCGCAAACGGTGTTGGCGTCGCGATCGTTGGGATCGCCCAGCGCGGGCACTTTGAGCGACTCTTTCACCGCCCCGGCTACGCTCTCCAGCGACGGGAAACCAAACGCCGGATACGACAGCCCCGTCGGCAAAACCTGATAGCGGAACATGCCCGCGTTCGTGACATAGACCGTGTTGCGGTCGGGAGAAAGCGCCAGGGTGAGCGGCATGCGCCCGGTGTTGACGGAGGAAAGGACCACATCCTTGACTGTGTCGATCAGAACCAGACGATAGTTGGCCTGATCGATCACATAGAGGATGTGACGGACGGGATCAAGCGCGACGTCAGACGTATAGCTGTTCTTCCAGTCACCGGAATTGACGCTGATGACTTTTCGTTTGGTGCCGTTGGAGGCATCGAGCAAACGGACCTTGCCCGTCTCGCCTTCGGCGATCCAGATCGCTTTGTCGGTGTCGAAAACGATGCCGTAGGAGGTGCTCAGCCAGCGGTCAACTTCTTTTTTGGTGCCCGGCTTTGGGGCGTCGGGCGAGTCCACGGCATCCGGTGCCACGGCCCAAAGCATTCGTTGCTGCCACTTATCCTTTGCGGTCTCCAGGACGGAAACGCCGAAGCGCTCAAAGCCGGTTTGGGAAACGCCGATCAGGCCCTTCGGACTGATCGCGAGGCCGATGGCTCCGGGGCCGACTTCGATCTGGTTGCCCATCGGCTTCAGAGCGCGGCCACCGGGGAGGATGGTGACATTGCCGGAGGTGTGAGGAAAGGCGACTCCGCCGGGCGGATGGTAGTCTTCGGCGAGACCGGTTCCCGCGGCGAGGAGTACCAGAACGGCGAGGGAGTTGCGGATGAGGGGCGTCGTCAGCACTGTATCTATGATGCATTGTCGAACATGGCCCCGAAGTTCGGGTTAATTACACGTTCACACAAATACGCAGTGGCCTCCCCTCTATACTGAGTTTGCGCGATGAAATCAGGTTCTTCCGGCGAGGAGATCCGGTGGCGAACCTGTGAGGTTCTTGCACATGCGAGGGCCGAGCGGATGGGTTGGATTCGTTACCGAACAACTGTTCCTGCCAGCGGTGAAACAGGCTCGGGGCCAGGCGCTCTTCTTCGCAAATCTTCGAAATCGGTATCCGCTCGATCAGGTGTCGGCGCAAAAGCTTTGTCTTCGCTTCCGTGCTCCAGTGGCGTC
>CAIQWJ010000082.1 GCA_903875575.1 uncultured Acidobacteriia bacterium | reverse complement strand
TCCGCGGGCCAGCGCGGGAAAAAGGCCTGCCCACCGGTCTCCTTCGTGAAGGTCTTCATCTCGTTATCGGCCTGCAGGAGCGTCATACTCTCCATCGCCCCCGGATTCAGCATCTGCATCAGGCCAATCGAGTAAATCGGCACTCCCGAATCCTGCAGTTTGCGCCGCGTCTGATCGAAAGTGAGCTTGCTGAAGGTATCCACCCCGGAAGTCAGCACCAGAATCGCCTTGCGGCCTCCGATCTTTGACATGCGGTCCGCCGTATCCGTCAGGGCGTCGAACATATTGGCTTCGGAAAAATCCGGGAAACCGAAAGACCGCAGCCCCTGCTGCAGCGCCGCCCTGTTGTTGGTGAAATCGGAGACGATTGTAGTCCGCAGATCATAGCGGATGACGGCAACATAGTCATCCGGCCTCATGGTGTTGAGGAAAGCGCTCGCCGTCTGCAGGGTCATGTACCAGTTCTGCCCGCCGTACCACTGGAATAGTTTGCTGAATTCAATCACCAGCGCCACCGTGACCGGTGCTTCGCCTACGGAAAACTCCTTGATGGTCTGCGGTACGTTGTCTTCCAGAATCCGGAAGTACTTGCGGCCGATCTGCGGCACAAAGTTGTTCTTGTTGTCGAAAACCGCCACGTCTACCGTGACCAGGTTGGTATCGGCCGAAAACGTCGCCGATGCCGGACCACCATCGTCCTTCGGCTTCGGTGCCAGTTTCGAGGGGATCTTCGGCAGTTCCTTAGCTGCCGGCGCGGCGGGTGCGGGGGTAGTAGCCGAGGGCGCGGAATCTGGTGCCGTCGTCGGCGTGGCCGCTTTCCGTGGCCGTGCGACGGTGTCGCTTCCCACCGAAATTGGCCCGTCCTGCGCCGACAAGCCAGCCAGCAGACCCAAAAACGCCGCCACCGCGACAATCGATCTCTTCATAGCGACATTTACCCAGTTCTAAAAGACGTCGCGCCCGGCGCAACTGTTTCCGCTCAATTGACCCAGGGACCTTTGTCCCCGCCGCTGCCCGAACCGTGCTTCTTCATGTATACCTGAAATTTCTTCTTGGCGCGCTGCATTTTGTACTCGCGCCACCACCCCGAAACCCCGCCGCTCAACCCGGACCAACCGCCGCGCCCTGTCGAAGCACCGCCGTACGAGGGCCTCACGGTCCGCCGCGCCCGGCTCGTAAACTGCGTTCGGATATAAATGTAGCCCACCAGCATCCCGCCCAGATGTGCCAGATTGCTCACCGGTCCGCCGCCCTGGAACGACCCTAAAAACGCGATGGCACCGAAGACCATCACCGCATACTTCGCCTTGAGCGGGAAAATAAACATCAGCAGAATTTCCTGCTCCGGAAACAGCATCCCGAACGCCAGCAACAACCCGTAAATCGCGCCGGACGCGCCAATTACCGGCTGATAGACATCACCCATCACCAGGTTCGCCAGCACCACGCAGATACCCGCGCCAATCCCGCAGATAAAGTAGTACTGAAGAAACCGCGTTGTGCCCCACGTCTGTTCAACGGCCGCGCCGAACATCCACAGCGCCAGCATGTTCAGCACGATATGCATGGGACTGCCCAGACTGTGCAGGAACAGATACGTGACCAGTTGCCAGATCTGGCCGTGCATCACGGCATAGGGGATCAGTTCAAAGGAACGAAAAATAGGACTGCCGGAGGCAAGAGATCCGAAAAAATAGACCAGATAAACCGCAACATTGGCAATAATCAGCCACTTCACGCCAGGCGGGAAGGAGTTGTAAAACAGCGACGCCGACCTTCGGTACCGCGTGTCAATGGGCATGAGAAATGCTTCCGGACCTGCCGCCAGAATAGCAGATCGCGACGCCTCCTCCGATTTCAGGCACTGAGTTCTTCAGCCGCCTCGTCCTCTTCTTTCTGGATTCTGGAATACTGCGTCAGTCGCCAGGAAGAATACTGCGTCGCGGCGGCGGCGGCCACCCAGATCTGCCAGTGCGACAGCAATCCATCGGCAAATACGAAGTCTCCGGCAAAACCCAGGTCTTCGCACAGACGCCACAGACCCAGAACTCCGAATGAGACCGCAATGAGAGTGAGCAGACTTGCCAGCAAGAGCGCAGCTTTGCCGTTCTTGCCTCTTCGGCGCGTTACCAGCCGGCCACGCCCGAAACGGATCCTGACAATCATGAATGGAACCCTTAGATGTAACTATACTCCGCCGTGCGCCCCGTTACTACGCCACGCGGAAAAACGGATATGATTAAGTTCAACCATGCTCCGGTGCCCCGTCCGCCCACGCGTTCTGTTCTCGGTCCTCGCGCTGGCCGCCGCGGCGGTCGCGGCGGACGACTCCGATGCCCTGCTCACTCGCATCCGCGCCCGCATCAACGAAAACGTCAAACAACTGCCGCGCTACACCTGCATCCAGACGGTGCGTCGCGAGCGTCTGGCACTGCCCGCACCCACCCGCAGTTGCGATGCATCGATCACTCCGGAACTGAACCGCACCGTCACCTGGAGCGACCGCCTCCGCCTTGATGTCGCGGTAGGCGACGAGAAAGACCTCTACTCTTGGGTAGGCGCCAGCCGGTTCGATAACGACGAAGTCCGCCAACTCGCCGCGCGCGGCATGAGCGCCAGCGGCGAATTCGCCAATCTCCTTGCCGGAGTCTTCGGCGGCGATGCCCGCGATTTCCTCCTCACCGGGCCCGCCACCTACAGCTTCAACACTCCCCAAAACCACAGCCACTTCCTTTATGGCACCAATTCCGGTCGACTCACGGTCGGCTATCACGGAACTTTTCAGGCCGACCCCACCTCCTCCGACCTTCGCCGCCTCACCATCAGCGCCGAGAATCTCCCGGGCAACGTCTGCCGCATGGAACATTCAGTCGACTACGCCCGCCAGACCATCGGCGGCAGCGACTTCCTCTTGCCTTCCACTTCTTCAGTCGACGTTCTGTATATCGATGGCACGGAATCCCGCAACCAAACCGCGTATTCCGGCTGCCGCCAGTACCTCGGTGAATCCACCATTCATTTTGAAGGGGAGAACAGTTCCGGCTCGCCGGAATCCAGCAGCGGGAACAACGTTGCCGCACTGCTGCCCTTGCCACCGAAGACCCGTTTGCATATCCGCATCTCGCCGCCCCTCGACACTGCCACTGCGGCAGCCGGTGACCAGATCATCGGCGTCGTGACTTCACAGGTGAAAGACAACGGCAGAGTGTTGGCATCCACCGGCGACAAACTCCTGGGCAGGATTGTTCGGCTGGAGCACGTCACAACAACCCCCAGCGTGGCGCCGCCACCGCCCAGCGCCCAGCAGGCCGCCCAGATGCAGCTATTTGGACAGCGACAACCTACCGGGATCACCTCCACCTGGGTACTTGCAGTCGTCTTCGACACGCTGGAACGCGGCGGAGCCACCCAACCAGTCAAACTGCGCCCGCTCGACGACGGTTACCGCACCATCGCTGGCGTCGCCACGGGTCAGGGCGTCACCCAAGCTGACCGGCCCGCCGGCGGCGGCATGTTCATCTTCCGCCCGGAAGGCGGCCTGATCCTCGACCAGAAGTTCGAATCGGCGTGGGAAACCCAGGCTTCAACACATTGAGAACATCGCACAATCGCCTGAGCCCGCGTTAAACGCAAACGGTATGGCCTACGACCTCGGTTTGGCAGATCGCATTCGCGTGGTTCTGGGCCACCAGGGCGACGTCTTCGAGCGAAAGATGTTCGGCGGCCTGTGCTTTATGGTCAACGGGCACATGTGTTGCGGGATCGTAAAAACCGATTTGATGCTGCGCCTCACGCCGGAGACCGCAACGGCGGCCCTCTGTGAACCTCACACCAGACCCATGGACTTCACCGGAAAGCCCATGAAATCCATGATTTACGTCGACGCCATCGGCATCGATTCCGATGCTTCGCTGGAAAGATGGGTCCTCGCAGCCGCCGGGATAGCGCGCGAGTTACCCGAAAAGGCCGTAAAGGCGGACGCTCGATCGGCCAGTGCCGGATCCCGTTGACAGAATCCGACTTTTCCTTGCACAGGTTTACCAAATCCGCGAACTGCACCCTCAGAACCGTCTGATATAATCAATGTTGGTCGACGCGCCGTGTGCCTGCGCGGACCCCCAACTGGAGTGTCAATGCATTATTTTTGGATGGCGGCGATCACGTTTGTAATCGTTCAGATATCGGTGTTCTGCACCACGATCTTCCTGCATCGAACCAAGACCCATCGCGGCCTGGAACTGCACCCGGTCGTCGGCTTCCTCATGCATTTGCATCTGGCCGTCTTCACCGGCGTGATCCCGCGCGAATGGGCTGCCGTTCATCGCAAACACCACCACTTTTCCGACGCCGAAGGCGATCCGCACAGCCCCCTGATCTTCGGCCTTTGGACCGTGCTTTTCGGCAACTACTTCCTGTATCGCAAGGAAACCCAGAACCCTGAAACCGTCCGCAAGTACACGCCGGACTGGAAGGACGATCTTCTGGACAAAGTCCCCGGCCTGCAGTACGGCATCGTGCTCGGCCTCGGTGTCTTCTGCGCCATGTTCGGCTGGAAATGGGGCATTGCGATGTGGGTTGCCAACATGCTGCTCTACGTGCTGCTGAACTCCATGATCAACGCCCTCGGCCACGTAATTGGCTACCGCAATTTCGACGAACAGGCCACCAATCTGCAATGGGTTGCCCTGCTGACCGCCGGCGAAGGCCTGCACAACAACCACCACGCGCATCCCACATCCGCCCGCTTCGCGCTGCGTGGTCATGAGATCGATCCGGCCTGGCCGATCATCTGGACTCTCGAGCGCTTCGGTCTGGCCACGGTTAACCGCCTGCCAATCGCCAAAGCGGCTTAGCTGCTACTTCACCGTAATCGGTGCCAATATTGTTTCCGGCGACAGCGAAGTAATCCGCCAGCTCTTGCCATTTTTCCCGGCAATCCGCTCCATCGTCATGGCCACCCGCTCGCGCCGGCGCTCCACCAACCCGCCATCCGACCGCGACTTCAGCGTCATAAACCAATCCAGATCCAGATGGTGGATATCCGAAGCGTCATCCTCGGCTTCCTTGTCTTCCACCACCGTAATAGAGCAGAGCACTTCAGTCTGCGCAGCCAAAGCCTGAATATCCTCGGCGATCACCGCGTAGCGCTTGCCGTTCTTATCGAAAGCCTCCAGCGCACCCACGGTTTCGCCGTCGCTGATATAACCCGCCAGCTTCGCGATTCGCGTATAAGGCGTATCCGCCTCCGGAGCGGAACGCGCCGGTCGCGTCCCCACGGCAAACACAAAAGCCACAGCCAGACCCAGAAGAACCCGAAATGTCTTATCCGTGTTCATCTGTGTCCATCTGTGGCTAAAGGTTTTTTCCGCAACCCTAAGTGCGATAGTTCGCGTTGATGTGAATGTAGTCCTCAGTCAGGTCACAAGTCCAGAAAGTAGCGCTTCCCTTCCCTTTGCCCACAATCCGAAACACCACCGAAATATCGGTGTCGTCCAGCCGTAGCTTCATATCGCCTTCATCAAACGGCGATGCCACGCCATTACGGCAAACCTTCACGTCCTGCAACGTGATCTCCACCAGTGCCGGATCGAAATTCACACCCGAATTCCCGGCCGCCGAAAGAATCCGGCCCCAGTTCGGGTCAGAACCAGCGATCGCCGTCTTCACCAGCGGTGACGTCGAAATCGCCCGGGCGATCGACGCAGCCGAGGAATCCGTAATCGCGCCATGCACTTCCACCGAGACCAGCTTGCGCGCGCCTTCGCCATCGCGCACAATCTGTCGTGCCAGCGACTGCAGCGTCTCCGCCAGAGCCTCTTCGAAGATGCTCATTTCCTTCGGATCCGGCCGCACGCCGGAAGCGCCATTCGCCATCACAATCAGCGTGTCATTCGTCGACGTATCGCCATCCACCGAAATCCGGTTGTAGCTTAGTTCCGTCGCCCGCACCAGCATGCGACGCAACAGCGTCTGCGGCACCAGCGCATCCGTCATCACAAAGCCCAGTGTCGTCGCCATCCGCGGATGAATCATCCCCGAACCCTTCGTCACACCGGCAATCCGCACCGCGCCGCGCCGCAGCGTCACTTCACGCGACGCGCCCTTCGGCTGCAGATCCGTCGTCAGAATCGCGCGGGCCACATCCGGCAGCCCCGTATCGCTGAGATTGTCCACCAGCGTTTGGAGCTTGTTCATGATCAGGTTTTCATCGAGTTCTACCCCGATCACACCCGTGGAAGCCGGCAGCACCTGGTTCGCCTGCAGCTTCAGCAGCTTCGCCAGTTGCTTCGTCGTATTGAGCGCAACACGATCCCCGCTCTTCGTCGCGCAATTGGCGTTGCCCGAGTTGATCAGGACCGCGCCGCAAACGCCCTTCGAAGCGCGCATGCTGGCCCGGGCGAGTTTCACCGGTGCCGCCTGCACTTTGTTCGTGGTAAACACGGCGGCTGCCGCCGCGGGTACCGCCGAAACGATCAACGCAAGGTCGTCTTTTTCCTGTTTGCGAATGCCAGCGTACGTTGTGGCGTATTTAAATCCAAGTGGTAAGTCGAAAGGTCTCATTTTTCCAGCTGTTCTATAGTCGTTAGTCGATGGCCGTTGGCAAAAACCTGCGCCGTCATCCGTTTCCGGCCTTCGAGTTGTAATTCCAAAATTTCTATTGCCGCACCGTCACCGGCAATGGCAAACATGCCTTCGTTCCAAAAAATCGATCCCGGGGCCAAACTCCCGTGCTCGGCATGACTTGTACTCGGAACGCGCGAACGCCAAAGATGCAGAGACTGTCCCCGGAACATTGTATGTGCTCCGGGCCATGGCTGCAAGCCTCTGATTAAATTATGAATGGTTTGGGCAGGCAGTGTCCAGTCGATACGCCCGTCTTCCTTCTTCAAAATCGGTGCCCAGGTCGCTTTTCCACCATCCTGCCGCTCCGGTTCCAGCGTCCCATTGGCCAGACCATTCAGCGTTTCCAGCAGCAAATCCGCCCCGGCCGCAGCCAAACGCGGCGAAAGCTCCGGAGCCGTTTCGTTCGGATCCACCGCAGTTTCCCACTTTAGTACGATTTCGCCCGTATCGAGGCCCGCGTCGATCCGCATCGTCGTCACACCTGTTTTTTCGTATCCGCGCGCCACCGCCCACTGGATCGGCGCAGCGCCACGCAACTCCGGCAGCAACGACGCATGCACGTTGATGATTCCCAAACGGGCAATATCAATCACACTCTGCGGAATGATCTGCCCGTAACCCACAATCACCATCACATCCGGTGCCAGCGCCCGCAGATGCTCCACCGACTCCGCATGGCGTATCCGCTCCGGCTGCCACACTGTCAAACCGTGCCGCAACGCCGCCAGTTTCACCGGCGAAGGCGTCAATTCCTGCTTCCGCCCCTTCGGTCTGTCCGGCTGGGAAATGACTTCCAGTACCGTATGACCCGCGCGTACCAGCGCATCCAGAGTGGGAACCGCAAACTCCGGGGTGCCAAGGAATACAACCTTCAACGGTCCTGACGAACCTGGCGCGGTTAATCCCAATCGTCCGCCTGGATCATCTTCCGGATCTTGCGCTTGATCAGTTCCCGCTTCAGCGAACTCAAATGCTGCAGGAAGAGAATCCCGTTCAGGTGGTCGATCTCATGCTGCATCGCCCGCGCCATCAAATCCTCACCCTCTACTTCAATAATCTCGCCCATCACATTGTGAGCACGTACCTTAACGCGCTTGTGACGACGCACCGGCTCGCGAAAACCGGGAATGCTGAGGCAACCTTCCTCGCCCGTCTGCTTACCTTCCGAATGAATAATTACAGGGTTGATCAGTACAACCTTATTCGGCTCCAGATCTTCCTCGCCGCCCGACGTGTCAATCACGGTCAACCGCTTATGCACGTCAATCTGTGGCGCCGCCAGCCCCAACCCATGCGACGCATACATCGTCTCGAACATATCCGCAACCAGTTGATGCAGTTCCGGCGTGTCGAATTCCGTGATCTCTTCCGCCGGACGTTCCAGATTCGCGTTATTGAGGTATCGGACGATCTTATGCGTCATTTCAGAACTGCCTCACCTGCTCCAGATAGCCATCGTAATTGCGCTTCATCTCGCGCAGCGAATCGCCGCCAAACTTCTCAATCATCGCCCCGGCCAGCACAATCGCCACCATCGCCTCGCCAATCACACCCGCCGCCGGCACCACACAAACGTCGGAACGCTCATAAGCCGCCTTCGCCGGCTCGCGCGTCGGCAGATCCACCGATTCCAGCGGTCGCCGCAGCGTCGAAATCGGCTTCAGAAAACCGCGCACCCGAACCTCCTGCCCGTTCGTCATGCCGCCTTCAATCCCACCCGCACGGTTATCCCCGCGGAAGAACCTGCGCTCCGGCTTGTCGTAGTGGATCGTATCCTGCACTTTCGACCCAAGACTCTGCGAACCCTCTTCCGCCCAGCCGATCTCCACGCCCTTCACCGCCTGCATCGAAACAATCGCCTGCGCCAGCTTGCCATCCAGCCGCGAATCCCATGTAATATGCGAACCGAGCCCAACCGGCAACCCGCGAGCCACCACCTCGAAAATCCCGCCAATCGTGTCGCCTGTCCGATAAGCCTCGTCCACCAGCGCTTTCATGGCAGCTTCCGCTTCCGGATCCACGCAACCCAGCAGAACATCCTTCTTCTTGCTGAGTTCCACAATCTCTTCCCACGCCACCGTCCGGGTCAGCCGTTCCGACCCCACCGCGATCACGTGACTCAGCACTTCAATCCCAAAACACCCGAGCAACTGCTTCGCCAACGCCCCAACAGCCACACGCGCCGCAGTCTCACGTGCACTCGCGCGCTCCAGAATGTAGCGAGCATCAGGAAAATCGTACTTGATGGCACCGGCAAGATCGGCGTGACCGGGACGCGGCCTGGAAACAGCTTTGTGCAACGCCATATCGCCGGCTTCCACCGGCAACGACTCGGTCCAGTTCTTCCAGTCGGCGTTAGCGATGATCATCGCAATCGGAGCGCCGATCGTCTGGCCGTGGTGCACGCCCGCAACAAGATGAGCCTGATCGGTCTCAATCTTCATGCGACCGCCGCGCCCGAACCCCTGCTGCCTGCGCCAGAGCTCATGCTGAATTGCGTTGATGGATATAGGAATGCCGGCAGGGAGGCCTGTGAGGGTCGCCACCAGGCATTCGCCGTGGGACTCGCCCGCCGTTTCGAACCTGAACATGTCTTGAATCTTCTATCTTGACAGAAATGAGGGAGTTTCGCCAGTTTTGCTGATTCTGAGCTGATTTTGAGGCTGCTAAGTGACGGCAAACGAAGGTGGCTTGAACTTCACCGACCATCCCGCCCTCAGGACGTCACTTCTCCGCCAACCCCCGCAAAAACCCCACCACCTCATCCACCTCCGAATACTCCACCGCATACCCCGGCATCCCCCCCACCCACTCCAAAAAAAACGCAATCCCCTCCCGCGTATGCGGCACCCAAAACCCGCTCTCCTGCAACCCCGTCAGCATCTCCAGTTGCCCCAACTCCCTCACCCGCATCCCACCAGACCCAGCCACAAACCGCGGAAAAACCATCGCCACCGCCGCCACTGCCAAACTCTCCCTCACACCCGACCCCACAAACTTCACCCTCTGCCCAAACCTCTCGCACTCCTCCAGCCCCACAAACTCCTTCACCCTCGCCCCCACCACCCCCCAACTCCCCTCCCGGATCGCCACCCCAAACGGCATCCCCGCCACTTTCCCCGCCATCAGCCCCGCCATCAGCCCCGCCATCTGCCCCGCCACCTGCCCTTCCCCCATCACCCCCACCGTATCGTCCGAGTGAAACACCATCCCACCCCCCGCACTCCCCGCCACCACCGCCAGCGTACTCTTCCCCGCGCCCGACGCCCCCGGCAACACCACACATCCCCCCGCCCCGCAGCACGACCCCGCATGCAACAACGCCCCCCACTCCCCCATCCCCCACGCCAACCTCACCATCTCCTGCAACAACACCGCCCTCGCCCCCGAAACCGTCTCCTCCCGCCCAAACACCTTCCCCCCACACTCCAACTCCACCGCCTCCCCCACAATCCCCACCGCCAGTTCGAAATCCACCGGCCCCGCCCCATCTCCCTCCAGATGCCTCAACCGCGGCTCAATCTCCGCCGCCAGCTCGCCCGACCCCAGCCACAACCGAAACCTCTTCCCATTCAACCCGTAATCCCTGCCCGGTCCCGCTTTCGCAACTCCCGTAACCTCATCCCCAACCGCCACCCCTCTCGGTACCCGAAACATCCCCCGCTCCCACTCCGCCAGCGTCGCAGCCACATCCCGCCGCGCCACATCTTCAGAAATCCCCCCAGCAACGCAAAACGCCTCGGAAAACCGTTGCGCGATCACTTCCGCAACAGCCCCGAGGCGTAATTCCTGCCAGATAAACCCGGCCGTATGATTTAAAAAATATAGACCTTCAAAGTCAGGATGCGCCACCACCAGCCCATCCCGTATCGCAAACTCCCAAGCGCCGGAGGCGCGGTCCAAAAGAGTCCCGGAGGCGCGTTCTAATAAAGCGCCTGAGGCGCGTTCCAAAAGAGTCCCACCCGCTCGTTCCAACGGCGTCAGGGACATCTCCTCATTCAGTTCTTATTTAGGACGCGCGCCACCCGGGTGCTTGCCCGGACCCGTACCCGTAGCCGCATCCGCCTTCTTCGCAAACGCCAGCACCGTGAACGGAGCCGCATAAACTGCAAACTTGCCGAATTTCTCCAGCATCTCACGCCGCTCTTCAGATTCCGGCGCGTTCTGCAATTTGTCCTGCTTGTTCATTTCCATGACTGTCACTCTCCTCCGTACTGCTTTTCTTGCTGCGGTTTCAGGGCCTCTTTAATCAACTACAGGGACTCTCTTGATTACTTCCTAATGTATCACGCCGTCTTCTTACGGCGCACCAGAAATGCCGCACCACCCAGCATCAATACCGCCGTCGGCACCATCTCGGCCGGCTCCGGCGTCGCATTCACCGCGCCGCCGCCACCCAGCGTTGTACCCGCCTGAAAGTTAAACACAAACCGGAAATCGCCCGCCAGAACATTCCCGCCACCCAGCGTCAGATTCGTGCTCAAAAGGCCGAAATGGTTGCCAGTCCCGGTATACGGCCCCAGCAACCCAACCGCCTGCGGACCACCCGAACCGGCAGTCGTATACAGCAAATTCGCCGAGACCGAACTCCCCGCGCCAATCGCGCCAGTAATCACAATCGGCACACTCTCCGTGTATGACCCGTCCCATACCCCAGCCGAATTGTCAAAAAAACTCTGCAACACATCCACCGTCAGCACATCGTTCGAAGTCGATGGCGTGCCACCCAGATACACCGCGACAATATTCGTCTGAAACACCGTCCCACCCGCCCCGTAGCTGGCCGCGATGATGCCGGAAATGCTGTAAAGATCCGTTCCCGCCGTGTAAGTGAAGCCAAAAGTGTCATTCCAGCTGCCGTTATAGGCAACCTGATTGGGACTGGCGCACGTTCCCCCGCCGTTATACTCGCAGGTCGCGTTCACTGAAACCGAGCCGGCAAATGCCGTCGCGACCGTGAGCCCTGCCGCAAATACTGCCATCGTGATGGTTCGGAAACGTTTTGGCATGATGTTTTTCCTCTTTTGGGTCCTCTAACAGGGGCTTTTATCTATCATAGGATAGCCGATATGGTACCGCCAGAGCTATTCTTTATTTAGTACAAGTAGTACACGTTGTGTGAAAGGTCACGCTTTCGAGCCCATCCGGCCTGTTTTCTTCAGCTTGAGAAGCGTGCTTTGCGATGTCAGTGCGTATACTTTTCTTCTGATCGCAAAATCTTAGAGAGCCGCGACCGCAAGGGAGCGATGGCGCACAATCCACGCGATGAGCGCCGATGCTCCTGAAGGCCCTGCTCACGCAGAAAAAGCCCTTGATCTGAAGGCCGAAAGCCGTTGATCTGAAAACCGAAAGCCGAAAGCTGACAGCTCACCGCCCCCGCCCCTCCACCAAATCCGTCCAGATCCGCGCGTAATTATCCGGCACCAAAACCTGCCCGGCCAGATACCGCAACCCTTTCCGCGACCCCAGCAGCGATCGCGCCATGGCCACCCGATGCCCGAAAACCGTGGAATACATGTAAATCGGGTCCACATACCGCATCCCCGGCCAACGCCGCAGAAACTGCCGCCGAGCCCACCTGATCCGCGCCACCCACCCAACTTCCAGCCGCAGCGGCACTTCCACCCCGGTCGACTCCCGCACCTGCATCAAATGCAGCGCCAGCAAGTCATAAGCCCCATTCCGCCGAAATCGCTCCGCCACCCGATCCCAATCCAGCGCCTCGTGACACATTGCAGTCTGGCCGTTCGTGGGGCCAGGGCTTCGTCCCTGCCGTCTGGCGTCCGCCCGACGCGTTGCCATGCGACTCTCGCTGGGAGCGTTCTCAAAATCAGTAGTTTGCAGGGCCCCATACTTTCGCCCCAGCAAAACCAAATCAAACATCGCCCGCATCTGCGGCCACACCCTCTGGTTATACGGATGCTGCATCTGCGAATGCATCACCAGATGCACCATCAAATGCTCAGGACACGGAATCCGCACCCTCACCCCATCCAAAGTTGTCTCCCTCGCCCCCGCAATCACCTCGCGCGCCGGCAGCATCCGCTCGCACTTCGCCGGCCCCAGCCGCGCATGCAATTCCACCCAAACCCGGTTCGCCCGATGCAGCGGCCGCAAATGATGCCGAAACTCCCCAAACGCATCCGGCACCCCGGCCACAAATCCATGCGCGCGCATCACCGCCGCCCCCGCCGCCAAATCCTCCACCGGCAACAGCAGATCAATATCCTGCAGGTACCGCGACCCCGCCTCCGGATACAACCCGATCGCCTGGTAAGCCACCCCCTTCAGCAGCACCGGCACAATCCCAATGGAATTCAGCAACTCCACCGCGGCGCGTAATTCGCGCGAAATCAGCGCATTTCTCTCAGAATTCGCAGCCGTAACTGCAGACAAAAACGAGGCAACCTCCGCAGGCAATTCACACCCACGCAACAATCCCGAAAGCGAAGGTAACACCGTCTCGGCAGCGGCCTCATCAAACACACCTTCCCAATCGGACACACCCAGGGCCGTACCGCGAATACAAGTCCCCAGGAATCTGTATGCATCCGACGTCATGTCCGCTGCCTGCAATGTGAGATCCGGGGTGGCATAGGCTTTAGCCTGTGGGGTCGAGCGCAGCTCGACGAGCCGTTGCTTTTTTTTCTTGTGGCGTGGCGTTTTGGCGCGGCCCGGTTGTGTGGCCGATTTCTTTTACCGAACCGCGACCGTAAGGGAGCGTTGGCGCACAATCCACACAACGAGCGTTAACGCCCATGAAACTCCCCGCCTGCGCTGAAACGTTCCCGAAATCCAACCTAATCCGTAACGTCGTGAATCAGCGTGATATGCAATTTCCCCAAATCCACTGCCTTTTCACACCGCGCATCCAGCCCCAGCATAAATCCAAACGCAATCACCGCCCACTTAATCCCCAGCTCATAAAAATGGAAACTATGTCCATTCCCAATCAGCCCCTGCAGCGCCTCCACCACACCAGCCGACACCGCCGCAAACACCAGCCCCCGGTTCAGCGCGCTCAGCCTCGCCAGCGCCAGCGGTGCCAGATACCCCACCAGCAGAAACAAACTCACCTTCAGCGGCGTATAAACCCCGTAATGCAGCACCGGCCCCAAAACCGGCGCGGGCAGCACCTCAAACACGATCGTGACAGCCGCCACCCCCACCCAGATCGCCATCGTCCGCGGATTACAAACGTGGATTACCATGCCTTCAGTATGCGCCGTCAGCCGTAATCACAACTCTCGTCGTCAGCGCCAGCACATAAATATCCAGCCAGACCGACCAGTTCTGAATCCCATAACGATCCAGCTCCGCCCTCTCCGCAAACGACAAATGATTCCGCCCCGAAACCTGCCACACCCCCGTAATCCCCGGCCTCACCTGCTTGTAAAGTCCGTAGCTCGGCCCATACATTTCAATCTGGTCTTCCTGGATCGGCCTCGGCCCCACAATACTCATCTCGCCCGACGCCACATTCCACAACTGCGGCAACTCGTCAATGCTCGTCTTGCGGATAAACTTCCCCACCCGCGTCACCCGCGGATCGTTCTTCAGCTTCTGTGTCGCGTTCCAGTGCGCGCGCTCCGCCGGATTCTCCCGCAGATACTTCCGCAGCACCTCATCGCCATCCACCATCATGCTGCGGATCTTCCAGACCTTGAAAATCCTGCCGCCCAGTCCCACCCGGTCGCAGCTGTAAAAAATCGGCCCGCGCCCTTCCAGTTTCACCAGTAACGCCGTCAGCGCCACAATCGGCACCACAATCGGAGCCAGCAGCGCCGTGATCGTCAGATCCAGCAGCCGCTTCAGCATTCTCGACGTAGGCCGCAGTAACTCCTGCCGCACCTCCAGCCCCACAATCCCACCCAGATTCCGTGCCGAGATCCCCAGGCTCGTCATCCCGATCAGATTCGGAATCACCAGCAGATGCCCGAAACACTGGCCATACCGACCCAGCAGTCCCATCAGCTCATCGCGTGAAATCTGCGGCATACAAACAATCCCGTACGCCAGCTTATGATTCACCGCAATCTCGCGGCACTCCGAAAGCGGCCCGCGCACCATACCGTCGCCCAATTCGCCCAGCTTCGCCAAATCATCGTCCAGCACCGCAAACGGCCGCAGTCCGATCCCCGGGTTCTCCTTCAGCTTCTTCAGAATCAGCTTCCCGGTGCTCCCATACCCCAGAATCGCCACCGGACTCCCCCACCACGCTTTTTTACTCAGCGCCCCCCGCGTCAACGCCCGGAACACCGGCACGGCCAACACGCAGAACGACCAGCCAAACGCATAAACCGCTCTCGAAAGTCTCAGATCATGCAAAAACAACGTCCCGGAGAGCAGCGTCATAAAAGCCAGCGTCACCGAAACGCATAGTCGACGCACCTCTTCCACCTGATCCAGCGAAACGCCTGAATAAAGTCCGGCCGTGAGGAAAATGCAGAGCACCAGCAACAGTGCAGGTGGAATCGTGCCTTCCACCGACACACTAGCCGACCGCCACAGCAAATCGCGCAGCATCGCCGCCAAAAGCAGCGAAATCGCCACCGCCGCCGCATCCGACGCCACCAGCGCCCCAATAGTCTTCCAGGGTCGGCTGAACGACACACGGGTAGCCTCATACTCCCGTGCCCGGATTGCGGCAGTTCCGCTTACATTACTTGCCATGACATACTCCTCCGGGGCAGTTACGTCAAAACGATATATTCTAGAAGTCTAAACGATCTGGCGAACCGACCGCTCACGATCCGTACGGAATAGTACTCTTGGCGTCCTTTGCGAAACCTTGGCGAGCTTGGCGTGAAAAGCTTTTTTCCACAATCTCCAAAAACCGCGGCACAACCCGTTCCATGCTGAAAGTCTGTTCCGCATAGACCCGGGCAGCCCGACCCATCGCCAATCTCAACCCATCATCATCCAGCAACGCAGTCACTGCCCCCACAAACGCCGCCCGCTCCCCCGCCTCCACCACAATCCCCGCCCCCGCCCGTTCCACCATCTTCGCCGCCGGATTCTCCCGGTCAATCGACAGCACCGTCGCCCGACCCGCGCACAAATACGAAAGCGTCTTCGAAGGCACACAAAAAGTCCCCTCAGACTTCGCATGTGACGCAATCAGCACCGCAGCCGACCCCAGCACCGCCGGCACATCCCCACTCGCCTGAAACGGCAGCAGGACCATGTTCGTCAGTCCGCGCACCTTCGCCTCCAGCGCAATCCGGTCCGCCGCCTGCCCGCTGCTGACAATGACCACCCGCGTATCCGGCCGCCCCCGCAGCGCCTCCGCCAGCGCATAGAACATCTCCAGATCGTGCTTCAGCCCCAGCGTGCCCGAATACAGGATATTCGCCGTCCGGTCCAGCCCATGCTGCCGCGACCACGCATTGTC
>CAIQWJ010000081.1 GCA_903875575.1 uncultured Acidobacteriia bacterium | reverse complement strand
GCAACCTTCTGATTCACAATTATTTTTCGTTGTAGAATCAACGACTTCCATATTTCTCAGAAAGTCGCTGTGGTCTACTTGAAATCGGGAGACAGAGTTCGCCCCGAAGTTGCTGGGGAGCAACTTCGGCGTGCTGGAGCCATCTCCATTACGTTGACGGCCCGTCTGGGGAGGCGGGCCGTCAACATTGCCGATCACAGGGACGTTATTCCTTTCGTCCCTCGGCGCATGCGATGCGGGGCCGTTTGGCGGCGGCCCCGCATTGCGACTTCCTAATGCCCGCCCTCGTGATCCGCCACTTCCTGCAATCCCGGCGTCTTCTGCAACCCGGCCATCAGCGCGGCCTTCTCTGCGTCGCTCAACCGCGCATCCGGATGCATCGGCAAATAGAACCACGGCGGCATATCGCCACCCCGGACTTCCGTCACGGCATCCCCGGCATGCCGCTGCGGCTTACCCCACTCTGAAAAATTCAAGTGCTGGCGTCCGCCGTTCACATCCCGCTGCGTCAGCCACGAAACCGGCGCAATATTCGAATACCAGGGCCAGGTCGTCGTATTGCTGTGGCAATCAAAACAAGCACGCTTTGCCAGAGCCCGCGTTTGCGCGCTGTCCCACGCCGGTTCCTGCATCTCAGCCGGATTCGTATGATCCCGCCCGAAAGGCACCAACTGGATCACCACCGCGAACACCACCACCCACCGAAGATTCTTCCAGCGAAGCAAGCCCATTCCGGGCTTACTTGGACTTCCGCGAAGAATTGCGGTTCAGCAGCGTTTCCAGCTTCGCCGCGCCGGCCGGAGCCTGAATGTCACCAGTCAGAATCTCTTTATTCTCCAGCTTCTTGCCGTAGAGTTCTTCGTTCGCGTCCGCATCCGGCCGCATCGTGGCACCCTGGAGCGACACACCCGCAAACAACCCGCGTGACCGCGAATACGACAGCATCTCAGCGCGCATCACGGCGTCGGTCTGAGCCGATGCGTCGCGTCCCACCGGTCCCGCCGCAGCGGTGGCTTCCGCGCCCACCGTGAACTTATCCGCCAACAGGCGCTTCATCCCGGACTCATTCGTCACCAGCAGCAATACGTCCTGTTCCGAGATACCGATTTGGAAGCCTACGCTGCCGCCTTCCACCCGAATCGCTGCCGGAGCGCTCCAGCCTGACCCACTGGCGTGGCGGCACATCGCAAAACCGCGACCAAACTTCCCGCCGAAACCCAGTGCAGCTTTTTTCAGACCCGGCACCAGAATCACGCACTGAGACCGGTTCAGCAGTTCCTGCGGAATACCTTTGTCCTTCGCCTGCATCATGTCGGTCAACAGATCGGCGGCGGCGTCGAGTCGCTTATCTGCCTCAGTGGCCGCGCAAACCGCCGGCGCGAATGCCGCGGTGACAGCAAGTACTGCTACGTAAGATTTGAACATGGAACTCTCCCCGTACTGGACGTACGCTTCATTTTATAGCAATTCGGCGGCCAGTATACGGAAGTTATCGTCGCTGCGGACTCAATGTGAGCGTTACTTCACAAACGAAGAAGCCGCCTGCGCGAACGAAAGCACCGTCCCGGGCAGAATTCCCAGGAAGAACGTGCCCACTGCGGGCAGTATCAGCGCGGCCTGCAATGCGGGCCCCGGCGCTTCCAGCGCGTTCGTAACCTCGCCCGGCTCGTGCATATACATCACCACCAGCAGACGCAGATAGTAATACGCAGCCACAGCGCTGTTCAGCAGACCGAGGACGGCCAGCCAGGTAAGATGTGCATCCAGCGCGGCGCGGAAGATGTAAAACTTACCAAAGAACCCACCCGTCAGCGGCACGCCAATCAACGAAAGCAGAAACACAGTCATCATGGCCGCCGTGAAAGGCTGCTTACGCCCCAGACCAGCCAGATCTTCCAGACGAAGATTCGTCTCGCCCTTGCCGGAGATGTAAACGATCACGGCAAACGCCCCGAGGTTCATCAGCGCATAAGCGCCCAGATAGAACATCGCAGCCGCCGTACCAATCTCCGAATTCGATGCCAGCGCCACCAGAATGTACCCGGCATGAGCAATCGAACTGTAAGCCAGCATGCGCTTCAGATTGTTCTGCGTGAGCGCTGCGAAATTGCCAATCGTCATCGACGCCAGCGCGCAGGCCCAAACCACCGGGGCCCAGCTCACCGCAATGCGGTCAAACGCCGTCAGGAAGATGCGCAGGAAAATCGCGAATGCCGCAGCCTTCGGACCGGTAGCCATAAAGGCGCTGACCGGCGCGGGCGCGCCCTGATAAACGTCCGGAGCCCAGACCTGAAACGGAGCGCCGGAAACTTTAAAGCAAAGGCCGACAAACATCAGTGCGGCGGCCACTCCGGCCACCATCAGCGACGTCTCCGGCGTATTCAGCGAACTCCGGATGGCCCCCAGCTGCGTCGTGCCCGTCAAACCGTAAATGATCGCGATGCCGTACAGGAAGAAGCCTGTCGCGAAAGAACCCAGCAGGAAGTACTTGAGCGCCGCCTCATTGTTCCGCTTGTCGTTGCGAAGATACCCTGCCAGAATGTACGTGGCGATGGACGAAATCTCCAGCCCGATGAAGATCATGATCAGATCGTTCGCCGTGACCATCACGCACTGGCCCATGATCGAGAACAGAATCAGGGCGTGATACTCGCCCGTCTCAGCCTGTTCCCGCTCCAGATACATGTAAGAAGAAAGAACGGCCAGAATGCCGATGCAAAGCACCAGAATCCGGAAATACGTCCCGAATCCATCCACAATCAGCAGATTGGAAAACGCCAGACCGGGTACGGAACTCGCGGCCACAGCCGCAAAGATCGCCGCCACCAGCGCCGCGATGGAGAGATGTCCGAACATTCGCGGCAGCTTCTTCGCGAAAAGCGGATCGAGCACCATCAGCAGCGTACCGGCAATCGTGAGAATCGTCTCCGGTCCAAACCGGAGCATATCGTCAGCGGAAGGCGCGAAATTAGCGGGCATTCTGATCGCCTCCCTTCGCAATCTCTACCGAGGGCAAGGCGACCGCCACTGCGGGTGAACCGGCAGCCGGCACCACCATGGCTGCGGGACTTGTCCGCTCCAGAATCTGCGCAGTCGTTTCCGATACGGCTGGCAGGAACGTCTGAGTCCGCATCCCCATCCAGACCATCATCACGATCAGTGGCACAATACAGGCCCATTCACGCATATTGAGTTCCGGCATGTGGTGTTTCACATCGTCGCTCAGCGGACCGAAGAACACCCGTTGGTACATCCAGAGCATGTAGCACGCGGAGAGAATAACGCCGACCGCCGCAAACGCCGTCCACGCAAACTTCGCCTGCGCGGCACCCTGCAGAATCAGGAACTCTCCCACAAAGTTATTCAGCATCGGCAACCCGATACTCGCCAGCGTCGTAATCAGGAACGTAATCGCCAGCCAGGGTGCCGCAGTAGCCACGCCGCCGAAATCCTTGATCGCCAGCGAATGGCGGCGTTCGTACAGGAAGCCCACCAGCACGAACAACGCGCCGGTAGAGATACCGTGATTCAGCATCTGATAAACCGCGCCGTCCAGCCCCATCTGAGTGAACGAAAAAATCCCCAGGACCACGAAGCCCAGGTGGCTCACCGAAGAGTACGCCACCAGCTTCTTCATGTTGGGCTGCACCATCGCCACCAGCGCGCCGTAAATAATGCCGATAATCGCCAGCACGTTAATCCAGCCGGCATTCTCGCGCGCCGCGATCGGGAACATCGGCAGGCAGAATCGCACCAGCCCGTAAGTACCCATCTTCAGCATGACGGAGGCCAGCATCAAAGAGCCGGCAGTCGGCGCTTCCACGTGCGCATCCGGCAACCATGTGTGGAGCGGGAACAGCGGCACCTTGATCGCGAACGCCAGGAAGAAGGCCAGGAACAGCAGCGTCTCCTGCGTATGGTTCAGCGCAATGCGGCCGCTGCGGAACAATTCCAGAATCGTCGCGTAATCGAATGTGCCGGCCAGCGTGTACACATAGATAATCGCCGCCAGCATCAGCACCGAGCCGACCATCGTATACAGGAAGAACTTGACCGCCGCGTAAATCCGGCGATCATGCCCCCAGATGCCGATCAGGAAGTACATCGGCACCAGCACCACTTCCCAGAACGTGTAAAAGAGGAACAGATCCCAGGCGGCAAACACGCCAATCAGGCCAAACTCCAGCAGCAGCAGGAAAGCGAAAAACTCTTTGACCTGCTTCTTGATGTAGCTCCACGAAATCAAAATGGCAATCGGCGTCAGAAACGTCGAAAGGATGATGAGCCACAGGCTCAACCCATCAATACCCACATGCCAGTGAATATCCGGATTCGAAATCCACACCACGTTATGCACGAACTGCTGCCCTGTCTTGCCCGATTCATACCCGGTCACCAGACCCAGCGACAGCGCGAACACCAGCAGCGAAACACCCAGCGTGAAAAGCTTAACGAACTGCTCCTGCGCACGCGGCATCAGCAGCGTCACCAGAAAACCAGCGGCGGGAACCGCGATCAGAATCTCCAGAAGGTTCATTTCACACCTCCCACGCCAATCGCGACAATCACGACGACG
This sequence comes from uncultured Acidobacteriia bacterium, assembly GCA_903875575.1. Taxonomy (GTDB): domain Bacteria; phylum Acidobacteriota; class Terriglobia; order Bryobacterales; family Bryobacteraceae; genus BOG-234. The sequence continues at coordinate 24,977 of CAIQWJ010000081.1, read as the reverse complement.
GCTCCGATCACCACCCAGGTCGCATAACTCCTGATATTGCCCGATTGCAGCAACCGCAGCATGCTGCCCAGTCCCTGTGACTGTGTACCAGCACCGTTGACCACACCATCGATCACCCCGGCGTCCACAATCTTCCAAAGGGCCGATTCCGAACCCTGAATCAGCGGCCGCACAATCGCGGCGTCATAGGCTTCGTCGACGAAGTACTTGTTATAAACCAATGTGTAGATTCCGCCCAAAGCCGAAGTGATTTTCTCCGGGATGTCCTTGTTGACCACGTACATCAGGTACGACAGTCCAACGCCTGCCAGGCCGAAGGCAACCGAAATCCCGGTCAATACCGCTTCACCCGGCCCGCCATTCTCCGCCGCTTCCTTGATCGGGAACATGCCGCTCAGAATCTCCGGCACATTGAACAGGAAACCACCGGCGATCGACAGCACCGCCAGCACTACCAGCGGACCCAGCATCACCCACGAAGATTCGTGCGGATGGCCGTGGCCCTTGTAATCGCCCCAGAACGTCATCCAGAAAGCGCGCCACACATAAAACGCCGTCATTCCGGCCGTTACCACGCCCACCCAGTACATCCACGGAGCGTGCGCATAAGCCGCGCCCAGAATCGCGTCCTTACTGAAGAAGCCGGAAGTAAACGGGAAACCCGCGATCGCCAGAGACGCGCAGGCCAGCACCAGGCAAGTCCACGGAGCATACTTCTTGAGCCCGCCCATATGCCGCATGTCCTGTTCGCCATGGCAAGCGTGAATCACGCTGCCCGCACCCAGGAACAACAGCGCCTTGAAGAACGCATGAGTCATCAGGTGCCACACCCCGGCCGAAAACGCGCCCACGCCCACGCCAAGGAACATATACCCCAGCTGTGAAACCGTCGAATAGGCGAAAACTTTCTTAATGTCGTACTGCGTCAGGCCGATCGTCGCCGCAAACACCGCGGTAAACAACCCGATCATCGCGATCGTGTCCATCGCCACCGGCGCATGAATAAAGATGGGGGCCGACCGCGTGCACATGTAAACCCCGGCCGTCACCATCGTCGCCGCGTGAATCAGAGCGGAAACGGGCGTCGGACCTTCCATCGCGTCCGGCAGCCACACATAAAGCGGGAACTGTGCCGATTTACCGCAGGCACCCACAATCAGCAGCAACGCAATCGTCGTCAGCGTTGCCGTCGGCTTACCGGCCGCCGCAGGCATGACTTTCGTAAAATCGAGCGAACCAAAAGTAATCGCGATCAGGAACATCGCCAGCGAGAACCCGAAGTCGCCCACGCGGTTCACGATGAAGGCCTTGTTGCCGGCCGTCGTCGCGCTGTCCTTGACGAAGTAGAACCCAATCAGCAGATAACTGCACAAACCCACGCCTTCCCAGCCGACAAAGAGCAGCAGGTAGTTACCCGCCAGCACCAGGTTCAGCATGAAGAACATGAAGAGATTCAGATAAGCGAAGAAGCGGTAGTAGCCTTCCTCATGCTCCATGTACCCCGTCGCATAGATATGAATCAGAGATCCAATGCCGGTGACCACCATCAGCATGATCATCGTCAGCTTGTCTACCGCGTAATCCCAGCCAATGCTGAAACCGCCGCTCTTAATCCACGTGAAATAGTGCTCGTGGACAGGCGATGTCGCCAGGTTGCCGGCCTCCAGGAACACCTTCATCACCATCGCGAACGAGAGCACAACGCTCAGTACGGCAATGAGACTGACCAGTGCCTTCGACAGCTTGCGTCCAAATATGCCGTTGATCAGAAAACCAACGAACGGGAGCGCGGGAATGATCCAGAGAGTGCGCATCAGTTCTTCAGTGAATCCACTTCGTCGATGTTCAGAGTCGTGCGGTTCTTGAACACCGTCAGGATAATCGCGAGCCCCACCGCCGCTTCAGCCGCCGCCACCACCATCACGAAGAACGTGAAAATGTGACCCGCTACCTGCTTATGGTGATTCGCAAAAGTTACAAAACTCAGATTAACCGCGTTCAGCATCAGTTCGATGCACATGAACACGGTGATAATGTTGCGGCGGAAAATAAAGCCAGCCACGCCGATCACGAAAAGGATGGCGCTCAGCCCGAGATAGAACGACATCGGTACGCCGTTGGGAATAGGCGGCATGATTAATCCAGTTCCTTTCTGGCCAGAACGACCGCGCCCAGAATCGCAATCAAAATCAGTACGGAAGTCACTTCAAAAGGCAGCAGGTAGTCGGTAAACAACGCCATGCCGATCTCTTTTGTGGTGCCCCCGGGAAAATCGCCAAACTTGATGATCGGCGAATCAGGGAACCAGCGAACCAGCAGGCAGGCCAACACGCCCAGCAACCCGAGCAGCGCAGGAGCGCCAAACAGCGTAGCCATCCACGACCGGCCACGACGCACTTCAAGCCCGGCATTCAGCAGCATGATGACGAAAATAAACAGCACCATCACCGCGCCCGCATAAACAATAATCTGTGCCATGGCGATAAACTCGCCGCCCAGCAACAGATACAACACAGCCAGCGATGCCATGACGCCCACCAGCGACAACGCGCTGGAAATGGGATGCCTCTGCACCACCACGTTAATGGCGCAGAGCACGGCGACCGCCGCGAAGATGCCGAAAAAGAGTAGGTCGATCATCTTAGGAAACCAGGGCTACCAGGAAGCCCGTCAGCAAAAGATTCACCAGCGCCACCGGGAACAGGAACTTCCAGGCGAAACTCATCAGCTGGTCATAACGGAATCGCGGCAGCGTCGCACGAATCCAGATAAACACAAACAAGAGGAAACTCACTTTGGCCAGGAACCAGAACAGCGGCATCAGCACCGGCACCAGCGGCGGGAACAGGAAAATTCCTGCCAGCCCCAGAAACACCACGCCAAACACCGGCAGCGTAATGCGATCAAACGGTCGCACATAGTTAATGCCGTGCGAGATACAAATCACACCCGATCCCGCGAATATCAGCGGTGCCACAAAATTCGACCCATAAGCGGCCGGCCACAGCGGATGCCATCCACCCAGAAAGATCAGCGTCGCCACGCAGCAGACCGTGACCATGTTGGCGTATTCCGCCATGAAGAACGCCGCGAAACTCATACTGCTGTATTCCACGTGGAAACCCGCCACCAGTTCGTTTTCCGCTTCCGGAAGATCGAACGGGATACGGTTGGTCTCGGCGAATGCCGCGATCATGAAAATGATGAAGCTGAAAATTTGCGGCGCGGGAAACGCGAAGATAGCCCAGTGCGGAATAACGCCCAGCGAGTAACCCGCCTGCGCATTCGTAATCGTCCGGAAGCTCAGCGAACCTGCCGTCAGCAGCGGCGCGGCAATCGCCAGACTCATCGGCAATTCATAACTGATCATCTGCGCCGAACTGCGCAGACCACCGAGCAGACTGTACTTGTTATTGGAAGACCAGCCCGCCAGCGCGATACCGTAAACACCCATCGAACTGACCGCCAGCACCACCAGAACGCCGACGTTGATGTCAGCCAGTTCCATCATCGTGGTGTGGCCCAGCGCCGTCACGCTCGTACCGAACGGGATCACCGAAATCGTGATCAGCGCCATGAAAACCGCTAAGATTGGCGCGGCCAGATAGAAAACTTTATTCACATGCGGAGGCAGCACGCCTTCCTTCGTGATCAGCTTGATCACGTCCGCCAGCGGCTGCAGCAAACCGTGCGGACCCACACGGGAAGGACCCATGCGAACCTGCACGTGCGCGATAACCTTACGTTCCACCCACTGGATATACGCAAGTGCCGTCAGTAATACGAAAGCGATGAGGCCGAGCTTGATGGACGTCGCAATCAGGAATTCCATTTAAGCAGTCACCGTCTCCTTCCTGCTCTCCATCACGGAATTCAGAATCTTCGAGTATCGGCCCAGAGTGCCGGACGTAAACAACCCGTCGTGCGCGCTGTGAATCAGGTCCGGACGGCTTTCCACCGCGACGCGTCCGTTCACCGGCGCGGTCTGCTGCGCCTGCACGGCCAGCATCGCCAGCGGAATGTTGTAACCCTTCACCGTCTTGCGAATCTCGTTGTAAACCGTTTCGCTCGACCAGGGACCCACCGTCGCCGCCAGACTCATTTCCTTCGCGATCAGCCCGATGATTTCCAGATCCGTCTTCGCGCCCACCGCCGTCACCGCACGCGTCAGCCGCTGCACTTCGCCGCAGACATTGGTAACAGTCCCGCTCTTTTCGTAAGCGCTCGCCGCCGGCAGCACCACATCGGCGCGCTGCGCAGTTTCCGTGAGGAACATATCCTGCACCACCACGAAAGTCTTCTTCGACGCCAGCGGACCGCTCTTCAGCGGATTCGCACCCACTACCCAAAGCGCTTCCAGCGTCTGCGAAGCCAGCATTTCCTTCACGGAAAGCCCGCTCTTGCCTGACGCCTGATAACCCGGCAGCAGTTCGGGCACAAGACCCATATCGATCGCCCCGCGCGAGTTGGCATAATCCACCAGCGCGCAATACTTTACCGCCGTGCCCAGCGACTGGCCGAACTCCACCAGCTTCCGAACGCCATCGCCCTTGACAGCATCGCCAAAAAGAATTACCAGTTCCGGCTCAGCAGCCAGAGCCGCGCGCAGATCTTCCAGCGCTTCCAGCTCCGTACCCGCCGCCTTGCGAACCGACCGCACCGCGTAATCGTCTTCGCGGACCTTCTCCGCAGTCACCGTATAAACGTGCGCCGCATGATGCCGGAAGCTCGCCCGAATCTGATACGAAAGGAACGGATGCTCCAGCGCCAGATCCGCGCCAATCACCAGAAACGCCTTCTTCTCGTACAGATCCTGCGTGGTCGCCAACTGCCCGGTCGTCCCGGAAAGCGCATCAACAAGGGTCACCACATCGCCCGTGCGGTGATGATCAATGTTGTTCGTGTTCAGCCCCTGCCGTGCAAACTTCTGCAGGTAATAATTTTCTTCGTTCGTCGTGTGGCTCGAACCAATCACGCCAATCTCGCCAGACCGCGAACGGATCTCGCCGAACTTCCGCGCCACCAGTTCCAGCGCCTTTGACCACGACACCGGCTCCAGCTTCCCGCCCACCCGCACCATCGGCGATTGAATCCGCTCGGCATGGTTGTAGAAGTCGTAAGCGTAGCGCCCCTTGGCGCACAAAAATTCGCCATTCACGCCGGACCTGTCGCGATTATTTCCGCGCATGATCTCGTCGCCACGCACACCCAAAGTCGTCTTGCAGCCATCCGAACAATGCGTACAGATCGTCCCGACGTGTTCCATCTCCCACGGACGCGTCTGATACCGGTAAGCCCCGCTCGTCAACGCACCCACCGGGCAAATATCGATGCACTGGCCGCACTCGTCGCATTCCAGATGATCGCCGTGATTCGGCGCAATCAGCGACTGCGCGCCGCGATTCACCACACCCAGCGCGGCCACACCCATGCCCTCTTCACAGGCACGCACGCAACGGAAGCACAAAATACAGCGCGGTCCGTCGTAGAACACCACAGGCGACCACTGCTGTTCATCCACATGCATCTTCGTCTCGGTAAACCGGCTTTCGCCCGCACCGTACTTGAAAACCATGTCCTGCAGTTCGCACTCGCCGCCCTTATCGCAAACCGGGCAATCCAGCGGGTGATTGACCAGCAGAAATTCCAAAGTCGTCTTGCGGGCCTTGCGAACCTGTTCCGTATCCGTCCGCACCACCATGCCCGCGCCAACAGGCAGCGTACACGCCACCTGCATCTTGGGCATCTTTTCCACTTCCACCAGACACATACGGCAGGCCGCCTGCAAAGACAGGCCTTCGTAATAGCAGAATGACGGAATTTCAATGCCGTTCTTCTTAGCAGCTTCGATAACCAGCGTGCCCGCAGCCGCTTCAATCTCGCGGCCGTCGATGGTAAATTTGACCAGGTCAGCCATCAGGCAGCCACCATCCTGTTGGATTTCTCGTACGGACACGGTTTGCCGTCGAGATGCGCTTCGAATTCGTCTTTAAACTTCTCCACGAACGCGATCGTCGGCATGGCCGCCGCGTCACCCAGCGGACAGAACGTCCGGCCCAGCATATTCTTCGATAAATCGCCAATCAGAACGATGTCGCTGCGCTGTCCCATGCCCTCATGGAAGCGCGTCAGCAGCTTCTTCAGCCACGTGGTGCCTTCGCGACACGGAATGCACCAGCCGCAACTCTCGTGCGCATAGAACTTCATAATGCGCAGCGCCGCATTCACCATGCAGGTGTCTTCGTCCATCACCACCACACCGCCCGAACCCAGCATCGACTTCGCAGCCGCCACCGAATCGTAATCCATCGCGATATCGCACTCATCGGCCTTCAGCACCGGGCAAGACGACCCGCCCGGAATCACGGCCTTCAGCTTCTTGCCGCCGCGCACACCGCCGCCCACTTCGTTGATCATGCGCATGAGATTGAAACCCATGGGCAATTCGTAAACACCCGGCTTGTTCACATGCCCGGAAAGGCAGAACAACCGCGTGCCGCCGTTCTTCGGCGATCCAAGCCCGGCAAAGTACGCGCCACCGTTCAGGAAAATTGCCGGCACCGCACAAAACGTCTCGACGTTATTGAGAATCGTGGGCGACTGGTAACATCCCGCCACAGCCGGAAATGGAGGCCGAATACGCGGATTCCCGCGCTTACCTTCGAACGATTCCAGCAGTGCCGATTCTTCACCGCACTCGTAAGCTCCCGCGCCGGAATGCGACGCCAGATGGAACTTCCTGCCGCTGCCCATCACGTTGTCGCCCAGCACGCCCCGCGCGTAGGCTTCGTCGATCGCGCGATCCATCACGTCGATCAGATAGCGATATTCGCCGCGGATATAAATGTAACCCTGCTCGGCACCGACAGCCTGGCCTGCAATGATCACGCCTTCAATCAACTGGTGCGGATCGTATTCGATCAGCAAACGGTCTTTGCAGGTGCCCGGCTCGGATTCGTCCGCATTCACCACAATGTACTTCGGCTTGGGCGATTGCCGCGGCACGAAGCTCCACTTCAGCCCCGTCGGGAATCCGGCACCGCCACGTCCGCGCAGACCCGAGGCTTTCACCTCGTCGATGATCTGGTCCTGCGTCATCCCCAGCGCCTTTTCGAGCGCCTTGTACCCGTCGTTCGCCAGATACGTTTCGATTGATTGCGAATTCGGCAGCGTGAAGCGGCGCGAAAGCACTTTCACTTCGAGCGGATTGGGTTGGTTGTAAAGCATTAGCAACTCACCTTCGTAACTTCCGCGATTTGTTCCGGCTTCTTACCCGCCGCCAAACCGTCGATCAGCTTATCCAGCTGTTCCGGCGTCACGTCGTGATAAAAATCGTAATTCACCTGCACCGCCGGAGCCCACGAACAGGCCCCCATGCACTCCACTTCTTCCAGTGAAATCAGCCCGTCTTTGCTGGTTTCCTTGTGGCCCAGGCCTGTCTTCTTACAAGCCTGCTCCCACAGTTCCGCGCCACCCACCAGCAGGCAGGAAATATTGGTGCAAACCTGCACGTGATACTTACCCTGCGGCTTCCGGTGCAGCATGGAGTAGAAGCCGACCACTTCGGTCACCTGCAGCGGCGTCGCACCCGTGCGCTTCGCCACTTCATTAATCAATTCATCGGTAATCGCGCCCACTTCGTCCTGCCCGTAAATGAGCATGGGGATTACTGCCGACCGCTTGCGGTCCGCCGGATACTTGGCGAGAAATTTCTCGAAGCGGGCTTCGAGTTCGGGCGAAAAGGTCATAACTATCTGTCCGTGTCTCCCAGTACGAAGTCCATACTGCCGAGCGCCGCGATCACGTCCGCGATCAACGTTCCTTCAATCAGCCGCGGAATCGACTGCAAATTGCCGAAACTCGGCCCGCGCCAGTGAACGCGATACGGCTTCTGCGTCCCATCGCTGACCATGTAACAACCCACTTCGCCGCGCGGCGATTCAATCGTCTGATAAACCTCGCCCGCCGGCACGCGGAAACCCTCGGTCACAATCTTGAAGTGGTAGATGAGGGATTCCATCTGCGTCTTCATCTTTTCGCGATCCGGCAGCACAATCCCCGGCGCATCGGCCTGGAATGGACCCGACGGCATGCCTTCCAGCGCCTGGCGAATGATCTTCGTCGATTCGCGCATTTCCAGCAACCGCACCTGGTAGCGACCGAACACGTCATTCACCGTGCTGGTCGGCACGTTGAAATCAAACTTTTCGTAGCCCGAATACGGAGCATCCTTGCGAACGTCCAGCGCGAGGCCAGCGGCGCGCAGCATGGGTCCGGTAACTCCCAGATCCAGCATGTCTTCGAGCGAAATGTAGCCCACACCCTTCGTGCGGCCCATCCAGATCGAATTCCCCGTCAGCAGTTCTTCGTATTGGTCAATGCGCGAAGGGAAAACGTCGATAAAATCCTTGACCCGCTTCTGCCAGCCACGCGGCGGCTCCAGCGCCAGCCCGCCAATGCGGAAATAGCTGGTCATCATGCGCTGCCCGGAGAACATCTCGAAAATGCGCAGAATCTCTTCGCGCTCGCGGAAGCAGTAGAGAAACACGCTCATCGCGCCAATGTCGATTGCGTGCGTCGCCAGCCACACCAAATGGCTGTTCAAACGCGTGAACTCCGCCAGCATGACGCGCATATACTGCGCCATCGGCGGAATTTCCAGCCCCAGCAGCTTCTCGCCGGCCAGACAATACACCAGGTTGTTCGAAAGCGGGGCCAGGTAATCGATGCGATCCGTCAGCGTCACACCCTGCTGATACGTCTTCGCTTCGAACTCTTTTTCAATGCCCGTATGCAGAAAGCCGATATCCGGAGCGGCCTTCAGAATGGTTTCGCCGTCCAGTTCCAGCAGCAAACGAAGCACCCCGTGCGTCGAAGGGTGCTGCGGACCCATATTAAGCACCATCGTGCGATGGGCCTTCGGATCGTTAATATGCTTCTCGTAATCCTGTTCGACTTCGAGCGCGCTGGTGACTCCGGATTCAATCGCCATGCTCTTTTTAATACCTCGTCCCTGTGACCGGAAAATCCTTACGCAGCGGATGGCCTTCAAACTCTTCCGGCAGCATAATGCGCTTCAGGTCGGGGTGATTCAGAAAACGGATACCGAAAAAATCGAACGTTTCGCGCTCATACCAGTTCGCCGAGCGATACACCGGACAAGCCGATTCAATCTCGGGATTCTCGCCCGAAACCCGCGCCTTCAGGCGCAAACGGCCCTTGTCCGTCACCGACTGCAGATGGTAAACCACTTCATACCGCGGTTCGGCGGGAAACCGATCTACCCCGGTCACCGTGCTCAGCCGCGTAAAACCAAGCTTGTTCTTCGCGCGATCCAGCGCGGCCACAATGTTCGCCGGCGCAACCTCTATAGTGAGTTCGCCAAACTCGAACTTACCCGTCGTAGCCAGATCGGCCAGTGCTTTGGCTGTAGGGTTGTCGCTGAGGGAATCGGGAAGCATGGCTACGGGCGGCGTCCTTCCATGGTGAGCGAAGCGCGACCGAGCGGTGCCGGCGTCGGCGTGTCGCGCTCAGTCTTCGCCCAGTCCAGTACACCTTTCTTCCACACAAAAAAGAAGCCGGCCATCACGAACGCCACAAAAACCAGCATTTCCGTGAAGGCAAACATCTTGAGCTGCTTATAAATGACAGCCCACGGATAAAGGAAGATGGCTTCGATATCGAAAAGGATAAACAGCATCGCGACCAGATAAAACTTGACGCTGAACCGTTCCCGCGCGTCGCCCGTCGGCTCGATACCGCACTCGTACGGCATGTCTTTGACGCGATTCTTGACTTTTTTGCCGATCACGTAGGACAACGTGACCAGTGCAATCGCGATAACCAGCGCCAGCACGGACTGCATGAGCACCGGAAGCCATTGTTCTGGGATTGAGGTAGGCATCTTGAGCTATAAAAAAGGGCTGCTGAGAACGGGGGCTGTTTTCCCCAAGGAACTATAATAAAGCACGGGTGCCGCTGGATCGAAAAATGACGACGGAAATGCAAATCAAGCTGAACGGAGAAGGCCGCTCCTTCCCCACGGGAACGACGCTGACACAACTGGTAGAAGCCCTCAATCTGGAGCCGGAACGGGTCGCGATTGAGCTGAATCGGGTGATTATCCGACGCGCGGAATGGGCGTCAACGATCGTCGAGAACGCGGCCGAAGTCGAAGTCGTGATGTTCGTCGGCGGGGGGTAGCATATTCTGCTCCTGGCAGTTGTCCCTGGAATAGCCGCATTGATTCTGTGGCAGGCATCGCGAATCGGGCAACTTTGGATGAGAAGGTCGGTGCGAGTAGCCGCCGCAATCGTTCTGGCGGTGGGCTCGACGTATCTCATAGCTGCCCCAATCACAAGCAACATTGACGTTTCCGATCAATGGGCATTCCTTCGCCTTGTATTCATCCTGACGCTGCCCGTCCTGAGGATCGGATTCTCCGGATGCATGCGGCTTCGTTGGTTACGCAATACAACCTGCACGTTGTGTGCTCTCTTATGCGTTCCCGCAGGCTTGGTCTTGCTCTTCTCCTGCGTGTTTGAGTCCGCATGGGCCGCGCGCGAAGCGCCGTTGTTCGCGCCAGACGGCAGCCACATCGCACTCCTGAGATTCCACAAAGGATTCATGTCGGTTTCCCCTAGTGCCCGGATCTCGGTACGTCCGGCCTGGTGGCCATTCACAAAAACAGCGTTCGACGGCTCTGAACCGAGCGTAGAACCAGGTTACTCTCCTCTCATTCAATGGCTTAACAGTTCAACACTTCAGATCCGATACTGGGCTGACGAAGACGTACCCGCCAACTGCGAGAAGTCAGCCGGCGACATCCGTATCGTCTGCGAAAAAATGCCCACCCAGTGACACTTCACGACGCCGGCTCTTCCCGCCCCCGCAGAATCGCCGCCATCACCCGCGGACTCCTGCTCCCGTGAATCACCGCCACCACCCACAGCGGCTTCTCATCCGGAGCATAAGCAATCAGATAACCGCGCACGTTGGCGAAGCGTAATGGGCGAGAGGTCAAATCAGGCCGACGATGACCCTGATGAGGAAACGGCACAAGGAAGCCGATAGCGGCCTCGATGTCGTCCCGGACACTATCGGCCGCGGTCAGGTTATCGGCAGCTATGAATTCCCAAATCTCGGTGATGTCCACCGCAGCTTCGGGGTGCAGCCCATACCCGTTCATGCCTGCTGGGCACGACGCAACGCGCTCTTCGCGCGCAGTGCCGCGAAAACTTCATCACCCGGAATCAGCTTCACCCTGCCACTCTTAATATCGTCATACCGACTATCCAGAGTCTCCCTGACCTCCGGCAATTGCGCCAGGTATCCGTCGAACGCATAGGCGGCAAGATCATCCACCGTGCAACCCGTTTCGGAGACCAGTTTCTCAATCTTTGCCTGCAACTCCGGACTAAAGTTCACTTCCATGGCGAATCTGATCTCCTTCCCTCCAGAATACAGCAAATTGCCCTTACCTCATATTCTTGGCGCACTTTGCGAAACCTTTGCGGCCTTTGCGTTAAAGCTCTAAAGCACCTTGCCGCCGCCAACCCTGAAATGCCACCATATCAAAATGAAAGCCTGCGCTGCCCTCCTCTTCACAGTCGCAACCCTAACCGCCGTCGACTTCACCGCCGAGGGCAACCTCTGGTGGGCCCACATCCAGTTCCTCGCTGACGACAAACTCCAGGGCCGCAACACCGGTTCCGATGGCTACACCCAGGCCGTCAAATACGTCTCCTCCCACTTCGACACCTTCGGCCTCAAACCCGGCGGCACCTCCGGTTGGGAGCAACCCGTCAAATTCGAAACCCGCACCCTGGTCGAAAACGAATCCTCCGCCACCCTCACCCGCGACGGCAACGCCGAAGCCCTCAAGATCACCCAGCCAGCCGCCGACGTCACGCTGAGCACTGTCAGCGAACCCGGCACCATCTCCGCCCCCATGGTCTTCGTCGGCTACGGCCTCGTCATCCCGGAAGCGAAATACGATAGCCTCGCCGGCGTCGACCTCCACGGCAAGATCGCTGTCTACGTCAATGCCCCCGGCCCCGTGGTTGCGTCGCCCAACCTTGTATCCCACCTCAACTCCGCAGTCGAACGCTGGGCCACTCTTCGCGCCGCCGGAGCCATCGGAGTCGCCATCATCGCGAATCCACGCGTCACCACAGTAACCCCGGTACCGGCAACCCCCGGCGCTCCCGCCGCCGCTCCCGCGACCCCCGCCCCTACCATGTCCCTGGCCTATCCCGACATGCTCGAAACCGCCGGTCGCAAAGTCGCCATCACCATCACCCGCGCGGGCGGCGAAAAATTCTTCGCCGGCTCCGGCCACACCTACGACTCCATCATCAAAGCCGCCACCGCCAACGAGCCCCTTCCCGCTTTTGACCTCCCCTCAACCCTGCAAACCAAGACCACCGTGACCACCGGTAAAGTCGAAGCCTCCAACGTCGTCGGCATCCTGCCCGGTTCGGACCCCGTCCTGAAGAACGAATACGTCATCTTCTCCTCGCACCTCGATCACCTCGGCGTCGGTCGCGCGGTAAACGGCGACAGCATCTACAACGGTGCCATGGATAACGCCTCCGGCGTCGCCTCCGTCCTCGAAGTCGCCCGCCTCTTCAAAGAGTCCGGCGCAAAACCGAAGCGCTCCGTCATCTTCCTCACCGTCACCGCCGAAGAAAAGGGCGAACTCGGCTCCCGCTACTTCGCCGCCCATCCCACAGTCCCCGTAGACAAAATCGTGGCCGATATCAACCTCGATATGTTCCTGCCCCTCTACAACCTCAAGGTCCTCGAAGTCCAGGGCCTCGCCGAATCCACCCTCGGTGACGTGATCCGCGCGGCCGCAAAAGACGCGGGCGTCGAAGTCCAGACCGACCGTGAACCCGAGCAGAACCGCTTCACCCGCAGCGACCAGTACAGCTTCGTCCGTCGCGGCATCCCGGCCCTCGCCTTCAAATTCGGCTACGAATTCGGCTCTCCCGAAGAAAAAATCCGCACCGACTGGGTCAAGAACATTTACCACAAACCGGCCGACGACCTGAACCAACCCATCGACAAAGCCTCCGCCGCCCGCTTCGACCGCATCATCTTTGATCTCGTCCAGCGCATCGCCAATGATCCGCAGCGCCCGCACTGGAATTCAGACAGTTTCTTCAGCCGTTTCGCAAAATAGCAGCCCGGACTACCCATTTACGCCTGAACCGGTGTATTGTAGAAACCGGGAATAGCTTGGCGCTCCGAACTCTGAAAATCGCCGCGTGGCTGTCGTTTGGCGTCGCCCTCACCGCCAGCCTGTCCCTCGCTGCGCCCGCCACGGGCCCCACCGACGCCGCCCCGCTCGATCAAAACCAGATCATCGACCGCATGGTCCGCGCTCAGACCGCCCGCTTTGAATTATTCGAAGCCTATTCCCGCACCCAGCATTACTCTGTCAAAACGGATCGTCTCGGCCTCAAAGCCGAACTCGTCGCGCGCGTCCATCGCGATCGCGTGAAAGGCAAGACCTACGAAGTCCTCAGCCGTACCGGCTCCTCCGTCGTCCAGACTCACGTCTTTGACGTTCTGCTCGAAGCCGAAGTCGCCACCAGCCGTCAGGGCGGCGAACTCCTCACCCCGGAAAACTACGACTTCCGCCTCATCGGTCCGCAGGACTTCGCCGGCCACAAATGCTACGTCTTCGAAACCGAACCCAAACACAAAGATAAGCGTCTTCTCAAAGGACGCATCTGGGTCGATGCCGAAGACTTCGGCGTCATCCACGTCGAAGGCAAACCAACCGAAAGCCCGTCTTTCTGGGTCGGCCGCCCCATGATCGTGCAGGACTTCACGAAGATTTCCGGCTTCTGGTGGGCCTCCCGCCGCCGCTCCTACCTCGACAATCTCCTCCTCGGTAAATCGGAGATCGTGATCGACTACACCGATTACGAATTCGAGAATCTGCCGCCCCGCGACGCCCCGCCCGCAAAATAACCCCGATCATAAAAACTCGCGCTCCTCGTCATCGTCCCAATCCTCGCCAGGATGGAGGAACAACCGCGCTCGTTCGACCGCCCCTTCGATCTCCGCATCGTCGGAACCGCTGAACTCATTGAGAATCTCCTCTGCCTCATCCGGCGCTACGCCACCCACCGCTTCAATTCAATGGCCGCCGCCCGAATCGCCTCGTGCCGGGTATTTTCGCCCGGCATCACTGAGTCAGGGGTTACCCTGGAGTCAGGGGTTGCCCTGGAGTCAGTGGTTGCCCTGGCTCCAGACTGCACCCCCCGGAAACTCATGGGCAGCCAGCGAGCCACACTTCATTTCAATGCTGTAGCCCGGCTTCGTCGGCGGCATGTATCGCCCATTCTTCATCCGCACAGGATCGATAAAGTGCTCATGCAGGTGATCCACGAACTCAAGCACCCGGTTTTCCAGCGAAGCGCTCACGCAGACATAGTCGAAGATGGCGAGATGCTGCACATATTCGCAGAGCCCGACCCCTCCCGCATGCGGGCAGACCGGGACACCGAACTTCTTCGCCATCAACAGCACCGCGAGGATTTCGTTTACCCCTCCCAGCCGACAGCTGTCAATCTGGCAAAAGCTGATGGCATTCGCCTGCAGGAGTTGCTTAAACAGAACCCGGTTCTGGCAATGCTCGCCTGTGGCCACGCCGATCGGCGCGATCGCGCGGGCGATGGCTGCATGACCTAAGACATCGTCCGGGCTCGTCGGCTCTTCTATCCACCACGGATCGAATTTCGCCAGCCGGCGCATGTTCGCGATGGCCTCGCCAACGTCCCAGCGCTGGTTGGCATCCATCATCAGCTTTCGCGTGCCGATCTCTTCCCTGATGATCGTGCAGCGGCGGATATCGTCTTCGATGTCGGCGCCCACCTTGATCTTGAAGTGCGTCCAGCCTTCCGCCAGTGAGTCGCGGCAGATCTGGCGAAGCTTGTCGTCACTGTAACCGAGCCAGCCGGCCGACGTTGTGTACGCGGGGTAGCCATCGCGCTCCATCTCAGCGATGCGGGCCTGCCGCGTGGGTTCGGCGGCACGAAGAATAATGAGCGCTTCGTCAGGCGTCAGCGCGTCGGAGATGTACCGGAAGTCGATACAGCCCACAAGCTGTTCCGGCGTCATGTCACAAAGCAAACGCCAGACAGGCTTGCCTTCGGCCTTCGCCCAAAGATCCCATATGGCGTTGACCACGGCCGCGGTAGCCAGGTGGATGACGCCTTTTTCGGGCCCCACCCAGCGAAGCTGGCTGTCGCCTGTGATGTGGCGCCAGAAGGTGCCCATGTCCGCCGTAAACGACTCCAGCGTGCGGCCGATCAACAGTGGCTTGAGCGCCTCGATTGCCGCCACGCAAAGTTCGTTGCCTCGTCCGATAGTAAAAGTCAGGCCGTGGCCCGACAGTTGCGGGTTTGAGGTTCGAATCACCACGTAAGCGGCCGAGTAGTCGGGATCCTGATTCATCGCGTCGGAGCCGATGTGCTCGCGGGACGTGGGAAAGCGGATATCGCGGACTTCAATGTCAGTAAGTGTGATCGTCATTTTTCGTGTCAGTTTTTTCAAAGGTAATCTGTCAGACTACAGCACGCACAGGCCAGGACAGCCACCCCAACCCGCTTAGCGAACTTCCCAAATCCGGATCTTGCGAAACGCGCATCGTGCTTCACGGTAAAGCAAACACAGTGATCGCCGCGTCGTTGGCTACCGCCACGTACTGCCTGCCGTCCAAAGAGTAAGAGATCGGCGAGGCCCGCATTCCGGAACCAGTTCGGTACTTCCAGAGCAACTTGCCGGTCCGTGAGTCCAGCGCCAGCAGGTATCCCTCCTGCGAAGCGGCAAACAACACGCCACCTCCCGTTCCCAGCACGCCCGAAGAAGTGGAACCCTCCTTCAGCGTGTACTTCCATCTCACATCCCCGGTAAACGGGTCGATCGCGGTGATCACCCCCTTCCCGCCGATGGACGCGTCCGCCTGGTCGCCGGTGCCGGTATAAGGCTGCCCCGGTACCGGCTTCTTCGTCTCGGTCCGGAACGTCGCGCACGAATCGCGCGCGGCGATATAGAGGAGCCTGGTATTCGGATCGTAGGAAGGCGACGCCCAGTTCGTGCCGCCACCCGCGTCCGGACAGACATAAGTACCTTCAGGCGTCGGATCGGTATTGGGGTTCACGATCGGGTGGCCTTTCTCGTCGAGCCCTTTCGCCCAGGTCTGCCGCGTGAATGCCTTGCCCAGCAGAAACTCGCCGGTCTCCCGGTCCAGCAGATAGTAGAACGCGTTGCGGTCGGCGTGCAGTAAGAGCTTGCGTGGTTTGCCCCGAAATACGGCGTCCACCAGAACCGGAGTTTCGCTCGCGTCCCAGTCGTGGGTATCGTGAGGCGTGAACTGAAAATACCATTTGCGCCGCCCGGTGGCCGGATCCAGCGCCAGCACCGAATTCGTGTAGAGATTGTCGCCTTCGCGCCCCACGCCATTGTAGTCGGGCGAAGGGTTGCCTGTGCCCCAAAAAATTGTGTCGGTTTCCGGATCGTAGGTGCCTGTCATCCACGTCGGACCGCCCCCGTATTCGGCCGAATCCCCAGCCCACGAAGCCCGCGCCGGGTCGCCCGGTTGCGCGATGGAAAAGGTCCGCCATAGTCGCTTTCCCGTCTTTGCGTCATAGGCATCCAGAAAACCGTACAGCGCGCATTCGCCTGCGGTCACGCCCACAATGATCTTGTCGCCCACCACAAGCGGCGCGTGCGTAATCGAAAACCCTTTCTTGTAATCGTCCACCGCAACATCGAACACCACCCGGCCCGATTTCGCGTCGAGCGCCACCAGATGCGCGTCCAGCGTGCTCATATACAAACGGTCGGCCAGAATCGCGAACCCGCGATTGGTAGAGACCGTGCAGTTAGCGTGGTATTCCGGCAACGGCCGGCGGTAGCGCCAGATCGGCGTGCCGGTCCGTGCATCCAGCGCCGCCGCTTCATCGCGCGGACCGGTCACGAACATCATCCCGTTCACCACCAGCGGCGTCACTTCCACGTTCCCTCCGCCGAACTGAAAGGTCCATTGCGCCGTCAGTCGCGCCGCGTTGGCCGGCGTGATCGATTTGAGCCCGCTGAAGTGCGTGCCGTACGAATCGCCCCAGTATTGGAGCCAGTTCTGAGGTTCCTCTGCCGCTTTCCGCAGCCGCTCGAATGTGATGTTGAAATCGGGCGCGGGGTTCCACACCGAAAGATCCGGCTCGGGAACCTCCGGATGTTTCAGGAATGCCACAAGGTCGTTCACCTGACCGGCCGCCAGTTCGATCTTTGGCATCAGCGTCTTCAGGTCTTTGCGCTCCCGTATGTCGCTCTTAGACAGCAGATGCAGTTTTTCCTCCTTGTCGCGCACAAAGAGGGAAAAGCTGGTCTCGGTGACGATCAGTCCCCGCATCTTCTCGCCCTTCAACGTTGTCACTTCCACAGCCTGCACGCCGCTGCGGGAATTCTCTCCGGGACTCGTGATCTGCCGCGCGAGATCCGCCACCGAGCGCTGGTCACCAATGCCGGACAGATCCGGCGCAAACCCCTTGCCCACACGTTTGACCGAGTGACACCCCGCGCATCCCGCGCCGCCGAAGAAAAGCGTCCGGCCCCGCGCCGCGTCGCCCTCAATGCGCGTATCCGCTCCCCGCGTCAGCGAGAGCAGCCAGTCGGCGATGATGCGCGGCTGATCCCCCTCCAACGGGAAGGCGGGCATCCCTGTCCCCCCGATTCCATCGTGAATGTTCTTCGCGATCTCAGCGGCGGAGGAGCCATATCGAAACGTGCCGGAAGTCAGATCCGGCCCCCGGGCCCCGTGCGCATCCGCGCCGTGACAAGTGGAACAGTTGGCGACGAACAGCCGCTGCCCTTCAGGACCTTGCGCGAAGGCCGAAAGGGAGATCAGAAAAACCAGAATGCGCATTCATCTAATCTATACTTTCCCTCGAACCGCGTGCCTGAAATGCCCGGGCACGGAGGAAAGTTCGCTTCATCTATGGTTCCTGCCCTTCCGCAATACACCAGGTAGAACCTGTAACGTAGGCCGAAACCTCCCGCCTGTAAATATCCCCATCAAATTTAAGAGAGGTATTACCCTCCACCCCGCCCCATCCCCGCGTACACTGAAACTTGCCCCGCTACTGCGACGTCAGCCTCCCCGTCCCCCTCGACCAGCCCTTCACGTACTCCCTCCCCCTAACCCTCCAGCACCGCGTCAAACCCGGCGTCCGCGTCGTCGTCCCCTTCGGCCCTCGCAAACTCACCGGCGTCGTCCTCGCCGTCCATGACGACACCCCTTCCATCCCCGTCAAAGACGCCCAGCGCGTCATCGACCCTCAACCCGTCCTCGACGACGAACTCCTCGCCCTCGGCCGCTGGATCTCCGGCTACTACTGCTCCCCCCTCGGCGAAGTCCTCCGCTCCATGCTCCCGCTCTCCGCCGAAATCCACGCCGGCAAACTCTACACCCTCACCGACGCCGGCCGCGACGCCTCCAAACAACTCTCCATCGATCCCGCCGCCGAAGACGATCTCCGCAAGGTCATCAACATGCTCGCCTTCCGCGCTCTCTCCGCCGCCCACCTCAAACGCAAAGTCCCCCTCGCCGACAAGGTCCTCAAAGCCCTCGAACGCAAAGGCTGGATCACCGTCGAACACACCCAGCGTGAGCGCGACCCCCTCCGCGCCCCTTCCGCCAAACTCCGCATCGCGCCTGTGGCCGACGCTCCTCCCGCAGGCAAATTACCCAAAGCCGAGCGCGAACTCCTCGCCTATCTCTCGCTCCATCCCGGCTCGCACAACCTGGCCGAGGTCGAAGCCCAGGTCCACAACGCCAGTACCGCTGCCCGAGCTCTGGCCCGCAGGCAACTCGTCACTTTGATCGAAGAACCCATGGCGATCACCGCCATCCCGCCCCGCAAACCGCACGAACTCAACGCCTCCCAACGCCGCGCCTTCGATCTCATTGAAGCCGGCATCGCCACCAACCAGTTCTGCACCTTCCTCGTCCACGGGGTCACCGGCTCCGGCAAGACTGAGGTTTACCTCAACGCCATCGACGCCGCCCTCGCCCGCGACCGCAGCTCTCTCCTCCTCGTTCCCGAAATCGCCCTCACCCCCGCCATGGCCGGCCAGTTCTACGCCCGCTTCGGCGATCGCGTCGCCATCCTCCATAGCGCCTTCAGCGATTCCGAGCGCGCCGAACAGTGGCGTCGCATCCGCGCCGGCGGTGCCAGCGTCGTCGTCGGCACCCGCAGCGGCGTCTTCGCGCCGGTTCGCAACCTCGGCCTCATCATCGTCGATGAAGAGCACGATGGCAGCTACAAGCAGGAAGAAAACCCGCGCTACAACGGCCGCGATGTCGCCATCGTGCGCGCCCAAAAAGCCGGTGCCTGCGTCGTTCTCGGCAGCGCCACGCCCAGTCTCGAAAGCCGCTACAACGCCAGTCAGGGCAAGTACACGCTGCTCGAAATGCCGGACCGCGTTGCCGATCGCCCCATGCCGAAAGTCCACATCGTCGACATGCGCGAAGAGTTCCTCGAAACCCGCAAACACAACACTTTTTCTCGCGCCTTAATCGACGCCATCCAGGGCCGCCTCGCCAACAACGAACAGGCGATCGTCTTACTCAACAGGCGCGGCTTCTCCAGCCACGTCGCCTGCCGCTCCTGCGGCGCGCGCATTGAGTGCGTGAACTGCGCCGTGACTCTCACCTATCACCGCCGCGACCGCCGCCTGCTCTGCCACTACTGCGGTTACGCCGAAAAGGTTCCCAGTGTTTGTCCCGGTTGCGCCAGCGAACACGTCCACTTCCTCGGCATCGGCTCCGAACGCGTGGAAGACGAACTCCACGCCGCCTTCCCCACCGCCCGCATTGCAAGGCTCGACCGCGACACCGTCACCGGCAAGCGCCAGTTCGAAGACATTCTCCAGAACTTCCGCGAACGCAATTACGACATGCTGGTCGGCACCCAGATGATCGCCAAAGGCCACGACATCCCGAACGTCACGCTCGTCGGCGTCGTCTCTGCCGACGTAGGTCTCGGCATGCCCGATTTCCGCGCAGCCGAGCGAACCTTCCAGCTCCTCACGCAGGTAGCGGGCAGAGCAGGCCGCGGCGAACTTCCGGGCATCGTCTTCCTGCAAACCATCAACCCGGATCACTACGCCGTGCAGCTTGCCGCGCAGCAGGATTACAACGCCTTCTTTGAGAAGGAACTCCAGTTTCGACGCTTCATGAAGTACCCGCCCTTCAGCGCGATGGCCAACATCCTGGTCCGGGCAGGCAAGCAGGAAGACGCGCTGCGCATGAGCGTGGAACTGGGCCATCACCTGACGCCGGCCCCGGAGAACATGAAAATCATGGGCCCCGCCGAAGCCCCCGTCCCGCGACTGAAGGCCGAATTCCGCTACCAGCTGTTAATCAAATCCGGCAGCCGTAAAGACCTCAATGCCTTCTTGAAGCGCGCCCAGGAATTCGCCCGCACCCAAAAGTGGAACGCCACAGCGCTGGTCATCGACGTAGACCCCCTAACCCTCCTCTAACTAACCGAGTGTTGCCGAACCGCGCCAAAAAGGAGCGGGCATTCAAACTCACCTTTTCAGCACGCGGTCAACTCACCAACGGCACGCACGGCCTCAAACCCTGATCTCCTCCTGCCGTCCTTTTGCGCTCCTGGCGGCTTGCTTGAAATCCGTTACTGTCGATTTTAGCCAGCATAATCAACAACATACATATCCACCCCCACCACCCTCATGGTATTTCTTTGATCGTAGGCAGCCCCTACCCGAAGGACAAAACAGCCATGGAAACACTCAACGCAACCCGCGACGCAGTCACCGGTCAGGTCATCGCCCTGCCCGCAACAGACCTCACTTTCTTCACGCACTTCAAACAAAACATCATCGCCGGCCTCAACCCGGCCCCCGGCCTCGAAACCGTCATTGCCGACGCCATCGCCTGGGACACCTGGCGCCTCAACAACCTCCGCGCCATCGAAATGAACCTTTACGCCCTCGGTACGCAAAACTGCACCCTCGACATCAAGTCCGATAACCCGCAGGTCGACACGGCCATTGCCAACGCCGACACCTTTCGCCGGGAAAACTCCCACTTCAACCGTCTCAGCCTTCAGGAAAAGCGCCTCAACAGCAACATCAAACTGAACCTCGCCACCCTCCAGTCCCTCCAGGCCGACCGCCAACAGCAATTCGAACAGGATCTGAGAGATGAAATGTACATGGCCCAGGCTAATGATTTCAGAGAGTTAGCCTACAAAGCCCCAACCGTCCCAGGCAGAAATGGCTCCGTTTTTTCAACCTCGCAGGTCAAGGCCGCCGTCAACCGCAAAACCATGCTGTCTGACGCCCGCGGCATCGTGGCTTGCGCCAAAGAACGCATCCAATTCCCCGGCGCATGGGAAAATCAGGACCCCATCAAGCCAAATTCCGGCCTGAGAGTCGCATCCGCCGCCTGAAAACGCCGAAAAACGCGGCCAACCGAACCATGACCAACAAACTCACGCCCGCACTGCGTCCGGCCTCGCGACTATTTCCGCGAAGCCCATGCCAGCCCGTCCGGCCCGCGCCCGGTTTTGACTTCACCCGTAACGCTGAACGTCTTCAAATCGATCACCGCCACCGAATTGTGCTCATTCAGCGTCGTATACGCGTGCAGTCCGTCCGGTGCCATCAGCAGGCCTTCCGAACTCGTCCCCATCTTCATCGTCTTGAAAGGCTTTCGGGTCGCCACGTCGATAATCAGCAGGTCAGTGCCGCCCAGGTCCGACACGAAAGCATACTTCCCATCGAGAGTAATCTTCAGACGATTCGCGCTACCCGTCGATGGCAACTCCTGCACCACTTTCTTCGACGCAACATCCACAATCGAAATCGTCTTGTCGTTCGCGTTCGCCACCCACAGTTCCTTGCCGTCCGGCGTCAGGTCGAAGCCCTCGGATCCATGCCCCACCGGAACATTCGTCACACTCCAGTCGGGACTCCCGCCGCGACCGCCGCCAGGCCCACCCGGTCCACGACCACTACCTGGAGGAGGAGGACCTCCAGGCCCGCCAGGACCACCGCGTCCGCCCCCAGGCGGAGGGCCACCCGGCCCGCGACCCTGCCCCGGCGCAGCCTGCTCAATCACGCTGATCGTCGCCGAACTCACATTCGAGGTCAGCACTGTCTTCAGATCCTTCGTGACCGTGACCATATGCGTGCGGTCCTGTCCGGTCCCCACCACCCAGTCGATCTTCTGCGTCGCCGGATCATAGCGCCCAACAATCTTCGCGCCTTCCGCCGTGAAGTAAAGTTTGCCGCCCCGGAACTCCAGCCCGTGCGGTTGCCGCAGCGCGCCCAGATCGATTGCAGGAAGCGCCTTCTGTGCCACCAGGTCCACCACCGAGATCGTGTTCCCGTTGCTGTAGTTCGAAATGTAAGCCGTCTTGCCGTCGTCCGATACGGCGACCTCGTGCGGGTCGTTGCCGGCGGGCACGCGGGCCACAATGGAGAGCGACACCGGGTCCACAATCACCAGCGTGTTCTGTTCCTTCTCCAACACCAGAATCGAATTCGCGGGAGTCGCCGCCGCTCTGCACACCAATGGCAGGCACAGCAACGCGAACAAAGGATAGATCTTCATACGAAAAGTCTACAGGACTTCGCTCATTGGATAATTGAACCTGGTGACCGAATTTTGACTCCGCCATCCAAGCTGCGCTCGCTTAACGAACTCGCCGCACTGCGCAATTCCTGGCGCGACCAGGGCAAGACGGTGGTCTGGACCAACGGCGTTTTCGATCTCGTCCATGCCGGTCACATCCGCAGCCTCCGTGGTGCCAGGGCCTTCGGCGACATCCTCATTGTCGGGCTCAACAGCGACGCCGGCACCCGCGCCAACAAAGGCCCACTGCGTCCCCTCATGAATCAGGATGACCGCGCCGAACTCCTCTCCGCGCTCGAAATGGTAGATGCCATCGTGATCTTCGACGAATCCGAACCCTCCGCCATCCTCGCCCGTCTCCAGCCCGACGTCCATTGCAAGGGCGAAGAATATTCCAACGGCCAACGCCCCATCCCGGAACAGGCCGTTGTCGAAAGCTACGGCGGTCAGGTGAAGTTCCTGCCGCTGCTCACGGGGCGTTCCACCACAAGTCTTCTCGAAAAATACTGCGCGGCGTCGGAGGCCGACAAGAAAAAATGCTGACCGAATTCACCAGCCGCGCGTCCACCGTCCGCGTTCTCGTCGTGGGAGACGTCATGCTGGACGCCTACATCTCCGGTGCTGTCGTGCGCATCTCGCCGGAAGCCCCGGTCCCCGTGGTCGAGGTTACAACCAGGCGCTTCGTCGTCGGTGGTGCGGCCAATGTGGCCGCCAACGCCTGCAGCATCGGTGCTTCCGTAACCCTCGCCGGCGTCATCGGTGCCGATCCCTCCGGCGCCCGCCTCCGCTCTGAACTCCTGAAGCTCGGTATCGCCGTCGATCCTCTCGTCGAAGATGACACCCGCGTGACCACCGTGAAAACCCGCGTCACCGCCCACGGCCAGCAGATCGTCCGCTATGACGACGAAAGCCGCGCGCCGCTCTCCGCTCCCACCGCCGATCTCCTCATCGCAAAATGCGAGCGCGAGGTCAATTCCGCGCATGTCATCGTCATTTCCGACTACGCCAAAGGCGTGGCCTCCGAGGCCTTCTGTCGCTGGATCATCGAACGCGCCGCAAAACGCGGTATTCCCGTAGTCGTCGACCCCAAATCGCCCGACCTCTCGCGCTACCGAGGTGCAAGAGTCATCACGCCAAATCTCAAAGAAACCTCGACAGCCGCTGGCGAGGACATCCGCACCACCGAAGACCTTGCCCGCGTGGTCCCTGCTCTCCTCGCCCGCATCGCTCCGTCCTCGCTGCTTGTCACCCGCGGCGGCGATGGTATGACTCTCTTCGAACCAGGCCAGCCATCCGTCCATCTTCAGGCTCTGGTGAACGAAGTGGCCGATGTCACAGGTGCGGGCGACACCGTAGTCGCGGTTCTCGCCGTAGCTTTAGGTGCGGGCCTGGACCTCGCTGATGCAGCTACTCTTGCCAACATCGCGGCGGGCGTGGCCGTGAGTCACCATGGCACCTGGGCGGTGAATCGCGACGAGCTGATCGCCGCCGCAAAGGCCAGGGCCTGACGTTATGAAACCCGCGCTCTTCCTCGATCGCGATGGCACGATAATCGAGGACCGCGGCTACATGCACGATCCTGCCCTGGTGCAACTCCTCCCGGGAGCAGCGGAAGCTCTGCGCGAAGTGCAGTCACGCGGTTGGCCGCTGATCGTCATCAGTAATCAATCGGGTGTAGGCCGTGGCCTCATAAAACCGGCCGAAATGGAAGCGGTGCACAATCGCTTCCTGGAACTCCTCCAAGAGGAGGGTGTATCCATCACGGCCTCATACTTCTGCGTTCACCGGCCCGATGAAAACTGCCATTGCCGTAAGCCCTCCCCGCTGCATCTCCAGACGGCAGCCGAAGAATACGGCATTGACCTAAAAGGCTCCTGGATGATAGGAGACCGTCGCTCAGACATCCTTTCAGGCAAAAACGCAGGCACAAAAACGATCTGGCTCAGCAATCCGCTCTTCCCGGTAGAAGAAGGTCTGGCGGATTTCGTAGCGAAGAACTGGCAGGAGATCATGCCGCATCTCAAATAATTCCTCTTGGCGTCCTTGGCCTTGGCTTTGCGTGAAAGGTTCAGTCGCACAGCCTTCATAGCACTAAGTAGTCCGCTCTTTGCCTCGAAAATGTTCTTCGGAGCGTTGGCTAATATTCAGGGCTTGTGTTATTGTTTTTTGTTTTTGATGGCCGTCTCTGACGAGGAGCACCGGCCAATGGTTCTTTCTTAACTGAATATTCCTGTGGGCGGGTTTGGCGAGCCCTAAATCCCAGTGCGCCACGGCAGACTTTCGCCGGACAGGTCCG
>CAIQWJ010000080.1 GCA_903875575.1 uncultured Acidobacteriia bacterium | reverse complement strand
TGATCCTCAAAGGCTACACCGGGTATGACCAGATGCTGGCCTCCGATAAAGCCATCCGCGCCGACGCCGGATACCAGAAAGCTCTGGCCGAACTCGAACAGCCAGACCTCCCACCTTACGATTCCGCGGATAGTGCCCTAATCGATCTGGCGGACTTCTCCCCGGATTACCTACCCCTGAAAGAAAAGCCCAAAACAGGCCGCATTTTCGAACTCCGTTACTACCGCTCAGCCACCGAACGGCAACACGGCTACGTCATGGACCGTTTTGGCGGCAAGGAAAAGGAAATTTTCCATCGCGTCGGAATAGATCCCATCATGATGGGCACCATGGTTGTCGGCCAGGACACTCCCAACTGGGTCTATCTCACGCCCTTCAATAATCTTGCTGAACGGGAGAAGGCCTGGGACATCTTCGCGGCCGACCCCGAATGGCTCAGGGTTCGCGCCGATTCCATTACCCACGGAGGCCAGATCGTGACCAAACAGAACATCACGCTATACAAAGCCGCTGCTTACTCACAGATTCAATAGACCGGTCGGCGGTATCATGGCTCCAATGCGGAACGTCCGGATAAAGCTCAGCGAGGCGGTCTCCTGAAACACTATCTTCGACTCGTCGCCGGCCTGCTCCTGCTCGCCGCCGCCGCCAATTCCGTCTACCAGACCGTCGGCATCCTGTCCTCGCGCCGCCTCCGGCGCATGGAACTCGCCGAAATTAGTCACGTCCGCTACGGCCTCCTGAACGCGGATCGCTGGGTAGAGAAGATCGTTCCCATTCTCAGCGCACAGATTGACGCCCTGGATCTGACCGCCAGCAGCGGTGCCAGCCTCCGCCCCACCATCGTCAAATCGCTCAACAATCTCCTCGATCAGGTGAAGACCCAGTTGATACCGAAACCTGCCGAGGGCGGCGGTCTCGCAGGCTTCGCCGCCCAGGCTCAGGCCATGATGATCACCAACATGCTGGCCGGTCTGAAGCCCCATGTCCCGGAATACGCCGACATGGTTCTCAAAGAGCTCGGCAAACCGGAGAACAAGAAGGCCCTGCGCGACTACATGCGCAACGTCATGACGGATGGAGCGAAGACTACCTTCGGTGCCGTCGACACGACCTGGTATTCGGGCATTCTGAAGCAATACAACTGCGCGAATGGCCCCGCCTGCCAAACGGAACTAAGCAAACGAATCGCCGACCTCGATTCCAGCGTCAGCTTTCACTATCTGCTGGCACTCTGCGCAACCGCCCTCGCCTTTTTGATCCTCGGCAACAGCCGCCCGGCGATCGCGCTTCAGTTGCTCTTCTGCGTGATCCTGCTGGCGGGCGGTCTGTTGACTCCCATGCTGGAAGTGGAAGCGAAGATCTCAAGCCTGTCCCTGACCTTCTTCGGCCAGGGAATCTCGTTTCCGGAGCAGTTGCTCTACTACCAAAGCAAAAGCGTTCTCGAGGTCTTCCATACCCTCATCACCATGGGCCAGCCGGAGATGATGCTGGTCGGCGTTCTGGTGCTCATGTTCAGCGTGGTCTTCCCTGCCCTCAAGGTCATAGCCACCGCTCTCTGCCTGATACAACCCTCTCTTCTGACACGATTCCGCCTCGCCAGGTTTTTCGCCCTGGAGTCTTCCAAATGGTCCATGGCCGACGTCATGGCGCTGGCCATCTTCATGTCGTTCGTCGCCTTTAACGGCCTGATCGGCAACGCACTCGGAGGCCTGCAGGGCAAGGGCGTGCAACTCGTGATCCCGACTGACAGTTCGAAGATCCTCCCGGGTTTCTACCTGTTCGTGGGCTTCTGCATGTTCAGCCTCTGGCTCGCGAAGAAACTCGAACGCAGCGTTGATGCCCCACCACCGCTCCAAACCGCCCCGTCAGATTCCACCGTTTAGCAAAACTGCAAATAAGCTTCCCGCAGGCCACACGAACGCCCGTTAAATGTCATATAATCTCTGTTGGTAATTCTCACCGAGGAGTAAGAATGAGAAAGAGATACGCATTGATTATGGCGATGGTCGCCCTGGGGACCCTGGTCGTTCCGCTCGCCGCACAGGCTCAGGGAGGCGGACGTGGTGCCGCGGGCGGCTCCGGCGGACGCGGCGGCGGACGCGGCGTGGTTGCGGCAGGCCAGCGTACCAGCGGCTTTCCTCAATACACCCGTCAGTTGGCACCCGAAGACGTACTCGCACGCGGCAAGTCTCTCTATGACGCCAACTGCGCCTCCTGCCACGCCACAGACATGCGCGGCGTCCTCTCGAAGAACGGCCCCAATCTCCTGCGTTCCACCGAAACCTTCAGCGACAAACAAGGCGAACTGGTGGCCGCAAGCCTTGCCAAACACAATCCCGCGATCAATTTTCCCCAAAGCGACACTTTCGCCATTTCCGATTACATCCACAGCATCCAGGCGACCATGAGCAATCAGGGGAGCCCTCCCGGACGCAACCCGGTCGGCCTGAGCTATAACGTGCTGGTTGGCGACCCGAAGGCCGGTGCTACAGCGTTCGGTAAGCTCTGCGCCAGTTGCCATTCCGTGACCGGCGACCTCAAAGGTATCGGTGCAAAATATGACGATCCCAAGACCCTCCAGAACACCTGGGTTTCCGGCAGCGCTGGCGGAGGCGGAGGACGCGGCGGTGGTGGCGGCGGCCAGCAGGCCACCGTTACACTCGCAAACGGCCAAAAACTTGAAGGCCGTCTGATCCGCAAGGATGACTTTCTTGTCACCCTGATTCTGGCTGACGGCACCCGTAAGTCGATCACCCGCGACAACGGCGTTCCGAAGGTTGATGTGAAGGATCCGCAGGAAGCCCACAAGAAGATGATTCTTCTCATGGACGACCCGGATAACAAAAACATGCACGATATCACCGCCTACCTGGCGACGATCAAGTAGAGGAGCGAGACACACATGAAGAAATTCTCTATCATCACAACCCTGCTGGCGGCACCCATGCTGCTGGCACAGAGCGGTGGTCTCGACCCGGCGGATATTCTCAAGCCTCTATCGGATCAGTGGACCAGCTACTCCGGCGACATGACCGGCAGGCGCTATAGCGCCCTGAAGCAAATCAACACCCAGACCGTGAAAAACCTCAGCCTGCGCTGGGTCAATAACAACATCACCACTGCCTGTGGCCCCACGGGAACCGGCCCGGCCGGCGGTGGCGGAGCGGCAGCAGCTGGCGGACCCGGTGGCGGTGGAGGCGGTGGTGGCCGCGGCGGCGGAGGTGGCGGTGCTGCGGCACCCATCATCGTCGGCGGCTTCGGCACCGGTGAAGTCAACACCTGCGCACCCACGCGCTTCGGCGGCGGAATCCTCTATGTGGATGGCGTCCTATACGGCGCTTCCCAGAACGATGTCTATGCCATCGACGCCCGCGACGGTTCGGTGATCTGGCACTACTACTGGAAGTACCGTGGCGGCACCACCACCGGTACCCGCGGCCCCAGCATGTGGCACAACTACATCTTCTTCGAACTCCATGACGATTGGGTCGTCTGTCTCGACGCCCGCACCGGCAAGGAAGTCTGGAAGAAGGAAATCGCGCCCTTCGAGCAGCAGTACTTTTCCTCCAACGCTCCCATGGTGATCGGGAACCACCTGCTCGTCGGCACGGGCAACGACACAGACGAGCCCGCATACCTCAAGTCGCTCGATCCCGAAACCGGCAATGAGCAGTGGCGCTTCTACTCCACCGCGCAGAAAGCCGGAGATCCCGGCCTTGAAACCTGGGCCAGTTTGGACGCTGCGCGTCACGGCGGCGGCACTTCATGGATCCCGGGCTCCTACGATCCCGATACCCACCTCTACCTCTTCGGCACCGGAAACCCGACTCCGGCCTACACACAGGGCCGTGGCGATGGCGACAATCTGTACACGTCCTGTCTGCTGGCAATCAACGTCGATACCGGCAAACTCGCCTGGTACTTCTCAACCTCACCGCACGATACGCATGACTGGGATTCCACCCAGACCCCCATTCTGGCCGACGCAATGTTTGGCGGCAAAATGCGCAAGCTGGTCATGATGGCCACCCGCAACGGCTACTTCTACGTGCTCGACCGCGTGACCGGCGAACATCTGGTGACCAGCAAGCTCGGCCTGGTCAACAACTACGCGTCAGACGTGGACCCGAACTCGCCGCTTCACCTCAATAAGCGCGGCGAAGTGCAGCGCAATCCGAATAAGGACGCCACCATCGCAGGTTCACTCGTGAATAGCGACGTGCTGAATTACCCGCCGCCCACGTTCAGCCCGGATACCGGGCTCTTCTACGTGCATGAACAGAACTCACTTCGCATCAGCTACCTTCTCGAACCCGATCCCCGCGGCTCCATGGGTCTCGGCGGTACCGGTGGTGGCGGCGGCGCATCTTATGGAACCTTCCTTGACGCGATCGACTACAAGACCGGCAAAGTCATGTGGCGTCATGAACTCACCAACGGCAGCGTCGGCCTGACCTCCACGGCCGGCGGCGTACTCTTCATGTCGAATGGCGGTGGTATCGAAGCAATCCAGGCAACCGACGGAAGGCCGCTCTGGCATTCCGAAATCGGTGCCCTCTCAAGTCCGCCAGAAACCTTCCTGCTCGATGGCAAGCAGCATGTGCTCGCCACCGGCGCGGGCGGTTTGTATCTGTTCGAGCTGAATTAACTCGCTGCCGCTGAACAAGCAAGGCCGTGAAATCCGAAGCAGATTCGGGTTTCACGGCCTTTGTGTTTTGTGGCGATTAACCGTTCAGCGCAGTTTTGTAATCTTCCGGCGTGTCAACATCCACAGCAGCTTCCGGACAGTCGATCCGAAGCGCCGCGTCCCCGCTCTTCACAATCACTCCCTTGCAACCCTGATCCGGCGCCAGAGCTAGTAACTGCCCAAAATACTCGCTTGAAAAAAACACCGGCACGCCAACAGTTCCCGCATATTGCGAGGCCACGATCGGCATTCCCGTGTCAGCGTGCGCGTCCACCAGGCGATCCAGCATCGCGGAAGTAACCAGTGGTTGATCCGCCAGTGCCAGTATGATCCCGGTCGTCCCCCGCCTCTCGGCCGCCTGCAGGCCCGCCTGAATAGACGTTCCCATCCCCTCGGCCCAGCGCGGGTTCTCTGCGACTTCCACCCATTTCCCGCCATGCTCAGCCTCGGCAAGCGACGGACGAATTGCCCCGGCATTCGCCCCCAGCACCACCACCACGCCCGCGCACTTCGAACGCAGTGCCGTCTCCAGCGCGTGACGAAGCAGTGGTTTCCCCCGGAAATCAAGCAATTGTTTCGGAGCGCCCATACGGGTAGAGTTCCCCGCCGCCAGCAGAATGACGGCGTTATCCGACGAGATCACAGACCTTTGCCTCCGGAATCCCGATCGGCTGGCCGTCGGCAACCCCGGCTTCCGGCACCGCATCGTGAATCGAAGCGTCGCGTTCCTTCAGCATCCCGCCGTTGCGGCCGTGCTGCACCGCCTGGATTTCGGCCACAATCGCGAGGGCAATCGATACAGGCGCATCCGAGCCCAGGTCCAGCCCGACAGGCGCATGCAGATCAATCCCGGTGACGGGCAATCCGACTTCTTCCAAAAGCCCGTCCGTCCGCAGCTTTGGCCCCAGCATCCCGAGATACCGCGGCTTCGCGGGAAGAATATGCCGCAACAGGACCGCATCCATGGGATAGTTGTGCGTCATCATGACCACAGCCGTGTCCCGCGATAGCCGGACCGTCTTCAGTGGATCACGCGGGTCTATCACCACCACCTGATCGGCAGTCGGAAACCGATCCTGCGTCGCATAGTTAGCCCGACCGTCCGCCACTGTCACGTACCAGCCCAATTCCTTCCCGAACTGCACGAGTGGCTGCGCGTCGTGCCCGGCACCAAACACCACCAGTGCAAGCGGCGGCCCAATCCACTCCACAAACACATCCACGCTACCGGCGTCTGTCCCGACGTGTGCCAGATAACTCTTCTGCCTCAGATAGGACTCGCGGGCGTGCGCAATGACTGCCCCCTCCGACGCACTGCCCGCGAGCGCTCCTCCGAAAACTCCCTCGCCATCGAACAAGAGCCGATCGCCCAGCTTGCCCGCTCCGCCAATCACTGTAGTCACAACCGCGGCCCTGCGTGCAGTTCTCGCACTCGCCACGAAGTTCGTCATCTCAGCCGTACCTGGATCGTCCACGCGCTCAAACAGCACGTCTACCACTCCGTTACAGCCCAGCCCGAACTCCCAGGCCGCATCGTCATCCGAAGACGTGTCGTAGCTCCGTACAGATGGCTTCCCGCCCTCGGTAAACCACCATGCCTTGCGGCACACGTCGCCTTCCAGACAGCCGCCACTGACCGACCCAAAACGCCTGCCGTCCTCAAGCACCAGCATTCGTGCCCCCGGTCTCCGGTAAGCCGAGCCCCGCACATGAACCACCGTGGTCAACACGGCGTTCTTCGCGGCCTCCGGCTCACTTGCCAGGACAGTCAGAATGGAATCCAGTTCGTTCACGATTCCTCCAACTGTTTAATCGCCCATCGTCGCGCCCGGGAAGAACGGCAGTGTCCGCACCCGCGAATTGAGCAAGCGCGAATAGGCATTCGCAATCGCCGGAGCGATTGGCGGCACGCCAGGTTCGCCTGTACCGCTGGGCGAAGCCGAACTCGGCACAATCTGCACCGTGATCTGCGGCATCTCTCCCGGACGAATCATACGGTAGTTGCTGAAATTCTTCTGATTCGCCTTGCCCGCGGTAAATGTGATCTGACCCCACATTGCCGCATTGAGACCATGCACAATCCCGCCCTGCATCTGCGCTTCCACCTGATTCGGATTGATCACCTGCCCGCAATCCACGGCACAGGCCACCCGATTCACTCTCAGTGATCCCGACTGCAGCGATACGTCCACCACTTCACAGACAATCGTGCCGTTCCACTCCGCCATCGCCATGCCCCACGCATGCCCGGATGGCAGCGAACTGCGCCACGAGCTCATTTGCGAAGCTGCCGCCAGCACTGCCTTCACACGGCTGTCGGAAACCAGCGAATTTCGGAACACAAATGGATCGAGACCGGCTTTCTGCGCCAGCTCGTCAATCGTGCATTCCACCGCAAAAGCATTGATCGATGTTCCCACCGACCGCCAGAAACCCAACGGAATTCCGGCATTCAGCGGTGCCCACTCCACAATGTGATTGCCCAGCGAGTAAGGCAGGCCCACGGCGCCTTCAACCGCCTGGGAATCCACCGTCCCCGGAGCCATCCAGCCCCGCTGACCCAGAATCGAGCCGGAGACATTACGCAGATACCACGCGCTGATCGCACCCGAACTGAGTTTCGCCTTGACGTTCACCACCGCCATCGGGCGGTAGTTGTCGTTCGTCATGTCCTCTTCGCGGCTCCAGGTCAACTTCACCGGAACCTTCACCGCCAGCGCCACCTGCACCGCCTGACTGATGTAGTCCTGTTCAATCTTGCGCCCAAGTCCGCCACCCAGGAAAGTGGTGTTCACCACAACGCCGGCCGCTGTCAGCGGATTCGATGCCTGTGCCGGCGCTGCATTGATCAGACCGAGCGCCGTCCCAGCCACCCAGTTTGCCGCCTGTGTGGGAGCCCAGATCTCGCACAACGTAACCATCTTGTTGGTGGAATCGTAAGTCAGCCGCACCGTGCAGTTCACCACTTCCAGCGTGGCGTGCGCCAGATGCGGTAACACGTAAGTCGCATCCACGGTGGGTGTACCCAATGTAGCCAGGACAGACGGCTCCACCAGCCCGGTCTGCTGCGCTGCCGTGGTCGCACTGCCTGCCGGCGGTGCCGGCTCCGCGGTTAACACCCCGGAAGACGCCGTCAGAAGAGTCTGCGCCTGCGCCAGCAATTGCGTGGAATCCACCGTCGCAGTCGATGCCGGCAGTTTCCAGCTGACATTCAGCGAATTCGCCATGTTCTTCGCTGACCATGTATTGTTCGCGACAACCGCAACTGCATTGACACTGCCAGCCACTACCAACCCGCGATTGTCGGAAGCCGTACATGGCACCACCGCAATCGCCCCCGAAGGTTTCTGCGGTGTCGACGCCAGCGTACCGCCCACAGTCGGACAGTGTTTGATCGCGGCAAACACCATATTCGGAAACCAGATGTCGATCCCGAACTTCGCGCTTCCATCCGTCTTCGAGGGAATATCCACTCGCTGCACAGACTGTCCAATAATTCGGAACTTAGACGGGTCGGTCAGCGGAAGCGTCGTCGGCACCAATGCCTGAGCCGCCGGCGACGCGGCTGCGAGCGCAAGATCCTTATAGAGCCAGCTCTTAGCCGTCGCTCCGCCCGTGTACGTCACCGCTCCGCTGGCGGCGGAATAATTCGCACGGGTATGATCGCCCGAACTGAGCATTGCGGCCGCTATCAGTGACTCGCGCGCCGCCGCGCCCGCAATCCGCAGATTGTCGTAGCGTCCGCTCACCGCGCTGCTCCCACCGGTGATATACGTCACGATCGGATCCACGGGCGATTGCTGCACAGTCACCTGACGCCAATCCACCATCAGTTCCTCGGCGAGAATCTGCCCCAGACCGGTCTTCGCACCCTGTCCCATCTCGGACCCGCCGAACATCAGCGTAATTGTGCCGTCCGTTCCAATCCGAATATACGCGCTGGCCAGGGCCTGAGGCGTCGGCCCGCCCGCCGCCTTCGCGCCAAACACGCGCCCCACGTCGGGTAAAGCAAATGCAATCGATAGCCCCCCTAACGCGGTGGCCAGAAAGCCCCGGCGGCCCATAGTCGAAAGATCGGCGGCCTGTGCTGGAGTCTCAATGTCCGGTGAAACAGTCGGAAATTCAGCCGCCGGTGTCGTTCGATGAGTAAATGGCATGGTCGTCTCTGTTCCCCTCTTCCCTTAGAGAGTGCTCACTGCGCTGCGAACGCGCTGGTAGGTTCCGCACACGCACAGATTTCCCATTTCATTCAGGATTTCTGTCCCGTGGTGACCCGCGTTCACCGCTCCCACGCAAGCCATAATCATGCCGGACTGGCAGTAGCCGCACTGCGGCACCTGGTTGGCAATCCATGCCTTCTGCACCGGATGACTCTGGGTTCCCGCCGGCGACAGCCCCTCAATGGTGACAATTTTCTTGCCTACCGCAGAGCCGACGTCAAATTCACAACTCTTCTCCGCCTGTCCACCCACCAATACGGTGCATGCCCCGCAAACCTCGATGCCGCATCCGTATTTCGTGCCGGTCAGGCCAAGTATGTCTCGCAGTAACCACAACAGGGGCATGCCTGTATCAGGGACATTGACGTTCGTATACGTCTGTCCATTCACGTTCAGGGTCAAAAGGGCCAAGAAGTTCCTCCAGGTATCGTTCTGAGATCCTTCGTTGCCCCCCCCGGGAACTGTTGCGAAGAATCGTAGTACTAGTATCTATAGAACCAAAGTGAATTGCAATAGCGACGTGAGTGAACTAGCCAAATATTAACGAACGTTCAATCCGGCAACTCGCGCTCTCGCCGGCGCGCGGCCGTCAACCCCGCGAACCCAGTACCCAGGAAACGCATGGCGTCAGTTGTATTGTTCAGATGAGCTCAGCGGGAAATCAACGCGCTGAATCGCCTGCGACATGCGATACAGATCAACCCCGCGCCAAACAAAACCAGCGTCCCTGGTTCAGGCGTGGAAGACACATTCGATGTGTTGCCATTGATCGTGTTGTACCCGATCGCATCCAGAATATTGATCTCCGCCCCGCCATCGTTCGTGATGTCCACACTCTGCCCGAGGCACCCCGACGCATCCTGTATAAACGTGCACGTCGGAATGAAATCCGCATAATCCAACCCATTGGATGCGGTGTTATAGACCGCGCCGGCGGCACCGTTCGTAACCCCGCCATCATAGGAAAAATACGCGCCGTTTGGGGCACTGGTCTGCCCAAGATAGTTACTGCTGACCGCCAGAACTCCCGCACCGTTGTAGCGAAACAAATCGACCGCCGTCACCGTGCTCGGACCGATGAGTGCGCAGGCGTTTTGCAGCGCCAGCGTCGTGGAAACTGTGCTCATGCACGATGTGGTTCCCAGAATCTCATTCGTCTCATGTTCCACAATCGTGTAGTAGTCGTAGCTGTTCTGGCCGATCGTACCCCCGTTCTGTCGCCAGTACAGCGTTTGCGGATTATTCGGATCGGGCGAGCCGCTGGCAAGGTTATCCGGCGTCGAAATGTAAATGATGCCGTTATAGCAACCCGCTCTTCCTATCGAACACGCAAGCCCCGTGGCCGTAGTGCCGGTAAGATGCGTGATCCCCAACGCGGACGCCAGTGCCGTAGGCACAACGACGTTGCTGGCCGCACCCGCGTTATATACCGGCGTGTCAATCGCGTTCATCGCCGCAATTGCCGCCGTGTCGATCGCGTTTGTACCAGCAGAACTCGTCAGGTGAAAGAGATAGTTCGAGTACGAAAGTACCGATACGTAACCCGAATTGCTGGATCCCAACGCCGCGGTCGTACTCTGTTCCACATAGATGTTCGCGTTCAGATTCGTAAACGTACTGGTATACAGGTTGGCAATCGTGCTGTTCAGATACGCGCACGTTCCCGATGCGTACGTGTCCGGATTCACCACGGAACTTGCCGTGTCACACGTGAAGGTGAGGCTGCTGGCGTTGGCCCCGCTCAGGCCGAGCGTCAGCGCGATCGCCACGATCATGACGACGCCGCGCCCTGCGTTTTGTAAGGTTCGCACTTGCAGCCTCTCCTCCGTACCTTCCGTTGTTTCCGGCTTCGTCGTTTGTACAATCCTCCGCGACCCGGTAACTGAATAATAAACGAAACGGTACTGGTAGTACCAGACTCCTAATGGCTAACATTCGGTGTTAACTATCGGCCTGTTTCACCGTTTTCGACCGGGCCAGGAGCCCAAAACCGGCGCACCCGTGACCGAATTCCCGCCCCAATGCCCCGGACCTCGCCTCCATCCGCCCCACCACCTCGCGCTGCCACTCGGGTTCCAGCCACTGATTCCAGCCATGGTGATGGCAAATCCCCTCAGCGGCGGCACGCGTCGTTGCCCCGGAACGTTTGACCAGACGCACATGGAATGGATCGGCTACCAGCGGCCCGTCAGAGCACGCCACCGCTCGTTCCACCAGTGCTTCGGGATTACAAGGCAGAATCGGTGCCAGGGTGACTGAAGTGGAGATGCCCGCCTCCGTCAGCGTCCGCACCGTTCGCCAGCGTTCTTCAATCGGAGCGCAGTGTGGTTCGAAAATGCGGCGGACGTCTTCGCAATCCGTCGTCACGGAAAAGCTCACTCGCAATACCGTCCGGCTATTCAATGCCCGCAGCAATGCCAGATCAGCCAGAATCAGGGGACCGCGCGTCTGAATCACGAAAACACCCGGTGGCATCCCGATCACGGCTTCCAGAATTCCCGGCATCAACCGGCGTTCCGCCTCGGCGGGCTGGTACGGATCCGTGAGTGGCGAGCAATACACGATCTGGTCAGATCGCAGGCTCCGCGCCGCCAGGTCCGCCGCATTGCTCTTGAAGGTGGTGAAGTCGCCCCAGTGCAGCCAGTCTTTCCGCTGCAGGCCGCCCTGCACACGCATGGTCGGAACGTAGCAATAGCTGCATCCGAAGGTGCAGTTGCGCGCCGGAGTGAGTGAGTGTGTGAATCCCGCCTGCGCCAGAAACCCGGAAACGGGACTCAGAATCGACCGTGCGGGAACTTCGCGGAATTTCGCCATACCCGCCCTTACCGCGGGCGAGTTCGGGACCCGCCCAACTTTCCGATTCTATAATGCTCCGCGACTCAACGCCGGTTCACTGCTGGCTCGCCGCATAGAGCAGCATCATGAAGATCGACACGGGAATCATGGCCAGCGAGAACCACCATGATTTACGGGTCCTGGCAGTGTCGCCGTTCGAAGCGGAGGCTGGCGAGTCCGGCGCACCATTCGGGTTTGCCAACGCCGCTCGAAATGCCGCTGCATCGGCGTACCGTCGGCCAGGCTCCTTCCGCAGCACCTTCTGCACAATAGCTTCTACGCCCGCCGGAACGTCGCGGTTGAGGGATCGCAACGGTGCGGGATCGTGCACTGTTCGTTCCTTCAAGACCGCAAATACGTTATTGCCCTCCCACGGCGTATGTCCGGCCAGCATCTCGAAGAGGATAATCCCCAACGCGTAAAGATCGCTGCGCCCATCGCCGCGCTTGCCCTGTACCTGCTCCGGCGAAATGTAATCGACGGTCCCCATGATGCGCGAGAATTTGCCGAACGTCAATCGCCGTGCCCCCGCCTGAGAGGCCAGCCCGAAGTCGATCAGCGTCACGCTCCCGTCCGCGCGAACCATGACATTCTCCGGTTTCAGGTCCCGATGGACAACGCCGCGTTCGTGAATATGTTCCAGTGCTTCGCAGATAGAGCCTGCCAGCTGCAACGCGCGTTCTACCGAAAGCTTCGGCTCCGCGTTGAGAATCTCCCGCAGCGGTGTCCCCTCAATCCATTCCGCCGCCAGATAAGGTCGACTGCGCCGAGCTTCCCGGAAGACCTTCATAATGCCCGGATGGTCGGACTGCTCGCCAATTTGAGTCTCGCGCTGAAATCGGTCGAAAAGAACCGGGTCGCACTCCGTTTCCGGATGAGGCACTTTTATGGCGACACTGCCACCGGTGGTCATGTCCTTCCCGCGAAAAATAGTCGCCATCCCGCCGCGCGCGACGGTTTCTTCGATTGTGTAGTGATCCAGTTGATCGCCGGGGTGAAGGGGAGTCATCTTTGCTTTCGGCTACCATCTGAGCAAAAAAGGCGTGAAAAACGCGTAGTAAAGCCATGAGGAAGTTATGAGGATTGGGTTTCTGGCTGGGAAAACACCTGACGGAGGCTGCCAAAGAACCGAAACCTACCGTTGACTCCAGTTTCCGGAGTCGTGGCCAATGGGGATCGGTCTGGAATCACCGACACGTCGTGCCGTCATCCCCACAAGAGATGGGTCCAGGTTCTTTTGGTGCTGGAGGAGGGGGTCGAACCCTCATACCCAGTGAAGGATGCGGGATTTTGAGTCCCGTGCGTCTGCCAGTTCCGCCACTCCAGCCTCGGAGGAAATAAATAAATCCGAGAAAACCTTCTTCAATTCTACACAACCTACTCTAATGGGATTCCGAAAACCTCCGATGAGAGGTTATAGACACTCAGAAGGCTGAAGGACTGTACCGATTCCGGTACACGGTGATAGCCCGGAACCGAAACCGGTTACTCACTTAAGTCCAGGGAAAGGCAACGTATGTCGCTGTTCAAAACGAGAAGCGCCGCAGTTTATGGCATCGATGCCCATCCCGTGGATGTCGAGGTCGATCTCTACCGCAGCGGCATGGCGCGGGATTTCATGCTGGTCGGCATGCCCGATACCGCTGTGCGCGAAAGCCGGGAACGCATCAAGTCGGCACTCATGAACTCCGGTTTCGGCTACCCCAGTCAAGCCGTCACCGTGAATCTGGCTCCGGCACACGTGCGTAAGGAAGGTTCGGGCTTCGATCTCCCCATGGCCCTCGCGATTCTGGGAGCCATGGGCACCTTCAAAGGCCTCGACCAACACATTTCCGTCGGCGAACTATCGCTCGATGGCACCATCCGGCCGGTACGCGGGGCACTTTCCATGGCCGTCTGCGCGAGGGAAAACGGCATCCGGGACCTGATCCTGCCGCTTGAAAACGCCGCCGAAGCATCCGTGGTCGAAGGCGTTCGGGTCTTCGGCGTGCGACACCTCGCGGAAGTCGTGGCCATGCTCAACAAGCCCGAAGAGTACTCCCCCGCGCTCTCGAACCATGACGTCCCCCACGGCAACGGCAATACCGCCAATTCTGCCGCACCCGACTTCCGGGACGTCCGCGGTCAGGGTTCAGCCAAACGTGCCCTCCAGGTCGCGGCCGCCGGTAACCACAACGTCCTGATGATCGGGCCTCCCGGTTCCGGCAAAACCATGCTGGCCAAACGTCTGGCGGGGATCCTGCCCACCATGGCATTCGACGAGGCCATCGAATCCACCCGCATCCACAGCATTGCCGGTACGCTGCAACCGGGTGCCGGCCTGCTCTGGAACCGGCCTTTTCGAGCACCGCACCACACCATTTCCGATGCCGGCATGATCGGTGGAGGTGCGGGTATGCCGCGCCCCGGCGAAGTCAGCCTCGCCCACAACGGCCTGCTCTTCCTCGATGAGTTCCCTGAATTCCCCCGCAACGTCCTCGAAATCCTGCGCCAACCCCTCGAAGACTCAGTCGTCAGCATCGCGCGAGCCGCCATGACGCTGAACTTCCCGGCCAGCTTCATGCTGGTAGCCGCCATGAACCCCTGTCCCTGCGGCTTCTATGGCGATCCCACCCGCGAATGCCGCTGCACCCCCGCCATCATCCAGCGCTACCTGGGAAAAATCAGCGGCCCCCTGATCGACCGCATCGATATCCAGATCGAAGTACCCGCCGTACCCTACAAGGAACTGCGCGCCACCGAAGTTACCGAGACCTCCGCGCACATGCGCGCCCGCGTCGACAAAGCCCGCGAAATCCAGCGAGTGCGCGGCTGCACCAACTCCCGCATGCCGACCCGCCTGATCCGCCAGCAATGCGCCCTCGATGAAACAGGCGAGCGCACACTCGAAATGGCCATGAAACGCATGAGCCTCTCCGCCCGCGCTCACGACCGCATTCTCAAAGTCGCCCGCACCATTGCGGATCTCGACGAGTCGTCTTCCATCGCGGCAAAACACATCGCGGAGGCGATCCAATACCGTAGCCTGGACCGCAACTATTGGAGTTGAACTGCGCACCACCCGCGCTCGCGGAGCCACCTGTCAATTCGGTGTTACACTGCCTCACATATGCGTTGGCTCATTACGAATCGCAAGAAGACTGACGACGATGGCTTTGGCGGTGATTTCGCGCCTCTCACGTTCTGGACGCTGGATCCTTCCGCCAATCCCGGCGATATTACGAAGCGGTCCTCATGGACGCCGCGAACGCTCAATCAGTTCCGCGCGGCTCTCGTAGCCGCGGCCTCCGCATTTCCCGATCCCGTCACAACTCCCACGGAAGATCAAAAGCACGTGACGCTATTCATCCACGGGTATAACAATAACTGGACGGCAGCCGCGCAGCGGTACGACGATATTGCAAGAACCCTGTTCGACGGCCCGCAGTCGCTCGGCGAACTGATTTGCTTCGACTGGCCCTCGGAAGGTTCTCTGCTGGGCTACCTTCCTGATCGGGCACAAGCCAGAAAAACTGCCGACGATCTGACCGGCGTCCTCT
The DNA here is from genome assembly GCA_903875575.1 of uncultured Acidobacteriia bacterium. Classification (GTDB taxonomy): domain Bacteria; phylum Acidobacteriota; class Terriglobia; order Bryobacterales; family Bryobacteraceae; genus BOG-234. The sequence goes on along the minus strand of CAIQWJ010000080.1, from coordinate 23,978 downwards.
CCGAACTCTTCGACTGGATGTCCGATAAGCAAGCCGCCGCAGCCGCCGACACCTCCAAAGCCTGCCGGGCAAGGACCTCCATCATTGCCCACAGCATGGGTAACTACGCCCTCGAGTACGCCATGAGCGCGCTCTGGACGCGCAAGAACCGCCCCCTCCTGGTCAGTCTGATGCAGGAAGTGATCATGATTGCCGCCGACGTGGATAACGACCTGTTCAGCAGTGGTGAGACCGTCTCCCAGGGCGATGGCGAGGGTCTGGCGAATATGTCTTACCGGATTACCGCGCTTTATACGGGCCGGGACACGGTGCTCGGCTCCTCCGCCGGTTTGAAGCATTTCGGGAAGCGTCGTCTTGGGCGCTCGGGACTGGACCGAACCTGCAGATTGCCGGATAACGTGTGGGACATCGACTGCACCACTTTGCTGGACCCGGCGGTAAACGGCATCAATATCCATGGCGAATACTTCAATCCAGCCGAGACCAGCACCTACGCCCTGATTCGTGGCATCCTGGAGGGGCATGATCGAAGCGTCCTGATTAACTCCGGCATGGTACCTCTGTCCATTCCACGAACACAAATGGCGACCGGCGCAGGCGCTGGCGCACCATCCTAGGCCCGTACGCGACGCCGAAGAACCAACGCGGGAGCCATTCCGCAACATCTCACTTTCAACTGGTAATACCGTGCCCGCCTCACCATCCAATAAGGAGTGGAACTCAACTCTCGTCCTTCTCGCCCCGGGACCATAACTGGTCGTAATCTGATTCTGCTCGCTCTCGCCTGCACTCTGCCCGCGATGCCGGCCACCATAACCGACCTCGGCACGCTCGGCGGTACCTCCAGCACCGCCGCCGCCATCAACTCCCTGGGAGACGTCGTGGGCGATTCTTTTCTCGCGAGCGGTGTCCAGCATGCCTACCTTTATTCTGGCGGTAAGATGACCGATCTCGGCACCCTCGGTGGCGCTTTCGGCAGCAGCGCCGCCGGTCTGAATGACTCCGGACAAGTGGTGGGGGTTGCCTCGAACGCTGCCGGCGATTTTCATGCCTTCCGCTTCAAGCCGGGCGGCATGGTCGATCTCGGCACCCTGGGCAAAGGCACGGGTTTGGGCAGTGGAGCCAGTTCCATCAACGCCAGTGGCCAAATCGTGGGTTATTCTGACACCGGCGGCACAGAATACGCCTTCCTGTACTCACCCGCTACCGACACCATGAAGAACCTTGGCGCACTCGGCGGCAACTCCAGCCGCGGCTACGGGATCAACGCGAGTGGACAGATTGTCGGCGATGCGGACGTCACCGTCTTCATAGCCCCCTCAACCTTTCCGACGGCCCATGCTTTCTCATACTCCGGTGGCGTCATGAAGGATCTGGGCACTCTCGGGGGAGCAAACAGCAGCGCCGTGGCCATCAACAATGCCGGCCAGATCGTCGGTTACTCCGATCTCGTCGGCAGCACTGTTTCCAACAGCCTGACCCACGCCTTTCTTTACTCCGCCGGCGTCATGAAAGATCTGGGCGCTCTGAACGGCGGCAGCAGTTCCGCCATCGGGGTCAATTCGAACGGACAAGTCGTCGGCTCCTCCGTCCTGGGCAACGTCTCAACCGCTTTCCTGTACTCCGGCGGGACCATGATCGACCTCAGTACCCTCCTCCCCGCCAACTCGGGCTGGCAACTGGAAGTCGCCACAGGTATCAACGATGCCGGCCAAATCGTCGGCTACGGCATGATCAAAGGCCAGCGGCATGCCTTCCTGATGAATGGCATCTCCACGCCTCAGGGTCAGAGCCAGACCATCACCTTCAACGCCATCAGTTCCACCGCCCTCAGCGCAGGTGCCCTCACCCTGTCCGCCACCGCCACTTCCGGCCTGCCTGTGACTTTCGCTTCCACAACGCCAACCGTTTGCACCGTCTCCGGCACAACCGCCACCCTGGTCGCCGCCGGCACCTGCACCATCACCGCCAATCAGGCTGGCAACGCCACCTACCAACCCGCACCGCAGGTCAACCAGAGTTTCACCGTAACTTCCGGCACGTCATCGCAAACCATAACCTTCGCCACGCTTCCCGATGTCACCTTCGGCGTCGCGCCCTTCACCGTCAGCGCGACGGCCTCTTCCGGGCTGCCTGTCACCTTCAGCGCGATTCCCGCCTCCGTCTGCACCATCAACGTTGCCACTGTCACCATTACCGGTGCTGGAATCTGTTCCATCACCGCCAGCCAGTCCGGTAATGCGCCCCTTGCGTCGTTTCGAGATCGCCCATCCCTATCAGCCGGCCGAAAGGCAACCTTCACAGGTGCCACGCCGGTATCCCAAAGCTTCATCGTGAAGGCCGCTGCCGGCGCTCCTGCCATCAACGCCGCGGGCGTCGTCCCCGTCTACAGTTCGTCCACCACCATTCAGGCCGGCTCCTGGATCTCCATTTACGGCACAAACCTCGCCGCTGCACTCGCCACGTGGAATAGCGATTTCCCCACATCTCTTGGCGGCGTCACCGTCACGATTGACGGCAAGAAAGCCTATCTCTGGTACGTGAGCCCCGCTCAGATCAACCTCCAGGCGCCAGACACCACTTCGACCGGTGACGTCCCCGTCGTCGTCACCAACAGCAAAGGAAGCTGGACGTCCATCGTCACCCTCGGTCAGATCGCCCCGTCCTTCAGCCTGCTCGACGTCGCCAAACACGTCACCGGCATCATCCTGCGCAATGACAAGTCCGGTGCCTACGGCGGCGGCACTTATGACATCCTCGGTCCCACCGGCACTTCGCTTGGCTACAAGACCGTCGCCGCGAAACCTGGCGATTCCGTCGTCCTCTTCGGCGTCGGCTTCGGCCCCACAACTCCGGCGGTGCCCGCCGGACAGGCCTACTCTGGTGCCGCTGCAACCACAAACAAGGTTCAGCTCACCATCAACAACACCGCGATCACTCCGGACTTCAGCGGCCTCAGCTCGGCTGGACTCTACCAGTTCAACCTGACCATGCCCGCGGGTCTCGGTACCGGCGACATCTCCATCCTCGCCAAAGTCGCCGGCCTTCAGACACAGACGGGGGTCGTCATTTCACTTCAGTAGCGCGTCGCACAGCCCGCGAAAACTGCATGAAAGCTAATTAACAGGCCGTTCACCGCCGGTTCATAATTGCATTCGTCTATATGGTCAGAAGCAAAGAAACAAAGGCTTCCACAAAGGACGGATACGAAAATGAACAAGACAGTTTCCACAATCATCGGCCTGACCATGACGCTCGCGATGGCAGGCATCTCGTTTGCCGCGCAGGCAACTCCCGCTCCGGCGGCCAAGGCGGCCAGCACCCCCACCGCCGTCAAGAGCACCGCCAAGGCCGGTAAGAAACACACGAAGAGCACTGCGGCCAAAGCGAAGAAAGCGGCTGCAAAAGCAGCTGTCAAAACCACGGCTGCGAAGTAACCCGGATAGCAATGGAGTCTTGGTGGACCGGCGGGGTGTTACTCACTATGGGTAAGCTTCGCCGGTCCGTATCCGGGGCTGAACGCCCTGCACCAAATCCTAAGGCCGGAAGCCGAGCGTCTCAAAAACCTTTCGCAGATATACGCCGATCCCGCCGTTCTCCACCCGCATCATGACGCTCTGCTCCAGCAGCGAGACCGACTCTCGCAGCGCAACCGGTATCCAGAGCCGTCCATCCACGGACAAACTCGAACAGAAACCATCCACCAGATCCGGCTCAGGGCCGTCAGGTTCCAAAGCCAGCACAGGCTCCAGCAGCAGCCTGTCCGGATCGCCCGGCACCACCCGAAACAGGTCCCAGCCTTCCACATCGCAATAAGCCTTGAGAGGTGGAGGAAACTGGATAGCCCCATCACGTACTTTCGCCAGAAACGTTCCCGCCGGAGGTGTCACTGCCGCGAGATTAGCACAGTGGTCGCTGCCGGCAGAAAGCTGATCACTGACGGATGAAAACTCCTTAGCCCGGCGATTCCGTCACTTTCGCCTTCACCGCATCGGCCGCAAACAACAAACGCAGCTCCGTGCCCTCCGGTGCCCTGGCCGCATTGCGTACAATTGCGCCCCCATCATCCAGCACAATCGCATAACCCCGCGTCAACACCAGTCGCGGATTCAATTGCTCCAGCTTCGTCTCCGCATTCTCAATCCGCCGCTGCGACCGCCCCACTCCCGCATGGATCGCGGCCTCTGCCCGATACACCAGCGCATTCAGCCGCTCGCGACTGCGCGCCAGCCGTGGCCGTGGATCGAAAAACCGCAACCTCGCCTCCAGTTGCCGCCTCTTCCTGTCCCGCGCCGCCACCTGGCTTCGCAGCGCCGCATGCAACCGCGCCGTGTTATCGTCCACGCGCTGCACCCGCCGTGCGATTCCGCGGTGCAATACCGACGCCGCCCGCCCTGCCGCCTGTTCATGCAGGCGACGCGAAAACAGCGCGAACCGGTATCGCATCAACTCCGCCATCCGCGCCTCACGATTCTTCAGCCGATCCAGAACCTCCTTGCGTTCGCAAATGATCATCGCTGCCGCAGCCGAGGGCGTCGGCGCGCGAAGATCCGCCACAAAATCCGAAATCGTCACATCACTCTCATGCCCGATCGCCGAAACCACCGGCACCGGACACGCCGCAATTGCCCGCGCCACAGCTTCTTCGTTAAACGTCCAGAGATCTTCGAGCGAACCGCCCCCGCGGGCCACTACCACCACCTGCGCCCACGGCACCCCACCAGCGCCATCTCCAAGCCCGAAATACCGAATGCCGCGACATACTTCCTCAATCGACGCCGCGCCCTGCACCTGCGCCGGAAACAACCGGATATGCACGCCCGGAAACCGGCGCGAGAGAACTTCCACAAAATCCCGAATCACCGCGCCTTTCGGTGATGTCACAATCCCAATGCGCATCGGATACCGCGGCAACGGCCGCTTCCTCGCGTCATCGAACAACCCCTCCGCACGAAGCCGCGCACGAAGCTGCTCAAACGCCAGTTGCAGCGCGCCATGCCCCTGCGGCTCAATCGTCTCCACCACAAACTGGTACTCGCTGCGCAGTTCGTAGATATCCACGCGGCCCCGGACCAGCACCTGAATGCCGTCTTGCGGCTTGAACTTCAGCCGCATGTACGTCAGCTTCCAGCAAACGCACTTGATCTGCGCGTCGGAATCTTTCAGCGTGAAATAACCGTGCCCGCTCGGGGCCAGCTTCGTGCCGGAAATCTCGCCTGATATCCAGATATTCGTGAATCTCGATTCCAGCGCGCCTCGAATGCCATCGCTCAGTTCGCGTAGCGAATAGATTCGGCGTTCCGGCAGGAAGCTCAGGGAAAATTGTTCCATCTGCAAGCCCAGTGTAACGGTTCGCAACCTCCCCGCCCACAGCCTGCCCCGACAACATGCCCCGACTACCATAACGAATTGGAGACCAGCTAACCTGCGTATCGTTTCATTGCTCGCCAGCGCCACCGAAATCGTCTGCGCCCTGGCCGGGGAACAGGCCAAAGCCATGCTGGTCGGGCGCTCCCACGAGTGCGACAACCCCGCCTGGGTTCAAGCCCTGCCTCGCTGTAGCGAACCCGCTTTCCCTGTCACCGTCTCCAGCAGAGCCATTGACGCCGAAGTACGTCGCCGCATCGCCGCCGGCGAAGAACTCTATCGCGTCGATACCAGCCTGATTCGCTCACTCCACCCCGATCTCGTCATCGCACAATCCCACTGCGAAGTCTGCGCCGTCACTCCAGCCGACCTCGAACGCGGTGGCGATTGCCTGCCCACTCTCGCGCTCTCCGCCGCATCGGTCGAAGAAATCTTCCACAGCATCCGACAGATTGGAGACAGACTCGGTCTGGCCGACCGGGCCCAGTCAGTGATTGAGCAGGAAACATTGCGTCTCCAGAAAGTCCGCAACCGCACCGCTCACCTGCCCCGCCCCACCGTAGTCATGCTCGAATGGACTGACCCGCTTTTCTCCATGGGCAACTGGGGTCCCGAACTCCTCGAAATCGCCAATGGCGAACTGCTCTTCGGAAGCAAAGGTGAATACTCAGCCACCGTACCGCCGGAACGTCTGCTCGAAGCCGACCCCGACATTCTGATCATCGCCCCCTGCGGTTTCAGCCTGCCGCGCGCGCTGGAAGATCGCAGGGTCCTCGAACGCATCCCCGGCTGGAACAGCCTCCGCGCCGTTCAACACCGCAAAGTCGCGTTTGCTGATGGCAACTTATACTTCAATCGCTCCGGCATGACCATTTCGCGGACTGCGGAAATCATCGCCGAGATCCTGCAGGGCGAAACCTTCGACGAGCCGTCTCAGGGCAATGCCTGGTGCTGGTCCGGAGATGTGTTATGAGCAAAACGAAGCGAGTCCTGCTTTCCTGGAGCACCGGCAAGGATTGCGCCTGGTCCCTCCACCTCCTGCGGCAGCGCACGGACGTGGAAGTCGTGGCGCTGGTCACCACATTCAACTCCGCCGTCAACCGAGTCGCCATGCACGCCGTTCGGCACAGGTTAGTCGAAGCCCAGGCCAGCCGCACGGGCCTGCCGCTCTGGTCCGTAGGTCTCCCGTGGCCGTGCTCCAACGCTGATTACGAAGCGCGCATGCTCGGAGTCTGTGAACGCGCGAATGCCGAAGGGATAGATGCCGTTGCGTTCGGCGACCTCTTCCTCGAAGACGTCCGCGCCTATCGTGAACGTCAGATGCGGGACACAGGCCTTGAACTCCTGTTCCCCGCGTGGGGAATCCCCACCGGACAATTGGCCCGCGACATGATCGCAGCCGGAATAAAGGCCAAACTAACCTGCATAGATCCGTCGAAGCTCGCACCCTCCTTCGCCGGCCGCGACTTCGATAGAGCGCTCCTCAACGCACTGCCACCCGGAACAGATCCCTGCGGCGAGAATGGCGAATTCCACACGTTTGTCTGTGACGCCCCGGTCTTCGCGCAACCAATCGCAGTTCACACCGGCGAAATCCTCGAACGCGATGGCTTCGTCTTTGCCGATGTAATCCCGGTAACTGACTTTACTGAACCACAGGCATAGGGAACAGCACCAACTCGGGCATAGGGAAGTCCTTCACGTTGTCCGTGAGCAGCACCACGCTATCGTCGATCGCAACGGCGGCGATCATGACATCGCCCAAATGAGCATGACGCCTTTTGGGGCATAGTCCCGCTTGAATATTCCTGCCTGACGTGCGGTGCGCGAAGTGATTGGAAGTTGATCCAGGCTCCCGAAGAACTCCCCAGTCGCAGCTTCCTCACCCGGACGCAGGTCTGCAAACACTTCCGTGATGTTGATGGCGCAACAAGCAAGCGAATTCCCCTGTTCCAGCAAGCCACGCAACCAGGAGGCGCGCCCCCGCTTGTTGCGCAGCACATCGATAATCAAACAGGTATCCAGCAGGTAGTCGCCATATTAGCCATTCTGCTTCGCGAATCGGTGCTCGTCCTCGCGGCGCATGCTGCTAACCCATTCCGCACTGCCCTGCAGGAGTTCCGGGTGATCCTCGTCCTTCCACGAACCGACCGCAGCATCAAGAGCCCTCAGTTGGCGAAGACGGACGAGCTCTTTTTCCGCAGCGGCGACCAGAAATGCGCTGCGACCTCTTTTCCCGACAAGCGAGTCAATCCCGGCCGCCAGCGGTTCAGGTATCACGATGTGCGTGCGCTTGCCGATCATAGAAACTCTCCTTAGGCCCACTTCGATGTTAACGACTTAAGCACACTCACCGCTCCAGCAACACCCCAACCGACGGAATGATCGGAATCATGCTGTCCAGCGAAATTCCCGTCTTCCCCGTCACCGTGCTGTAGCTGTTCACACTGTCAAACAGCTGATTCGATCGATTGGTCACGTTCACCAGTTCCCCGAACAAGGCAATCTTCCACCTGTCCCGCGTCCACGTCTTATTGATCCGAAAATCCGTCCGCTGGTAGTAGTCCATCCGCAGCTGATTCCGCTGCGTTCCCAGGTAGTAAACCCCACCCACCAGACTCAGATAACCGGGAATCGGAAAACCGCTGCCATAGCTGGAGTGAATACTCACATTCACGCTCGGCCGTACCCGATAGCCTCCGTAAACATTGATCGTATTCCGCTGATCGAAATCCGAAGGAAACCGCGCACCCGTCACCCCATCGCGATTCTCCGCCTTGCCCCATGCCCATGAGAGCCATCCTGTAAACCGGTTCGCGCTCGTCCTTTGCAGAAAAATCTCCGCGCCCCGCGAATAGCCACGCACCGAATTCGCCCACGCAGGCACCAGCGGCGGCACGAATACCTTTCCATTCACCATACGCGGATAAAATTGCGGCCGGTCCGCTATATCCCGATCGTCCCGGTTGTAAAACTCCAGCCGCAACCTTGTCCGCTCATTTAGCCGCTGCTCGATCGCCGCCGTCTCGTGGTTCGAACGCAGCGGCAACAGCCTCGAATTCCCCGCGATCGAAGCCAGCACCGCCAAATCCTGATGCTGCGCGTACTCGCCCCAACCCAACTGAATCCGCGTCGACCGCGACACAAGAACCGTGGCAGAAGCCGCGGGCAACGCCGTCGCCACCCTGTCCGTCGCGTCCCGGCTGAAATGAATGCCACCAGTGAAGTGAAGCAATCCGTGCCACAAGCTCAACGACTGCTGCGCGTAACCCTCTGCCTCCAGCGTCGTCCCGTCATAACGATCCAGCAAACGCGGCACTGTCGTCGTCTGGTACTGATTCGAAAACCCGCCATCGCGCTCCCGCCGCAGAGTGAAGCCGATATCCATAGGACTCGTCCCGCCGGCGGCTCCAGCCGCCGGATTCCCCCACAACACCGACGCATTCGTCGCCGAAACCCACTCCCCGTAAAAACCTCCCTCTAGCGGCAGAGGATTAATGTTGTAGTTGTTAAACTTCTCCCGCATCCATGCCACATGGCTGCTCACCACGAACCTCGGCGAAGCCGTATACCGCCACCCCAGATTCGCCAGTGAAAAGTCGTAATTCCCACTCACCAGCGAATTCAGCCCCGGTGCCTTCGCATGAGTCAGATTGATCGACGAGAAACTCTGCAGCAAATACAGCGTGATCTTGTTCCGTGCATTCAGATCGTACGAAAACCTGCCCTGCACGTCCTTCAGCCCAAACCCCAGAGTCGTACCGCCCGGATCAATCCGGTCGATCAGATACTGCAAATACCCATAGCGCGCACCCACCAGCCATGTGCCCCGCTTCTTCTTCCCGATCGGCCCCTCGGTCACGACACCCGCGTTCGACATGCTGGCTTCAAAGCGAAACGAGGGTGCGGTATGGCTCCCATCGCGCGTATGTACATCCAAAATCCCTGCCGTCCGGTCACCAAACCTCGCCGGAAACGCGCCTTCATGCAGTTCCAGTTCCTCCACCATGTCCCCGTTAAACGCCGAGCCCGACCCCGTCACGTTCTGCGCCTGCAACATATGGAACGGCTGGTGCAGCAGCACATCGTCCAGATACAGCCCCACCCGGCTGTAATCCGCACCCCGCACGGAAAATCGCGCGTCGAAATCGTTGTCCGAAGTCACACCAGGCAGGCTTTGCACGGCTCGCATCGGGTCGTCAGCCAGCACGCTCGCAAGGTTACTCACGTCAGTTCCCGAAAGCACCAGCGCCGAGGGGCTGTCTTCCCGCGCCGCATCGAACGGCCCCGCCGTGACCTCGATCGTATCGGTCCGGCCCATCTTCTCCGGACTCAGCACAATATCGAGAGTTGTTGTCTCGCCCGCCACCACCCGAACGGCTTTCTGAACCACGTGGAAGCCAACCGTCGCCGCGTCCAGCGTGTAATTGCCCGGTACGATTCCTTCCAGCCTGTATTGACCGCCGGAATCGGAAACCACCCGCCCCACTACCGTGGTCCCGCCCTTTACCTGAACCGCGACATGCTCCAGCGCCTCACCGCCGCGCGAATCGAAAACGTGCCCGGCCACGCCGCCAGCTGCGGCGCCCGCTTGCCCAGGGCACAACCGTGCGCCACCCAGCAGCAGGATCGCAACGTAAACCAACGAATGTCGCATAAGAACAGACCGCGATCATATCGCAGCGCCCCCCTCCCTTACAACGCCGGCGTCCCGCGGTAAACCATATCCTTCGGACTAAAGCTCGCCCGCAACAGCGTATCTTTCAGAATGCTCCCCGTGTGCACCGTGAAATACACGTCCTTGTCGTTTACATCAAGCGGCATCTGTTCACGTGAAAAACCAAACAACCACGAACCATTTCTCCGGCTCACGAGTCCAGGTTGCAGCGGAGGTTTACCCTTCGCCGAAAGGTCCGTTGCCGCCTGCAGTCGATCCGGCGTCTGCTCCCCCTGGAGCCCGCGAATACTAATCACGTAATGTCCGTTGTATTCCGGCGGTATCACTGACCTTAGTGCCTGCCGCATCACCAGCGCACTCTCCCAGATCACCACCACTCTGCCCGGCATTACATTCGCGCACGGCACCAGACCGCACTCCCCCACCTTCGCCTCGCCGCGCCCCTGCATCGGTTCCGGATCCGGCCGCCTGTCGCCCATCGCTGACCGGTACTGCGCCGGCACCTCTTTCGCCCAGGGCGAATTCGTTGTCAGTTGAGCCATCTCCTCCGGCGTCCACTCAGCCATCGGCTTCGTATCCCAAAAGTGCCCAGCCGCCAACCCCTCCCGCGGAACCCACAACGCTCCAGCCACTGCCGGAGCCAGACGAAACAGGCCCCGTCGCGAAATTTCTGCCCCAAAACTCCCCCAGACAGGCCCAACAGTGTTGATCCGCACGATAATCTGATACTACAACGGGTTCTAGTACTATCCCTCGACATAGCAGGGTTGATATCCTTTAGCGTAGCGTGGGTTTGTCTCACCAATGGAGTCATACATGCACGACACACAAGCTCCTGCCAAACGCCTCACCATCATGGTCGTTGACGACGAGCACGACGTGCGCAGTCTCCTCGTAAACGTCCTCACTGAGTACGGCTATAAGACCATCACCGCTTCCACCGCGGCCAAAGCCATCGCGCTGCTCGACAAAATGGCCACTCCGCCAGACCTTCTGCTCACCGACGTCGTCATGCCAGGCAAGAGCGGTCCCATGCTGGCCGACGAGCTTCTCGCGCGTTTTGGCTCAGCCCGTGTTCTTTTCATGTCCGGCTACGTGGAACGCCAGATCGTGCAGCGCTATGTTGTTGAGAAGGGCTTCCCCATCATCACCAAACCCTTCCAGCTCCATAACTTATGCGCTGCGGTCAAGAAAGCGCTGGATGCACCTCCCGTGGCTGAGAACTCTTCCGCCTGGTCCGATGAACTCGCGGCCTCCGCTGTCGTTTAGCCACCCGCCGGATCATGAATAAACCCCATTCCGCACGCCGTTGGCTGATCTCGGGTCGCGTCCAGGGCGTCGGCTACCGTTGGTTTGTAGAAAAGCACGCGCAGGAAATCGGCCTCGCCGGCTGGGTACGCAATCTGGACGATGGCCGCGTCGAAGCCTACGCGGTCGGCCCCGAACCCCACCTCGACAAATTAGCCGCCCGTCTCCACCAGGGCCCACCCCTTTCCGATGTCCGCGGCGTCGAACAACTCGAAGCCGAAATGCAACAATTGAATTCCTTTCATACGAAGTAGTAACCTGAACTCTGGCAACCACATTTTGGATACCCTCAAAAAACTGATACGCGAAGTCCCGGATTTTCCCAAACCGGGCATCCTCTTCTACGACATTACGACCCTGCTGAAGGATCCCCGCGGTCTCCGCGGCACCATCGACGCCCTCCGCGCCCAGTACAAGGGCGCTGAAGTCGACGCCGTCATCGGCATCGAGTCCCGCGGCTTCATCTTCGCCCCCGCGCTCGCCTACGCCCTCGGTGCCGGCTTCGTCCCCGTCCGCAAGCCCAAAAAGCTCCCGGCACCAACCTCTTCCATCTCCTACGATCTCGAGTACGGCACCGACACCCTCGAGATCCATCGCGATGCCATCCAGAAAGGCTCCCGCGTGCTCATCGTTGACGACCTCCTTGCCACAGGCGGCACCGCCCGCGCCGTCGCACAGCTCGTCGAAGGTCTCGGCGGCACCGTTGCCGGTCTCGGCTTCGTCGTCGAACTGACATTCCTGAATGGTCGCGGCAAACTCGCCGGTCACGACGTCTACTCGCTCCTCCAGTACGACAAGTAACATGACCCGCACCGCTCGCGTCCGGGCCTGCGCCAAGCTCAATCTGGGCCTGCGCGTACTCTACAAGCGCCCCGACGGCTACCACGAACTGCGTACGGTCTTCCAGACGATTTCCCTGGCCGATAGGCTCGAGATCTCCTTCTCTCCAGCCAGGTCCACCCGGATCGAAATGCTGGGTACCCCCGACATTCCCGATAACCTCGCCGAACGCGCGGCCAGGTTGCTCCTCGAAGCCGCCGCCAAACACGGCCACGTCCGTCTGCAACTCACCAAGAACATCCCGTCCGGTGCCGGCCTCGGCGGGGGCTCCTCCGACGCCGCCGCCGTCCTGCTCGCCCTGCCCGTTCTGTCTGGCATCCGCCTGCCCATGGAACACCTGACAGCCTTGGCCACCCAACTCGGCAGCGACGTCCCGTTCTTCCTCTATGGCGGCACCGCCCTCGGCCTCGGCCGCGGCGAAGAGCTTTATCCCCTGCCGGACCAACCCGCCGAACAGGCCCTCCTGATTGCCCCCGCCGTCCATTCCTCCACTGCCGATGCCTACCGCGACCTGTCTGCTACATTGAAAAATGTCCCGTTACAGGCTAAACTGGATAGTTTCCAGCGGGGGGCCTGGGGAGACAGTAAGTCCAGTTTAATCAACGATTTTGAGGCAGTAGTACTGGCTCGCTACCCGGAACTGGCAGGAATTCGGGAAAGATTGCGTCGGGCAGGTGCCAGCCGTGTCTCCATGACAGGCTCTGGTTCGGCAATATTCGGTATTTTTGACAATCCAGGCAAGCTCGAACGAGCCAAAATGGCGTGGGAAAAACAGGCAACTGCAGGTGAACGGGCGTTCGTAATCTCGTTCGTAAACCGCGCCAGCTATCAGGGCGCATGGCAACGGGCTCTGAAACTAGACAGGAAAGGTGACCACACATGGCCGCTCCAAAGCCGGCACGCGCGATGAACCCTGAACGCATTAAGATCTTCACCGGCAGCGCCAACCCCGCGCTCGCCAAAGAGATCGCCGTTTGCCTCGGCCTCGAAATCGGCGACATGAGCATGCGCCAGTTCGCCGATGGCGAAATCCATCTCCAGATCCTCGAAAATGTGCGCGGCGCCGATTGCTTCGTCGTTCAGCCCACCTGCTCCCCCGTCGAATTCCACCTCATGGAAATCCTGCTCATGATCGATGCGCTCAAGCGCGCCTCGGCCGAGCGCATCACCGCCGTCCTCCCCTACTACGGCTACGGTCGTCAGGACCGCAAAGATAAGCCCCGTGTACCCATCTCCGCCAAACTCGTCGCCTCCCTCCTCGAACGCGCCGGTGCCGACCGCATCATGGCCCTCGACCTCCACGCCGCCCAGATCCAGGGCTTCTTCGACGTCCCCGTCGACCACCTCTTCTTCCGCCCCGTCACCGTCGACTATCTCAAGTCCCAGGACCTCGGCAAATTCACCGTCGTCTCGCCCGATGCCGGCGGCGTCGAACGCGCCCGTTCCATCGCCAAGCGCCTCAATGCACCCCTCGCCATCATCGACAAACGCCGCGAAGAAGCGAACGTTGCCGAAGTCATGAACGTCATCGGCGACGTGGAAGGTGAGAATTGCCTCCTGGTGGACGATCTCATCGACACCGCCGGCACCCTCGTCAAAGGAGCGGAAGCCCTCCTCGCGCAAGGTGCTGCCAGCGTCACCGCCTGTGCCACCCACGCCGTTCTATCAGGTCCCGCCATCGAGCGGATCGAGAAATCCGGTATCCGCGAAGTCGTCTTCTCCAATTCGATCCCGCTGACCGAGGCCGCCCGCAAGTCCGGCAAGATCAAGCAGTTATCCGTCGCTCCCCTGTTGGCCTCCGCGATTCAGTCGATCCATGAAGAGACCTCTGTGAGCCGCCTCTTCCTCTAAACATTGACTTAGTCACACAACTTAGTCTATAATGACCACATGAGCTCAGCTCCCAAGCCCGCCATGTATGGCCATTCGTCCGAGATCAATGTCCACGAGGCCAAGACCCACCTCTCGCGCCTGCTTGAACGCGTGACGGAAGGCGAGGAAATCGTCATCATGCGTTCCAACGTTCCCGTCGCCCGTCTGGTGCCGGTCAACGCCACGCCTGCGCGTCGCGAACTTGGCTGGGCACGCGGCGAATTCACGGTCCCCGACGATTTCGACGCCCCGCTCCCTTCTGAAGTGGAAGACAGCTTCTATCAATGAAGGCCATCATCGACACCCACACGTTTCTGTGGATGGCGACAGAACCGGAGCGCTTGCCCGCGAAGGCCCGCGCGGCCTGTGAACAGGCGGAATTGCTGCTGAGCGTCGCCAGTGTCTGGGAGATCGGCATCAAGTGGGAAATGAAGAAGCTGCCGATCCCTTCCCCGCCCCGCGAGTTTATCGCTCTGAACATCCGGCGTGGCGGCATCTCTATTCTGCCGATCCACTACCGCCACGCCCTCGCCGCCGCCGCATTGCCCATGCTCCACAAAGACCCCTTCGATCGCATGATCGCCGCGCAATGCATCGAAGAGGGCCTGCCCTGCGTCACCAGGGACACGTCGATTGCGTCTTACGGTGTGGAAACTATCTGGGAGTAAACGCGGACGCCGTCAATCGCAGGAACGGCACCCCATCCTCCAAACCGCAACGGACCGAACCGCGATTGTAAGGAGCGGCACCGGCCATCACTTTTAGCACCTCAACCGGTTGGTTAACGGCAGCTTCTGTGCCACGCCCTCGCGCACACAAAACTTCACCAAATTGCGGTCCATCAACTGCAAGTTCACTGAATCCGGCCCTTCCTGCAAATACTAATAAGGCTTCTCCCCAACCCAATTCCCCGCAGGCCCGTACTCGCAAACCCAGACCTCGCGCCCCCCACCCCGAGCCACCGCGCACCCCACCGTATTCGTTCGCCGCCAAACAATCTGCGTGTAATGTCCACAAACTCCATGGCAGCTATTCGAAGCGTAGTCGTAATCCCGCGCTTCCCCAGCCCAGGCCTTCACCACATCCGCAGCCGACGCCCCGGCCCCCCGGATCTCATACAGGTTCTCTCCATACTCCGGACTTCGGCTATGCGCAAACTCTCCCCGCGCAATCAGTCCGTCCGCCCAATCCTGCGCAACCGCGGCCAACTTATCCGACCATGCCAGCGGACCCACCCCCACCTTTGCCCGCACCGCATTGTGCGAAGCGACCATATCCCGCACGGAAGGCGCGTCAACAGCCTGTGCGCCGCAAATCGCAATCAGAAAGCAGGCAAAGACCCTCACAGCAGTAGAGACGCAACCCATCGCGAACCGGGCGCAGAAACCCTAATTCAGCCCCGCATACCCCTGCCACACATACTCCAGCGCCTCCGGCAAGGTATGGTTGATCACCTTCCTCTGCGTGTGCCCGGCACTCTTCGTATAAACAAACTGGTAATGATAGCCCTTGTCTTTCAGAATCTTCGCCAGCCGCGAGTTCGCCGTCACCCAGTTCCGCTTGCTCTCCGAAGGAGTCTTCGCGCCATTATCGTTTTCCGATACCTGAAGCCAAATGCGCAGCGGCTTCTTCTCTCCATTCGGAAACAGATGCTCTATATACTCATAAGCGCCCAAAGGTGCTTCGGGACTGTTCCGCAAATTCACAAACGTCCCCGAATACGAAACCACCCGGTGATACAGCTCCGGCCGAAACCACGCCATCGTCAGCGCCGCCGCTGCCCCTGAACTCCCTCCCAGCGTCATCCGCGCCTCCGGGTCTTTCGACAGCTTCACCCCCGCCTCCTTCTCCGCCCGCGGCAGCACTTCCTCTTCCACAAACTGAACGTACTTATCGGAAACAGTGTCGTACTCCATACTGCGCTCCGCCCCACCGTTGTCGATCATCACCGCCACCAGCACCGGCAGCCTCTGGTCATAAATCATGTTGTCCAAAATCGTCGGCAGGTTGTACCGCATCCCGTACGCATCCGCCGCAACGATCACCGGAGCCGCGCTGCCCGCCACATACTGCGCGGGAACATACACGCAAACGTGCCGCTGAAAGCCGCCATTCGTGCCCGGATAAAACTTACTCTCACTCGAATTCATCACGAACTCGATCACCTTGCCCTCCGGCACGCCCACACGCCTCGCCAGTTCCGGCGCGGTCGGATACCCCGGACCCGCTGAGTAATCGCCATCCACCGCAGCCGACGTCCAGGCTGGCAGATCTTTCAGTTTCCCGATCTCGGCAACATCCTCGGCCGACTGCGACGCTTGTACCCGTGGCCCACCCGCACCCCGCCCCGACCCACCAATCGGGCCCCGCCCCGGCCCACCCGCCGGGGCCTGCGGAGCCACCGCCGATGCCGGCGCGGGCGCAGGGATACAAGGAATAGTTGGCAGCGCTGACTGCGCCAGCGCGAATGACGTAAAAACGAAAATTCCAAACCCGAGTTTCAATTGGACCTCCCCTTAACCTCAGTAATTCTACAGCACCACCTGAAAAGGTGTCGCCGTAAGACAACCGATGTTCAGCCATCAATTCCCATCCCGGGCCAATACCGCACACGACCAAACGGAAATGATATTCTCGCTCTGAGCAACGGAGACGGATCGATGAAAGGCAAAGTAGCGCTCGTAACAGGCGCGAGCAGTGGAATCGGCCGGGCCACAGCCCTCGCCTTTGCAGCGCGGGGCGCGAACGTCATGGTAGCTGCGCGACGCGAAACTGAGCTCGCCACACTCCGGCGCGAGATCGCAAACCTCGGCACCGGCGCAGAGTTTGTTGTCGCCGATGTCTCGAAAGCCAGCGATGTGGAACAAATGGTGCAAGCCACTCTCAAAACGTTCAACCGGCTCGACTACGCAGTAAACAACGCAGGCATCGAAGGAAGCCTCGCCCCCATAACCGATTTGTCGGAAGACGAGTGGGATCGTGTCCTCGATACCAACCTGAAAGGTACTTTTCTGTGTTTGCGCCATGAGGCCCGCGCCATGCTGGCGTGCGGAAATGGCGGCGCGATCGTCAACATCGGCTCAGTGAACTCCTTCCTCGGCGTTCAAACCGCGTCAGCCTACGTCGTCTCGAAACACGGGCTTATTGGCCTCACAACAAGCGTCTCGGCCGAATTGGCGCCTCAGGGCATGGGGTCAACCTCGTGTGTCCGGGCTTCATCGACACGCCGATGCACCAACGGTTGCGAGGGGTTGTCGGTGACGATTTGTACGACGGGAATCTGCTGCCGCGAGTCCACCTCAGGCGCGCCGGCCAACCCGAAGAAATTGCCAACACCATCCTTTTCCTGTGTTCCGACGAAGCCAGCTATATCTCCGGCACCACACTGACCCCGGATGGTGGGTTTACCCTGACTCTCTGACCCAGCCGCCCGCACACAACAATAGCTTGATGCTTTCCGCCGCTATGTAGCGCGAATCTCCAGGACCGCCACCCCGTAAGGCTCCAGTTCCAGCGCAAAGTCTTTCTCGTAAACCATTTCCCGGCTCACCACCGCAATCGCATCGGGACGCTCCAAAGAGGCCGCATCCTTCAACCCCGCGCTAACCGTGTGCAGCCTGACCATGGCCCGCGCGGGAACCGCCGATCCCTGCAGTCGCACCAGTACGGTATTCTTCCGCGGCCGGTAATTCGCGGCCTTAATCACAATCCGCCGCCCGTCTGCGCTGCCCGTCGCAATCGCATCCACGGAACCCGGTTGCCACCCCTCCGGCTTCATCGTCGAAATCTGGCCAAAGAATCCCTTTCGGTCAGCGAGATCCCGGAACGTTCCCGACGCAGACGCGAGAAATCGTTCCGCATAATGTTCCCGAAACAGCTTTTCCACAACATAACCGGCACCCGGAAACCAGCTCGCATGATCATGATAGATGAATGAGGTCCACGTGGGGTCGTCCGTCGTATTACGCATCAGCAGCGCAGGGCACGCCATCGTTAGACCCTGTCCGAGTTCTTCGAACAGCATCAGACTCCCGGCAGCATGCAGCCCGGCGCGCCAGTCGTATGTGTGCTGCAGGCTCCACTCCAGCACGCCGATCTCAATCGCCGGATGTCTGGACGCGCGAACATAGTCGCGGAGCTTCGTCAGATACTCGCGGATGCGCCCGATCCCGCTTTCGAAATTGTCCGGCTCATATTCATAGTTGTGACATCCCAGAACATCGAAATTGGCACCGGCGAGATCGATGAGCTTTTCACTCCAGTTCATGTCGTTCGACCGCTTCTGTCCGCACGCCACAATCTTCGCCCCTGGCGCGATCGCCCGGAGCCTGCTGCCATATGCATTGACAATCTCCGCGTACTTTTCCGCCGTGAAACCATTGTTCATCGGCTCATTGTCGATCTGAAAAAGCTTTACGCCGTACGGTTCGGGATGCCCGTTGGCCGCGCGCTTCCGACCCCATTCGGTCGTGGGCGGATCGTTCAGATACCGCACCCAGTTCATCGCATATTCGATCTGCTCCGGCCCGTTGCCCGGTGCCGCGAGCGCGATCAGCGGCTCCGCCCCAACCTTGCGGCAGAGCCCAAGGAACTCATCTGTCCCGAAACCGAAATAGTCCGAATAGCCGCCCCAGAAAGTATTCGGATGATAGCCACGCGCCGCGTAAGGTCCGATTCCTTCCGTCCACTTGTACGTGGAAGCAAACGAGCCGCCCGGCCAGCGGATAAAAGACGGATGCAGTTCCCGAAGCGCGCCAAGCAGATCGGGCCGCAGCATGCCGTCGCGACGAACATCCGCACGCATCATCGAAACGAAATCAATCAGCACCGCGCCACTGCCAGACGCTTCAATTTCCACCGTCGCCTGAGCATCGCGCACGTCGCTACTCACGGAAAAAGGAACCTCCTGCCAACCGGAGGCCGGGACCGCAATCGGAGTCGACGCAATCTGTGGGCCTCCGGAACTCCGCACCCGCAGAGCCAGTTGCGCTGATCCGCTCTCACGCTTCAGCCAGACCGAGCCGTCATACTGCCGCCCCGATTCAAGAAACACTCGCCCCTGCCGGATGCCTGCGCGTCCGCCATCCGGGGCGAGTCGCACGCTCTTGCTCCCGTTCTGAAATTCCAGCTCGGCGATCTCAACTCTTCCGCGCTCCGAAAAAGCCTCCCAATACGTCTTGAAATCGTCACCCTCAAAGCCCGCGCCGCGGATTTGCTCAGCGAAAAGCCCGTCTTCCACAGAGTGATTGATGTGTTCGAGGAACTGCCCGTAGATCCGCTCGTCGATAGTGCCCATGACGCGATCGGTATCGACAAGCAAAACGGCAACTCCGGACTGATCTTCGGCCCCGAGCGCCTGGGCCAGGCCCGCGGGCGACAATATTGCCTGGCGAACAGCTGCTGCTGCCATCGAGCCCGCCAGGAATCTCCGTCTATTCAATAACTCCCCCTCATTCTGCCCCTCGGCAGGGACGCGAGAGCGTCCCTGAGCAACAAGGTGTTGACCGGATTTCGTTCCGCTGCAACTCCCGCGGTTTGATTCTATCAACGGCAGCCACTACGCCCGCCTGCCTTCGGCGCCACCTGCCAAACCGGCACCCGCTCCCCAGGTGCCAGATACCGCTTACCCCCGGCTTCACCCCAAACGCCGCATACCAGGCGTCGATATTGCGCACCGTCGCCGCGCGGAACTCATTCGGCGAATGCGAATTCGTCGCCACCACCTCCGCAGCGTCGCTTCCCGCGACTTCTGCTGCTGCTTCTACGCATTCGCAATGAAAAACTACTGATCCCCCGTAAAGCCGCCGAGCTATGATTTTCCCTATTGCAGCGAGATCACAACGCCTGATTGTGTCTGCTTACTCCCCGAATCCCACGACTCTATCGTCTTCCCGCAGTGTGGAAAATACCGCCGGCCCCCCCAATACTCGCCGCGTCTTTCAGACAAACCGGCGCCAGCGGCCCAACAGCGCGAGACCAATCCCCACCATCGCAAATGTGGCGGGTTCCGGGGTAGCACTGTAGCCCGCATCGTTCACGGTCACAAAATTCGTATCGAACTGCAGATACTTCGGCGCACTAAGGCCCGAAGTCCCCACCGGGCCGGTCTTGTTCGTATAGCCCGCAATCGATAAGGAAACTGTCTGGGTGGTCGGGTCGAACTCATAGATGCCGTTCACATAGCCGGTCGGGCTTCCGAACGGATTCCCCGCTCCCCCGCCGCCGAGCGCCGCGATGTACACGTTGCCATCCGGACCGATGTTATTTCCAAATGTGAATTCGAGCAGGTTGTTGGTAGTGCTCCCGATATAGCTCTTGGACGTATCGAGTGTGGCAGTCTCCGTACCGGCACTACCCGAGATGGTGTAGTGCAGCACGCTGTCGGGTCCGTCCTTGAGGTTGTTCTGGACGTAGAGAGACCCGTCCAGCGCAATCGAAAGGCCGCTCGGACGGAACGAACTCCCTGCGCCGCTCGACGCAAGCGTGATCACCGTCTGAAGCTTGTTCAGATTCGAATCGAGCAGAATGACGCTGGCCGACCCGTTGCTGTAGTTGGCCGCGTACACGTTTCCAGTTGCATCAATGGCGACATCATGGGCACCGGCGAACTGCACGGAAGCGACTACGTTCCCTGTCGCAAGATCGATTTTGATGACTGCTCCGGCCGTCTCGAGCGGCGCGTACAGATACTTCCCGTCGCTTGTGACCAGCACGTTACCGATACCGACGTTTCCTCCGTTGTAGCTGCTGAGATTGATCGGAATCGTGCCGATGAGCGTTCCATCCAGAGCTTAGCGTTCAATGGTGGTGCTGGTGCTCCCGTGCGAGCCCGAAACCAGGATGAGATCGTTGGCCGTGCCATGCACGCCTTCTTTCACCGGATTGCTGGTGCCGCCGAGGAAATACGCGTTGGACGTGTTGTTGCCGATGCCGAATGCCGTGAATCCAGTGATAGTGTTCAGAGTCTGGTTGTAGGTGTACTTATAGCGATCCAGTTCACTCAGCCCATAATCGCTGACATACAGGTAACCCGTTTTGATGGTATCGGCGCGAGCCTGCACGGCCCCCCCGACAAGCAGTAACAGGGAGCCAGTCAAACCGAGCCGGAAAAACCGCATGGCATGTACGAAAAACATAGACCGCCTTCTGGTGATATTTACCAGGATAGGTCTCTCAGACACCAGCCACAAGACTGCAATTGGTTAATTCTTTCTGCTCCATCACAACAATCTCGGCCCGTGCGAATCGCGCCCGCCCCGATGCAGTACAAGCCCGATAGCTCGCCCCGCAGGGTCCGTTTCGAAGCTGAACTGGTTGTCCGCCACCCGGGCGAAGAACTTCTTCTCGCTTTCCGCAAATAACTCAAACTGAGGCAGTGCGGTCAGTTCTCCCGGCTGCTTGTGAGGAAGTTGTGCGAAGCCCTGCGCGAAGAGTCGTGCCCCGTCGCGGGTGATCTCGAAGACAAGGTTGGGCATGACCTGATATCGCCCCGTGTACCCCGCAAGAATCTCCGGATTCACGGAGATCTCCGTGCGCGGCTGCGGCGCCGCAAAATCAGCCAGCGGTGCCTTCGGATTCAGAAGATGAAAACCAATGTCGTCAACACCGCCTGCCGTGCAGGCATTGGACAGCACCACCACCCCAACACGCTCCGCCGGATCATACCCGGCAAACGACCGGAAGCCCCCGGTCGCCCCGTTGTGGCCGACGATCTTCTTGCCGTGCGATGACATCACAAGCCACCCCAAACCGATCTCCATTTGACCCGCCGGTCGTGGGGCCGCAAGCATACCGGAAATTGCCGACGCGAGAGATGTTTCCCGATAGCCCAGGCACGCTTCCAGCAACGCCAGCATGTCATTCACCGACGCCCGTAACGCGCCCGCACCGGCCAGCGGCGCAGAAACATCCGAATTGGCAACAGCCCCCAGCATCCCGTTATGGCCGGTCGCCATGCGTTGCCGCATCGAAGCAGAAAGCGTAATAACCGTATCCGGCATGCCGAGCGGTCGCGTGATTCGATCTCGGATCAGCCTCTCATAATCCGTTCCCGCGCGGTTCGCCAACAGAACCCCGAGCAGCCCCGCACCCAGGTTTGAATACTCGTATTCTGAACCAGGCTCGCGCGGCAGCGCATAACCCGCAAGGAACTGGTACAACTCCTTCACGCCGTATTCGTCAGAGGTACTCCGCGGGTCCAGGTTCAGATTTCCAGGCATCGGCGGAAGTCCCGACCGGTGCGTCGCCAGATCATGCAGCGTGATGGCTCTGCCACCCCGCTCCGGCATCCTCACACCTTCCGGAAGATACTTTCCAGCCGGATCCTCCAACGCAACCGCCCCGCGGTTCACCATGTCCGCCAACGCGAGCGAGGTGAAAACCTTGGTAACAGATCCAATCTCGAAGATTGTCTCCCCATCAGGCACCCGCGCATCGCCCGCAGCAAGCTTGCCATGGCCGACAACGCAACGGCCACCTGGCCCAACCACGCCCGCGACCATCCCGACCGCCTGCTTCTCCTGATCAACTCGCTTCACCAGGATCTCGCGGATTTCGTCGATTCTTTTACTCAGCGTCGTTCTCCATGGCCTTCAACTCCTGAATCCTCCGATCCAGCTTTCGCGCGCCCCTCTTATTCAGTCCCCAGATACCCACGAAGACCGTCAGGATGAAGACGCCCACCCGAACCAGCGTCGCACTCACTCCATGATCGATCCCTGTCACCACTAACCCTGCCGCCAGCCCCGGCACAAACGGCATCAGATACCAGCGCCATACAGCCTCCAGCGCGTTGCGCTGCCGTTCCAGCTCCATGCGGTGAAACTCAATCGACCCGCGCAACCCCATATCCTCAGGAAGCGAGCGCGCCCCGGCTCGCCGATAGAGCTGGAACATAACATAAACCGTCCCCGCAATCGTCAGCGCGGCCGGCGCAAGCCGCCACCCGTGCGCGCCCCGGAACTGCGCCGAATAGAACGACACCACCAAAGCTCCCGCCGTGTATTCACGCACATTCCGCCAATGAACACGACGCTCAAAGCGCACTGACCGGCACCGGACTTCGTCAACTGTCAGTGTCATCTTCTCCACCTCCTGACCCTGCCAGAGATCCCTCGGATCGTTCGGACTCATCTCACTCGCCATGACCCATTCCTTCCTGGAAGCTACGCGCGAGAACGTTCTTGATCCGGTGAACCTTGGTCGCCACGTTCCGTGCCGAAAGTCCCGTCAGTTCGCCGATAGCCGCCGCATCCAGACCTTCCAGATAAGCCAAAATCACTTCCTTGTCCCGTGGCTCCAGCCGCTGCACCAACTGCGTCAACTGGTCCAGCGCCATGCGACGATCTGCATCGTGTGGCACCGGCATCGCGTCGAGTTCCTCCAGGCTGACCAGCATCTGCGGCCTTCCCCGCTTCTGTCGCGTCACCCACGTAATCGCCGTATTATGCGCCACCCGATACACCCACGTGCGAAGCGAACACTGTGACTGAAAGCCCGCAAAACTTCTCCACAATGCAAGATGCACCTCCTGCAAAAGATCACGCCGCTTATCTGGATCCGCTTCATACCCGCGCACCAGACGACCCAGCGCTGCGCCGTATTCTTCCGCCACCCGTTGATAAAGGTCGTCCTGTCCGCTCAAATTCAAGGTAGTACCCAAACAAACAACTTTCTTACAAAACTCTTTGTGTACTTCGCGGTACCGGTCGAACTTTGCGACAAAGTTGAGTGCTGTCGATTTTACTCAATATAATCAACAACATCCGTATTTAGCTCCAAAACCACATGGTACTTCTATGTCCGTAGGCAACCCCTGCGCTAAGGACAAAACAGCCATGGAAACTCTCAACGCAACCCGCGACGCAGTCACCGGTCAGGTCATCACCCTGCCCGAAAAAACTCTCTCTTTCTT